>JAJPKP010000086.1 GCA_021323675.1 Pseudomonadota bacterium | reverse complement strand
TGGGGTTTTCGATGATTGCCTCCTATCTGTTGACTGCCACCCTGTTGCCGGTGCTGACCGTCTGGTTGCTTGCGAAAACCGGTTGGGAAGAGCGAGACGAAGAAACTTTCTTCGTCCGTTGGCAGGACCGTTATTCCGGGCTCGTGCGGCGCTTCGTGGCCAGCCCGCGACTTGCCGTCGGGGCCTATGCTGCGATATCGCTGCTCGCCCTGCTTGTGGTCGGTGAAAACCTCGGGACGCAGCTGTTTCCCGTCGCCCAAAGCGGCCAGTTCCAGATCCGAATCCGGGCACCTGCCGGCACCCGACTGGAGCGGACAGAGGATATTGTGCGCCAGGTCGACCGGATCATCCGTGAAGAGGCAGGCGACCAATCTGTGGGTATCACACTCGCCACCGTCGGCAATGCTCCGTGGGAATACCCAATCAATCTTATTTTTTTGTGGAACGGGGGGCCGCAAGAGGCCGTGCTGCTTGTGGCGCTGGATAAGGGCGCTGCGCTCTCCATACCTGCGCTCGAGGAAAGACTACGGAGCAGGCTTGCCAAGCGCCTGCCCGACGTAAGGTTCTCGTTCGAGTCGGCGGACATAGTATCTCAGATCCTCAACCTCGGTTCCCCGACCCCCGCTAGGGTTACGGTGTCCGGGAACAATATCGAGGAAGTCCGAGGCTTCGCTGCGAAGATAGAAACCGCGCTCAGACAAATTCCTTCGTTGCGAGACGTTCAGCTGGCGGAAGCGCTGGACTATCCAACAGTCAACGTCGATATCGATCGCGTCCGCGCCGGGCAACTTGGGGTCAGCGTCGATCAGGTAGCCGCATCGGTGGCCGACGCGACATCCTCAAGCCTGCTCATCAGCCCGAGCTTCTGGATCGATCCGAAAAGCGGTGTCCCGTATCGCGTTGGGGTCTTTGTGCCGCAACACTTGATGTCGTCCGCTGACGAATTGCGCCATCTGCCGGTGATGCCCGACGGTGCTCCACGGCCCCTGATCGACGACGTGGCATCGCTGGCTCCTGCGAAGAGCTTTGGTCAGATCGACCATATCAATAATCAGCGTACTCTCAGTGTGGTGGCTAATCTTGAAGGCAGCGACCTGGGCCGCGCCGCTACCGCGATCGAGCGAGCGGTCGCGAACCTCGGTGCCCCTCCCCGCGGCGTAACGGTCGCTACGCGCGGCCAGATAGAGCAGATGCTGTCCACGCTGGCGGGCCTGCGCGAGGGTCTATTGCTGACGATAGTAGTTATTCTGCTGCTGCTGGCTGCGACCTTCGAATCGCTCTGCGATTCGCTGGTTGTGGTCTCGACGATCCCCGGCGTGCTCGTCGGGGTCGTTCTGATTCTGTTCCTCACCGGCTCAACCCTCAACATTGAGTCTTTCATCGGCGCGATAATGGCGATCGGCATCTCGGTGGCTAACGCACTCTTGCTCGTGACGTTTGCACGCCAGCGCCGGCGCGACGGGGACGACCCGGCTCCCGCGATAGCCGCCGCAGCACACGGACGCCTGCGCCCGATTCTTATGACGACGCTCGCCATGATCGCGGGTATGATTCCGATGGCGTCGGGCCTTGGCGCAAGCGGCACGCAAACCGCGCCCCTCGGGCTCGCAGTGATCGGCGGCCTGGGGGCCTCGTCGTTTTCGACCCTCTTCATTCTGCCTGCGGTGTTTGTCCTGCTCTCCCGAAAAGGACCTGCAAAATCTGATTCACTCGATCCCGACGATCCGGAAAGCGTTAACTACGACGGGCGTGAATCATGAAGCGTTGGCTTGCGCTTTTGATGATGCTTCTCGCCGCTTGCGACCATTCCTCCGTTCCCGGCGCTCGTTCGTCCGACGCAGGAAATGCCCCGCGACAGGTAGAGGTCGTAGCGGCGGTTTCGCGGAGAATCTCTGTGACCGAGCAACTTCCCGCCGAGCTCGTTCCTTGGGAGGTCGTCGCGATCTATCCAAAGGTGCGCGGCTTTGTTGCTGAGATCCCAGTCGATCGTGGCTCGATCGTTCATCGGGGGCAGCTGCTCGTAAAGCTCTCCGCACCCGAGTTGATTGCCCAAACGGCCGAGGCAGAGGCGGCGCTGCGCAGCGACCGATCGACGTACGGACGGCTGGTCGACGCCTCCAAGACCAAAGGGGCCGTATCGGAAAATGAAATCGAAGTATCGCGACAGATTGTGGCGGGCGACCAGGAGCGGGTCCGTTCCTTGAAGTCGCTGGCGGACTATTTGGTAATTATGGCACCTTTCGATGGAAATATCACCGAACGCAACGTGCACCCCGGCGCGCTGGTGGGCCCGCCAGCAGAGCCGCTCACCAGCGCTGTTCCGATGCTGCGCATCGAGCAGATCGCGCATCTTCGGCTGACGGTCCCAGTGCCCGAGGCAGACGCCGGCGCGGTTAGCGAAGGCGGCAAGGTGACATTTCGTGTCAGGGCGTATCCGGGTCGCGAATTCTCGGGGACCATCAGCAGGGTGTCACACTGGGTTGACCCGAGCACGCGCACGATGGCCGTCGAAGCTGACGTCTATAACAACGATCACCTACTCGATCCCGGAATGTTCGCTGAAGTCCAGTGGCCGATTCGGCGCCAAGCGGCATCCGTGCTCGTTCCCGCGTCCGCCGTGGTCGAAACTCCGGACGGCGTTTTTGTGGAGCTCGTTCAGGCTGGACGCGTGAAGAGGGTGGCGGTCCAACGTGGTAAGGCAGCGGCCGAGCTTGTAGAGGTCTTCGGACCTGTGAAACCCGGTGACATCGTGATCGCCAAGGGATCCGAGGATTTGCTCGACGGCGCTCCGGTGGTCAAGGGCGGTCGTAGTCTCGCTGATCGTTGAATTGACCAGCGCCTCATTTGATTGTCCGCTATCGCTGCTTCGTTCGGCGGATCACGCCTGTACCGCCCCAGGCACCAACCTTATTCACCTACTACGCCCAAGGAATTCAGTGTCACGGAGTTTACCCCTCCGAGGGGCAAACTGCCGGAAATCGGTCATATGGGGACATCTTCTAAAAGGCAAACCCCTGAGCCGGGACCGAGCTTAGTCGACAGCGCGGATTCCCCTCTTCAGAACTCCGGTCAACGCTTGAGTCAGCATCGCCCGTCTGCTGCATCATCGATTACGCGCCGAAACGCTCTGTAAGCGGCTTCTACTTCGTTCTCCGTGGCGTCGCGCCTCACGTCTGGCGGGACTCGCCTAGCATAGAAGTAAAGAACAGCCGGCGCGAGGTTGAGAATCTTGGCAAGTTGCCCGATCACATCATCTTCAGGCGGATAGCGCCGGTCATGTTATAAATCATTGAGGTACGGCGGCAAAACCTTGCGACCGTCTCCGCGCCGAAGCCGTTCCGCCACTGCCTTCTGGGTGAAACCAATTGACTTGCGCGCCTCGCGAATGACTTGTCCAAACGTCTTCATTCTCCTCATCCTTCTTGATCCTTCTTGCCGTGCTCATCGTAAAAAGCACAGCATCCGGCTCCAACCTATTCATTCCCCGGTTTCCTTTTCGCCGACCGGACCCGGTCCGGTTTTTCGGGATTATTGAGGCCTTTCTGGGCCGTTTTGGGGCGGTCTAGATGTTCCGGAAAATCGCTAAAAGTCCCTGATTTTGTGGGAGAATCAAGCACTTTCTCAGTAGCAGGCGGCAAATCCTGAGAGCGGTTCAATTCCCCCCGCCTCCACCATTGAAGTCGGCTCTAAGTAGCTGATTTCATTGACTTTTCTATACGTGTTGATTTGGCACTGTACCTATTACGTACTCGTTATAGGGAGCTTTAGCGAGCCTTATTGATCGCCACGGGCTGATTCAGAGGGAATTTCCCCCGCCTTCACTATGGTGAAGCGTCCAACTTCATGAAACATAGCCAGTGAGTTTTGTATGACCGGCCGCCACGATTCCCGAACAGTGGCTCGATAGACGTAAGCGCCAACACGTCTAGCAGAGGAATGTGGCACTCGTTCCACTTGAAGATAAGAACGCCGTTCGGCTTCAGCACTCGAAAACACTCGCTGAATCCGCGCCTGAGGTCCTCCTTCCATGTGTTCTTGCTGAGATAACCGTACTTGTTTGCCAGGAATGAAGCCTTGCCGGCGTTCACGACATGCGGCGGATCGAAAACAACGAGCGAGAAGGTCTCGTCTTGCAAATCTAGCGATCGAAAGTCCATGACCTTGTCGGGACTAACGCTGAAGGTCGCGCCATTTGAGAGCTTGGTTGGGGGAACGATTCGACTATCTACGTACAATACGTCCGGATGTTTCTTATTGAACCAGAACATCCGACCGCCACAGCAGGCATCGAGGATGATTTTGCCGGCGTTCTCATTCGGCATCTCCGCGGGAAAGTTGGGCTACGACCTGTTGTTCGAGTTGCATCACTTTAAGTGTAAACTTTCCTGACAATCCCGCAACTGCGGGCTGGGGAAAACTCAGATGTGGTGGGAGGCAGTCGTTTTTTATGCATGGGTCGGAGTCCAATCTCTCCAGAGTATCACGCTCGCACAAATCACCGCTGTCGTTATCGCTTATGTTGCCTGGCAGCAGTGGAAAACGAGCCGAGGAAAGGTCAAGCTCGATCTGTTTGATCGCCGATTTCAGGCATACCAGGCGATGAGAGATGTGCTGGGTAAGATGTTTACGGTGGGCGTTACGTCTGAGGAGGTCGTGAAGTTCTGGTTCGCCACAGCGAACGCGGATTTCTTGTTTGGCCCAGACATCAAGAAATACCGCGATGAGCTCTTCAAACGGGGCGGGAATCTCGTCGATGCGAACAGGAATATGAAGCGAGCCTTGGATATGGGAGCGCCTCAGGCTGAGCGCGAAGCAATCGCAAAGGCGCAACAAGCAGAGGTTGAGTGGGCGAGAAACCAGGTGGACGTGATCGCCGGTAAGTTCAGGAAGTATCTCGACGTTAGCAAACTGTAGGTCCTTAATGTCGTCAAACAAGCTTGACGCTCTGGTGAGGCAGCTTCCTGAGGAAGCCATCTCATTTTTCGCTTACTTCGCACGCTTCGAATATGCACTGAAACGCGGCGGGTTTCTGAAGAGGCGTAGTGAGAAGAACGACGGCGCAGAAGCGGACTGGAATTGTTTCGCCAAAAAGCTTGGGAGCGCTTTTTTCGAGAAGGTAAAATCTTCAAATATCGCTGACAAACTGCTGGCTAAACCACCAAAAAAGCAGATTGTTAAGAGTGATGACCTCGATTGGAAGTGCATTCGAATCCACGATGTTACCACGCTTTTCGACGCCATTCGCCGCGCTCGGAACAACCTGTTTCATGGCGGAAAATTCCAGAGCGGTGCGGTCGAAGACATAGCTCGCGACAAGACCCTGCTTTGTCAAGCTCGGAAGGTCTTAGAACTTGCTCTTGAGGCGCGTGCTTCGGTAAAAGCCCATTTTGAAGAAGGCCCTTCCTGATGGGCATCCGATCTAACATCCGTTAGGTCCAAAATCCGTCTACCTGTGCGTACCTGAAGTCGGCGTTTTGCACGCATTGGTCGTATTAAACGTGCCGGAAAATCAAATACTTCAGGATCGGCGTAGAGGTCGGCACAGGCAATTTCCCCCGCCTCCACCAGCTAACGCCAGAATTCCTACACCGGGATCAGTTCGAGGTTTTTGGCTTCGGCGCGCTCGACGGCGCGAAGCAAGATCGTGGAATCGAACGTGGCGAGCCTTCCTTGGTTCGCTACCGCGAGCGCGAGCAGATAGACATCCGTTAGTTGACGATGACCCTGGACGTGATTCCATCGAAAGCGTCCGTCTTCGCGAACACTCACAGAGTCCGTCCAGAAGACATGTTGCCGCTCGGAGCAGAATGTTCGCAGCCGTGCCGCCGCGTCCTCGACGGTAGTGCGGGAGCCGGGATAGGCTGAATTCGACACGACCCGCACGAACGCGTTTTCCGTCAGCGCACACGTCGCCCATCGATGTTTGCGATGGACGCCGAACCAGGCGTGAGCCGCCTCGTGATGGACATGGCTCGGATCGAACAGCGCCACTAGCACGTTCACATCCAGAAGCGCGACCATCTCGCGCTATGCCTCGTCCCGCAGGCGATTCACGATCTCCGGCGTGACCAGTCCCGCCCCCTTGCGAAGAGGCAGAACGGGCACGCCCTGTCTTTTCTTCACGCCCTGGCCGCGGGGAGCGAGCGCACTACGAACGAGGTCGGAAATGACGCGGCCGGCGGTGGTGCCACGCCGCGCCGCCAGCTCCTTGGCGGTCTCAAGCACGTCCTCATCGATGTCCAGAGTTGTGCGCACGAATTGATCATCATGCATCAAGCATCAGATGTCAAATTCCCCCGAGAGGAATTCTCGGACCGCAATCCTCCCTAATCCAGGCAATCACGCGCCTCGAAGGGAGCCCTCTTGTCGGTTCACATGGCGTTTCTTGATGCGTTAGGCAGAGCGACCGCAGTGCGTACCAGCGGATTCGACACTCCAGCATCTTTGGGCAATCGCACGGTCTCCGATGGGCGTCCCCCTTTTCCTTCAGGAATGAGATCAGGAATCGGGAAAGGGCGATGCTTCAATCAGGTCGCAGGCGTTGGGGCTCTTGTAGCCGGAGATGAAGCGTTCACAGACGCCGGCGTTGACGGTGCCGTAGGTGGTGCCGGGTTTATGCGCGAAGCCGCGGAACAACGCCTGAACCATGCCCTCTTTGAAATGTATGCGAGGGTACCTGGCCACGATTTGTTCGCGCGTCTCCGATGGAAACTGATCGAACCCCTTTCCGAGCACATCGAGAGCGACACCCGAATGGAGTAGAGCCACTTCGGGGCGCATGTACTGAGTGATGCCGGGGGTGGTGTGCAGGGCGATGGCTTCCCAGACAGTTTGTATCTGCTCATCAGGGAGGTGGTGCGCGGTGAGGAACTGACGGGCGGCATTCGCGCCGTCGACCTCAAATCGTTCGTTCTCGCTCGAAAACTTCCTGACGAGCCCGAGATCGTGAAACACCGCTGCGACGTAGAGAAGTTCTGGATCAAAGCGGAGCTTTCGCTGGCGACCCTGCTCGGCCGCGAAGAGGTAGACGCGGATGGAATGATTGAAGAGGAGCTCGGTCGAATATTCACGCAGGATGCCTGTGGCCTCTTTCGCGAGCAAAGAATCGGGAATGACGAGAGCGGAACTGGAATGTGACATGATCTTTGGGCCTCCCTTCGAACATCACCGCACGTACTTTGCCGGACAGGCGCCGCACGCGCTGAGTAGTTCGGCCATCCGGCCTTGCCATCAACGACCGGCGGAGACGTTTCCGGTAAGCGACTCGAAGCACTCGCCGCTCACTCTTCTGGTTTGGAATCGACGCGCTTCGTAGTGAGCAACGTGAGTGCCGTCAAGAGAGCCTGATTAGTACTTGGATTTTGAAATGTCGGAGTGATGTTCAAACCAATTGAAGTCTCGAAGTTTAGCGAAAATTGCCGAGAAATCGTGTTTCGGCATTTCCGATTTCCCCGACAGGACCATTGATAGAGCTTCAGCAAGTACAAGCCTCTGCCTGCATCTGAGGTCGAGGATGGGGTACTCCAGCTCCATCGCCTGCTCGTCGGCCAGGCAGTCGGCGGGCGCGTTGCGCGAGATTTTGCGACCCGGATGGTCCGCTCCATGAACTAGTCGCACAGTACGTCAGCGGCGCGATGCTTGCTCCAGTCAACGCCGCATCAAGCAACACGGCCCGCAATCAGGTGATTAGTATGCAAGAGATGAATGCCGTCCGAATCTACAAGCCGGAGCCTAAATCAGTGGTGTACGAACGAGTGCCGAGACCGATTCTGGCACCGGACGATGCGCTGGTTCGAACTCACGCAGCAGCCATCAGTCCGGGAGAGTTTTCATGGTATCAGGATTGGAGCAAACCGCTGATTCCTTCGCATGAAATGTCCGGCGTCGTCGCGGCGACCGGAGCGGCGGTGACGGATGTCGATGTGGGAGATGCGGTCTTCGGGCTGGTCGATTTCTCGCGCGACGGTGCGGCCGCGGAATTCGTCGCAATCAAGGCCGCTCATCTCGCGCCCAAGCCGGCGTCGCTCGATCATGTCGGCGCGTGCACGATGACGCTTTCCGCGCTCACCGCATGGCAGGCGCTGCGCGTCCATGCGCCGCTCGAGCGCGGGCAGCGGGTGCTGATTCACGGGGGCGCGGGCGGCGTCGGCAGCTATGCCCTGCAGATTGCCAAATGGATAGGCGCGCACACCATCGCAACCGCCTCCGCCGTCAACGCAGCGTTTGTGAAGGAACTGGGAGCGGACGAGGTCATCGACTACACCACGACCCGCTTCGAGGATACGCTCCGCGACGTGGACGTGGTGATGGATACCGTTGGCGGAGACGCGCTCAACCGCTCCTGGAAGGTCCTCCGGCGCGGCGGATCGCTGCTTTCAGTGGCGGAAGAACCGTCGGCAGCCACGGCTGCCGAGCTTGGAATCCGCGCCGTGTATTTCATCGTCGAGCCCGATCGCGGCCATTTGACCGAATTGGCGGAACTCGCCGATCGCGGAATTCTCAAGCCGATCGTTTCAGCCGTCTATCCGCTTGCCCGGGCCCGCGAGGCCTATGAGCTGGGCGCGCGCGGGTACATGCGCGGGAAGATCGTTTTGCGTATCGACTGAATGTTCATGAAATAGAGTTCGCAAGTCTGTCAGTCAGGCCCTTCGATGCGTCCATCCGTTCACTTTTCCGGCGGTGCGAAGACGTAGCGGTCGATCGATGGATAGTCGCTGCGGGTGCGCAAATCGATGTACTGAATCCATTCGCCCGCGGTCGCGAGGTCCTCGCCGGGTTGGGGATCGTCGAGCCGCCGCTCTTCGATGTTGAGGACGATGTCGCCCTTGAGCCACAGGATGCCCTCATCGCCGCGGGTCCTGCCGCCGTGGATTTGCTGGTCCTCCCCGGTGCGATAGACTTCGTGGCCCGTCAGCCAGCCGTCGGCCTTCAGTCGTGCACGCAGCGCCGCGTTCGCCGTACCGAGTTCCGCGCGAGTGAACTTCCGCGGCGAAGTGCCAACGTTGATAGCCTCGATGCGAGCCGGGTCCTTTGTATAGGTGGTGACAAAGTAGTATCGGCAGCGATGGAACTCGATTCCGGTCCCGGCGACACGGAAGTCAAAGATCGCGCCCCCGGCATATTGCGACTGGCCCGGCATCGGATTGGCTCCCTGGCTAATCTTCAAGCTCGAACCACGGAGCATCTCTTCGATCGTCATGCCCGGCGCGGCGACCAGCGTGCCCTGCACCGGCATCCTGGCTATCTCGCGCGCGAGCTCCGAGTCGCTACTTCCGCCGGGCGTGTTTGATCCGCCTAAGTCGGCAAAGAAGCCGCTGCGGATCATGGTCGGCAGCGCCACCATGAAACCGGCGATCCAAAGGCTCCAGATTCCCCAGATCAGGGCCAGTTGATGCCGTTCGACTAATTTGATGAGGCCCTTGTCCGTGTTTCCGATCGCAGCCTGGCCCGCCAGGAATGCCTTGACCATCGTGGGAACAAGCGAAAATCCGAACACGACGAAGAGCGAGAAGAAGACGATCTTCGCCGGCGTCTGCAGTGCCTGGGGATGCTTGATGATTCCGCTGGATTGCAGCGCATTCCCGACCATCGCCATCAAAACGATCACCGCGAACAAGCCGCAGGAGATTATTGCGTGTGTGCGCAGACTGTACATCGTGCGCCCGTCTCCTTATCTCCACGGGCCCGGTGTCAGCGATTCCCCGGAGTTCCCGTGGCTATCGCCCCCGATTTGGCATCGCCGTGACTTTTAGCTTGGTAACGATGACCTCCGGATCGTTCGCGTGATGATGTTCAAAGGCATGATGAAGTGGAAAATCATCTGACATTGTCTCGCCAGTAACTTGGTGACGAAGCCGTCGCTGATCACCGAACACAGAGAAGGATCCGATTGATTGGAGCTGCTCGGTGTCCTCCACACGGGAATCCAACCCATCCAGGCGCCTTCAGATGATGGTCCCTGGCACCGTCCGGTTCGATCCCTTTTGCACGGGTTGTCCGAAGGTCAGCGTCCATGGCCTGGAAACCGACTGTTTCTGTGCGACGTTCCAACCGCGCGGCTCCTTTCTCTCACTGCTTGGTCTTCCCGGAGCGCTGGATTACTCGCCGCAGTCGATTACTAACACAATTCGACCGGTTCGGCCCCCGCTTTGCGGCAGCCTGATACGGGACGATGAGATACTGCGGCCGCGCAAGCTCCGGCAGAAGTTACCGGCAGTCCTCAAACTGGGTTAAGCCTCGTCCCGCAACCGGTTCACGCCGATTGGCGAATCCTCCCCGCAGTCCCCGGAGCAGCAGAAAGCACACGATGACCATGGCAACCGCGAGCGAATTGAATCCGGCCGCGGCCACCAGTTCCTTCCATCGATCGGCGTGAAATTGCACTCCCGTGACCGGGGCATTCGCGTGAGTGCCCCAGGCCGCCGCCAGCAGCGTTGTCAACCAATTCGCATAGGAGCTGTACAGCGCGAGCCAAAAGGTCGCCGTCAATAGACCATCGGACAGCCGCAATTGCGACCATATCAGGCCCAGGAGCACGAGAAACATTCCTCCCATCGTTCCCACCAAATGATCCGACAACCCCATCCGTCGATTAACCATGAACGGGATAGCGAAGCCCGACATCAACCCCAGCAGGAAAAGCAGCACACCGTGCCACAGCAGTCGGCGCGAAATGTCTCTATCCATCGGCGACTCCCCGATCAGAATTTGTAGGTCATTCGGACGTAACAGTAATTGATGTCCCGGCCCGGCGGACTCTGGTGCAGAAACGGACCCGACCAGAAGTATTCGTAGGCGCTCTCGAACGACAGATGGCGATCCACCTGCCAGTGTATCGCGGCGCGCGGCTGGCTACCCACATAGCTCGCATCACTGCCGTTCGCCTGACGCAGAAGCTGATCGTTGAGCAGGTAGATGCCGTCCGCGGCGCTCTGCCGCCAGAAGAAGTCCCAATCCACCTCCGCCGTCCAATGCTCCGCCGGAACGATGCTCAATGAAGGGCGAATGTCAGTCAGGTTCGCGGCGCTCAGGATATTCAGATCTCCGAAGTCTCCTCCTTTGGAGAAGAGCGGGTTGAAGGTGCGCAGGATCGAACCGCCGGGAGAACGGTCGCCGCTGGCGGAGTGACCCTGCAAACCAAGCCGAGGCGATAGAGGGAACGCGAACGTATGGCCGACGTTGCCCGCGATCATCCATGCGAGGATGTTTTCGGTTCCGAACCTTCCAAGCTGAAGATCGCACTCCACCTCAAAATCGAAAGGACCCCTGCGGCCGAAGATTCGGGTGCCCAGTGTATGGCGCAGTTCATGCGCCGTTCCGGCCTCGAACTGTGCGTCCGGCCGAGCGAACCCGAGGTAGTACAGCGCGACACCCAATCGACCCTCCGCGAAAAGAAGTCCCTTTCCGCCCAGACCCCAAAACCACTGTCCGGACGCCGGGCCGTTGTCGAAAATTCCCGAACCGGTCCCGAGCAGCGTGTTCCTGGGAACGGAAGTTCCAAACGCGTCCACTTGCCATCCATGAAGGAAGAGCGTCAGGCGAATGCCGTCCCAGTTCTGTCGCACGTTTGGCCCTTCGCGTACATCGATGAGCCTGCCGGAACCGAACTCCATCTCCTGATAGCCGAGGCGAACCCTGACCGAGTCGCTGTGGTCATCGATCGGAGCGTTGAATTCGACGAACGCATTCTCCAGCCCCAATTGCTGCTGATCGATGGCCAATCGCGGGCCTCCGGGGCGTCCGTATTCGAGCGCGCTGTACAGTTCCAGAAAAAACCGAACCTGCTCATTGAGATGAAGATCGGAGTGCAACTCGTAACGCTGCAGGGAATATCCGTGATTGTCGGCGGGAGCCGCTCCCCATAGGTCGTGGTTGAGCAATTCGTATTGCTCGCGGATTTCACCACCGAAGGACACGTATGCTCCCGATCGGTTTAGCGCGATGTACTTTATGGGATCCCAAACGTCGTTCCTGCATCTCGGGTCCTTCAAATAGTCGTAGTTCTCGTCGAACCTCAGCAGCGAGTAGTCGCCCGGTTCCGGGCAAGCGCTGTCGGCCCTGGATGAAGGGCAAAGAGCAGCCGCACTCGCCAGCACTATGCAGACGGCAAACAGACCGCACTGTCTGAAAATTCTCGCCTCGGGTTCCACACCGCATACGCCGGCAAGTATCTTTCGAAGTCCTGCACGACTACGGGGCGCGCGGTTTCCTTTCGACCCGGCGCTTGCGCGATCGGCGCATCTGCCTGATGGTTCGAGTCCGCCCCGATCCCGCTTTCGCTCCTCAGGGGTTCGCCTCGATTCGCATGGCCCTGAGTCAGCAACCAGAGAACGATGACGCAGCGCGAGACACAGTTGGTTTTGCTCGCCGGCCTAAAACCATCATCCGACGACCCGCGACTTCTCGATGGAGGGGCTGATGTGCGCCGGAACGCGGCTTCTGGTCAGTAGCTGCATACCTCCGCCCGCGATTGCGATCGCGAGCGCTGCGACACCCGATGTGGTACCTGACCAATCCAAACGGAGCGCATTGTCGAGCGACAGCGCGCCGGGACCGGTGAAGGCCAAGGCCAACGCCCCGGCGGCAAGCGCGACCGTGTATTCACAGCCGCCCTCTTGAATGAAGAAGCCTCTCGGCAGATGTACGCTCACCGTCGCTACCAGCATCACCGAGATGAACGCGGCGGCAGCCAGCGGGGTCAGAAGGCCCGCGGCAAGGCTCAGTCCGGCACCTCCTTCGACGAGTCCGGCGGCCACGGCCTGCAGCCGCGGCGGTCGAAAGCCAAGCTGCTCCATCATCTTCGCGGTGCCGCCAATGCCAGGGCCGTCAAACCATCCGAAAAGTTTCTGAACGCTATGTGCCGTCAGCGTCAGCCCGAAAACCACACGAACTATCAAGAGTCCAATGTCCATGGTCCGCCTCAAGATGCGCCAGGGGCGCAGGTCATGTGAGCCGGCGCGGTCAGCGTCTGAGGAAGTGCGCTATTGCGATTGTTCGCGGAAATCCCTGAAGCCTTCGCCGATATTCGCGAGATTGATCGGCTTCAAAAGAGTCCACGAGGCTTTCTCCCCGCTTCGCGACCGGCATCCATCCGAGAAGCAACGCCCATGCCGCCATGAACCTTGAACAATGGCGCCGATACTCAACATTGGATCACGATTGGTTGATTCAAATCTCAAAAAATCCAACGAAATTTGGCGACAACTCGTTTTTGCGCCTTTCGAATCGCGACCATGCCGCTTCATCGCGACTATAAATCCAGGCTTGCGCGGCGATTGCCGCTCTTTGCGCTTTCGCGCAGCATCGCGCAATTTCGAGCGGAGGTGCGCCGCGTGGTCCTGCTCTCTGGATATCGAAGTGCATCGGCTAGCGGCGATGTTCAATCTCCAGCAGTTGGCGCGCCTCTACCAGGTCCGGTGTACCGAGGCCTTCGGTAAACCAATCGTATGCATCGGCGAGGACGCGGCGCGCATCCACGCGCCGGCCCTGTTTATGCCACAATCTGCTGATGCTCATGGCGGCGCGAAGTTCAAATGACTTCGCGGCGGTTTCTCGAGATCGCTCGATTGCGATCTGGAAGCAGCTTTCAGCCTGCTCGACGTCGTGGTTGCGCCGCCGCCGACTTCGTTCGTGGCGTTGCAGGAGGAGTTCGCCCTTCAGTCGATGAAGTTCCGGTTCCCAGGCGCCTTCCTTGTGCTCGCGTACGAAGCTCAGCGCATCGTCCACCGCTCGCAAACCATCCGCGGTTTTCCCCGCGCATAGGCACGCGTCTGCGAGCTTTGACAGCGAGCCACCCAACCCAAGCGAGCTTGCTCCTAGCGCGGAGCGTATCTCCTTGATGCCAAGCGCAGGGCGGCCTTGCATGGCTATCGCCCAGCCGCGTTCGAGCGATGCTTGCGCGCGCCAGTGCGCAAATCCGTGCTGCTCAGAAACGGCTTTGGCGGACTCCGCTTCCTTCATCGTCGCATCGTAGTCGCGCAGAAATCTCAAGAGCATCGCGCGAAAGCTGTGTGCGACGACGATCGAGTATGGTGCGCCGAGCGAAACAGCGCGGCGCAATCCCTCATCGGCGCGCAGCAAAGCCTGATCCGGATATCCAAGCATCCACAGTACGAGCGACAAAACGGATGCAGCGGTGACTTGAGGATCATCGGTAATCGCAAAGACTCTGGAGTTGCGCTCTTCGCGACCATAAGAAGTGAGCGATCGCGCAAGAGCATCTCTCGACTCGATCAGCCGTCCGAGAAAAAAAGTGCTGAGGCCTCGCAGGCGCGTCGCCTCCGCGATAAACGCGGGAGCGCTCTCGCGCTCGGCGATGCGATCGATTTTGTCGCAGAGGTCAAGCGTGCCCTGGTAGTCGCCGCGTCCCATGAGAAGCTGATAGAGCCCGCGCACGGCGCTGAAACTCTGCGGGCTGTCACCCAGTCTTTGATTCAGATCGCTGGCGCGGGAGAGAACCGCAACGACCTCTTCCGACTCAAATCCCTGCCTGCCGGTGAGAGGCAACGCCAGACCGACCTGCAGGCGCAGTTCGAGGATGTCGCGCTCGTTGGAAGCGGGCACGGATTTCAACAGCTCGATTCCTCGACGGAACTGGCCGAGCGCTTCGGCGTTGGCAAATCGTTGGTTGGCTGTTTCGCCGGCCAACGCGCAGAAATGCGCCGCGGCCGTCAGCATCCCCGCGTGCTCAAAGTAGTAGGCAAGTTGCGTCGCAGCTTCGCTGGCTTGCTCTCCGCGCTCGGCGACGATTTTTTCCGCGATTCGCTGATACCATCGGCGACGTCGGGCCTGGGAAGTCCGATCAAACGCGGTGGCGCGATACAAGTCATGCGCAAATTCATAGCGCGGTTGATCAGGCTGTTCGCGCGAAGAATTCTTTCGCGCCAAGCGCAGCACCTGGCGCCGTCGCACCAGCGTCTCGCAGTGTTCCTCAGCTTCGTTGACATCCATTCCGAGAGCGGCCGCGATCACGTCAGGCGTGAATTCACTGCCGGCGATGGCCGCAGCCTCGATCACGCGCTGCTCGCCGGGACGCAAACGGGAGAGCTGGCCGTCGATCAGATGCCGGAGACTTGGGGAGTTCCAGCTGCTCATGTGTTCAGGCTCGCCGATGAGCCGCCACTTGCCGTCGCGGCGCTCGACCGATTTGTCGCGCGACAGCTCTTCAACAATGGCGCCCACGAACAGAGGGTTTCCGCTCGTGTTGCGATGAATCAATTGCTTCAATCCGGCTGGAAACTGATTGTCGGGGAACCGGCCGTCGAGATACTTCTCCACCCCGAGCTCGGTCAGATAGTCGGGCCACAACTCTGAGCATAGCCGGTGCGCATGAAGGTCCTGCACGACCGTTCGCAGCGGATGTTCGGCTATGATCACGTCGGCCGGCCGGTAGGTCCCTATCACCATCAACTGCGTCCGCTCCTGCCTTCGCGCGATGATCGACAGGAGGTCGAGCGTCGACGGGTCGCTCCATTGCAGGTCCTCGAAGCCGAGAATCAATGGCTGCTTCACAGCCAGAACTTCGAGCGCTTCACAGAGTTCGCCGAGCATTCTCGCTTGCGTGGTGCCCTGCACTCGTCTGTTGAGAACGTCGAACTGATCATCGGAAATGAAGCCCGGCATTTGCACCAGCCACGACGGAGCATGGCGGGCCAGGATCGGGAGCGCCTCTTCTCCCTGCGCGCCCCGGCAGAGCTTGCCGAGCGCGTCGAAAATCGGAAGGTACGCCTCTCGGATCCCGTATTGTTCGATGCACTGCCCGCAAACGGCGCGAACCCGGCCGGCCGCGTCTGCCTGGGCGAGAAATGCGTTCAGCAGGGCCGTCTTTCCGATCCCGGCTTCTCCCGCGATGAATACGACCTGCCGTCTTCCCCCTAGCGCCACACGCAAGTGTCGATGAAGCGTGCTCAAGTCCTGATCGCGATCGATCAGCTCCGGCGAGGATAAAGGTGCGGCCGATTGCAGCACGCTGCTCGCGTGTTCGGGGCCGGAATCCGGGGTGACTTTTGCCAGGAAGCGGAAGCCGCGGCGCGGGATGGTTTCGACGAGGCGCGGATGTTCCGCGTTGTCGCCGAGCGCGTGACGAATATCCCGGATGTATCCGCGCAGAAGGCCGTCGCTAACCGCGATCGGCCCCCAAACCGCCTTGAGCAGTTCGCTGTGGGTAACGAGCCGCGCAGGATTCTCCGCCAGGTATTGGAGCACCGCGAAGGCCTTGGGCCGCAGCGAAATCAGCCGGGAATCCCGCCTCAACTCCTGATTGCGGCGGTCTAGTCTGAAGCGCTCGAAGCAGAGGTCCGGATTGCCGTTCATGGAGGGGAAGACCGTCCACCCACGAAAACTCCACGGAAATTACACGCGCATTACACGGCTCCGTCGTAGGCACTCGAAGCCGGTGCCAATACGATGATCCTATGCCAGTTAAGAGAAAAGCGTCGCGGGTGGCAACCGGAAAGAATCCGCGCGGCACCTCCCGCGCGACGACAGAGAAAACGGCGGCATCATTTTTATCGCATCGCGCCTTTATCGTTCAGTTTCGTTCCGGAGGAAGATCGCTGAAGGGGCGCGCCGAGCACATGGCGTCCGGAGATGCCATCCTTTTCGAGGACCATCATGAACTGCTCCAATTCTTCAATCGGGTTCTCAAGGCCTCAGAACACGAGCGAGACCGGGGAGAGTAATCCTGCTCGCCTCCTGGCCGCTGCGCTCGAGACAGAAGGCCTTGCCACGAGCGATGCCGCAATTGTGCCGGCGGTACAATCTGTGGCGGGAGCGGCCAGGCCCGAAGCAACCAGTAGATGCGCGCACGGCATCGTGATCGACCTGACCGATCGTGGATTGGCCGCGAACGACAAGACTCACTTCTGGGCTCGAAGCGACCAATTTCCTGACGCAGGCTGCAGCAAGCCGAACTCTCGCGACATCATCGGAGTTAACTCAGGATTGCGCAGTGTGATGCATCGGGTTCGACTGGTGGCCCCGACCGAAGCAACGGTGCTGATCACGGGAGAAAGCGGCACGGGGAAGGAGCTCGTCGCGCAAGCGATCCATGAGGGAAGTGCGCGCAATCGGCAAGCACTTGTGAAATTGAACTGCGTCGCGGTGCCAGAGAGTCTTTTTGAAAGCGAGTTCTTTGGACATGTGAAGGGGTCCTTCACCGGCGCGCTCAAAGACCGGCCCGGTCGCTTCGAGCTGGCCGACGGCGGAACCTTGTTTCTCGATGAGATCGGCGATGTTCCCCTTCCCTTGCAGACCAAGCTGCTGCGCGTGTTGCAGGAACAGGAGTTCGAGCGCATCGGCGATACTCGGACTCGCAAGGTCAATGTCCGCGTTATAGCCGCTACCAATCGCGACCTGAAGAAGGAAGTTGAGGCGGGCCGCTTCCGCGAAGACCTCTACTATCGCCTGAACGTCTTTCCTATCGAGGTTCCTCCATTGCGAAACCGTCGTGGAGACATTGCTCTTCTCGCAGCACATTTCATTCGCCAGAGCTCGCGGCGCATGAGCCTTCCGGAACCAGGACTAACCCAGAACGAGCTCAATCGGCTGACGTCGTATGACTGGCCCGGAAATGTGCGTGAACTCCAGAACGTCGTGGAGCGCGCAATCATCTTGTCGCAAGGAAGGCCGCTTGAGTTTGAATTGCCGGTCTCGCGGACAATCGACCATCCGCGTGATGATTTCGACGAGGCGACGAATACCGCGCTTCCCATGCGCGACGAATTGAAACGGCGAGAAAGAGACGCGATCATCTCCGCGCTCAAGCAAACCAACGGCAAAGTCTCGGGACCACGTGGTGCGGCGCAACTGCTCGGCATGAAGCCCAGCACTTTGGCATCCCGCATCAGGGCCCTGGGTGTCAGGTAGGGTGCCGCCGTCGAAGGTTCCAACCGGACCCGGGCGTCTTCTATGGTAGCGCGGACACCGTGACTCGGGGCGTGTCACGACGGTTTTTCTGTTCGCTTCGGCGCGCGTATCTTCGCCAGCCAGAATCGCTTTGACCAGCGTCGAAGCCGGCGAAAATCGAACACGATGAAGAGCGAGAAGAAGACGATTTTCGCCGGCGGTGGCTGCAACAGGACGATCGCAGTTCCGCAACCGTATCCACGCGGTCGCGTGTAGTCGGAAGAAATTGCACTCCAAGGATAGGCGGCGGCGTTCGCGGACACCTACCTCTTTCGTGCTGAATACCCGCCTCTTATTGTTTTGCACTGAGGTTGTTGTCGACTCGCTTCACTCCGGGAACCTTGCTCGCATCGTCGGATGCCTTGGCGATCTCAGCATCTGGTGTGCGCCAGAGATACTCAGGTAAATGACACCTAATATCGATCCCGATCGATCGACAACGAGCCCTCTCACGAGCCGGGTACTGTAATGCAGTATGCCGATTGTGGATTAAGTATCGTGTTGCCGTCGATGGTGGTCGATGGCTGCCAGGCCACGACCTGCACATTGTAGGCGGCTCCTCCTCCGAGGCCCTCGAAGTTCGGCGCGATGTTTACCTTTTTGGAGTTTGCCGGAATCGTGACTGACAACGGCGCATTGCTCACTACGCCGGGGCCCGGCGCGAACGGTTCCTGGTTTCCCGGGCAGATGCCGCCCAGCGTGAGCAACGGTTCCTGGGGTTGCACCACGTAGGTCAGGTTGATGGTGGTGGGCGACGATTGCAGCGTGTTCAAGGTGATGGTCCCAGGCACCGTCCAGTTCGATCCCTTTTGCACGGGTTGTCCGAAGGTCAGCGTCCATGGCGCGGAGACCGACTGTTTCTGTGCGACGTTCCAACCGGGCGGCTGCAGAGCGGGCGCTCCGAAATTCAGATCGATCACCTGGTCAATATCCACGTTTCCTATCCCTGTGAATGCTGCCCCGAAGGGGAGGGGTATAGCCAGCACGCCCGGGAGCAACTCCAGCAACTCGCCCTGGAAAAGCTGCGCGCTGCTGAGCAGTTGGGCGGTTTCGGGGGGAACCGGGTTTCCGGGATCAGTCTCCCATTCTGTCTCGGTCTGATTGGTCATCGCGCTGGTTTGCAGTTGGTTGAAGTTGGGCACAGCAGAGAAAAGCGGGAAATAGGTGAATGGGGCGGACGAGTTCGCAATCTGCGTGTTGTTCGGCGGGAGCTCGAGCTGATTGTCACTAACCACCGAGAAAGGAACGTCGCTTCCCGAGAAAGCGGTGAAATTGTAGATGGCCGCATCGTCGGGTATATCCACCTGCGAATTGCTGTCCCAGTCCTGGAATTGAACCGTCTGCGCTTTTCCCCAGGTCCAGGAATCGCTCCAGGATGCGCCGACAGTTCCGAGGCCGTTGCCGTTTTGGACGCCCCACGTGGTCGATAATCCAAGGGTCTCGGTGTGCTGTTCCGAAGTCGTCAGCGTAGTGACGCCATTGATTGACTCAGGCAGGTTCTTGCTAATTCCAAGGACTTGGCCGGACAGCAGTTGGACGACCATTTCGAATTTGTTGTTGAATCCCAAGGTTGAGTATACAGGCCACCTTCCGTTCCAGTTCGATCCGATTATCGCGTACTGAGTGGTCACCAGTTCAGTCGCCAGAGGGTTCGGGGGACCGACCAGCAGATACTGCCGTGCGATGATCTTGTGCTGGTAGGTGCTGGCGGAATTACCCTCGAAGATCGCGTACACGCGAGTCTCAAACGTGACGTTCAAGGAGGTGCTGAAGTTGGGAGGCTGCGTGCCGTTTGGCCCCCACGCGGTGCCCGGTGGCGGCGGCTGTCCGTTCAGCACCGAGGACTGCTGCGGACTGCGCGGGGAAATCTCGTCGAACGACAGGATGGTCTGACCCGGGCCAATGGAAGCGGGCGCGATATTTCCGGGAGCGCCAGAACTTCTGGCATCGAGCAGATCGAGAAATTGCTCGCTGTCCTGCTGAGTTGGCGAATCTTCCGCATTCTGCGCCGCGGCCACGCCGGCGGTGGTTGCGGAGGGAGGATGGGCGGGAAAGTCCACCTGCACCAACTGTTGAGGAGTTCCATTCCCGTCCTTGGGGATAAGAAAGGCGACCGCCGGTGAGCTTCCTTCCCCATGCGCCCAAACCTTTCCGGACAAGCCTGTCGCGCGATGCGCTTCGGTATTGTTGAGAATCACGACGGGTTTTCCGGCCGCAAGGAAGTTGTTTACGCCGGGATTGTTCTGAAGTTCCTGAGGAGTGGTGCGACTGCCATCAAAGACGATCATCGAAAATGCCTGAGGGTTTTCCCGGCCTTTCCCGCGAAAGATGCCGTACCGCGATTGGATGGCGTCCAGCACTACCCCGCCGGCATCGCCGACCACCAGCGCCTCGCCGGTGGAAGGCCCCGTTGTCGCAGAACCCGAGCCCGAGTTGCCGCCGCATCCCGCGCACCACGCCAGGAGCATCGTCCCGGCAAGCACGAGACGAAACGGGCAGATGCGGCCTCGGCCGGCCTCTACAAAATCACGATGATTCACCTTTGCCGCCTCCTTTCGGATCCATCCGAGCGGCCGCGCGGGGCGCTTCTGATAGGCGCAAAGCCTGCCGCCACCGGACCGCCCATTCGCCGTCTTTCAGCTCATCTTGAAAGATATTCGAGATGGTTAAAAATTATTCGAGAAGCGGCGGCTGCAAGTCAAGACCGAAAGTGCGCGAGTATCGCTTTTTCAGAGTTTATGGA
This sequence comes from Pseudomonadota bacterium, assembly GCA_021323675.1. GTDB lineage: Bacteria > Desulfobacterota > Binatia > Binatales > Binataceae > JAFAHS01. The sequence continues at coordinate 200,376 of JAJPKP010000086.1, read as the reverse complement.
CTAATTGAGGTCGGGGGTTTCGTTCCTGGCTTGAGCGATGAGCAGAGGCGTGCGAAGGACCGGCCGCGGCCGGCATCCCGCATTCAGATCGGTCGATCGCAGACGCGCGGCGATCATGGAGGCGTTGCTGCAGGCGATGTCGGAAAAGGGATTTTCTCACACCTCCCTCACCGACCTCGCGCGGCGCGCCGGCATGTCTCCGGGCCACTTGCTTTACTACTTTCGCGACAAAGACGCGGTCTTGACCGAACTGTCGAAACAAATCAACGACCAGACCCTCGACTTCATGGGCGAATTGGCCGACAAACCGCCGCACGATCAATTCCGTGACCTGGTTGGCTTCTTCTTCAACCGCCGCAACGTGCCGCCCAGCTTTCGCAGCGTGTTGCTTCAACTCCTGGGCGTGGCAACCCACGACCCGGAACTGCTCGATCGGATGAAGCGGCAGGCGCGGCGATTCAAGACGTTTCTGAAACAAGCCTACAGCAAGTCGCACCGACCGAAGGCAATGACGGTGGATGACGCGGCGACGGCGGCGGCCGCGATCTGGATGGGACTGTTGATCAATTCGCTCTTCGATCCCACTCTCACGACTCCGCGCGCCGGGCGCCTGATGCTTAAGCTCCTGTTACTGCTGGGGGGCTTCGAGGGCGATGCTCCGTTCGAACCCGATAGCCCCCTCGATCATCAGCCTCTCTCGCGGCGTCGGTCCCGAACCAGATGAGCGACCCTGACTTGCCAATTCAGGTGGAGCCTGGAGGCCTGCCGGTTCCCAACTGATTTCGAGTCTGCCACGCTTTGGTTCAGAAGAGGGATTGAAGAAATTCCGATGTCAGAAGCTCAGGCAGAAGGCATTCGCTACGCTTTGGGCGCGGCGGCGCTGTTCGGAGCGAGCACTCCGGCGGCGAAACTCCTGCTCACAGATCTCTCGCCTCTGATGCTCTCCGCGCTTCTCTACCTGGGATCCGCCATCGCTCTGTCAGCCTATCGCCTTCTCGCTTCGCCGGCATCGCGCGAGGCACCGGTAAGCCGCGGCGATATTCCGGCGATTGCCGCAATCATCTTCTTCGGCGGAATTCTGGGGCCGGTGCTGATGCTTTACGGCCTTCAGCGAATTTCGGCATTTACGGGGTCGCTTCTGTTGAATCTGGAGGGACCGTTCACGGCATTGATAGCCGTGGGACTTCTGCGCGAGCACCTGGGTTCGCGTGAAAAGCTCGCGGCCGCGGCGGTTATGCTCGGGGGAACCCTGATCTCTCTCGCGCCCGGCTATCCTGGCGGGAGCTGGATCGGCGCGATCGAGGTGGCGGGAGCGTGCCTTAGCTGGGGTATCGACAACAATCTGACGCAGCGCCTTTCGCTTCGCGATCCGGTTGCGATTGCTCACATCAAGAGTTGCGCTGCGGGCCTGTGCACGCTCGTGCTCGCTCTGTTATCCGGCCACGGGAGCGTGGCGGAGCCCTTGGCCCTGCTCTTCGGATGTTTGGTTGGAGCGCTATGTTACGGGGCGAGCATCACGCTCGATGTGAAGGCGCTTCGCCTGCTGGGCGCTGCCCGCGAAGCGGCATACTTTGCGACCGCGCCTTTCGTCGGAGCATTCCTTTCGCTGGTCGTGTTTCGCGAACTTCCCACCGCGCTGGAGCTCGCGGGGACTATGCTCATGATTGCGGGAGTGCTGTCTCTCGTCCGAGAAACACATGATCATCCGCACACGCACGAGCTCGTGGTTCACACACATCTCCACGTCCATGATGAGCACCATCGGCACGAACACGATGGACCGATGATGGAGCCGCATTCCCATCCGCATGTCCATCAACCCTTAGCCCACGCTCATCCTCACGTGTCCGATATTCATCACCGCCACAGCCACCGATAAAGTTCCACGCTTAATCGGTTGCGGCTGATGAAAGCGGTGAGAACGGGGCACATCTGCCTACAAGAGTTGCTGTTCACGAAACGTTAACTATGTCGTCGAAACGCGCGCGTTGCGGTTGTCATTACACTCTACCGCCGTCTTACGAGCCCGATGCGCTGCCGAGTCTTGTTTTGGATCGTCGCGGTGTTGCTCTTTGGCGAGGGCGTGCCCCCGGTCGGTACGGGCTTTGCCGAGAGTACTCCGTGGATGCGCGTGCCGGACGAGCGCTTTGGCCAGGGATGGGGCCTGCTCGATCTGGAAAACCTCTATGATTTCGGGCGATGGGAGGAGACGAATTCCCTGACCGGCGATTGGGGCGGATTGCGGCATCAGCTCTATGACGCAGGGATTGCGATAATGGGATCGTACGAAAACCAGATCGCCGCGAATCCGGCAACCGGCCGGGTCCGCACGGTTCGCGACGCGGACACGCTTTCCGCTGCGGCGTTCTTCGATCTGGATCGACTGGCGGGACTTACGGATACATTTTTCCTGGTCTCGATGGCTGAGCGGGAGGGAAAAAGCACTTCCGCCGACATACCGAACCTGTTTCCGGTTCAGCAGGTCTATGGCGGCGAAACCATCCGCCTCGACCATCTGGCGATCGAGAAGGGTTTTTTGGAAGGCAGGTTCGACGTGGTTGCTGGGCGGATCAACGCGCTCGACGACTTTGCCGTGTCCAATTTCTATTGCTATTCGCAGAACGGTGGAATCTGCGGAAGCCCACTCAGCCTCGAGACCAACGCTTCGCTTTCCAACTATCCATTCGCCTCATGGGGGATTCGCGGACGCTATGACCTCGAGCCCGACCTTTATTCGATGACCGGCGTTTACAACACCTGGGAGAACTTCGCGAGCAACAAGTATCATGGTGTCGATTTCAGCATCCGCCACGATTCAGGGGTCGCGGTGATGCAGGAGTTCGGCTATCGGCCGATAAGTCTGCGGCAGGCTGGATATCCGGGCTTCATCAAGCTCGGCGGCCTGTATGACAGCGAACCGAGGCATCCGTTTCCCGACGGCGGAGAAATCGCGGGCAACTGGATGGTTTACGCTCTGGCTCAGCAACGTATCTTTCGCCGGGCGTGCGATGGCTTCTCGCAGGGCCTCACCGGATTCCTCACATTTACCTATTCTCCGCCTGCCACCAACGCCACTGAGTACTTTGCGGACGGCGGGCCCGTCTATCGAGGCCTTGTGCCCAGCCGCAAGGACGACGCGCTGGGAGCGTTCGCGGTGTTCGGTGAATCCAGTCCCGACTACCGCGATGCGCAGCGCGCGGTTCACGAGAGCGTTCAGACCTACGAAATGGTGCTGGAACTTAACTATCGCGTACAAGTCTCTTCGTGGTCGGCGATTCAGCCCGACCTTCAATACATAGTCCGGCCCGACGGTACCGGCAGGACCGGCAACGCTCTGGTCCTGGCGTTGTACACCACGATCCGCTTTTAGCGTCCCCCCGCGGACAATCGATTGCGCGGGAATGGTCGCGCACTAACTCCCGATTGGGGTCAGACGGACACGCGGCAGGCGGAGGTCAACTCGCGGACAAGCGCAACGCGCGGGAATAATCGATGCGCGCGATCCGCCGCAGGATTGTGCTGCGCGCTGGAAGACCGCTGGCAGGTTCAGGATCCGGTGGCATCGCGCGGTACGCGACGTCCAGGGCGCGAGAGGCAAGCGCCGGCTCCCAAAGCTCGAGACGATGGCTGTCAATTTCATCGAGCAGCGGCATCGCCAGCGCTTCGAGATTCGGCAGGCCTCCGTTCGCGAGTAACTCTTCGCAAATATACAAGCGCGACAGGAAACGAGTTCTGGCCGATCCCGCGCCGCGCCCAAACGTCTCAAGCCTTTCGGCCGCCTCGATTAATCGTCCTTTTCCGAGCAACTCCCGCGCTTCCTCGGCAACTCCGTCAAGCGAATCGGATCCGCTGTGCCGCCCGTTGGCGGAAGAAGCGACGCGCTCGGATCCGAGTTCATCGAGCCAGGCAAGCGTGTCAGCATCGGCAAACGGCGATCCATCAGCGAAAGAACCGGACCTGAGCGCGGGCGCCCGATTCAGGAGCCATGCGGTCGCGGCTTTTATTTCGACGAGGGCGGCCTCGGCGCGGTCGCCAATCTTGCCCAGTCCGGCCGCGCTGATGCGATTCAGATCCAGCCAGAACGGATACTCAGGAAGACGCGATTCGGCGAATCTCGCCATCGCTTCGCCATCGCTTCCCATAAACAGGCTTCTGAGGGTGTCGCGATCCTGAGGCGAAGGCGGCACGATGTTGGTTTTGCCGGCGATCGTCGCGGGAGGCTGTTCCAATTCTCCCCAGTTCGCGAGCCGATTCAGCCGGTAGGCAAGCGGATTCAGAATGTCGGCTTCGAGAAGATTTCCCGCTACCCGCCTGATTAATGCCATCGCGCGTTCGAGCGCCCTTTCATTGTTCTCGATCGGCGCATCCGGTGTAGGCGATGACTGAGCGGCCTGGGAAGCCGGCGCTCCGTTGGATGGCGCGGGGGCCTCGGCAATAGCGGGGATTGCGTTCAGGACGGAAATCAGCCGCCCCAGGGATGGACCGTCGGGATCCTTTTCTTTGAGGATCGTATCGAGGTGCGCTAGGCGGTCCTTTACTCGTTTCAAATCTTCGGCGGCGACCGCATCGCGCTTGCCGGCTTCGAGCGCCGCGACAGTCCGTTCAAGCCACCATTCCAGCGCGGCGCGCCTTCCTCTGATACGTGCGACGGGCGGAGACATTTCTTCCCAGAAGGTCTCGCACAGGTCGCCGAGAATCTTGAATGCAAGGTCGCATCCTGCAAAACCGCGCATCTGCGCCAGGCCGACCGCGAGGAAGCAAGCCACCTGAAGGTCTTTTCCCTGAGAAGCGAGCAGATTTGCGGAAATTTCGATAACCCGATTCCAGTCGACGGTCCCCGAGGCTGAAGGGCTGGCCAGCTTTTCGATCTCTCCGGCGAGCGATTCGTAACTCGGAGACAATCGGACGTTGGTGCCCGCGCGACAGTCAGGCGTGATCGGAGTGAGGCCGAGCGTTTCGTAGATCATGGCGTCTGGGCATCCGGCGCAGGGCCGGTGCTTGCTCTTGAGGTACGCCATTCTATGCGATTGGGGCGACAAAGATTGTGAAAGAAGAGTTAAGCCGCGCGCTCCAGCCGCACTTTTAACAGTCGCTTAGCAGGAGCGCATGACTGTCGGTCACATTGCGCCGGTAGCGTCGCGCTCATCTCGAAGGAGCACTCCGCAAAATGGCGCAGGAAGGATCGGTCGCCCCCAAAGAGCGCGTGAACATCGTTTACAAGCCCGCAACCGGCGATGCCAAAGAGGATGTGGAGCTTCCTCTCAAGCTGCTTGTAGTTGGCGATTTTACGCTAAGAGAGGACGCCACTCCGCTCGAGGACCGCAAGCCCATATCTATCAACAAGGACAACTTTGACGAGGTGCTCCGGGCCCGCGAGCTGTCGCTCGACGTCGCGGTGCCGAACATGCTCGACAAGGATGCGAAGCCGGACGACACCATCGCGGTCAAACTCCAGTTCGAATCGCTCAAGGACTTCGAGCCGGACGCGCTGGTCGAAAAGGTGCCGGAACTCCGGCAGCTGATCGAGCTGCGATCGGCGTTGAAAGCGCTGAAGGGCCCGCTCGGGAATCTTCCGGAGTTTCGCCGAAGAATCCAGGAAGCGGTCAAGGACGACGGCACCCGCCAGAAGCTGCTCGAAGAACTCGGCGTGAAGCAATGATCACTCGCCTACTGGAGAAATCCCATGGCTGACCAAGTAACCGCCGCTCCCGAAAAACAGCCTGATACCGCCGCATCGACCGGCCAGGGCGCTTCGCTGCTGGACGAACTGGTCGAGGCGACCCGGGTCAAGCCGAGCGACGAAGCCTTCGCAATCACGCGCCGCGGTTTGCAGGCTTTCATCGCGGACCTGCTTGAACCGCAGCGTTCGGCCGAGAAGGTCTCGCAGGCAAGCGTGGACCGGATGATCGCGGAGCTCGACCAGCGGTTGTGCAAGCAGGTCGATGCGATTCTTCATCATCCCGAAGTGCAGAAGCTGGAATCGGCGTGGCGCTCGCTGAAGTTCCTGGTGGACCGCACCGACTTCCGCGAGAACAACCGGATCGAAATCATCAGCATCAGCAAGGAGAAGTTGCTGGAAGACTTCGAGGATGCTCCCGACATAACCAAGTCCGGGCTCTACAAAACCGCGTATACCGCCGAGTTCGGCCAGTTCGGCGGTCATCCCTACGGTGCGATTGTCGCGAACTACGAGTTCGGTCCCGGCAACCAGGACGTCAGGCTGCTTCAGAACGCCGCGGCGGTCGCGGCGATGGCGCATGCGCCGTTCATCGGGGCGGCATCCGCGGAGTTCTTCGGGATCAAGGATTTCGGAGAACTGCCAAACCTCAAGGATCTCGCCTCGATTTTCGAGATGCCGCAGTACGCCAAGTGGAATTCGTTCAGGGAGTCGGACGATTCACGCTTCGTCGGGCTCGCGATGCCGCATTTTCTGCTCAGGCTGCCGTACGGACCGGACACGGTTCCCGCCAAGAAATTCGAGTACCGGGAGGACGTGTCGCGGGGCAGCCAGAACTATCTGTGGGGGAACGCGTCCTTTGCGTTCGCGAGCCGCCTGACCGACAGCTTCGCGAAATATCGATGGTGCGCGAACATCATCGGGCCGCAGGGCGGCGGCGCGGTCGAGGATCTGCCCTTGTACCATTATGAGGCGATGGGCGAGACGCAGACCAAGATTCCCACCGAGGTTCTGATCTCCGAGCGGCGCGAGTACGAGCTGGCCGAGCAGGGGTTCATGGCGCTCACGATGCGCAAGGACAGCGACAACGCCGTCTTCTTTTCCGCCAACTCGGTGCAGAAGCCCAAGTTCTTCGGCCAGACCAAGGAAGGCAAGGAAGCCGAGCTCAATTACAAGCTCGGCACGCAGCTTCCCTACATGTTCGTGGTCAGCCGCCTCGCCCATTACATCAAGGTGATCCAGCGCGAGAACATCGGAACTTGGAAAGAGCGCGGCGACCTGGAGAAGGAGCTCAATGACTGGATCAGGCAGTACGTCGCTGACATGGACAATCCGGCTCCGGGCGTGCGCAGCCGCCGGCCCCTCAGGCGCGCGGAGATAACTGTCAGTGATGTCGAGGGAGATCCCGGCTGGTATCGGGTCAATCTGAAAGTCAGCCCGCACTTCAAGTACATGGGCTCGTCGTTCACACTGTCGCTGGTAGGCAAGCTCGACAAGACATAAGCGATCTGCCGTTCGCGATCGCATCAGGCCAGTTCGGCCCGTTTTAGGCGCCGATTCTTCATCACGCGAAGGAGGATGCTATGCCGATTCCGATACACCTGTCGGTTGAAGGAGAAACGCAGGGAAAAATTGACGGTTCCTGCACTATCCAGGGCCGCGAAAACACCATCCTGGTGGAGGCTCTCGAACACAACGTCGCGATTCCCCGCGATCCCCAGACCGGATTGCCCGCCGGAAAGCGGATCCACGGTCCGCTCACGGTCACCAAGGTAGTCGACAAGTCTTCGCCCAAGCTCTTCCAGGCGCTTTGCTCCGGCGAGCATCTCAAAGAGGTCAAACTCGAGTTCTACCGGATCTCCAAGCAGGGCAAGGAGGAAAAGTACTTCACCACCAAGCTCCAGAACGCGATTGTGGTTTCAGTCCGCCCCTGGATTCCCAACGTCCTGCAGAAGGAAAACAGCGATCTCCAACACATGGAGGACGTCTCGTTCACCTACGAGAAGATCATCTGGACCTGGGAGCCCGACGGGATCGAAACCGAAGATTCATGGCAGGTGCCCAAGTAGGCCGCGTATGCGGGAAGAGCGGCTGCTGGAGAGGATTTCCCGATGGGAGAGCGGCGGAGAGCGCACCCGGCAGGGTAGCCTCGACGTGCTGGTAAGATCGATCCTCCGCCATCTTGCGGGGATCCTCAACACGCAGCGTGGCAGCGTCCCGATCGATTCCGAGTACGGCCTGCCGGATCTGTCGAACCTTGCGCCCGCATTCTCGGCGAAATCGATCGAAGAGATTCGCGTCGATATCGCAAGGACGATCGAGCGCTACGAGCCGCGCCTGAAGCTTCGCTCCGTCGATCTGGTGCCGGACGAGACGGATCCGCTCACGCTGCGATTCGAAGTCGCGGGGTCGGTGGAAGTGAACGATCGTGCGGTGCCGGTGCAGCTCGCGACCGTGGTGCAGCCGAACGGGCGCGTGGCGGTCAATTCCTGAGATTTCGCACCAACGCGCGAACGCCGCCGATTGGACATCATGCAGAACCGATACTTCGAGGAGGAACTTGGCCAACTGCGCGAACGCGCGGCGGAATTCTCGCGTGCGCATCCCGCGCTCGCGCCGATGCTCTCAGGGTCGTCCTCGGATCCCGACGTCGAGCGGCTGCTCGAAGGTGTCGCGTATCTGACGGGCCTTATCCGGGCGCGCCTCGACGACGAATTCCCCGAGTTCGTTCAGGCGCTGGGCAACCTGATTTTTCCGCATTACCTGCGGCCGATCCCGTCCTGCACGCTTGTCGTGTTCGAGCCCAAGGGACAATTGAACGAACCCGCTCTGGTGAAATCCGGCGTTGAGCTTGCCTCGGTTCCGGTGGACGGGATCCAGTGCATTTTCAGGACCTGCTACCCCGTTGAGGTTCATCCGCTGACCCTGACGCAGGTCGAGATGGCGGATAGCCCGGGCGCGCAGCCCGCCGTGAGGCTCAAGCTCCGGCTCGAGGGGTTTGCGCTCGGAAACTGGCCGCTTCACCGTCTTCGATTTCATCTGGGGGACGGCTTTCCGGCGGCATCAGCCCTTTACATGGCGCTGTTCCGCCATCTGACAGACATCCGCATCTCCGCTCCCGGAAGTGCTGAGTTCATCCTGCCGCGCGAGGCGCTCCGGCCGGTCGGCTTCGAGCGCGGCGAGACGCTGATGCCGTATCCGGGCAACGCGTATCCCGGCTATCGAGTGCTCGAGGAGTTCTTCGTGTTGCCGGAGAAGTTCCTGTTCGCTGATTTGACGGGGCTGGAGGGATGGAAAGACCGGGGACCAGGCCAGGAATTCAACATCGAATTCAGGCTCGACGGAAGGCCGGCTTGGATGCCTTCGGTCGGCAAGAACAGTCTGCTGCTCAATGCCGCGCCTGCGGTGAACCTGTTTGCGATCGATGCGGAGCCGATACTCCTCGATCATAAGCGGGAAGAGTACCGGATCGTTCCCTCGAACCGGGTTCGCGCCGGATCGTGCATCTTTTCCGTCGACGAAGTACTTGGACATCGCGCGGGCGCCGCGCCATCGCGAGTCTATCGCCGTTTCGGATTGTTCGGCGAAGACGAGACGGGCGCCACTTACGAGGTCATCATGCGGGCGGCGGAGGAGCGCGGCCTGGATGCGTATCTCTCGGTCGCGTACCCGCCGGGGGTGGCGCCCGAGCCGGAAACGTTGACCCTGCGATTGACCTGCACCAACGGTTCGCTCCCGGACGGCCTGCATTCCGGGGACATATGCCGGCCGACCGACTCGTCGCCTGAGAGGCTGTCCTTCCGGAACATCCGCCGCCCCACGCCGTCGATACTGCCGCTCGACGGCACCAAGATGCTGGGGCGGTTGCTGTCGCATCTCGCACTCAACTACGCGTCAATCGCCGATACGGCCAGCCTCCGCGGACTGCTCAGGCTGTATGCGTTTCCCTCCGGGCTGGAGCGGGCGCAGGACAGCGCGAATCGCCGGCGCATCGAGGGTATCGCCGAACTGGCGGTAACCTCGACGAGCCGGATCGTCGCCGGCATCATGATGCGCGGCCAGCAGATCAGGCTTCGATGCCGCGGAGAGCACTTCGCCGGCCCCGGGGATCTCTTTCTGTTCGGTACGATTTTCGATCGTTTCATGGCCGACTACGCGACGCTCAACACGTTCACGCGCACGGAAATCGAAGACGCAGCCACGGGTGAGAGGTATCTATGGCCGGAGAGAGTGGGGCGCCAGCCCCTGGCATAGCGACCAACCTGGTACGCGATGGGCGCGGCTACAGCTTCTTTCAGGCGATGCGCCTGCTGCGGCTGTTCGCCGGCGGCCCTGCCGCGGCGGGGCGTGATCTGATCAGCGGAATTCTCGTTCGCCCCAATCTCGCTCTGAAATTTCCTGAGACGGACCTGGAAGCGATTGAGCAGGGTCCCGGAGAGCGCTTGCGGGTCACGGCGAACTTTCTCGGACTGTACGGCACCTCGTCGCCGCTGCCGACTTTCTACACCGAAGAACTGATGGAGGAGGCGCGCAACGATCGCCACGCCTCCCGCGATTTCATCGATCTCCTCAATCACCGCCTCTATCCGCTGCTTTTCGAGGCCTGGAGCAAGGCGCGGCCGATGGTGGAGGTCGCCGAGCAACGCGACCATCGCTTCATCGGCATCCTCTTTATCCTTATCGGGCTCGGCGAGCCGACCTTGCGCGGGCAAATTCCAAGCCCGTCACGCCTGCTGCGCTATATCGGCCTGCTCACGCTGAATCCACGCTCGGCGCTGGGTTTGGAGACGCTGCTTTCCGATGCGCTCGGAGACCTGCCGGTCGAAGTGATTTCATGCCGGCTGGCGCGAGTTCGAATCCCCGACGATCAGCGAATCAGGCTGGGGACGAGTGCGCACGCTCTGGGCACGGATGCGTTTGTCGGGGAAGAGATGGCGGATCGCAGCGGCGCGATAACGGTCAGGATCGGGCCGGTCGCGTATCAGCGGTACGCAAGGCTTTTGCCCGAAGGCCCGGACTACCGGGTGATGGAGTTCTTCGTCCGCTTCTACCCTTCGGTTCCCGTGGATGCGGAGGTCGAGCTGATCCTCGAGCCTTCAAGCGCGCGGCCCGCGTGCCTGGGAGATTCGGACTACGCGAGGCTCGGCCTCGATACCTGGTTGTTCAGCGATGGTTCTGAGGGCGAGTTACGGGCGAGCTTCTGGCTTCGACGGTGGGCGCAATGATTCTGGCTGATCTCAAGTCGTTAATTTACCGTTTGAACACGTATTGCACGGGTGCCATGGAGGCGGCGGCGGGCCAGTGTCTTTCCCGCTCGCACTACGAGATCACGGTCGAGCACTTTCTCGCGGCGCTGTTAGGTGATGCCCGGCTCGATATCGCGCTGGTTCTCCAGAATCTGGATGTGAATATTGCCGAGCTTCAGCGGGGAATTCAGGACGCGCTCGGGCAGTTTCCTACAGGTAACTCGGGAAGACCGGTGTTTGCTCCGCCTCTGCTCGAGCTGGTTCAGGATTCATGGCTGATTTCCAGCCTGAATCTGAAAGAGGAGCGGATTCGATCGGGAGCGGTCCTCATCGCGTTTCTCTCCCGCGCCAGCTTCTTCGCGGCGGGGTCCTACGCGGACAGTTTGCGGAGCCTCAGCCGCGAAACGATTACGTCGCGCTTTGGCGAATTGACGCAAGGTTCGATCGAGACCAGCGCCACGGAGCCTCACGCCGCGGTGGCGGAGGGCGGAGAATCTTCTGAGCAGGTGCTGGCGAAATTCTGTATCGATTTCACCGGCAGAGCCGCGGCCGGAGAGATCGACCCGGTGTTCGGCAGGGACACCGAGATACGGCTGATGGTCGATGTGCTGGCGCGACGGCGCAAGAACAATCCGATCATCGTGGGCGACCCGGGCGTGGGCAAGACCGCGCTGGTCGAAGGACTGGCCCTGCGCGTGGTTGAGGGCGATGTTCCCGAGATTCTGCGCGGCGTCCGCCTGTTGGGGCTTGACCTCGGACTGCTCGAAGCGGGCGCCGGCGTGAAAGGAGAGTTCGAGAACCGTCTCAAGAGCGTGATCGCCGAAATCAAGGCGTCGGCCCAGCCGATCATTCTTTTCATCGACGAAGCTCACACTCTGGTCGCGGCGGGGGGAACTCCGGGAGGCAACAACGCGGCGAACCTGCTGAAACCCGCGCTCGCACGCGGAGAGCTGCGGACGATCGCCGCCACGACCTGGTCCGAATACAAGAAATACTTCGAGAAGGATGCCGCACTCGCGCGGCGTTTTCAGTTGATCAAGCTGGAAGAGCCATCCGTTGACGCTACCGTCGGAATCCTGCGCGGACTCAAGCAGAACTACGAAGCGGTTCACCACGTCACGGTGAGGGACGATGCGCTGGTTGCGGCGGCGGAGTTGTCCGACCGTTATATCACCGGACGCCAGCTTCCGGACAAAGCGGTGGATCTCCTCGACACGAGCGCGGCGCGCGTGAAGATCAACCTCTCGGCCCGGCCGAATGTGCTCGATGATCGGGAACGGCGAGTGCAGATGCTGGTGCGCGAACGGTCCGCATTGGAGCGCGATCGCGACCACGGCCGCAGGGTTGACGAGAAACGGCTCGAGCAGATCGAGCTCGAGCTCCGGTCGCTTGGCAACGAGATCGAGCAATTGCGATCGCGATGGCAGACCGAGACGGAGGCCGCGCGAAAACTCATCGATCTGCGCGCGGACCTTGCCCGCGCGGTCGCAGCCCCTGACACCCCGCGCCAATCGGCCCTTCGCAAGGAGATCGAGGCGGCCGCCGAGGCGCTGCGAACGCTTCAGAACGGCAAGCCCCTGGTCCGCGCTGAGGTCGATCCCGAGGTGGTCGCGCGCGTCGTGTCCGACTGGACCGGCATTCCGCTGGGAAAAGTGCTGAGCGATCAGGCGGAGACCGTCCTGAACCTTTCCTCGAAATTGAGAGAGCGGGTGCGCGGGCAGGACCAGGCTCTCGACATCATCGCCGAAGTCATCCGCGCGTCCAAGGCGGGATTGAAAGACCCGCAGCAACCGATCGGCGTTTTCCTGCTGGCCGGCCCGAGCGGAGTGGGGAAAACCGAAACCGCCCTCTCGATCGCCGACCTGCTGTTCGGCGGCGAAAATTCCTCGATCGTCCTGAACATGAGCGAGTTTCAGGAGAAGCACACGGTAAGCCGCCTGATTGGGTCGCCGCCCGGATACGTGGGCTACGGCGAAGGCGGGCTTCTGACCGAGGCGGTCCGCCAGCGTCCGTATTCCGTGGTCCTGCTCGACGAGATCGAGAAGGCGCATCCGGAAGTCCTGAACCTCTTCTACCAGGTGTTCGACAAGGGGACGCTTTCGGACGGGGAGGGACGCGCGGTCGATTTCAAGAACACGGTGGTCTTTCTGACCAGCAATCTCGCATCCGAGCAACTCGCCGAACTGTCGCGACGCTCGCCCAAACCGGCGGCACGGGACGCGGCGGACTCGATCCGCCCGATCCTCAGCCGCTATCTCAAGCCCGCTCTTCTGGCACGGATGACCATCGCGCCGTACTACGAGCTCGATGCCGAGGTCATGAAGGAGATTGCTCGCCTCAAGCTGGGCAAGGTGTCGGCGCGGCTTGCCACCAGTCACCATATAGCCCTCAGCTATTCCGACGAAGTGCTGGACCAGATCGTCGCGCGATGCACCGAGGTGGAAACCGGGGCGCGGAACATCGACTACATCCTCAATCTCGCCGTGCTGCCTGCGCTCTCGCGCGAGATCCTGTCGCGGATGACGGGGGGAGATCTGCCTTCCGCGGCGCGGCTTGAGTTGGGCGACGACAAGAGCTTCAAGACCGAGTTCATCACCCAGGCACAGTAGAACGCATGGCCGGCAACGTTCTTGAAATCCCGCAGGCAACCGGCGCGCAGGCCGCCAATTCACGGCCGGCTCGTCTCGAATTTTCCTGCGCGGGAGTTTCCGAGGACACATTCGCGGTGGTGGAGCTTCGCGGCCGGGAGGCCATTTCCCAGCCCTATCGATTTGATTTGCTCCTCGCCTCCGGACGGGACGACCTGGACCTCGGGGCGATCATCGATCGGACGGCGACGTTGAAAATCCGCGCGGCGGACGACGGCACAAGCGCGACCTACGGCGGCATCGTGTCTTCGATCTCCGTATCGCGGCGGACGGCCGCGCATGCGTTTTACGAGGCGGTGCTCGAACCCGCACTTACCCGGCTCAGGCGCTTTCGCTACTCGAACGCCTATCTCGACAAGAGCGTGGTTGATGTCATCCGCGAAGTGTTCGCATCCTGCGGACTTCGCGAAGGAACCGACTATGAATTCAGGCTGGTGAGCGCGCCGCCATCTTGTCCTTATACCTGCCAGTTCGAAGAGAGCTGCCTGGACTTCATTTCCCGGCTGATGGAACGGGAAGGGCTGTACTATTTTTTCGAGGATGGCTCGCGCGGCGACAAGCTGATCATCACCGACAACCGGGTCAAGCATTCCGACACCATGCTGACGATTGCGTACCGGACATACGGGGACCCGAGTGTCGAGGCGGACAGCGAAGTGTTTTACGACGCGAGATGCGAACGCACGGCGCTGCCCGGCAAGGTGATCGTCACCAACTACAACTACGAGAAGGCATCGCTACGTATCCGCGCCGAATCGGTAGTGTCCTCGGGCGGCAATGGCGAGGTAATGCTGTACGGTGAGCACGTCGAGGACAACGACCAGGCTCAGCGCATCGCCGACCTTCGCGCTCAGGAAATCCTGTGCACCGGCAGCGTCTTTCGATTCGAAGGCACAGCGATCGGATGCCGGGCCGCGATGGGAGTGAAGTTCGAGCGCCACTTCCGGGCCGACTTCAACGCGCAATATACGGTCACTTCCGTGATTCATCAGGGCTCGCAGACGGGAGCGATGCTCTCGGGCCTGAGCCCTGACAGCGAAGATGGGGAAAAGCGGCCGGCTTATCGCTGCGAGGTTAGCGCCATTCCCGCGCAGGTCCAGTATCGTCCGCCAAGGACCACCCCGATTCCTCGCATCTACGGGATGGTGAGCGCGTTTGTCGACTCTGAAGGAAGTGGACAGTACGCGGAGCTCGACGATCAGGGGCGCTACAAGGTTCAGATGCCCTTTTTTCGCGAGGAAAAGCCGCCGCAGCGCGCCACGCAGTGGATCCGGTTTGCCTCACCATATTCAGGGCCCGACTCCGGATTTCATTTCCCGCTGCGAAAGAACACCGAGGTGATGCTCGCGTTCGCGGCCGGCGACGTAGATCGTCCGGTGATCACGGCCGCGGTTCCAAACTCCGTCAATCAGGACCTGGTGACCAATCGCAACGCGACCCGCAACGTTCTTCGCACCGGGGGCGGCAACCTGCTGGAGATGGAGGACCGCAGCGACAGCCAGCAGATTCGGATGGTGAGCCCGTCGCGGCGCACCGCGATCTCGATGGGTACGCCGGTCGGAGTGCTTGACAATCTGATGGGCGTGGCGGCGGCGCTGACCGCGGCCACCCGAGGCGGATCCGAGACAACCAACAGCCCTGGCACATCCCCCAAACCGGCAAATCTCCAATTCTTCACCGACGGAACCACCCTTCACCACAGCGGCGAGTCGATGAGGCTGGAGATCGGTTCGGCCGCGAGTACCGAAAAGTACGAGGAGACCGCCAGCCCCGCCGATGGAGACCTGTTTGCGGTTCTGACGGGCACGGGAGGCGACGGGAAGTCGCCCGGCAATCTGGTGTTCATCGTGGGGCAAAACGAGCTGCGTCGAATACTAAGTGGATACTCACTGGTCGAAGTGGGCGCGAACCGCAAGGGCGGCACGTTGTCTCCCGGGGAGTACAAAGTCACGGCCGCCGGCGACATCACCATGGACACCGCCCGCGACTACAATCTGATCTGCAGCAAGCAGAACACAACCGTCCGCGAGGACAAGACCCAGACGGTTCTCGGGATGACGACGAACATCAAGAAAGGCGCGACGCTCGACATCTTCATGGGCAACGCGATCAACATCACCGTGGGCGCGCTCGAACGCGGCTTTCTGGGCACCCGCTTCTCGATCTTCGTTGCTCCCAAAATCGACCTGCATCTTCTGAGCAAGACCGATCTCACGGTCGGCAAATTCGAGATGACGCTGGGCCTGGCGGTGAAATACGAGGCCGGTATCGGCTGGAATTTCGGCGGCATCAAGATCAAGAACGCCGGCACGAGTGTGAATTCCAAGGTCACCGCGCTGGAGAATGCGGTGACCCTGCTGCGCAACCAGCAGATCGTGCTGGCGAATCGCGTTTTCATGTTGAACAACTCGCTGATGAACATCTTTTCGTAACGCCGCGAACGCGGCGCGTCCAAACCAATGAAGGTCATCAAGCCCCGCAAGCCGGCGGTTCTGCATCGCCCTTTCGAGAAGAATGGAAAGTACTACCTGTCCGTAAAAGTCGGGATCCTGTTTCCGTTCGATCAGCCCGAGCGCATCCTGCCCGAGGTCGCTCTCTGGAAGCTTGTGGCGGCGGAACTGGGCAAGGACGCCGCATTGGACGACGGGATTCCAAAGCGGCGCGGCGAAGTTCTGCTAAAGGCCAGGTGCTTCAGCGGCGGCGCTCCGCGGCGAGCGATGGAAGTGCGGTTGCGGATGGGTTCGATCGACAAAACCTTGTGGGTGTTCGGCAACCGCGTATGGCGCAGAGGGCCGGCGGGTCCTCGTATCAGCGATCCGGAGCCTTTCGAGGAGATGGACATTTCCTGGGACAACGCGTTCGGCGGTCCCGGCTTTGCGATGAATCCCAACGGCAAGGGCATCGCGGCGCTCCAGTCGGCCGCCGGACAACCAATCACACCGCTCCCGAATGTCGAAAACCCGCGGGCGCTGATCGCGACGCCCAACGATCGGCCGGTGCCCGCGGGCTTTGGACCCTATGAGATTACCTGGCCTCAGAGGGCATCGAAGGCGGGTTCCTACGGAGAAGGCTATCTCAGGGAGAGGTTTCCCTACTACGCGGCCGACATGGACTGGAGCATCTTCAATGCCGCCCCGGCCGATCAGCAGCTTGATGGGTTCCTCGCTGGCGGAGTTGACTTCGAGTGCTCCGGACTTCATCCGCGCAAACCGGTCGTTCGAGGCCGCGTTCCGAAGCTGGCGGCGCGATGCTTTATCACGCGCACGAACCCTGAGGGCGAGTCTTTTTCCGAACTGAAAAGCGTAGCCGAATCGCTATGGCTGTTCCCTCATCTGGAGAGGGGGATCCTGCTCTTCTGCTCCACCGGGGAGATTTCCACCGACGATGCGTTCGATATTCGCAATCTCCTGGTTGGCGTGGAAGAAACGGACAACCCAAAGAGCGTCGATCACTACCGCGGAGTGATGAACACGCGGCTCGACCGCTCGCGGGGATTTCTCTCGTTTCTGCGCGACGGCGATCTGATGCCGGCTCCGGTGCCCGCCGCTTCACCGCTCGCTGAAGAAGAGAACGACATGGAGCAACTGACCGCGGTCAGGAATGTCGCGTTGAAACGCGTACGATCGCGAGCGGAAAGAGAACTCGCCGAGGCAAAGGCCGAAGCGAAAAAATCGCGCGAGTCGATTGTCGCCGAGTGCAAGGCGCGAGGCGCTCCCATCCCGGACCTGTCCTCCTACGACAAAATTCTCTCCGAGCAGATACCGCCGCTCAAGGAGGCCGGGCTCGAAGAGTTGCTCGACACCGACCTCGACCGGATCGAGCGCGAGATCAAGTCGATGGCGGATGACGCGCTGGCAAAGCAACGTGAAGCGGAGGCGAGACTGCGCGACCAGTGCCGTGTCCAGGGAATCGACTACGACGCTCTTGCCGAGGCGGAGCGCAGGAAGGCCGCCGGCCCGCCGAAGTTCTCCGCCGACGAGCGGCTCGCGGAAATGCAAAAGGTGCGCGAGGAACTCGCCCGACAGGGAATCGTGAACCAAAAGCTCGAAAGCATGCTTGCAGATCCCGAGCTCAAGACGAAGCTGCGCAAGATCGAGACGGATTTGAAAGAGGGCTACCGGCGCGTCGCCCACTATTTTCCCTCGTCTGCGCGAATGGAGCCGGAACGCGCGGCACGCGTTCGCACGGAAATCATCGAACGCCACCGCCGCGGCGAGAGCCTCGCGGGACGCGACCTTACCGGCGCGGATCTTTCGGGGCTTGCTCTGAAAAACGCCAACCTGAGCCACGCGCTCATCGCGGATGCGAATCTCGCGGGCGCCGACTTGAGCGGCGCGGACCTGAGCGGCGCCGTGCTTGCCCGCGCATCTGTCCGCGACGCGCGGCTTGCAGGAGCGAAGCTGAACAATGCCAACCTGGGCAAGGCGAATCTCGCGGGCGCGGACCTGAACGGCAGCAACCTCAGCGGAGCGATTCTCGTGGAGGCAGTTCTGGAGAACGCGGCGCTTCGGGGAGCGAACCTGGCGGGATCCGACCTGATGGGTGCAAAGCTGGCGCGCGCGGATTTCTCCGGCGCTATCGCTCCTGAAATGCGTCTGCTCGAACCGGATTTGAGCGGCACGCGCTTCGAGGGCGCAAATCTCGCCAAGGCGCTCTTCTACAAGGCTCGAATGACAGGAGCGAATCTGAAGGGCGCCAACCTTGAGAGGGCCACGATGATCGGCGTCGAAGGCCGCAAGCTCGATGCCGCCGGAGCGAAACTCTCCGGGATGGTCGTGGCTATGGACAGCAACCTGGAGGCGGCAGATTTCAGCGGAGCAAGCTTGGAGGAGGCAAACCTGCGAAGCGCCAACCTGCAGGGCGCCAACCTCGAGGCCTCCAACCTCGATCGCGCCGATCTGTCCCTGTGCAATCTGCGCCGCGCGAACTTGCGAAAGGTATCGGCCAAAGGAACTCGTTTCGCGCGCGCCGCGCTCGAGGCGGCGGAAATGACGGATGCGGATTTGTTCGAGGCGGTGCTCCAAAAGGCCACCCTCGACGGCGCCAATCTTCAGCGCAGCAACCTCTACCGTGCGGATTTCATTCGAGCCCGGCTTGATTCAAAGACCGCGCTTAAGGGCGCAAATCTCAAACGGACCCTCCTTTTTCACGGACAGCAGCCATGACTCGCGAGGATGTTGTTCGCTGTGTCGAGCAGGCCGAGCCCGTGTCCGGGGTCGATCTTCGGGGAATCGACCTTTCGGGCGCGGATCTCTCGGGCGGAGTGTTCGAGAAGGTCAACTTGCAAAACGCAAGGCTGGGGTCATCCAGTCTCGAAGAGTCGGTCTTCGTCGAATGCGATTTTGCGCGAACGGATCTGTCCGGCGCGAACTGCCATCTGACCGCGTTTGTGAAGTGCGCGATGGCGGGGGCGACGGTGAGGGGTGCGCAGCTTACCAATTGCCGCTTTGTCGAGTGCGCCCTCGGCTCGGCAAACTTCGCCGGGGCGAATATGGCGATCGGCGCGATGGTGAAATGCGGCCTGGAGAAGGCCTCTTTCCAGAACGCCAACCTCGACCGTACAGCCATCCTCAATTCAGCCGTAGGCGGCGTGAACCTTTCCGGGGCGACTCTCAAGCAGACGGTGCTGATGGAGACCGATCTGAGGACAGTCGCACTGGACGGCGCGCGTATCGAGATGTGCGTCTTCATCAAATCGCGCTTTTCGGGAATGAAGCTTGCCAAGATGAAATTTCCCCTGTGCCAGTTTGTCGAGGCGGACCTTGAGGACGCCGATCTGGCCGAAGCGGATCTGACACAGGCGAACTTCAAAGGCGCAAACCTCAGTCGGTGCCGTCTGCAGAAGGTTCGCGCGCCCAACGCCGTCTTTGTCGAGGCAAGGGCGCAGGGCGCGATCCTGTCCGGGGCAATGCTGCGGCAGGCGCTCTTGTGCGCGGCGGATTTGAAGAAGGCCGACCTGAGCGGCTGCGATCTCGAGATGGCGCAGTTCGCGCGCGCCGATTGCGCGGAAGCGGCGTTCAGGGGAGCGAATCTGACCTATTGCGATTTCTCTCACGCCAACTGCAGCCGCGCCGATTTTTCGCGAACGAACCTGCACCGCGCCAACCTTCATCGCATCGCCGCCGACGGCGCCGTCTGGACTTCGTCCAATCGCGAGGCGGCGCTGGGTGACGACGCCGAGTTGATCGAAGCCGAGCAGTGGGCAAACGCATCAGGAGGAAGAAGATGAGGAAACCGGGAGCAGCCGCGGCAAGCATCCTCCGGCAACCGGCATCCTGCGAAAATCCGGCGCAGAATATTTCAATCATCTGTGCGACGGTCGTGAGCGCCGGCCCCTCTTGTGTGGTCAGGGCCGAAGGCGCCGTAAAGCGCGCGCGGAAAGCGGCGAGCTGTCTCATTCAACCCGCGCCCGGAGACCTCGTGCTTTTGGCTTCGACACCGGACCAGGACTTCATAATCTCGGTTCTGGCGAGAGCGGAGGAAACACCTCTGCAAATATCCTCGGATGCGGAATTGGCTATTGAAGCGGGAGGGAAACTCACGCTTTCCGCGCGAGGTGGCGTCGAAGTCGCGACCGGTCGCGGAATTTCGCTGCTCTCGCAAAAAATCGACCTTCACTCGATGGAAGCGAGCATCAACGTCGATGCGGCTTCCTACCTTGGAACCTCGTTGCGGGCCAGAGTGCGTGGAATTCGGCTGGTCGCGGAGTCCATCCATTCACTGGCGGAGACCGCCATCTACCATGCCAGGCGACTGTTCCGTCGTGTGGAAGACATTGAACAGGTGGAAGCCGCGAGCATCGACTACCGCGCGAGCGAAGCGATATCGCTAAGCGGCAGGCATCTGCTCGGGACGGCCGCCGAGCTGGTGAAGTTCGACGGCGAGCAGATTCACCTGGGATAAGGGAGAACACATGTTTGCGAACACACAGATGGGCGGACTCAACCTGGGGTTTCCGGATGTATGCCTGACGCCCATGCCGGTGCCGACCCCCATTCCGTATCCGAATTTATCGATGCAGCCGATGGGGGTGCCGGCGGTTTACAATGTCCTGTTCGGCGGGACCCCGGCCCACAACATGGCGTCGGTGGTGGTCCTCAGCATGGGAGACAATGCCGGTGTCAATCTCGGGGTGGCTTCAGGCACGGTGATGGGTCCGACCCGTTTTCTTTCGGGAGCATTCACGGTTCTGCTGCGCGCGATGCCGGCGACCCGGATGACGAGTCTTACGCTGCAAAATTCGACCAACTGCCCGGGAGTAACGCTGGCTCCAAGCCAGTTCAAGGTGATGATCCTGGCGCCCTGATTCATCTGTTCTGGGAGCGCAATAAACGTTTGGCAGCCGCACCATCGGAAGGCGGCGGGGTCATCGCTGGCTCATTCCAGCACTGCGCGATTTCCCGCGGGACTCCTCCCTTTATCGGTGCGACGTGGTCCAGCGATGCGAGTTCGGAATCGAGTTCCTGCCGCTTGGCGTCCTGCTGTTGTTGCTGTAGCTCTTGCTGCTCAGCCTCCAGGCCGGCAATTTTATCGGGCAGGGTCTGCGCTTCGTTCAGAACGGCAAGCACCTGTGTCTGGCCCGCAAAACGATAGAAAAGAGTGACGTGCTCGATTCCAAGTGCCGTCATCCGCTCCGCCTGATCGGGAAAGTCGTCGCGAGTGAATCGATGGCGCCCGTCATAGAAATCTTTCACGAATTCCGCAAAACCCAGAGGGCCGGTGTATCGGCGGGTTAGCGCCAGCCCTCCCTGGAACTCGATTCTCAGGGTCGTATCTCCGCAGGTGGAAGGCGACCAGCTGAGTGTGCCCTGCGCCGGGAAGTTGTAGTTCGCGATCTTCATCGCTCCCGAGCCGCATTGAACCGTCAGGTAAGTGGCGAAAGGAAAGGCGCGCGCGCCCTGATTTACGCTGAAGGGAAAGGCCTCGATGGTAACGTCGACCCGGGTCGAATTCAGGTTCTGCAGTTTGGGCTTGAGTTTGGACAGCAGATCTTCGACCTGGCTGAGACGGTCGTTGCGCTCCATCTGGGACTGCTGCTCCAGCAGGGCGGCGCGCTTTTGCTGGAGTGCGCCCGCGACGTTCTGGGCATTGGCGCGATTGAGAAACGCAAAGAAGTCGGCGGTGAATGGGATCTGTCCGCCCATCGCGGACACCGCCGCGTAGTTGCGCGAGGCGCGCTGAACGAAGGGCGCGGCGGTGTTTTGAACAAAATCCCATACCGTTCCCTTGGGGCCGTATAACTGATCGTTGATCTCCGTTCGAGTGGCCACCTTGTTCAACGGCCACAGCACTTCGGAGTTCCACTGCGCCTGCAGGTAGCATCCGGCTTGCCGGTCGATGTACTCGCGGACGAAGCGCATAGGCCCGTCGATCAGAGACCAGATCACCGGATCGGGCTGCGACCCGTCCGCCACCGTCTTCCTGACCTCATCGACCGTGCCGTACAATCGATAGAGTTCGGAAGGGGGCGCCTGGGGGTTGGAATTGAACATGAAGAGCGCGGCGGAGAGCTTCTCGGACTGGGCGGCGTTCGTGCCCGCGTCGCGGGAAATTTCCTCCAGGCTCTTGATATAGGCCGCGCATACCTTCGCATCGCCGCGAATCTGCTTCACCATCGCTACTCCGCGGTCCGGCCGTCCGGCGAGGGAAGTGATGAGGATGTCCCAGATCGGCTGCTTCAGCGGGCTGGCGGCGCCGGCAGCCTCGGCGAGCAGCAGATCGCGATCGGCCGCCGCGCGCATCGAGTTGAAGCGCCGTGTCTGGGCGATCCAGGCGGGTGTGGGCCGGCCTTCGTCGGATGCAAAGGTTCTGCCCATCAAGGCCAGCAGCGAAAAGTAGGGGTCGCGGACCGATCCCAACAGCGGAAGCATCTGACGCCACTGCGCCTCGCCGGCAAGCGCCGACTTTCCGCGATCGAAGCCGGCCGCGAAACGATACCAGTTGTCAAGCGCCTGCTCGGCGTACGCATCGCGGAAGTTTCGCTCGCGCAATCGCAGAGTGTCGGTTGCGCCCACCGCGTTCTCCAATCGAGCGAGAAAGTCATTGATCTTCG
This sequence comes from Pseudomonadota bacterium, assembly GCA_021323675.1. GTDB lineage: Bacteria > Desulfobacterota > Binatia > Binatales > Binataceae > JAFAHS01. Next base: position 177,753 of record JAJPKP010000086.1, on the reverse strand, counting down.
CGCGGCCGGCGGCGGTGTATGCGGCCGGCACGCTGACCTCCGCCGACGCCGAATGTGGAACCGGCCAGAAGTCGTCGAGCGTCACCGGCTTGAGGGAAGGATTCTGATTGGCCCAGTCGATAAGCCATCGCATGTTCGGGTCGCCGTTCTCGACCAGGGAGTCAAGCTGCTTTCGCAGGTCGACCAAATGGATCGCGGAATAAACGGTCCATGGCCGCCACGCGATGTTGGCGACCATCAGTTCCGACAGAGTGTTTCCCAAATTGCGGTCCAGCCGCGGGTCGAGCAGGTCGATGATATCGCCGCGCGGCGCCGCCATCCTGCGCAACTCGGGATAGGTGGCCCCTTTAGAACGAGCGAGGTTCAGGCTCACCTGCGCGGTGAGAAAGTCAACGTATAGGGGGTAGGATGGATCGTTCTTGTCTATCGTCTTGAGCTTTCGCTCGAGAAGGTCCTCGGTTTCGGGAACCACGAACTTGCCGAAGTCGTGGCAGAAGTCCGCGGTGAACGCGTCCTGCAGGTAATCGATCATGCGGTGGAACGGAGTCCAATGGGTCAGCGTTCTTTCTTCCCGTTCGCTCATCCACCTGATGAATTCGCGGAACTTGTCGAGCTTCGGCAAATCCTCGACCAGCGATCCGCTCATCGCCGGGTAGGACGGATAAAGGCTGCGCGCGCGCTGAAGGGTTTCGAAGGCATTGAGGAATGCGAAGCACAGCACGACACCGGCCGCCAGGTTCAGTACGACCCATGACGCCAACCCCGTGTTCTCCGCGATCCGGTCCCATCGCCACCCGGTGGTGAGCGGATGGAAACGGTAGCGATCTTCCGGAATGATGCGGGCGAAGAGGTCGTGCAGAAAGATCCCCCGGGTCGTTCCCGGCAGCGGTTGGGCCGCTCCCGCCGGATTGATCTCGGCCAGCACATTCGACGACTCGGTCCCCGACTGTTCGGCGCTGGCGAAGAACAATCCGCGCAGCATCGGGGTCTCGAGGTAAGCATCGTCGGCGAAAAGCCCGGCCATGAATTCTTCAAGACCCGGGCGCAGCCGTTCCAGCTCGTTGGGGAACAGCATGAAGCGCGCGTCGGTCGATTCACTTCTTCCGAGCAGAGCGAACCGCAAGTCCTTGAGGGCGCCCAGCACGCCTGCGAACGCGTCATCGAGAAATTTGGCTATCGGGCTTTTCAGCGAGCCGGCGCTCCAGTCGTCGGTGACGAAGCCGAGCGGCTGAGCAAGCACGTTGGGCGGCAGCGATCGGGTGAGCGTGTTCAGGCCGTAAAGATGGTCGATTTTGCTGATCAGCACGTAGACGGGAAACCGCACGTCCATGAGCTTCATGAGCTGAACTATCCGGCGGCGCAGAAACCATGCGTGTTCGCGAAGTTCGTCGCGGCTTGATGTCCGCACGCGGTCCGCATCTAGAGTGATCACGACTCCATTGAGAGGTTCGCGCCGGCGCGCCCCGGAGAGAAGAGAGATAAATTCCTCCCATTCGTGCGCCGGCGACTCGGGCGCGGTGCTGTCGCAGAACCGCCCGGAGCAATCGAGGATGACGGCGCGATCGAAAAAGAACCAGTCCAGATCCGGGGTCGGCACGGGCGCCACCGCCGGATCGCGATTGGTCATCGGAGACTGAACGCGCGCCCTGATCAGTGCCGCGGTCTTGCCCGACCCGGGAGCTCCCAGCATCAGATACCAGGGGAGCGCGTAGACGGGATTGCCGGATTTCCGCAGCGCGGAGTTCCTCAGAACGCCGATGCCTTCCTTCCACCTCTCGCGCAACGCCTGCGGCGATGGCCGCGATTCCGGGTCAAGGAGGATGTTGCGCAGCGCCTGCAGCCGGGCTTGCCTGCGTACCCACATTCGTCGCGCCAAGACCGCTGCGCCCACGAGTGCCACGACGCCGAAAAACAAAGCCCACGTGAACCATCCGGGACGCCCGGTGAAAACCGCGATGCGCCATGACAGCAGCCACAGGCAAACGAGCGCGACTGTGTAGAGAAGATATTTCAAAACCTTCTTCAACATTCGCGGCTGTTGTCCGGTGAATTCGTCGAACTGTTCATGCGGCTGCGCCTGGGATCGCGGATGCGCTACCCGAGGGAACTGAGAATCCGATGGACGGTCAGGCTGAGAATGAGAGCGAACGAAATATACAAAACGCCCACCACCGCGACCGGCACCAGTATCGCCGTAAGCGGAAGCGATCGAAGCCACTGCGATCTGCCGCCTGCGGCCGGAGTGGGGATGGCGGCAGGGAAAGCGCTCGGCAGCAAGGGACGCCGGCCTTCGAGCACCAGCCGCTCGTGGTCGTCCACCAGCATCTCGAGCTGCTGATTCTTGAGCCAGTCCAGATGGGCGCGGTCGTTGTCGGAGAGATATTTGCCGTGAAATCCGGCGGCGAGCGCGACATAGAAAACCTCGCGCACCTGTTTTCTCGCCGCCGTCAGTTGCTCGAGCCGCTCGTAAAACTCAACGCCGGCCCGCGAGGTTTTGAAGTGTTCCATCTGCAGCGTCTGCTTCTGCCACCGATCGGCTTCAGCGAGGCCGGAACACATGATTGTTTCGTCAACCCACGCCACGACCGCGAACAGAGCATCGCGAAAGTCGTTCTCGGGTACTCCCGCCTTGCGCGAGGTCTCGATGGCCTCGTCAATCAGCCGGCCGATCTGGACGCGAAAGCCGCCGACATCGCCTCCGCCCTGATTCACGAACTGGATGGTCGCGGCAAAGATCTTGAGAAACAAATCCACCAGCCGCATCGGTCAACCTCGCAGGGCTACCAGGTCGGCGGTGAGGTCGTTCGGCGCGGACGACCAATGCAGGGCGACAGTTCCTTCCGTTTCCACGGCTCTCCACTGAGCGCTGAGCGGTTCGACCCGAAAGTAGTGAGAGTAGGATCGCCTGGGGAGGCCTTGCGGAGCGGCGGGCAGGCGGATCAATTCGACTCCCGGCAGGGCCCGCCTGACGAAGACCTCCAACTGGGACGCGGCGGCCAGCTTCGCCTCCATCTGAAACGACTCCAGCATCCCGTCGCCTTGCGCCTCGCTGCGAATCACGAGGTAGTAGCGATGGCGGGCCCCGAAGAATCCCTTGGGCAGCTCGGCCGTCATGGTGCCATCGGACGGTTTCAGGGAGACGACGAATTCGGGGCCGATGGTTATTTCGTTGAGAAGATTCTCAATCAGGGATCGCGCGGACAGGATGCACCGGCCGAGATCCTCGTGATTATAAGGAGGAAGGGCCAGCGCGCCGTCCAGCGACTCGCCGAACAGGTTGAACCGCTCGGAAAAGGAACTCAGCTCGCCGACAATCTGGCGCAGCAGTCCATAGACTGCCCAGGGATGCACGCGGGGCGTTTCCGAGAGGTGATAGAGGAGCGGAGCGTAACGGTTCAGCGAACGCAGAGCCAGCAGGTACACCATGTAGCTCGCGTCGAATTCAGCCTTTTGCATCTCGCGCGGGCTCTTGTACATCTCGAGCTGGCGGACTCTCCCGGCCAACTCGTCGCGCAGCTCCTTGATGGTCTTGGCGAGCAGGGCCGATCCCGCCACGCTGAAGCACGGCGGAATGAATGACGGCGACAGCACCACGCGATCTCCGTCGCGTTCGAGACGCGCCACCGCGATGGTTTCGTAGCCGTCGAGCTGCGGCACTTCTGCCTGCCAGAACACCCTGAGCAGCAGGCTGAGGCGGCGCACCTTGGCGGACGGCCCGTCCGCATGGAGATCCGCGATTTCGTCCGGGTCGCCGGTTGTGACGAACCGGGTGTTGCAGCCGTCGAGATCGGCAAGGGAATCCACGACCGAGACGTTCCGCTCGAGAACAGCCATCTTCCTCAACCCGACCAGGACGGTAAACGGCTGGTCACCGTTGACCCACGCGGTATCGAACGAACGCGGACGAATCACGGCGTTGCCGGGAAACTCCACATAGGCGCCGTCGCGAAACAGTATCCGTGCACGCTCGATCTCGAACATCCGGTTGTCCAGGGCGGGCGCCGATACCACCATCTCGCCGACTCCCCAGGCATAGGGGCCGGAAAGCTCGAGGCCCGGTCTCGCCAGAAATTGCGAATGCAAATCGGCGAGTTGGAAATGCTGCGGCTGAAGGAAGAGTCCCTGATGCCAGTATAGCGGGCGCGGCGGTTCCATGTTTGTTCTCGGCCTAAGGAAAGGCGACGATCGTCGGCGGCGAGGCGTTTTGAGAGGCGGCGATGCCCGCTGCGGTTATGGGGATCAGTCCGTCGTGTTCGCCGGGAACAGGCACCAACTGCCCGGCAATGCCCGCGACCGATCGCGACGCGGACCTGATCTGCGTCGGTCCGAGGTCCAGATCGACCTGCAGAGGATCGATACCGGCCGTGACCGTTTTGAAAAAGAACCCGCTGGTGCGCAGCGATACGGGCACTACGAACAGGCGCGCGGCCCCATTCGGGTCCAGGCGGTAGTATCCCGCGACTACTCCGACGTATTGCGCGCCTTTAGCGCGGTCCATCGTCAACAGCTCGTGCTGGCCCGGCGAGACCACGAAACGGTTGGCTGACAAAAAGCCGGCGGCAAGAGTCTGGCCGGAGACGAGAAGGCTTGCGATCGACGCCTGGTTTGAAAGCTGGCTCAGAAACGCGTTGGGATCCGCAGTCTGGCAGACGGCCAGCAGCAGCGTGTGCCGCTTGCCTTCATATAGATTGAGATTTTGGTCCGCGTTCACGTCGATCCGAATCGCCGAGGCTCCAATCGGCCATTTGATTTCACTCAGAGCCGTCCGCTCCTTGTTGACCGACGAGCACGCGCATATCGCAAGCGCGACCAGCGCGGCCGCCATCGGGGCAGTGCGAGCGCGCATGCGGGTGGCGAAGAAGAAGATGAAACAATGACGGGCTGTTATCCCCGCCTCCCGCGACTCACGAGCCATCCAAAAACTCCAGGAACGCTGCTGACTCGCCTCGGACAGCGCCGATGCGATAGTCGCAGCATAGATCGACGAAATTGTCGGTTTGATGTCGCCCCGGAAAAGCGGCGATTAACAGAAAACTAAGGCCAAGTTGCGATCCAGTCAATCTCGGCAGGCGATGAACCGGCGGCGGACGCTTCCGGTCGCTCGCGCCGAATCGGCGCGTCGGCCGGAGAACCGCCTGGTTTCATTCCTGGAGCACAATTCGTTAACGCTGCCACAACCTCCGCCGCGTATACGTGGATCTTGTCTTCGGGCGGACCCGCGCCCATGACCAGTTGTTAGCAGTAGGAAAATTCGGGCAGAAAGGGGACTACCGGCCGTGGCAACCGCACCTGCTTCCGAGGTTCTGAGCGCAAAGCTTTCCGAAGGTCCGGGTAGGGCAGGCTCGATCTTGTTCGGAGTGCTGCTGGCGGTGGGCGTCTATTACGCGGCTTCGCACCTGGTCTCCGACCTGTCCGCGGTCCACAGCCCATCGGTGCGGCCGTTCCTCTTTCTCGGCGGCGCGCTGCTCATCGCGTTGGGGTTCGAGTTCGTCAACGGCTTTCATGACACGGCCAACGCGGTCGCCACGGTCATCTATACGCACTCGCTCGATCCGCACATTGCGGTGGCATGGTCGGGGATCTGCAACTTTATCGGAGTCGTGTTTTCGAGCGGCGCGGTGGCATTCTCGATTGTATCGCTTCTGCCGGTCGAGTTGATCCTGCAGGTAGGCAGTGCGGCAGGATTCGCGATGGTGTTCGCCCTGCTGGTCGCGGCGATCCTGTGGAACCTCGGCACATGGTCGTTCGGATTGCCGGCATCCAGTTCACACACCCTGGTGGGCTCGATCATCGGAGTCGGCATTGCCAACCAATTGATGGAGACGCGGACGGAAACGAGCGGAGTGGACTGGGCGCAGGCCGCGAACATCGGCAAGTCGCTCCTGATCTCGCCGTTGTTGGGATTTGCGGTTGCCGCGCTGCTGTTGCTGCTGGCCAAGGCGATGATCCGCAACGTAAGTCTCTACCGGGCGCCCGAGGGAACCGAGCCGCCGCCATTCTGGATTCGCACGTTGCTGATTCTGACCTGCACCGCGGTCAGCTTCGCGCACGGTTCCAACGACGGGCAGAAGGGGATGGGTCTGATCATGCTCATCCTGATCGGTATTGTGCCGACCGCGTATGCGCTCAACCGGGCGATTCCCGCGAGCGCGACGCAGGACTTCGTCGCGGTCTCGCGGCAGGCCGCCCAGGTGATAGATCCATTCGTGAATCACGTCGAGGTGGTCGCCGACCCGCGCGATGACGTCGCGGAATTCCTGCGCACGCGCGAGTTTACCAAGGACACGCCGCTGGCAATCCGCCAGCTCATAAACGACATCGGGAACGAACTCGATATCTACGAGGACCTGGCCAAGGTGCCGGCAGACCGGGTCCGCAACTTCAGGAACGACATGTATCTGGTGAGCGAGTCGTTGCGGCTGATGAAACGGCAGGACGATCTTCATTTGTCCGATCAGAACTGGGAGATTCTCGACAACTACAAAGAGCATATCGATGCCGCCACCAAATTCATTCCGCAGTGGGTGAAGGTGGCCGTGGCCCTCGCGCTCGGGCTGGGCACGATGGTGGGATGGAAGCGGATTGTGGTCACGGTGGGCGAGAAGATTGGGCGCGAGCATCTTTCCTACGCGCAGGGCGCCGCGGCCGAAATCACGGCCGCATCCACCATCGCCGCCGCCGACTACTTTGGACTGCCAGTGAGCACCACGCACGTTCTTTCCTCCGGCATCGCGGGGACCATGACCGCGAACCGCTCCGGCCTGCAACTGGATACCGTCCGCAATATCGCGCTGGCGTGGATTCTTACTTTGCCCGCCTCAATAGTTCTGGCCGCATTTCTGTTCTGGGCGTTTCGGAGCATGTCGTAGCGCAGCCCGCGCCGCGCGACGGTCGCGATGCGATTACAGCCATCGCCACTTGTAGAACCAGTAAAGCATTGCGATCGGCACGCCGATGCAGGCCGCGCTCTCCGCGTAGAACAGCGTGCGCGAGTCAAAGGGCAGCGCGCTGAAGTTCTGGCCGAAGAAGCTGGTGATGAAGGTCGACGGAAGAAAGATTGCGCTCAATATCGTAAGCTGCTTCATCACCACGTTCAGGCTGTTGGAGACGGTCGACATATATGCGTCCATCGCGTTTCCCAACAGGTCGCGCTCGATATCGATCTGTTCGTATGCGCGAATCAGATGGTCGTAAATGTCGCGGAAGAACGGCGCGGCCTTTTCACTGACCGGGTTTTGCGAACGCCGCAGCAGAAATGTAACCACGTCGCGTTCGCCCGCCAGCACCCGCCGCACCGCCACCATCGAGCGCTTGAGCTTGAGCAGCTTGCCCAGTTCGCTGCCGTCGCGCCTGCCAAGGATCTGGCCTTCGATCTTCGACAAGCTGTCGGACAGTTGATCGATCACTTCAAAAGAACCATCGACCAGCGAATCGAGAAGCAGGTAGAGCACGTGATCGACGCCGTAGTCGCCCCGGCGCGAGTCGGCCACCACGCGCTTCCATACGCCCTCGACCGCCGCCACGGGCCTGGGCTGGATCGTCACGAGGAAATTGTCACCTGCGAATAGCGACAGCTCCTCGAACTGAACGGCTGAACCCGGGCCGATTCTGATCTCGTACAGGACAGCGAACCAGTATTGTTCATAATCGTCGATCTTCGCCCGCTGCGAGCGATGGAGGCAGTCTTCGATCGCGAGCGGATGAAAGCTGAAGCGCTGCTCGAGCTGGGCGAGGTCCTGTTCCGTGGGATTTGAGAGGTCGATCCAAACCGCTTGCCGTTCACCCGATGCGCTCACAGCCGCCGGTCCGGCCAGAGCCGCCGCGCCGGTCTCTATCTCGGGTTCCGTCCCGCTTTGCAGTTTGAGCGATCGAAACGTCGAGCCGTTCTTCATGACCGCCGTGACAGAGTCTCCTTTCTTCGACAGAGCCTGCGATTAGACGACCGAGGCCGCGCGCGCCAAGGTGATGAAGGTTCCGATTGGTGGCGGACCAGATTCGCCGCCGCTCGGCCGCGTCCCGCTCTCGCCCACTTGCGCCGGAGAAAACCCCGAAGCTTTTAGCGTGAGCAACCCATGACTGAAATCAAGCGGATGTTTCGAAACCGTTAACGAATCGGCGGCCCCCTTTTGCGAACGAACGCCAATCGCCGCGAACAGCGCGATTGCCGCTACGGAAAGGGGCTATTCGACGATGTCGTTCTTGAAGCTTTGCACCATCGAGACCAGTTCGCTTTGCTCGGCGGCGGGCACGGAGAACTTGTTCAGCGTAGTGCCGGCGTGGTCGAGAAATTTCGCCCAATCGCTCTCGCTGATGTTCATTCCATGATGGATGGTTCGCACGTCGTGGCCGAGGTAATAGACCGGTCCGCCAGTCCGCGAACAGAAAAAATCAATCAGGAGCTGCAGCTCGCGCTTGAGGCTGTCGACGCCGCGATTCGCCCAAAAGCGGCCAAGCTGCGGGTCCGCCTGCAGGCGGCTGAGGAGATCCGCCGCGAGCGCCGCGATCGCATCGTAGCCACCGAGACGTTCATACAGTGTCTTCTGCGCAGTGCTCATGTCTGTCCTCCAATTAGTCCTGGCCGTTAATCAGGGGCGGGTCATGACGACAGAGATTCCTCTAAACCTGCGGCGAGCCAAACATACTCTCGGTTATCTCCCGCCTGGCGTCAACCGTGAAAAAGCGGGCACACAAATCTGTTCGCTATGCGCCAACTGCCGCCGCCTCGACGCCGGCGCGTTTTCGCTGGCGCGCATGGTGAGCGTCGCCTCCATTTGCCCGGTCAAAGCACAGGGCCGCGCAGCCCGGGAAACAGCGCGATGAGTCCATTTGCGATGAACTGAACGGAGACCGCCATCAGGATCAGACCGAGCAGCCGCGTGACCACGTTGATGCCGGTCGTACCCAGGACCCGCTTGGTTGGTCCCGCCAGGTTCAGCGCGATCCAGAAGCACGCGATCACGAGAGCGAAGATGCCGAGGATTATCGCGTCGTCGGTCCAGTTCTTCGCCTGTTCACCGTAAATCAAAGCTGCGCTGATTGCGCCCGGACCCGCGGCAACTGGAATGCCGAGCGGAACCACCGCAACCGCCGCCCGCCGAGCCGCCCGATCCACTTCTTCCTCCGCGCGGTTGACGCGGCTCGGCCGCGCTTGCAGCATCGCAATCGCCATCAGCATCAGGATGACGCCGCCGCCGACCGTGAACGATGCGATGCTGATTCCGAGGATGTGGAACAGCGGGTCGCCGGCCAAAAACGCGACCATCAGCACGATGAAAGCGGTTGCGGAAGCCTGATTGATCGTGCGTCTGCGCTCCTCGGCGGAGTGGTTCGCGGTGAGCGTGACGAATACCGGTACGGCCCCGATCGGATCGAGCAGCACGAGCAGGGCGACCGCAATCTCAGCGTACGACTTCCAATCCTGTACCATACGGATTTTTCACCTCCAGGCGGTCTCGCGTCCGGATGAGCGTTTTATCGCGCAGCCGGCATCTCCGATCTCATTTCTTTCGGCGCAAATGTCGGCCGCGCAAGAATCCCGGCCTGGTCGTCGTTTGCCACAGCGCCCTTAGAGGGAAGTATTCCGACAAAACGGAAAACCCGCGCCGCAGGTCTCCAGCTTCAGGCCGGCGCGGGCTTCCATGCTCCGGGAATCGCCTTCAGGGACTCGAGGATGCCGATCGTCGCGACGGCCACGATGCCGACGCGGGCATAGTCGGCGGCGGTCAGAATTCCGAATGCAAACAGAAGGCGGACAGGACTCACGACCAGGGTTATCGCCAGCAGCGCGGCCGTGACCGCGAACACCAGCCATAGCGCGCGGTTCGGCCGTCGAACCGCAAGCACGACGGAAGGGCTGAAGGATCGGTTGACAAAGACCAGGACGCAGTCGCATGCCACCAGCGTTACGAACGCGAGCGCCCGCATCTCCGGGCTCGGCAGGCCTCGCCAAAAAGATTCGACCAGAACTCCGGCGATCGCGATGAAAACCCATGCGCCCTGAAAGATGCTCCAGCCGATGGCCGAGGGTGAAAACAGCGGCGCCCGCGCGTCTCGCGGCGGCCTGCGCATGATGTCGGGTTCTTCGGTTTCCGCCTCGAACACTATCGATGCGACCGGATCGATGATGAGCTCGAGGAAGGCGATATGCACCGGCGTAAGGATAAGCGGCCATCCAAAGATGATCGGCAGAAGTGAGAGTCCGGCAATCGGGACGTGGACCGCGAGCAGAAAACCCATCGCCTTGCGCACGTTGTCGTAAATTCGGCGCCCGAGCCGGATCGCTCTTACGATCGAACTGAAATCGTCATCGAGCAAAACGATCGCCGAAGCTTCGCGCGCAACGTCGGTCCCGCGGCCTCCCATCGCGATTCCGATATGCGACGCCTTCAGAGAAGGCGCGTCGTTGACCCCGTCCCCCGTCATCGCCACCACTTCACCGCCGGACTTGAAGGCGTTTACGAGCCGCAGCTTCTGCTCGGGCAGCGTGCGCGCGAACACGTTGACGGTTTTGACCCGCTCGCGCAGCTCTTCATCGCTCATTTCCACCACTTGCGCGCCGGTTATCATTCCCCCGGAGGAATCGATTCCCGCCTCGCGGGCGATCGCCGCGGCGGTCGCGGGATAGTCTCCGGTAACCATGACCACCCGGATACCCGCGCCGCGGCATTCGTTCACCGCCGCGCGCACGTTCGGCCGAAGCGGATCGGCGAGACCGACGAGCCCCAGAAAATCGAAGCGAAACGCCGCCGGCGATTCAGGCCACGGAGGTCCCGCGAATGAACTTTTCGCGACCGCGATAACCCTAAGCCCGCGCGCGGCCATCCGATCGACGGTCTCGAGCAGCCCGCGCCGATCATCATCGCGGAGGCCGCCAAGCCGTGCGACCGTTTCCGGCGCGCCCTTTGCCGCGACCACGTAGCCGTCCTGATGCGGTGCCTTCCAGACATGCGTGACGGCGAGCAGCTCCTGAGTCAGCGCATACTCATGCGCCAATATCCAATTCCCATGCGCATCGTCGTAGCCCGCAAGACCTTTTCGGCCGAGATCGTGAAATGCCACCTCCATCGGATCGAAGGGATGCGCTTCGCTGGCGAGCACGCCGTATTCAACGAGCGGTCGGAACTTTTCAGGAATCGGCCCCAGGTCTTTGTCGTCGAGGTGAAGGGTTTCACCTTCGGCCACAAGCTCGGAAATCGACATGCGATTGACGGTCATCGTTCCGGTTTTATCGGTGCATAGGACCGTGGCCGATCCGAGCGTCTCGATCGTTGCCGAGCGGCGGGTCAGAACCTGCGCCTTGGAAATTCGCCATGCGCCCATGACCATAAAGATCGTGAGCACGAGCGGGAACTCCTCCGGCAGCAAGGACATCGCAAGCGTGATCCCGGCGAGCAATCCGTCCAGCCACGATCCGCGCAGGAACATGTAGAGGACGACAACGAGGAGGCTGAGGCCAATTCCGATAGCGGCGAGCACGCGAACCAGGCGGCGCACCTGAACGGAGAGCAGGCTCGGCTCGGCCGTTATCTCGCCGAGCGTCTTGCCAATTTTGCCGATCTCGCTTGAGGAGCCGGTCGCGAAGACTTCTCCCACTCCGTGGCCGCGCACGATCATTGTTCCCGCAAACACGCGCGATGCGGCCGCATGGTCCACAAAATGTTCGCGAACCGAGCCGGATGACCCGGACGGGAACTTTTCAACCGGTACCGATTCTCCGGTCAGCAATGATTCATCAGCCTGGAGATCGCTGCTGGACAGCACAATCGCGTCGGCGGGAACCCTGTCTCCCTCGGACAGCACGACAACATCGCCACGCACCACTTCGCGGCCGGGGATGCGCCTGCTTATACCGTCGCGAACCACCAATGCGCGCGGGCTGGTCAGATCCCGCAGCGCTTCCAGAACTCTTTCGGTTCGGCTTTCCTGAACGATCGCGATCGCAACGGTTGTGATCGCGGAGCCGACCAGCACAAAAGCTTCGCCTATGCTGCCGAGCAGGAAATAGATCGCGCTTGCGGCGATCAGCAGCTCGAACATCGGCTCGCCGCAAACCTCGATCGCGATTCGCGGAAGATTGCGCCGCCGGGGCCGGGCCAATTCGTTATAGCCTTCCCTCCGGAGGCGACGACGCGCCTCGGCTTCCGAAAGCCCCTGCGGCATCGGCGGCAGAGAGCCGCCGGGGTCAGCGTCAGGATGTCCCGGTTGCGCGCCCGCGCCTGCGCTCATGTTCCGCTTCGGCTCCTGCAACCGCCGGCGATGAAGTGGTGCGCACCCGCCGAGGAGCGCGCGTCGGCTGAGATGACCACGACGAGCAGGTCAACCTGGGTGATGGCCATGCTTCCTACTATCGCGGACCTCGCCATTTGGCGAAAGCGATCCGACAAGGGATCGCCGCGCCCGCCGCAAGATTCATGTAAGGTTCCGAGGCGTGTAACCGCGCCGCTCGATCAATGGTCTGCAGATGCCGGCGGCCGAAGGCGCGCGTCGAAGCCCACGTAGCGACGCCTGCATCGATCCTGCGTGAAGACCGATGCGAGGCGCTTTCGACCGCGAAGTAGTCGATCCGGAGCGGTGGCTAGGCCCACACGCCGCTGATGTTTGATCTGTAGCCCAGCGCGCGGTAGGCCGCATCGACGAGAGTCTGCCCGCGATCGTTCATCAGGATTCCAAAACCCATCCGGTTCATCGTGTACCCGAAGCTCATGCCGCATTCGGGATCCGCAAACCCGAGTGAACCGCCGGCGCCGACATGGCCGAAGGCGGATTCGGAAATCAGCAGTGAGCAATGCGCGGAATTTTCCAGCCGCCGATTGTCCATCGCTTTCATGAACCCGAGCGAGAAGCGCGTGGGGATGCGAAGCGTCGCGTCCTCGTGAGTTGCAACCGAACACAGCGCCATCCGCCGAAGCGTATCCTGACTCACCAGGCGCACGCCGTTTAGTTCGCCGCCGTTGGCCAGCGGCGCATACAGGCCCGCCAGTCCGCGCGCATTGGAGATGCCGTTGGCCGACCCGATTTCGGCGGCGTGCGCTTCACGGCTGTTCGCATCGAATCCGCCCACGTTGAACATGAAGTAGTGAGTGGGGGAATCCTTTTCATTGATCGCCGCCTGCGAGATCCGGCTGTTGCGAACCTCGTCGGTGATGGGTGCGTAGATCATCGGAGCGACGCGATGCTCCATCTCGGCGGGAAACCCGATCCAGAAATCGAGTCCGAGCGGGCGCGCCACCTGCTCCTGAAAGAAGCGGCCAAGGCGGGTCCCGGTCGATCGATGCACCATCTCCCCCACGGTCCACGCGGAAGTGATGCCGTGGTAGCCGTTGCGGATGCCCGGCTTCCAGAACGGCTCCTCCTTCTCGAGCATCGCGATCATGTAGTCGTAGTCGTAGAAACCGCCTTGTTTCACCTTGGTGCGCACATGAGGAAGGCCGACGGAATGATCGAGCATCATCGAGACGAGCGCGCCCTCCTTGCCCGCCTGTCCGAACTCGGGCCAATAGCGTGTCACCGGCGCATCAAGATCGAGCAACCCGCGGTCGGCCGCCATATGCGCGCACAACGCCGATGCTCCTTTCGTGGCGGAGAAGACGATGGAGACGGTATCGCGCGCCCACGGAGCGCCATCGACTGCGACACGGCCTCCCCAGAGATCAACGACCGTTCGGCCTTTGACGGCCAGGCAGACGCTCGCGCCGACCTCGTCGCGGGTCTCGAAATTCTCGATGAAGGCATCGAGAACGCCGTTGAATGCCGGGTCGCATTCGCCCTCGATCAGGCCCGCGCGGGTGTTTTTCGAAATTGTGCGATTGGCCATCGGCGCCATCCTCTATATTGATTGGGGAAATATGGCAGAAAATGACCCGACCCTGCCAACCGGAGCGTGTTCACCAGCGGTGTGCCCGGGTTTTGCAAAACTCGGAGGAAAAGGCGTAGGTTCGCGATGATGGCTTGATCCAATTTGCGGGAGGTTCACATGGAACCTTACATTCTGATCACCGCGGACACTCACGCCGGCGGCAGTCATGCCCAGTATCGCGAGTACCTCGATCCCGAATGGCGCGAGACGTTCGACGAGTGGCGAGGCGGCTACAAGAACCCGTCCCAGGAGCACTATGGCTCCAAGAAGATGCGCAACTGGGATTTCGGCATCCGCAACAAGGACCAGGATAGTCAGGGTGTGGTCGGCGAAGTGGTATTCCCGAATACCGTTCCGCCCTTCTACCGCAAGAGTATCGTCACCGCTCATCCGCCGAAGCCGGACGAGTACCAGCGATGCCTGGCGGGTATCCGCGCGCACAATCGATGGCTGGTGGATTTCTGCGCCGAAGATCCCGTGCGCCGCGCCGGAATCGGACTGATCCTGCCAAACGACTTCGACGAGGCGATCAAGGATATCGAGTTCATCGCCAAATCCGGCCTGCGCGGCGGTGTGCTGCTCCCGCTCATCCCGCCCGACGCGTATTGGCTGAAGCCGCTCTACGACCCGGCGTGGGAGCGCGTGTTTGCCGCAATCCAGGACCATGACCTCGTTCTCAATCAGCATACGGGGCAGGGGTTGCCCAACTACGGCGAAGGTCCGGTAGCAGAGTCGATCTGGATCCAGGACGTGGCCTATTACGGACAGGCGGGCTACCGGCATCTTCTCATGTCCGGCGTTTACGAGAAATTCCCGAGACTCAGGCATATCCTGACCGAGTCGGGATGCTATTGGGTTCCGGCGATACTCAAGCAGATGGACCGCGCATACTACGCGATCAAGTCGGGCTCGCTCGGAGAGATGAACTACAAAGGACTGGAGCTGCCGCTCAAGATGCCGCCCAGCGAATACGCGAAGCGCAATTGCTACTATGGTGCCAGTTTCCCAAGCAAGGCCGATCTGGAGGGTATCGACGAGATAGGAGAGGATCACGTGCTGTGGGGAAATGACTATCCTCACTACGAAGGCACGTTTCCCTACAATCTCCAGTCGCTGCGGTTGACCTTCGGTGACATGCCGGATTCGCGCCGGCGCAAGGTGCTGGGACTCAACGCCGCGGCGCTGTACAAGTTCGATCTCGAAAAGCTGAAGGAGCGGGCGGCAAAGGTGGGACCGACACCGGAGCAGGTGGAAACGCCCTTGCCGCGCGAAGAGATTCCTCGCGACAGCGCTTGCTATCTCTTCCGCGAGGCGCTTCAGGGAGCATCGTGAGCCATGGCGATGCCGACCGACATTGGGATCATCGACACGATGATCGGCTTTCCGGCGGACGACTTCCGGATGTACGACTTCATCCGCGCGCAACTGAAGGATCCGTCGGCGAAGTTCGATTTCCCGGTCGAATACATGTTCAAGAACGTGCCCAAGGAGCTGTACGGATCGAAAGATCCGATCTCGATCACGCTGCACGAGATGGATCGATTCGGCATCGAGATGGGCCTGGTTGGCGTCGGAGGCGAGGTCGCATCAAAGGCGCTGAAAGATCATCCCGACCGATTCATTCCGATTGGCAACGTGGATCCGAATCGGGGCATGGACGGTATCCGCGACATGGTGCGCCAGCATGAAACCTACGGGGTGGGCGCGTTTGGCGCGTTCAACGCGGGCTACAAGCCGCAGGTCGGAATTTCCGACCCGCTGATGTACCCGATCTATGCGAAGTGCGTCGAGCTGGGCGTTCCAATCTTCGCCTGCGCCGGTGTTCCCGGTCCGCGACTGCCGATGTGGCCGCAGGAAGTGCGCCTCATCGACCAGGTGATGTACGACTTTCCGGAACTCGTGTTTGTCACCCGGCACGGATGCGAGCCGTGGGAAGATCTCGCGGTCAAGCTGATGCTGAAGTGGCCCAACCTCTACTATTCGACCTCAGCGTTCGCGCCCCGGTATTACCCCGAAGCGATCGTTCGTTATGCGAACACGCGCGGCGCCGACCGCGTGATCTACGCGGGCTACTTTCCGATGGGCCTGTCGCTCGAGCGGATCATGACCGACATGAAGTCGGTGCCGTTCAAAGACGACGTGTGGCCGAAATTCCTGCGCGACAACGCGCGCAAAGTGCTGAAGCTGGACAGGTAAAGGGCAACTGCAGCCGATTGCGCTTGCGGCCGCGGTTGCGGGAGGCCGATGCTATCGGCCCATCTTCAGCAGATCCTCTCCCGCCCATCCTTCCTTCAGCGGCACCATGAAGTACGGCGTCAGGCTCATTTTGCTGAACTTCCAGCGTCCGTCGCGCTTGACGTACTCGTCGTCATAACGCGCCGCCACTACGTAACTCTCGCCGTTATAGACGGGCTTGGCTTCCAGGTAAGCGAAGCCGTCGGCGCGGTCGCCGTGAAGATTGATGACGTGGTTATGGATGAACTGCTTGACGCGATAGAGGCCGCGGCGGGGCTTGTCCTGCCCGGAAGACGGGCGGCCCGCCAATCCGGAGAAGAACGCTTCGATCTGATCGCGTCCCTTGGCGCGGCCCAGATGGCCGAAATCCAGCTCGCCGTCATCGGTGAAGAGGCCAGGTATTTCCGCCATCTTCGCCTCGTTGATGCATTCATGGTAGCGCAGGCGCAACGCGCGAATTGCCTCGCGCTCGCAGAGTTCCGCCACCTTCGCCTCCAGCTCACGGACCCGACCTTCGAGGTTTGTCGCCATCGGCGCAGTCCTCCCTGGATACGTTTGCCAGCGTGATGTTTCAGATTTCGCGTACGCGGCGCCGGGTGCTGGGTGCTCCGGTGCTGCCGCGATTTACTCCGACAACCGGCAGTTGATTTTCGGCGATCCCGCCCAATCCCTTCCATACGTTCGGCCCGGCCGCGGTGAGTCCGCCGTCCACCACCAGCGCCTCGCCGGTGACGAACTCGGAATCATCGCTTGCGAGGAAGAGAGCGGCGCCCGCGATATGTTCCGGCTTGCCGTGCTCGGGCCACGGCTGAAACGCGTCGAGCTGTTTTGCGACCGCGGCAGGATCGCCGCGATCGGTCAACGCAGTCAGCACGCCGCCGGGACAGATTGCGTTGACTCGGATGCGATCCGGCGCGAGTTGCAGCGCGGCGGCGCGCGTAAGATTGATCACGGCCGCTTTTGCCGCCGAATACACAAGCGGTCCGCTGCCGCCACTGAGTCCCGCCACCGACGCGGTATTGATGATCGAGCCGCCCCGGCCCAGCCGCTTCATCGCGCGCGCGGCGTGCTTGATGCCAAGGAAGACGCCCTTCGCGAGCACGTCGAAGGTGTAGTCCCATTCTTCGACCTCGATGTCCCAAATCGGGCCGAGCGCTCCACCCACTCCCGCATTGTTGAAGACGACATCGAGCCGTCCGAATTCCGAGATCGCCAGAGCGATCATCGCGGCGATGTCGGATTCTTTTGCCACGTCGGTGCGGATGAAGCGGGCGCGGTCGCGAAAGTCCCGATCCGAAGCGATCGCCAGCGTCTGCTTGCCGGTGTCCTCGTTGTAATCCGCGATGACGACGCAGGCGCCTTCCTGAAGAAGGCGCAACACGGTCGCGCGGCCCATCCCGCTCGCACCGCCGGTAATGACTGCCACCTTGTCCTGGAGTTGCATTTTCTGGAGACCTCGAATGATTTACCGAACGTTTGGCTTCGCCAGGGCCTGCATCGCAAGGCCCGTGACAACTTTGAACAATCGCACGTTTTGGCCGCGCGCTGCCAGCGCGAGCCGTGCTGCGCGGACTTGCCAAAATCACGATGCTGTCATAGTGAGTGGCCAATGAGCCTCTGCCCGAACCTCAATATCGGACTTTTGTTTGCCTTCCGTAATCCTCCCGAATGGCGCCGCCCATGGCCGCAGTTCTACGCCGATCAGCTTGCGCAGGTCCGGTTGGCGGAAGAGCTTGGATACGACGAGGCGTGGCTCACGGAGCATCATTTTGCGGAGGATGGATACTCGCCGGCGGTCCTCCCGATCGCATCCGCAATCGCGGCGACGACTTCGCGCATCAGGATCGGCACCTACCTGGTGCTGCTGCCGCTGCACAACGCGGTCCGAATTGCGGAAGACGCCGCGACTATCGATATCATCTCGAACGGCCGTTTCGATCTCGGCGTCGGACAAGGCTACGGTCCCAGCGAATTTGCGGGCTACGGCGTGAATCGAAAGGCGCGCGCCAGCCGGCTCGAAGAAGGAATCGAGGTGATTCGCGGCGCGTGGACGAAAAGGGACTTCTCTTATTCCGGACGCCACTACAACGTGAAGGGCATCACGCTGATGCCGCCGGCGGTACAATCGCCCCATCCTCCGATCTGGATAGGAGCGGGCGCGCCGAAGGCGATCCAGCGCGCGGGCAGGATGGGATGCCACTTCATGGGACTCGGCGATCCGCGCGCGCAGCAGATCTACGACGATTCTCTACGGCAGGCGGGGCGCGATCCCGCGGACTATTCGGCAGCTCAGCTTCATTGGACTTATATTGCGAGCACCACCGACCAGGCATGGGCTGAAGCGCAGGATCATTATCATTGCATGCTGAGGTTGTACGGGCGCTGGATCGTGGAGGCGAACGAAATGCCCAATGCCGCGCAATTCGCGAATCTGCCCGAGCCGGCGAAGCTGCGCGATGCGAAGGGGATGCTGTTTACTCCTCTGTTCGGCAGCCCGGAGGAAGTTGCATCGCGCCTCAACGAGTCGTTCAAAAGGGTTCGCACCACCCATCTGGTGCTCGGGATGCATTTGCCGGGCCTGGCGCCGGAGCGAACGCGCAAGTCGATGGAACTGTTCGCGCGGGAAGTCGCTCCTCGGCTCAGAGCCGCGTAGCGAGGGGAATTGATCCGGATGCTTGCGCGCCGGTCGCGAAATGTTTTGATCGAGTTGAAGAGAAAAGTATGCGAAGATGAGTTCGCTCTGTCAGCACTCTTCGACAGATTGGAGGAGTAACCACATGAAACGCTCCCTGCTCACACTGTTCGCGGCGGCTGTCTTCACCGGCACGGTTTTCGGCGCGTACGCGGTCCGCGGTGCGGCTGAAGTTCCGGCTTGCTGCCAGACCAAGCAGAATTGCTGTCCGAAAGGGTCCTGTTGCACCGGAGGGGAGCATTCGAGCTGCCCGACGCTCATGCATCAGAGCTGAAGTTTCAGCGCGGGTTCTTGCGCCGCTGTCAGCCGGAATTCAGCCGCGCCCGATGAACGGCATTTTGGTGGCCATGACCGTCATGAACTGGACGTTCGCATCGAGCGGAAGCTTGGCGATGTAAACGATCGCGCGCGCGACATGCTCGACGTCGAAAGTCGGCTCGACTGCGATTTCCCCCGATGCCTGCGGGACGCCGCGCGCCATCCGCGCCGTCATCTCGGTCGCGGCGTTGCCGATATCGATTTGGCTGCACGCGATATCGTATTTGCGGCCGTCAAGCGAAGTCGATTTGGTCAGTCCTGTGATGGCGTGTTTTGTCGCGGTGTAAGGAGCTGAATTCGGGCGCGGGACCTGGGCGGAAATCGATCCGTTGTTGATGATACGTCCGCCTCGCGGCTGCTGGGCCTTCATGATGCGGAAAGCCTCCTGCGTACATAGGAAGGTGCCGGTCAGATTGGTATTCACCACGGCGCGCCATCGATCGTAGGGAAGATCCTCGAGCGGCACCGGCGGCGCTCCGATTCCCGCGTTGTTGAACAGAAGGTCAAGGCGGCCGTACTCGGCGCGCGTCCTCGCAAACAGATTTTTGACTGACTCCGGATCGCTCACGTCGGTTCGTACCGCGATTGCGGGCGCGCCGGTTGCGCGGCCCTCCGCGGCGGCCGCCTCGATTAATTCAAGCCGCCGTCCCGCGAACACCACCGCGAACCCCTCACGCATCAGCGCGAGCGCCGCATGCTTGCCGATACCGCTGCCGGCGCCGGTGACGATCGCGACTTTGTGTGCCATTTCATCCGGCTCCTTTTCGGTTGCTTCGCGCACGGGCGAGCGAAGGACATTGTGCACCCTTGTTGCGAGTGGTGCATGGACAGGCATGGCCGCGAGGCGCGGCGCCTTTGCCGTTCACGCGCGAAGTCGGGTTGCTTGAAGGACGCTAGATCCCGAGGTCGAGGAGGTTGTAGTCCTTCAAGCCCGCTTTCGCCTCGGGTGTCCATCTATAGAGGTGGTCCTGTCCGGCGAACGGTCTGTAGATGTAGGGCTTTTCATCCGGGAACCGCCGCTTGCGCGCGTCGATCGCGTACATGATCACGCGGGAGCGTTCGCGGATACGCTGGTCGTCGTACACCGCGACTTCGTTGTGAACGCCGCCACTTGCCACTCCGAGCACCGACTTGCGGCGATGGAATCCGAAGTTGATGGTGACGCGAACGTCTTCACAGGTGTTTGCAAACGACCCATGCACCGCCTGGCGATTGCAGATCACTACGTCGCCCGGCCCGCAAATGAGCGGCACGGCATCGGGCAGGCGCTCGGATCCCGCTGCTTCGACCATCGACTTGATGTCCGCCTTGCCGATGCGATGCGAGCCGGGGACGACCCAAAGTCCGTTGGTCGCGTTGCAGCCGTATAGCTGCGCCATGAAGTTGAAGCCGTGCGTGTTCTCGTCGAGCGCCGGGCTTCCCCAATGCGTCCATCCGTCCTGATGCCATGCGACGGAGCCGCCCAGGCCGGGCTGCTTTATCCAGACCGCTTCATTGAATGGCGTAAAATCCTCGCCGTTGATCGCTTCGGCGACGGCGAGCAACTGCGGATGGCCGTAGAGCCTGAGGCACGCTTCCGAGAACTGAAGCGATCCTAAAACCAGTTGCACCACGTATTCGGGCGCTTCCCTGGGTGGCGCCGGCTCCGTCATCTTCACCGGATGGCGGCCGTGAGCGAAGGAGGTGCCGCCGAGGGGATCGGACAGGGGCCGCACCCAGGAGACGTTAAGCGCCTTGCAGTCCGCTCCGAGTGCGGGTCGCCCATGACGATCGAGTTTGGAACCCTTTGTCACCGGCGCCCGCTCGAGCATCTCCGCCACGTCGCGCTCGATGTCCTTCAGTTCTTCGTCGCGGAGCAACCGTTCGAAGACATAGAATCCGCAGCGCGAGTACGCCTCCAGGATCGCAGGGTCCGGCTTGCCGTCGCGGCCGAGCCGAAGCGGGCCGCGGTTGCCCAGCCGCATCGCGCGTTCCTCGCCTTCCCTGCGATAACGCTCCATCGCGGACTGGGCGGACCCGTAATCAACGATTGGAACTCTTTGAAGGGGCAGGTTGTCCATGCTCGACACTCCTGATCGGCAGAGAGCGCGATTTTTCTAATGCCACGAATTGGCCGAGCGCGGCAATCAGCCGAGGCATCGATGCGTTTGAGTTCAAGCCCGAAGTCAGCGTCGCAGCAGCTTTGGTCCCAGGTAAAGCAGCCATGCGGCAGAGCCCAGAATCCACACCGCCGAGGCCCATCCGAGATGCTGGAAATAGGTGTCGCTAGCGTCGGCGGTAAACCGGATGAACAAGGCCAGCAAAAAGGCAGCGCCCATTAGGATGATCGCGAGCGGCCGGCCGGAGGCGGCGCGCGGCATCTCCAGATGAGACAGCGATACGTGGGTTGCGACCCCGAAGGCCATCAGACCGAAGCCGCCGATAAACAGGATGTGCAAGGCAGGCACGCGATAGTCTGGGTAGAGCGCCGAAATGGCAAGCCCAACCGGAATCATCCACGCCGAAATCCACACCAGCTTGCGATGCACTCCTGTCCTGCCAGGCGGCCGCCACGCGTTGCCGCCGAACCCGAGGCCGACCGCGACCACGATTGCGCGCAACAAAGGAGCGATTTGCGTCGAGCCAGCCTGCTCAAAGATGAAGCTCGCGAAGATCGCAGCTCCCGCCGCTCCATAGGCAGCCGCCTTCCATAGCTCGCGCGGCGAAGAGCCGAGATCGGCCGGAGGCGGAGTTCCACTCATCAGCGGAAGAATCAGGCCGCCGACACCGACGGTGAGGCAGAGAAACACTCCCTGCGTGATTAGGAGCATTCCAAGATGTTCCGTCCATGCCGGGGAGTTCTGAACCTCCGCTGCTGCCACCATCGCGGCGCCCACCAGGCCATGCACGGCGGCTATCGGCACGAGCACGAAAGCTGCCGGCGGGCGACGCCCCGCGGCGCGTCCGGCGAAGCGCCGAATCGCAAATTGGGCAAGAATCAGAAATACGCAGAAATAGGCCAGCTCGCTGACAAACCATCTCTCGGCCATCGCCGCGATTGATGTGACGATAAGCGCGGCCGCCATCGCGATCATCTCCGCGGCACTCGGCGGCGCAGTCCGAGTCCGGCGCGGCACGGCGGTGAGAAGAAAGCCCGCCGCAAACGACATCAGGAACGCCTGGATCTGGACCAGCGCGTGAGACTTGCAGGAGTAAGTGGCGGTTACGCCGGTCGCATACGTGAGCCAATGGCCCACGCCGATCCAGGCAAACAGAACGCCAAGCGGAAAAAACAGCCGAAACGGTTCGATTCGCCATCGCGAAATGCCGAGTCCGGCAGCGAATTCAGGATGTGGTGTTGTGGCCATCGAGGTCGCAAGCGAATAACGCGTTAAAGGAAGATGCGCGGCGCTATCGATGCGTCACCGCGCTCGCGGCAGCTCTGCCGCAAGCAGCGCGGACGAGACTACGATGCGCGGACCTGCCTGTCTGATAAGTCCCTCGCGCCGCCCCGCCATGCAAGCATCGCGCTTGTGTGCGTTCATTGCGCGGCGAAAGGCAGAACGAAACCTGTAGGCATATACGCCAGATGATCGTGATCGACGAGCATGTAGCTTCCCGCTTCGGGCACCGTAAATTCGATCATCGCGCCATTGCCGTCTTCCACGCCGAAGGTCTGCACGCTGTAGACCGCATTTTTCGGATTTCCGCTTGCGTGCGCCACGTCGAGGATCGTGCCGATTACATGGACTGATGAGACGTAGGGGCTGGTATTGACGAAGTACAGGCGCACCCGCTCGCCCGCTTTCACGCTGATCGGTTTGTGGTCCAGCCGGCCGTTATAGAAGTAGAAGCTGGCCGAGTTCGATTCCATCTTGTGCGAGTCCGGCTGGATCTGGCCCTTGCTGTCAGGTTCGCCGAACGCGGAACCCTGCACGACCACCAACTCTCTGGCGGGTTGATAGGCGACATCGGAAGGATTCGGGTAAACGATCATCGCGCCCGACATGCTCATCTTGATGTGCTGATCGGTCATCTCGCCGTTCGCGCAATGATACATGAATACGCCGGGCGTCATCGTGCGGCCTTCGATTTTCAGAGTTCCGCCAGGTTCGACCGGGCCGAACTTTTTCGCATCGATTCTGAACGCATGAGTATCGAGTCCGTGCGCCATGCTGCCGTGGTTGGTGAGCATGATGGTCACCGTGTCGCCCACGCAGGCCTCCAGGACGGGTCCCGGGACGGTGCCGTTGAACGTCCATGCGACGGTCTCGATATCGTCGCTGAGGCGAACCTTGTTTTCCTTCATCTCGAGGTTGAAGGTTTTGTGCGAGCCGGCGGCGCAGGTTGCGCGCTGTCCCTTGACTTCCAGATAAGCGGGAGTCTTCTCAGCAGACGCCGCGGCTTCGGCGAACGCCCGACTGGAAGGTCCGATACACTCACCGAATGCGATCGCGACGAGCAATGTGTTGAGAAAGAAGAAGCGGCCTCCGGGTGATTTCATGTTCGTGGCCTTTCAGTATGCGACAATGGCGCATCCGCAAGGCCACCAGGCGCAAGCTCCATGCCATCAGCCGTCCGTCAGGAAGGAGACGCGCAGAGGGGGAAAAGTGCTTGGATGTCGCGGGTAAAATGGCCGTCAGGCGTCCGCCCGACAGACAAGAGGAATCAAGCGTGGTTCCATAGGATACACTCGCCCGGAAGAGTAGCGCGAAGCGAAAATCAACCTTGTTGCGGCGAGTGGACGGGCCTACTTTTCCTGGATTGATTGGATGTAAAACGTCACCGCGAGCATCCACTCGCGCGTTGGAAATCTGCCGTACAGCGCTTCCGATCTGCTGCCCCATACCGGCATTTCCGGACCGCCGTGGGCGCGCAGAATCGTGCGGCCATCGATCGTGTCGAAGACATGCCAGAAGGGGAAGGTGCCTTTGTTCTGACGAGCAATCTGGGTCAGGTCGATGGGCTTAGTGCTCAACTCCGCCGCCATCGGGCCGTCACCTTTGCCCGATTCGCCATGACAGCTTGCGCACAGGCTCATGTAGGCGCTGCGCCCGTCTTCAAGCACTCCCTTGGAAGCTTGTTCCTCGGCAGCGGCCGCACTTGCGGTGCCGATCACTATTGCGAAAGCAACGGTTACAAGGGCGCGCACGAGACCGGGTTTGTTCATCTTGAGATCCTCCTCCCTGGTGGCGTTCCCGCTCCTGTTTCGAGGACGCGTGGCGAAGCAGAGGCCAGGATACGAGGCAGCGCTATGCGACTATCAAATCTCGCGATCGCGTATGTCGCAACCGAGAAGCCGCATCGGGACGAGAAGGCGAATTAAGGCCCAGCTTGGCGCGCCGATAACTTACTTCGGCGCCAGTTTGAACACGGTACCGCCGTAATCGACCACGTACACCTCACCCGCGGTATCCTGTCCGAAGGCGCTGATGGCTAGTCCGCTGTTCAGCAGCGGTTTGCGTACGAACTTTCCGGCGGATTCGAGCAGGTACCAGATAGCGCCACTGACGAAATCGCCGAAAATATATTTGCCGGAAAGGGCCGGGATCGAACTGCCCTTGTAAACATAACCGCCGATTACTGCTTCTCCCACGCTGTGATTGTACTCAACGATGGGAAGGATTTTCCCCTTGCGGTTGCACTTCTTTATCGGATCGAAACAGTGCTTGCCTTCCATCACGTTCCAGCCGTAGTTGCCGCCCTTTCGAACCAGATCCACTTCTTCATATCGATCCTGTCCGACGTCGGCGCAGAACAGGCGGCCGGTGCCGCGTTCGAAGGAGAATCGCCATGGATTGCGAAATCCATAGGCCCAGATCTCGTGCAATGCCGTATTGCTCGAGACAAACGGATTGTCCGGCGGAACCGCGTACTGCAATCCCGGGTCGGTATGATTGACGTCGATCCTCATCATCTTGCCGAGCAGGGTCTGGACGTTTTGTCCGTTGCCCAGCGGATCGCCCCCGCTGCCGCCGTCACCCAGGCCGAAGTACAGAAATCCGTCGGGGCCGAACGCGAGTTGTCCCGCCTTATGATTCGTAAAGGGCTGGTCGACGGTGAGCAGGATAGTTTCGCTGGCGGGGTCGGCCGCATTGGGATCGGAAGATGAAACGCGGTACTGCGCGATGACGGACTGGATCTGGTTGCCGTTCACCGTGCGCGTGTAATTGACGAAGAACCGCGGATCGTTGGCAAAGCCCGGATGGAACGCCATTCCGAGCAATCCCAATTCGCCGCCGGAAGTGACCTTGCTCTGGATATCGAGGAAATTCTGCGCCAGCACGGTACCATTCTCGACGATCCGGATGGTGCCCGCCTGCTCGACGACGAAGAACCTGCCCGTTCCATCATCGGGCATTTGAAGGTCGACCGGACTTTGGAATCCGTTGGCGAAACTCTCGAGACCGATCGACAAACTTTTTTTACTTTTCGCCAGCGCCGGTTTCGCCCGTACGCAAATTGTCGCCAGCAGAAGAGACATCGCCAGTGTAAGCGGAAACGACAAGGAAGATCGGGAGGCCATCGTTTGGTCTCGCATGGTGGGCAAGGAGGCTTGCGCCGATGGATTACGAATTCGCCGCGAACGCAGGCAGAGATTCCCCGCCTGCGTCGCGCGCCATTCGCGAGCAATGCGCGCCTCTATTACCCCATCCTCTATAGCCGCCGGACACTGCGGCGTCGATGGGCCAGATTTATCCCCATTGCGTGGGGACTGGCTGGGCGCGCTGATGGGTCAGCAGTTTGGCGCGGCGCGCCTGCTCTTCCGGCGTAACGGTTGCGGGGTCCTCGCGATATTCCGGCCCCGCCGCCATCGCCTTCTTCACCGCGGGCCGGGCGCCAATTGCATCGAGCCAGCGCTTGACGTTGGGAAATTCGTCGAGGTTGATATCGCGGTTTTGCCAGGTGGTCGCCCACGGATAGCAAATCATGTCGGCGATCGTGTACTGGCCCGCGGCCAAATATTGCTTCTTGTGCAGGCCGAGGTTCAGCACACCGTAGATGCGGTGAACCTCGTTGTCGAAACGCAGCAGGGCGTAGGATTGATCGCCGTTCTTGGGATTCTGCGAAGCGCGGCGAAAATGACCCTGCTCGCCCATCTTGGGGCCCTGATTCGCCATCTGCCAGTAAAGCCATTGGACGACTTCGGCCTTTTGGCGCGGAGCTTGCGGAAAGAACTTGCCGCATTTCTCGCCGAGGTACTCCATGATGGCGCCGGACTCGAAGATGGTGATCGGCGCTCCGCCATCCGCGGGTTCATGATCGACAATCGCCGGCATCCTGCCGTTTGGCGATATCTTCAGAAACTCCGGCGTGAGCTGATCGCCGCGCATGATGTTGACCGGCTTGATTGTGTAGGGGATGCCCGCTTCTTCGAGCAGGATTGTCACCTTTTTGCCGTTCGGGGTCGGCCAGTAATACAAATCAATCATCGGCTTTTTACTCCATCGCGCTGCTATGCTCCGGCCGCATCGAGCTTCGCTTCGTCGGCCGGGGCGGGACCGACAACCTTGTAGAGCTTCTGCGCGTTTTCCCACAGGATCTTGCGCCGAATCGATTCCTCGCAGTCGGACAGGCCGCTTCGGATGCGGGCATGGACTTCGTCGCCGTATAGAGAAGTGGGATGAGGGAAGTCGGTTTCGAACAGGATGTTGTCCACTCCGATCTTGTCGATCAGGCGGCGCGGCGCGGTCTGCTCGAACCAGTAGCAGGCATACACGTTTCGCGCGAAATATTCGGAAGGAAGCAGGTCGAATTCCGGATGCTCTTCGGTAACGCTGTTGCCCTTGAACTGGTAATCCATCGCCTCGAGCACGAACGGAATCCATCCGATGCCGCTTTCGACCGACACAAATTTTATCTTCGGATAGCGCACCAGCACCCCGGACATCAGCAGGTCGTTCAACTGGAGCGCATTCTGCAGGAAGATATCGACCGCCAGTTCCGTGAATGCCGCCATCTTTCCGTAGGTCACTACCCGCTTCTTCGCGAGTCCTTCAGCCATGTCGCCCGATCCGATGTGAAAGCTGATGGGCAGATCGAGATCGACGGCGACTTCCCACAGCGGATTCCAATGAGGATCGCCGAGCAGGGGCTTTCCGAAATACTGCGGTTCTCCGGTGAACAGAATTCCCTTGTGGCCCATTGCGGCGCATCGACGGACTTCTTCGACTGCCGCATCGACGTCCCAGAAGGGGATCGAGGTGATCGGCAACAGCCGGCGCGAGTCCGCGGATGCCCATTCGGTCTGCCAATCGTTGTAGATCCGGACACAGGCGAGCATCAGTTCCGGGTCGTTGAGCTTGAGGAACTGCTGAGCGCCGAAACCTCCCACGTTCGGGTACATCACCATCGCCCAAATTCCCATCTGGTCCATGTACTTCAGACGTTCCCTGGCATCGTAGGCCGCGGGATGCATCTGCTCGTAACGCTTCGGCGGATGCTTGAAGCTGCCAACGCCGGCGGTCGCGGTCATGCCGACATTGGCCATCGGCTTGCCCTCGCCCATCCGCCATCGCTGGGTTCCATCTGGATCCGTCACGACATGCGGCACGCGATCGCGGATTGAAGCCGGCGCGCGGCTGGTCCACAAATCGGGCGTCTCCGTCACATGGGTGTCTGCGTCGATGATCGTGTATTTGCTCATGGCATTCCCTCTATAAGCGCCGAAGGGCGGCGGGCCGGACCCGCTTCCATGAAAAAGAACGGCGAACAGAACCTGACGATTCCGCTGGTCGGGATTCTAGGCGCACGATATTAAACTGTCCATGATAACGTGCGTCGCCGGACGGGGCGGTTCAGGCGATCCGGCCGGCGCCTACAAACGCGAGGTGGCCACCGATGGCGATCACAATCGAAAAAATCAGCGGGGTCAAAAACAGGCTTGGTGAAGGTCCCGTGTGGGACGTCGCCGAACGGGCTCTGTACTGGATCGACGGCCGGGCGCCGGAGTTGTATCGCCTCGATCCGCGAACGGGCGCTGTGAGGTCGTGGAAGATGCCCAAGCCGATCGGGTCGTTCGCCCTGCGCGAGAAGGGCGGCGCCGTCCTGGCGCTGGAAGACGGCTTCTACTTCTTCGACTTCGAGTCGGGCGAGGCCAAACAGATCAACGGTCCGGTGGCGAAGCCGGGGACGACCTTCAATGACGGCAAGACCGACGCTCGGGGGCGCTTTGTCGCGGGGACCCTGGACTCGAAATTCGCCGGACCCGCCGGTTCCGTCTTCAGCCTGGATGCGTCGCTAAAGTGCAGTGTGATCGAGCCTGCGATCGGATGCACGAACGGTCCGTGCTTCAGCCCGGACAATCGCATCTTCTACTGTTCTGACAGCGTGAGCAGGATCATCTGGGCTTACGACTACGATCTCGCGACCGGCACGGTCTCCAACAAGCGGCAATTCGCAGCAATCAAAGGAATGGGCGGAGTGCCCGACGGCGCGACTGTCGATGCGCAAGGCAATCTGTGGTCAGTGATCGCCGGCGGCGGCAAGATCGTATGCTTCAGGCCCGACGGCTCGATTGCGCGAACCGTCGAGGTCCCGGTTCCGATCGTCACCAGCGTGATGTTCGGTGGCGACGACCTGGACGTGATGTACGCAACCTCGATTGGAGAAAAGACGCTCAGAATGGAGCCGGGTCCCGACGGTGGCAGCCTCTTCGTGATCAGAGGCCTGGGCGTGAAGGGCAAACCGGAGCCGCGCTTCGCGGGATGATTCCGAAGGGCGGCGGCGCCGGCGTCAAAGCGCAAGCGCCGCCGCGCCGTCTATAGCATCCGCGGTGGTTTCAGATCGCTGCCCAGCGCGGACTTGAACGACGACCTCAGGCGCTCGGGCGTCCACGGCACATCACTGATCAGGACGCGTTCCGGCACGATGTGGGAATAGCGCGTGACGCGATAACCCATCGCGCCGAAGCATTGTCCATTGACGTACTGCGCTTCATCGGTCGCGAGAAAGACGACGATGGGCGCGACGTTGGCCGGATCCATGATCGTATTCTGCGCGTCCTTGCTGGACGTGAAGGTCATCCCGGGCATCCGGCCCTGCGGAATCGAGTCGGTCATCCGAGTTGAGGCGCCGGGCATGATCGCGTTGACCGTGATGTTGTACTTGGCCAGCGCCACCGCACTGCTGTAGGTCAGGCCCAGGATGGCCGCCTTTGCCGCGGCATAGTTGGGCTGGCCGGGAGCTCCCAGCGCCGCGCCCGAGGAGAAGTTGATGATGCGGCCGTACTTGCGCTCACGCATATGGGCGGATGCGGGCCGGATGGTGCAGTAGTGGCCCTTCAGATGGACTCGGATGACCTCGTCCCATTCTTCTTCGGTCATGTTGAAGATCATCCTGTCTCTCAGGATGCCGGCGACGTTGACCAGGATGTCGAGCTTGCCGAATTCTCGGATTGCCTGATCGACCAATCCCTGTCCGCCCGCGACGGTCGCGATGTCCATCTGGTTGGAAACCGCGACTGCGCCGGCAGCCTTGATTTCCTGCACCACCTGATCGGCGGGCGTCGAAGGTTCCTTGCGGCCGTCCACGGTTACTCCAAGATCGTTGACGACGACCGCGGCGCCCTGCGCCGCGAGAGCTTTTGCCACAGCGCGGCCGATTCCGCGGCCGGCGCCGGTCACGGCAGCCACCTTGCCATCGAGCATGCCCATCTTCTGGAGCCTCCTTGCGCGCTCTACGATCGCCGTGAGCGCAGGATCCTGGTTGTCTTTAGCGCAGCCGATTTGCGGCCGTCAAAATACCCGTGCTGGTCTTACAGTCTACGCCCGTGCCCAAGGCCGTAGTGGAAGCCGGCTCGTTTCAGCGGATGAAAAAGGTTGGTCGCGGCCCTTGAACCTGATGCTCGATTTCGAGTAGCGGATACTTTATGGACGGCGAGCGGAAAGCGCCAAGGCCACTCGACGGCGTCCGTGTTATCGATCTCACCTGGCTGCAGGTCGGCCCGCAGGCGACGCGCCTGCTGACGACCTTCGGCGCGCAGGTGATTCGAGTTGAATGGCGCGATCGCAAGGCGATTGACTTTATCCGCTACACGCCGCCATTCGCCCCCGACCATGCGCGCGCCGACGGCGGCCGCATCCAGGGCGTGACGCGCGGCCACGGAATTGCGGGGAACTATGATCGCGGCGCGTACTTCAACAATACCAATCCCGGCAAATACGGCATCACCCTCAACCTGAACCATCCCAAGGGACGCGATCTGCTCAAGCGGATGGTGCGCGATGCGAACGCGATCTGCGAGAACTTCAGCCCCGGCCAGATGGACAAGTGGGGGCTGGGCTACGAGGACCTGCGCAAAATCAATCCCCGGATCATCTATCTGCAGACCACTGGCATGGGCAAAGCCGGCGTGTACAAGGACTACGTCAGCTACGGGCCGACCGCGCAGGCATTTTCGGGATTGACGTTTCTGTCGGGGCTTCCCGAGCCCCAGCCTCCGGCGGGATGGGGCTATTCGTATCTGGATCATTCGCCCGGCTATTTCGGCGCAATCATGCTGATGGCGGCGATTCGCCGCCAGCGCTCCAGCGGCATCGGGTGCTATATCGATATGTCGCAATGCGAGACGGGCCTGATGTTGTCGGGCACCTCGCTTCTCGAGCATCAGATAACCGGCAAGCCGACAACCCGCTATGGAAACCGGATGCCGTTTCTCGACTGGGCGCCGCACGGAGCCTATCGATGTTTCGGCGATGACAACTGGATCGCGATTTCGATTCAGTCCGACGAGCAATGGCGATCGCTCGTCGAGGAAATGGGTTCGCCGCAGTGGGCGATGGATTCGCGCTTCGCAACCGCCGCCGGCCGCAAATCGCACGAAGACGAACTCGACGAAAAGCTCGCAAGCTTCACTATCGGATGCGATCGCTACGACCTGATGCGGCGGCTGCAGGTGCGCGGCATTCCCGCCGGCGTGGTGCAGAAGGCGCCGGATCGGTTCGACCGCGATCCGCAACTGAAGGCGCGCGGCTATTACGTCGATCTGCCCCACAGTGAAATAGGAACGTGGCCGGTCGAGGGATTTCCCGCGAGGCTTTCCCGTTCGCCCGCCGACGTTGGTGGGCCGACCGGCAGGGCCGCTCCGAAACTCGGAGAGGACAACAACTTCGTTTATCGCGAACTGGTCGGTCTCGGCGAGGCCGAGATCGCGGAGCTGACCCGGGAAGGCGTCATTTGAACGAAGATCTCAGTTTGAGTTCCTCGCTGGCCGATTTGACCGTCCTCGAGATCGGCGATCAGATTGGCGACTACGCGGGCCTGCTGCTGGCGGGACTTGGCGCCGAGGTAATCAAGCTCGAACCGCCCGGCGGGTCGCCGTCGCGGCGCATCGGTCCGTTCGCGTCATCCGCCCCCGACCCGGAGCGGAGCCTTTTTTTCTGGCGTTACAATCTCAACAAGAAGAGCGCGATAGTTGATGTCGATCGTCTGGAGGCGCAAGCGGCGATCGAGAAACTCGCTTCACAAGCCGATATCGTGCTGCTTGCCGGAGAATTCGAGGCGGTGGAGAGGCGCGCGGAGACGTGGCGAAAGCTCGCCGAAGCGAATCCGCGCCTTATCGTGTGCAGCATCACGCCGTTCGGACTGGACGGCCCCTATCGCGCTCTCAAGGCGACCGACCTGGTACAGATGGCGCTCGGCGGGATCATGGCGGTGTGCGGCTACGACCCGCAGCCGGACGGAACCTACGATACGCCGCCAATCGCCCCCGCGATGTGGCATTCGTATCATCTCGCGGGCGAGTACGCGGCAGTCGCGATGATGGCGGCAATCAATTTTCGCGAACTCACGGGCCAGGGCCAGTTCATCGACCTGTCCGTGCACGAGGCGGTCAATACCTGCACCGAGGTCGCGATTCCGACGTACGTGTACAGCGGGATGGTCGTGAAGCGCCAGACCGCGCGGCATGCCGCCCCGAACATCACGCACGCCCGGCTTTCGACCAGCGCCGACGGCGTCTTCATGCTCGCGAATCTGAGCCCGTTCGAGCGCGAGCAGCGGGCGCTCGCGCAACTCGCCGACCAGGTTGGTATCGGCCACGTGCTGGGGACTCCGGAGTTCGCGCAGCTCGAAAAAGAAGATCGGGTCGCCGCGGCGGTATATCGCAACGACCTGCTGGTTGAAGTGGTTGGGAGCCTTCCCGCCAACGAGATCTTTCATCGAGCGCAGGCGCAGGGGCTGGCGTGGTCGCCGATTCGGCGTCCGGAAGACAATCTTGATGATCCGCATTTTCAGGCGCGCGGCAGCTTCGCCGCGATCGAGCATCCCGAGCTCGGCCGGACGCTGCGCTACCCGGGCACGGTAGCAATAGATGGGCGAACGCCGCACTTCTCTTATCAGCGCCGCGCGCCGCGGCTCGGCGAGCATACCGAAGAGGTGATGCGCCGGGCGGGGCTCGACGATGCGCGCATAGCGGCGCTTAGAGCGAAGGCCGCGGTCTGATTTCGCCCAGGCACCGGTCCCATCCACCTTTTTCCGCAAAACCGATCTGCCAGACGCGCTCGCGGACTTAAGTTTGTCAGCCGCGACGAAGTAGTGGTAATGAGATTTTCCGAGGCGTGCCGATCGAATGGATCGGCGGACAGGCGAAGTGGATTGCTATGCTCAGGCGCAAGGAAGGCATGAACGGCATGGATCTCGCCTGAGGCGGAAAACCGCGCGGGCGGCATTCAGCTAATCCGATAGCGAGTGACCAGAAGCCAATACAGGAGATCCGGAAAATGATTCCTCGCGGCATCATCTCAGCGGACGGCCATGTATGCGAGCCGCCCAATTGCTACGTGGACTACATCGAACCGAAGTATCGCGATGTGGCGCCGCGCATCGTCCCGCAACCCGATGGCACCGAGGCTTTTGTGGTGCCCGGAATGAAGCGGCCCGTCGCCCTGGGCTTTATCGACGGCGCGGGCTTCAGCATCAGGGAGCGAAACGAGCGTGCCAAGCGGCTCAAGTTTTCCGACGTCCGCGAAGCCGCCTACGGAGGCCGCGCCCGGCTGCCGTACATGGACCAGGATGGGATCGCGGCGGAGATCATATATGCCTCAGTCGGGATGGGCCTCTGCATGCATCGCGACCCCGAGTTCAAGGACGCCTGCATGAAGGCATACAACCGCTGGTTGCAGGCGATGTGCAGCGAAGCGCCCGATCGCATCCTCGGATTGGCGCAAACGGCGGTGTTGAGCGTGGACAGCGCGATCGAGGATTTTCGGCGCGCCAAGGAGATGGGGATGGTGGGGATGATGATGCCGGGCCATCCCATCTACGAAGACTACGACCATCCCGACTACGATGCGCTCTGGGAATGCGCGACCGACCTGGGCCTGCCCATCTGCTTTCACATCCTGACCTCGCGCGAAGGGAGCCTCGCGATGCCGCATCGGGGGCATCAGATGAACAGTTTCCTCGGAATCATTCGCGCGGTGCAGGATGTGGTCGGTCTGATGGTGCTGGGCGGGGTCTTCGAGCGGCATCCGAAATTGAAGCTGGTATGCGCCGAAGGCGACGCGGGCTGGATGCCTCATTACATGTACCGCCTCGACCATGCGGCCAAGTTCAACTACGAGAACGGAGTGGTCAAAGGCCTGTCGAAAGTGCCCAGCGAATACATTCGGAATAACGTCTGGATGACGTTTCAGGACGATCTGACGGCGTTCAATTCGCTGCATCAGATGCCTTATACGCAGCTTCTATGGGCGAGCGATTTTCCGCATACGGACTCGACCTGGCCTCGATCGCAGCAGTTGCTCGCCGCGCACACCGCGCATCTGACGGAGGCTGAGCGCCAGGCAATCATGCGCGAAAATACGGCGCGAGTCTTTCAGTTGCCGGCGGGCAACGAGTCCTGGCGCATGCATGACGCGCTGCCCGCGTAGCCCGGGCCGCGCGCGGCGGCGATACCTGCGCGCCGCGTCTCAGCAAAGGCGAAAGTCCCGCGCTATTCGGTGAAGCGCCAGGTCTTTTCCGCGCTGCCGCTGATCTGCCATCGCGGCATCACGATATTCGGATTGCCGGTCTCTTCGAACACAACCTTGCAGGGCAGGCCGATTGCCACTTCGGATTCGTCGTTGGTCATGACGCCGGCGACGCGCGTGACAGTTCCGTCATCCTCCTTGCAATCGTCAAGCTCGATTATCGCGACGACGTAGGGCACCGCGCCGACAAACGCGCCGACGATCGGCTGGGTCACGACGACGTAGCTGTGGATGACGCCGGTGCCCGCGGTTTCGAACCATCCGGCATCCATCGACGCGCATTTGCCGCAGGCGGGAATATTGGGTGGAAACCACTTATGACCGCATCGGTTGCACCGGCGCACAAGATATTTGTGCCGCCGCGTGGCTTCCCACCATTCGCGAGTATCGGGGTCCGGCACAATTCGCAGTTTCGTATAGTCGATCGTTACCGCCATCGTATGTTCCCCTTTTACGCCGCGATCCCGCGCAAAATCAGGCAGCTCGCCATGTTCTCCCATCCCCACGCCATCCCGCAGCAGATGCGAGCCTTCCTGAGCTGGCGGCATCCTTTGCTCCGGTCGTAGGTGTGCCTGCCTTCGCGCCATCCGGGGCACGCATCGTCAGCGCGATGGCGCAGTTGGCGCACGTTTTCGATCACCATCTGAACTCCGTGCGTGTAGCCTTCGGAGAGATGGCCTCCGGAAAGATTGCTCGGCAGCTCGTGATCGATCTTAAGGCGTCCGCCCTTCACGAAGTCTCCCGCCTCGCCGGGGCCGCAAAAGCCGTTGGCTTCGAGCTGGATAAGCGTCGTGAAAGTGAACGCGTCGTAACAGGAAATGAAATCGACATCGCTATGGCTGATTCCCGCCATCCCGAACGCCCGCTTCCATCCGTAGTTGCCCGCGACGTAGTGCAGCACCGGACGCGAGTAGTTCCACTGTGGATTCTCCGTCATCATCCGCGCGTATCCGCCCATGATGAAGACGGGGGGATGCCTGAGATCGAAGGCGCGTTCGCGCGAGGTTACGATAATCGCCGCCGCGACGTCGGTTTCCTGGCAGCAGTCCAGCAGCCGAAACGGCTTCGCGACCCATCGGGAACGCTGGTGATCCTCAATCGTGATGGGGCTTCGGTGAATCGCCTTCGGATTCAGGCTCGCATGGTAGCGATGCGCGACCGCGATCTCGGCGAATGCTCTGGTGGTGCATCCCGTGTCGTGCAAATAGCGCATCGCGGACATTCCGAAGCGCTGCGCGGGCGTGGTCCAGCCCCATCCCATGTTAAACTGGTTGTCGCCTTCGGCGGTCGCGACCGGAATCGGCCCGCCCGGCACCTGCCCGCCCATCCGGCGCCCCGACCGCCCATTCATCGAGCGGAAGCACACGATGGTTTTTGCGTAACCCGCTTCGATCAGGCCGATCGCGTGCGCGACCAGCGCCTCGGTGCTCGAACCGCCGCCGAGGATGTCCAGGCAGTAGTTGAGTCTCATCCCAAGCGCGGTCGCCACGTGCGCGGAGGAAGTCGAATCGGCGGCCTGGTAGCTGGTCATTCCGTCGATGTCCGACGGCTTAAGGCCGGCATCCTCCATCGCCTTGCTGACTGCTTCGCACGCCATCGAGAGCGTGGTGCGGTTTGATGGCCGCATATGCGGAGTCTCGCCGACCCCGACGATGCAATACTTGTCGGTAAGTGCACCCATCTGTAGATCGCTCCGTGTGGACGGCCCCAACTTCGCACGTCGAGCGAACGATCAAAAGTGAAACGATACCACCTTCGGTTTGCGTGAATGCCACGATAAGAAACTGGTATAGGAGGCGAAACCCCGGCCGATACGGGTGCGGGCACAACTCGCGATCGAAATGGGCGAGCCGATGGTGTGAAGCTCCGGCCTCACGAGCCGCCCCGGGAGGCGGCATGATATCGTCCAGATCAGGCCATGACTCGATGAGGATGGAAAGGCCGCTGAAAATCGGAGTCGATGCGAGCTGCTGGCGGCTGCTGCGCGGCTTTGGCCGGCACACCCGATGCCTGTTGCGAGAGCTGCTCGAAATAGACCGCCGCAACGAGTATCTGTTCTTCGTCGATTCCGAACGGACCGCGGCGGCGCTTCCGAAGCGGGCCACGGCGAGAATTACCGGAGACGCGCGAGCATCCTCGGCCAGCGGAACCCGCGCGCTTGGCACGCTGGCAAGAACCGCGGTGGCGATATCAAAAGCGCCGCTTGACATAATCTTCTTTCCCGCGATCTACAGCTACGTTCCCGTGCTTTCACGCGCGAAGAAGGTCGTTACCCTGCACGATGCGACCGCGGAGACGTTTCCCGATCTTGTGCTGCACAACCGAATGGCACGCATCCTTTGGCGGGCAAAGACCGCCATCGCGCGGCGGCAGGCGGATGCGCTGATTGCGGTTTCGGCCTACGCGCGCGACCAGCTTTCGGATCGATTTCATATCCCGAAAGAGCGCGTACAGGTCGTGGGAGAGGCACCCGACCCGCGGTTTCGAGTGCTGCCGCGGCCTGTCGTCGAGACGGAGACTCTGCGCAAAACCGGATTCCGCGCCGGCGACCGCGCGATCGTGTACGTCGGCGGATTCAGCCCGCACAAGAACCTCGATGTGCTGGTCGACGCTTTCGGCCGGATGACGGCGCAGCCACAGTATCGCGATGTTAAACTCTACCTGGTCGGCGACTACGAAGGGGATCGATTTTTCAGTTGCCATGACAAGATCGCCGCGCAAGTCGCCGCGGCGAACCTGGGCAGCCGGGTCGTTTTCACCGGCTTTCTTCCGGACGACGACCTGGTGGTGCTGCTGAACCTGGCTGAGATGCTGGTGCTGCCTTCGATGAACGAGGGGTTCGGCCTTCCCGCGGTGGAAGCGGCGGCGTGCGGATGTCCCGTGATCGCGACGGCCGCCAGTCCGCTTCCCGCGCTGCTCGGCGATGCGATGCGGCCGGTCGATCCGCGTATGCTGGATCAATTGCAGGCGGCGATGGCGGAAATCCTGTCATCGGAGGAGCTTCGCGATCGGATGGGAAAGGCGGGAGTTGCGGCGGCTGCGCGGCTTAGTTGGGCTACGGAAGCGCGGCGGCTGCTGTCGATACTGACTCAGGTGGCCGCGCGGTGAAACGTCCGCTCCGATTCCTCCACCTCACCACCTTTTATCCGCCGTATTCGTTCGGCGGCGACGCAATCTACGTCGAGCGGCTGGCCCGGGCGCTTGCCGACGACGGGCATTTGGTCGATGTCGTGCATTGCGTGGACTCCTTCCGGTTGCTTGCGAAGGCAGGTTCTCGGGATGTCGCGCACGAGTATCCCGGAGTTACGGTGCACTCGCTGCGCAGCCCCTGGGGACCGCTATCTCCTTTGCTCTCGCAGCAGACCGGGCGGCCGCTTTTGAAGCTGCGCGCTCTGCGCGAATTGATAGCCGCCACGCGGTTCGACGTCATCCACTTTCATAACATCTCGCTTTTTGGCCCGGATGTGATGAAGCTCGAGCCGCCTTCGGGAAGCGCGGTCAAGCTTTATACGGCGCATGAGTATTGGCTCATCTGTCCGACGCACGTGCTTTGGAAATACAATTCGCGCGCGTGTGAAAAGCCCGAGTGCCTGCGATGCACGATCCGTGCGCTGCGGCCGCCGCAATGGTGGCGATATACGGGATTGATCGGCCGGGCGAGCGGTCACATCGATCAGTTTATCGCGCCGAGCCGATTCAGCGCGCGAATCCATCGCGAGCGAGGCTTCGATGCGCCAATCGAAGTTCTCCCGCTGTTTGCGGAAGAACCAACGGCTTCGCACGACTTGCGGGATCCGCCTCATCCGCATCCGTACTTTCTATTTGCGGGCAGGGTGGTGCGGCTCAAGGGGATCGAAGCGTTGGTAAACGCCTGGGACCGGTTCGATCAGGCCGATCTGCTGGTCGCGGGAGTCGGGACCGATCTTGAGATGCTTCGCGCACGCGCCGCTCGCAACTCACGAGTCCGTTTTTTGGGAGCAGTCAGCCGGGAACATCTAGGCCGCCTTTACAGCCACGCCCTTGCCTGCGTCGTGCCTTCGCTCGCGTATGAAACGTTTTCTCTGGCGGCGGTCGAAGCGTTTGCCAGCAGAACCCCCGTGATTGCGCGCCGAATCGGCGCGCTCGAAGAGCTGGTCGAAGAATGCGGCGGGGGAATTCTGTATGACGATGACGATCAGTTGCGCGCCGCGCTGGAACGCGTCGCCGCGGATTCCGCGCTTCGGGAAAGGTTGACGGAGAATGGCTACAATGCGTTTCGTGAGCGATGGACCAGGCGGGTTCATCTCGACCGCTACTACGAGTTGATCGGGCGCGTCGCGACGCGCAAATTCGGCCCGATGCCGGGGCATGTCCCGGCGCGGGTGGCGGACGGATGAGCGGGGCGATGAATACGCCGATCCTCATGTATCACTCGATTTCGGAAGGAGAAGGGCCGGTTTGCATCAGTCCCGCGACCTTCCGCCGGCACCTGGCGATGCTTGCGGACGCCGGGGGATACGGAATATCGCTCAGCGACTACGTGGCATCGCTGCGCGGGCAACGGGAATTGCGCCCGGGGTTTTGTGTGCTGACCTTCGACGACGGCTATCGCGACTTCGCCATCAACGTCCATCCCGAGTTGGCGCGCAGGGGATGGAGCGGCACAGTCTTCGTTCCGGCGGGAAGGACCGGACTAACGAACGATTGGGATCCGCCCGGGAACGAGAGGCGCCCGCTCATGGACGCATCCGAGCTCCGAAGACTCGCCTGCCAGGGCGGCGTCGAAATCGGCAGCCATGCGATCACCCATCGCGATCTGACCGCGATGCCGTTTGATACGGCCGTCTGCGAGATCGGCGATTCGCGCAGGATGCTGGAGGATATGACCGGCGTCGAGGTGCGCAGCTTCGCTCCTCCTTACGGATCGTCCAGCGATGTTTTGCGCGCCGAGATCGCGCGCCACTACCAGTGCGCCGCGGGAACAAGATTGGATTACGCAAGCGGCCTGAAAGATCTGCTCGACCTCCCGCGCATCGAGATGTGGTACTTCCGATCGCCGGCGCGGTGCCGCGCGATGATCGAGCATCGCGGTGGATGGTACTTTGCGGCTCGGCGGATGCTCAGATGGCTGCGCCGCCACGCCGTCGCGCCAGATTCGAGGGGCGGATGAGCGCGCGGCTTGGTTTGATTGGCGCGGGCGTGATGGGGCGTTTGCGCGCGCAAGCGCTGCTCCGCGTCCCTGCTCTCGAATTGCGCGCGATCGCCGATGCCGACGAGACGCGGCTGCGTGCGATGCCCGGAACGCCGGATATTTTGCGGTCCACGGACTATAGCCGGATGCTCGAGAGGGGTGAAATCGACGCGATTGTCATTTCCACTCCGACTCATCTGCATGAAGAAATGGTCCTCGCCGCGCTGGATGCGGGAAAGCACGTCCTGTGCGAGAAGCCGCTCGCCAACAGCGTCGCGTCGTGCCGCAAGCTTGTCGATCGGGCCGCGGCGGCGGGAAAAGTTCTTGCGGTCGGATTCAACCATCGCTACTTCCGCAGCGTGCGCTACCTGAAGAACGCGATCGACTCCGGCACGATCGGCGATCTGGACCATCTGCGGGTTTTCGGCGGACACGAGGGACTCGGGCAACTGCGCGGCGAATGGATGTATCAAAGCGCCCATTCGGGCGGCGGGGCGATGATGGATATCGGGATCCATCTGACCGACCTGGTGCGATACGTCGCGGGCGAAATCGTCGAGGTTTACGGAACCGCGACCAATCGAATCTGGAAGATCGACGGTTCCGAGGACAACGCGCTTGCGATATTCAAATCGAAATCGGGAGCGATCGCGCACTACCAGGCCACCTGGGATGAATGGAAAGGCTATCGGTTCGCAATCGAGGCGTACGGAACGCGCGGGATGGTGCAGGCGCGCTACGCTCCCATGTTCAATCTGCTCATCACGCACGATGGTCGAGGGAACAATCGCGCGCGCTCGGCGCGCTTCTACCCGTTCGTGAACATCAGAGAGAAGGTGCTTGGATGGGAGCGCAACGCGGTCGATGCGCTTGCCGAGGAACTTTACGATTTTGCCCGGCAACTTGGCGGACATCCGGGCGCGGGCGCGCAGGGAATCGACGGCCTGCGCGCCGTCGAGATCGCCCACGCCGTCTATGAGAGCAGCCGGCGGGGATGCGCGATTCGCATCGGTGCGTGAGGGCATGAAGATTGGAATCGACGCAACCTCGTGGAGCAACTGGCGCGGGTTCGGACGGTTCACCCGATCGCTCGTGCGCTCTCTCGTGCGCATCGATTCGCAAAACCAGTATGTGCTGTTCTTCGATTCCGGGTACGAGAAATGCGCCGGCGTGCCGCAAGCCGCGCGGCACATCAAGGTCGCAACCACGGTGCCGCAGGATGAGGCGATCGGGCCCGCCAGCCGCAGGAGCCTGGCCGACATCTGGCGAATGACAAGGGCGGTTGCGGCTGAAGGCCTGGATCTCTTCTTTTCACCTTCGGTGGACAGCTACTTCCCCGTCTTCAAGGTCGCGCGCAAGGTCCTGGCTATCTACGACGCCAATATCGACGAGATGCCGGAGGTGATCCTGTCGAACCGGCGCGCGCGGCTTCTGCGATGGATCAAGATGCGGGTTGCCTTGCGGCAGGCCGACCTGGTGATCACCGGGTCCGCATATTCTCGCGCGCAAATCAAATCGGTGTTGGGCTTCGACGATTCCCGAGTCGGAATCGTGCCCGGAGGAGTCGATCCAATCTTTCGCCCGCCCGAGTCCATCGACCATGCGCGGCAAATCGTCCGCGAGCGCTACGGCATCGCAGGGCCGTATTTTCTCTACGTTGGAGGGCCAGGGCCCACCAAGAATCTGCAGGCGCTGGCGGATAGTTTCGCGGCACTCAAAAGCGAGCGGGAAGTGGCGACGCTGGCGATAGCAGGAAAGGCGGAGCCCGGCGGCGAACTGGAGATGATCGCGCGCAAGCTTGGCTCGGGTGCGCACCTGCTGGGATTTCAAAGCGACGAGGCCCTGGTCGAGCTCTATCAGGCGGCGCTGGCGCTGGTGATTCCGTCCCTCAAGGAAGGATACGGTCTTCCGGGGGTCGAAGCGGTTTCGTGCGGCACGCCCGCGATCGTAACGATCGCGAGCCCGCTGCCCGAACTGCTCGGCGCCGCCGCGATAGCGGTCGATCCGCACCGTCCGTCCGAGATAACCGAGGCGATGAGGGCGATGCTGCTGAACCGGGAGGCGCGGGAAACCGCGCGGAGTGCCGCGATAGCCCTGGCAGGCCGCTTCAGTTGGGAGCATTCAGCGCGCGCCGCCGTCGAGCTGTTCGAGCGAGTCGCGCGGAAGAACAGTGGGATGCGTCCGGCCGCCGAAATGAACCCCGAAAAGCAGAGATAATCCTGAACCGGTGAAAGCTGTACGAACAAACCGCCTGGCGGTCGGGGTCGAGACCAGTTGCAAATATCCGCTGCGGCTCGAACTCTGGAAAATGCGCCTGTGCAAAGCATTCGGCGCTGACTCCCTGTTTATTCCGGACCACTTGAGCACCGTAAGCCCGGAAGGCGGATGGAGCGGCGAGGCGACGCCCGCCGCCAAAGCGGTTCCCGCCGAAGCGGCGTTCTTCGAGCCCTTCGTGATGCTCGGGATGATGGCGGCGCGGTTCGGCAGAGTGCGGATCGGCACCGGTGTCACCGAGCCCTTCCGCCATCATCCCGCCACGCTGGCGCAGGCTTTCGCAACGCTTGACCATCTCACCAGAGGCCGCGCAATTCTCGGCATCGGCAGCGGCGAGCGCGAGAACATCGAGCCCTACGGAATCCAATTCACGAGCCGGGGAGCCCGGCTCGAGGAAGCGCTCCGCATTATCAGGCTGCTATGGGAGAGCGGGGGGCGACCGGTCGATTTCGAAGGCGCGTTCTGGCGGCTCTCGGGCGCTCGCTTCGAGATGCCGCTTTATGGCGGTCGTGCGCCGGCAATCTGGGTGGGCGCTCACGGGCCGAAGGGACTCGCGGCGACCGGCAGGTACGGCGATGGATGGTACCCGACGATCAAGCTGAGCGCGGCGGAATATCGCGCGAGGCTCGAGACGATCATCCGCAGCGCGATCGAGTCGGGCAGGGCGATGGATCGTTTCGAGCCCGCCGCGCAGGTATTTGTGATGCTCGGGCCGCGGCGGTCCGAAGTTCTCAGGATGGCGGCGCGGACTCCGGCGGTCGCAACGCTGCTGCTATCGGTTCCGCCGCGGATATGGAAACGCCATGGGCTCAAGCATCCGCTCGAAGCCGGCTATGCGGGATTCGGCACCACGCTGTCGCGCGAACTCGCCGCCCGTCATCTGGAGGAAGCGCGAGCGCAGGCTGCGCCCGAGCTGATCGGCGACGTGGTGTATGCCGGAAACACCGGCGAAGTGGCCGAGGAGATTTTGCGCCTGGTGCCGTCGGGTTTGAGGCACGTGGTGATCGCGAACTTTAGTCCGATGGTGCGCGGCTTCCGGATTGACGATCTGTTGCGGTTGGCGTTTCTGATTCGCCGCCTGCGCCGTGTGCGGACGGCCGCGATGCCCGGTTGATCAGTGTTCAGCCGCGCGAGATTTCGCTCGTCCGGGCTCGAATGCGCTTAACGCGGTAAACACCCGATCGGGTGTGATCCGCCGCATGCATTCGGTCGTCCCGTAGCGGCAGGTTCTCTGAAGGCATGGCTGACAAGGAAGGTTTGGCTCAGCCGAAATAATCCGCTTGCCGCCGGGGCCGAGCGGGCCGGTTCGATGAGGGGACGTGGATCCGAACAAACCGATAGTCTGAGGGCATCCGGCCGCCGCCGCGACATGCAGAGGTGCGGTGTCGGCCGCGATGGTGACCGATATCCGGCGCAGGAGCGCGTAGAGATCCGCGATCGAAGTGTTTCCGGTCAGGTCGAGCAGTCTTCTGCGCGCGGGTTCTCCGAGCGCCGAAACCATCTCCGACGAAGCTTTCCGATCGCCGCCGGTTCCGATTAACACAAGGTTGGCATCGGTCTCATCGAGAATCCTCCGAACGAGATCGCGCCATCGCTGGATGGGCCAGCGCTTGCTCTCCCATTGAGTGAACGGCGCGATTGCAATCAGCGGCGCGGCGCGGCGAAATTCGGCGAGCAGAGAATCGATTCGCGCGACCGACTGCGCGGGCGGCGCGGGCAGGATGGGATCGCAGTCCGCTTCTTCGCATCCGATCGCCCGCAACAATCGAACCATGTGCGACAAGTGATGGCGGTCGAGGCGGAAATACTCGCCGCGAGATACGAACCGCTCCGTGTAGAAGACGCTGCTGAACTCACGCAAATGGGCGAAACCGAGGCGGCGGCGGATGCGCGCGGCGAACGGAATGATCGCGGACTTGAACAGTCCTTGCGCATCGATCGCCAAATCGTAATCCATGCCCTGGATTTCCCGGATGAAGCGGCGCATCTCGGCGGCGATACGGGGCCAGTTGGCGGGATTCGAAATCTCGCGGCCCCACCGGGTGCGGTCGCATCGATGGAGGAAATCGATGTGAGGATGGCCTTCGATTGCCTGCGCCAACTCGCAATCGATTGCCCATCCGATTTCCGTATGAGGAAGACTTCGGCGGATGATGGTGGGCAAGGGGAGCGTCTGCACAACGTCACCCAGCGAGCTCAGGCGTACGATGAGAATCCGCCGCGGAGCATCGGAAGTTTTCGAAGGTTCCGTGCGCGTCGCTGGGCGCGTTGAAGGCACGCGAAAACCTAAACAGAGCCAGGCGCTTGATGTCAACGAGTTGGCGGCGGCGGTTCAGCTTGATAGCCTTCGACCGAATGGACGCATCGCCCAATGCCGCTTCCGGCGCCGGCGAGCGCAGTATGTTCAAGGTTCTGGACAGCGAGGTCCTGCGGTTGGCTCGCGTATCCGACGATCCGTATGAACATCTGTTCGCCGAAAACGTGATCAGGGCCGACCGCGGCGCCGCGTTGATACAGGATCTGCCGGCGATGTTGCGAACCGGCAGCTATTCCCCCAAACGGCTGAGCTTTGGGCCGGCCTTCCAGGAACTTCTGCGGGATTTGAACAGCCCCGAGTTTCGCAGACTGGTGGAAGAAAAGTTCGCTGTCGATCTCGGTTGGTGCGAGGCGGTCACCACGGTTCGGGGATGGTGCGGAGATGCTGACGGCAACGTCCACACCGATATCGAGCGAAAGGTGATAACCCTCCTGCTCTATTTGAATCCGGGGTGGCAATCGCCCGACGGACGCCTGAGGCTGCTTCGTTCGCCGAACCTGAACGACTACGCCGGCGAGATCGCGCCCGAGTTCGGCAACCTTCTGATCTTCCGCCGCAGCAATCGTTCCTGGCACGGGCACACAATCTACCACGGACCTCGGCTCAGCGTTCAGCACAACTGGGTTAAACCGCGGATGTTGGCGGTTCGGACACTGCTTGGGAAGATCGCCAAGTCCTCGTGAATGGCGAATCGCAAGCGCCCGCCGCTACGAAGCCGATTCGTAGTTCCGTTCCCATTGCGCGGTCGCGCGCCGTCGTGTGGCTGGGTTTGTGGGCGGTCCTGATGCTTGGCGCCATCGGCATCGACAGGCCGGTCGCCGCGTGGGTTTATCATTCGGAAATCTTCGTGACGGTAAGGCGGCTTGGCGTAACGCCGGTCATCAGAGCGCCCGGGACCTTTTATTTCACGCTGGCCGCCGCGGCGGCC
This sequence comes from Pseudomonadota bacterium, assembly GCA_021323675.1. Classification (GTDB taxonomy): domain Bacteria; phylum Desulfobacterota; class Binatia; order Binatales; family Binataceae; genus JAFAHS01. The sequence goes on along the minus strand of JAJPKP010000086.1, from coordinate 133,013 downwards.
ATGGTCCTGTGGGATCGCAGGACGGTGCGGGCGTCCGCGGCTCTTCTTCTGTCGGGCCTGATGGCGGGCGTGTTCTACACGATAGCCAAATGGTCCATCGGCAGGCATCGCCCAATCTTTGATGGTCGCACTTTCAATCCGGCTCCGTTTGAGCTGCACTTCTTTCACGGTGGATTGACGAGTCTCATTCGCCCGGGGCCAAACCTGTCTTTTCCTTCCGGTCACGAGTGCCTGGCATTTGCGACCGCAGCGGCGCTGACGACGATGATCCCGAGCTGGGGATGGGCATTTTATGCCGTCGCGGTCGGTGTGGGCGTGGAGAGGGTGCTTGAAGGCGCCCACTACGTCAGCGACGTGGTCGCAGCCGCGGGCCTTGGCATCCTCGCATGGAAGGCGACCGCCGCGCTGATGGCGCGCTTCTTCGGTTGGGAGCTCTCCGGGCCTCAGACCAGGTGAGATTTCAGGAATTTGGATCGCGCGCAGCCGTTTCAGGTGTCTCCTCGGGCGTGGACTTCTGATTGGGTCTGCGCGATCGGTGGCCGCGCTTCTCGCCGCGTTGATTGCGTTCGGATTGTGACAGGAATTTCGCCGGAATCTGTGGACCGCCGGGGAAGCGGAAGTCGACGGAGATTCGCGCGATCGCAGGGTTGACGGGCGTGGTTATCGCGAAAAGCGAGCTCCGATACGGCATCAGCGTGGGCACATCCAGCAGCGATTGCGCGGACGCCACCTGGCGGCCTTCGCGGTCCAGATACGTTGCATGTGCGATTACGTTTTTCAGCGGCTCGTCACTCACGTTCGTGGCGGTGCCGCTTATGCGCAGGAAGGTTATCTCCTCGATCTGCGAGCAACACTGAATTTCGAGCACCGGATCGTCGTCTGAATCGTCCGGAGTCATGATGATCGGTCGAAAGGCCGGCTGAATGCGGTAGTTCACATAGCGTCGCGCCGTTGCCAGCGCGAGTAGCACGCCGACAACCGTAACCACAGCGGCTATGTGGCGTATCCATCCCATCATAGAACCCGATGACGTGAATCTGCGGAGCTGACGAATTCACAAAACATAGAGTCCACAGTGTGCCACTACCTGTGCAATCTTCAAAATCCCGTCAGGCTCGAAGAGATTTCGCCTTGACTGCCCCTGTCGTCTTCAGCAACCTAAGCTTAGCTCTAATAATCTATCACTTCTGTATTTTTTTGTTCGCAAGGGTTTTCAAGCATGTGGATAACTCGATGTTGAAACGTGCGTGACCGCGGAGAGGGATTGTCTGATCGGGCAATACAAACGTGCCGATGCCCTTTCGTGATCTGCGGCGCTCGATTCACTCTTTGCCTGTTGTTGTCGACGATTGCTTGACTGTTAAGGCAGTGTCGCTTTACTTTGGAAAGGCCCGTTTTCGATGGAGGATCTCGTACCGGACTTTACGATGACGTGAATGTGGTGGTTCGCATGATGGGGATTCGAAGTAACGGGCCTCGTGATGCAGAAGTTACGCGTTTGAACGCGCTTGAACGGACGTACGCCCTTTTTTCTCCTTTGGCGTTTGCGGGTGCACAGCTCTACGAGCGGTTGAGAGGAGCCGAAGCGGAGGAAGCTCGCTCGCGGATGGGGTATCTGCCGCAGGTGGAAGGCGAGGTGCTCTGGATGCATGGAGCTTCGGCGGGAGAGATGGGGGCTGCGACTGCTCTGGCATCGGTGTTGACGAGCAACGGTTTCAATTGCACGCCGGCATATACCGCGGCAAATCGGGCTGGGGTTGACTACCTTCGCCGCCACAACCCTGACAACAAACTGGCAACATTGGCTCCTTGGGATACATCCGCCTGCATCGCCAGAGCGCTTGATCGCTGGCATCCGCGGGCGCTGTTACTGGTGGAAACTGAACTTTGGCCGCGCATGGTGTTCGAAGCCTACTTACGCGACATCCCGGTCTTCAGCGTGAGCGCAAGAATCTTCCCGGGCGACATGCCGCGCTACAAAATGGTTCGTTCGTTTATCTCGCGAACCTTGCGGCGAATCAGCGCAATCCTGGCGCAGGATGAGGTCGAGCGGCAGAGATTTATCGATCTCGGTGCGCCGCCCGAACGATGCCTGGTGGCCGGAAATCTGAAATATGCCGCAATCGATCGCCGATCGCGCCATGATGTTTCCGTGAGATCGCAGCTCGGGTTGAGCCCCGCCGATGCGGTGGTGATCTTTGGCAGTCTCCATCGCGACGAAATCGGAATGCTGCTCGAAACCATCGCCCGATTGATTGATCGTGGCGTCAGGGTGATCGTGGCGCCCCGCCATCTCGCTTCGGCGGACCTCCTGGTGCAAGAAGCGCAGCGGCGGGAATGGCGCTACGGCAGGCGCTCCGAGGGCACTCTACGGCAGCGCTGGCAGCTTTTGATTCTCGACACAATCGGCGAGCTGGCGCGTTTCTATTCGGCTGCTTCGTGCGCGGTGGTGGGAGGAGGGTTCGGCCGCCACGGCGGACACAACCCCTTCGAACCTGTCAGGTCGGGCGTGCCGGTTGCCTTCGGCCCGCACTTCCATCATTTCGACTCAGAGGCGAGAGCCCTGGCGGCGGCGACGCCGCAAGCCTCGCTTGCGGAGGCTGCGCAAGCGGCTCGCCTGCTGGACCGATGGCTGGATGATGAGGTGGAGAGGCTGCGAGCGCTCGAACTTCAGCGCACGGCGCTTCCGGATGGGGAAGCGATCGCGGCGCGCTATGTCGAGACGCTCAAGCCGTGGCTGGGAGCGGCCGCATGAGCATCAACAACGGCAAGCGTCCAACCGTCTGCATTGTCGCGGCCGACGTGTCGGCCGATCAGAACGCGGCGCGCCTGGCGGCCGCGCTGCGCAGGATGGCGCCGCAGGTCAGGATCATCGGCGCGGGCGGATGCGTGATGCGCCAGGCCGGAATCGACGTCGCGGTCGACAGCGACGGCGTTTCGATGGTGGGTCCGCCGGATTCCCTGCACGCCCTGAGATCGCTGGCTCGGGTGTGGCGCGGCCTTACCCGGCTGATGAAGAGCGAACCGCCGGATGTAGTCATCCTGGTGGATAATGAGACTTTGAACCTGTTCTTCGCGCGATGGGCGCGCAAGCGCGGAGTTTCCACCGTATTCTTTTTTCCTCCGCAGGTGTGGTTCTGGGGACGATGGCGGTTGCGATGGATTCTTCCGGCTGCCACGCGCGTGCTTTCGGCCTTCCGGGAAGAGGCGGAACTGTACAGGTCGGCGGGCGCTGATACGCGCTGGATCGGACATCCGCTGCGCGACGAGGTGCAGGTGCGCGAGGATCCGGTGCGCGCGATGCGCGCGGCCGGGCTCGATCCAAACCGGCCCATGGTGGTTTTGATGCCGGGGAGCCGCCCGCAGGAGTTGAAGGCTCATTGCGAGACGATGCTGGCCGTCGCGCGTATTCTGCGGGATCGCAATCCCGCGCTTCAATTCGCGGTCCCCCTGGCAAGCGAGGCCCTGCGCGCCCAGCTCGAGGGCGCTGTCCGCAGGGCGGGCGTTTCAGACGTTGTTGTGTATTCGCCTGAGTCCTTCGCGGTGCTGAGCCGCGCGCGTGCGGTCCTGCAATGCTCCGGGACCGCGACGCTCGAAACAGGACTGCTCGGCATCCCGTCGGTCATCGTTTACCGATGCACCCGCCTTCAGCATCTGGTCGCGCGTGCGGTGATGTACGTCAACTACATCGGAATGGTTAACATCCTGCTCGGCGAGATGGTTCAGCCCGAGTTTTTTCACTGGAGAATCGATCCTCGCCGCCTGGCCGATGAGATGTGGTCGCTGTTGACTGACGAAGCGCGGCGCGATCGCATTCGCGGCCGGCTCGCCACTCTGGCGGAAGTAATGGGACCTCAGGGAGCCATCCGGCGCGCTGCCGAAGCTATCCTGGAACTGATACCGGGGTGGGCACGGGAATCGTCCGCGGAAGACATCGGGCCGGATGACAAGGAAAGCGGTGAAGGCGCGCGGCTCATCGCCTCGGGGCGCTGAGCACCATCCGTCATATCGTCGCGCTCAAACATCTCGAGTCTGACGTGCTGGTTCTTCGAGTAGTTAAAGCCTTCCCACGACCAGACAATTCGCAGGGGGATTTTTCGATCCGCCGCGGCCTGCACGAACGCGGCTTTCTGCACGGCGTCCGACAGGACGATTCCTTCGGGATGTCCGGCGAGAAAGTCCGCTGCGGACAAAGGGTCCGCGAACAGTGGCGGTTGTTCAAGAGAGAAAGCCAGGCTCGGTTCCTGGTAGCCGATTGCCGCGACGGGGCGCGACTCGCCGCGTGCCACCGCCGCCATCTGGCGCCTTATGCCATGGCTTGGCCAGAGCCATTGCGCCGAGGGAAGCTGCCATTGCAGCAGCACAAAATAGATTACGAGCGCGGCCGCCGCGCCCGCAGCCAGCGCCCGCTCGAGCATCGCGCGACGCACATACCATGCGCCCAGTGCGGCGGCGGAGACACCGATCGCCGCACAGAGGAAACAGGCCGCGGTAGGGCGGCCGGTTAGCAACAATGCGAGCGCACCGATTCCAATCGTCACAACGGCCCACATCCCGGCCCATCCGATTGCCAGTGGCGTTCGAATCATCATCCGCCACTTCGCCCGATAGTCAGCGACGGCTGCGGCGGTTATCAGGGCGATCGGCGGATAGAGCGGCAGCGCATAATGGGGCAGTTTGGTCGGGACGAGTTCAAGCACAATCCAGGCAGGGACCAGCCAGCCGAGGCAAAAGCGATACTCGGGACGTGAGCGCCTGCGAACCGCGAACAGCATCGCGGGCGCAAGCAGCAATGATCCCGGCCAGAACGCCGCGATGCTGGTGAACAGGTAGTAACCGGGCGGACCGCCATGCGACTCGCAAGCACCCACGAAGCGCGGCAAAAAATCCTTCAGGATGGATTGACGAAACAGGAGCAGATCGCCCGTTGTGCCGATTGCCAGAATCCACGGAACCACGATCGTGGCGGTAAGCGGAATCCCCCATTGCGGTTGAAGCATCCTAAGCCATCGGCGCGGGCGCTCACGCCCGGACGGAATGGCAGTGCGGTCGCTTATCGCGATCAGGCTTGCGGTCAGGACCGTCAACCCCGGGAGAACCGGACCCTTGATCAGGATGCCGGCACCGAGCCAGATCCAAAACCCCGCGATGGCGTAGCGGGGCGAACGTCCAGTGCCGGAGGGATCAAGATAAATCCCGGCAAAACAGGCCATCTCGCCGGTCGTGCACGCAAGCAGCATCGCGTCGGTGGTGGCCTGGTGAGCTTCGATAACCAGAAGGGCGGAGCAGGAAAGCAGCACGGACGCGACCAGTGCGATGTAATCATCGAACAAGACCTTGCCGATCCGAAACGTAAACAGGACTGCGGCGAGCGCGCCCAGAACCGAGGGCAAGCGATAGGGCCAGATGTCCGCCGGATTGGATTGCCCAAACGCGCGCAGCGAAGCAGATTGCAACCAATAGATGCCGATGGGTTTGTTGAGCCGGTAGTCATTTCCAAAGCGCGGCAACAGGTAATCGCCGCTGGCTACCATCTGCCTGGTTGCCTGCGCAAAACGCGCTTCGTCGCGATCGATCGGCGGTATCGAGGACAACCCGGGCAGGAAAAACGCGGCGCAAAGAAGGATGAGGACAGGCACGGCGAGTCGCCAGTCGCGGGCGATGGCCGCGACCGGCGAAGGTGTCCGGGCGTCCGCGTTCGAGATGGCGCAGGAATTCAGGCGCACTTTCGCATCGCTCCGCGAGCGTCCGTTCGCCATGGCACCCTGCGATGAAGGCCGACGGGCATCGAAGCATCTCCGATCTCGACCCGCGCGGCTGCGACGCTCCGGGTCGAGAGTCGCGGGCGCTCCCAAATTCAGCGCCAGTTCCCGGAAAACTCATATATTATTTGCTTCCAATTCGGCGCTGGACAATCAGAAAAAATCTAGTGCGCGCGTTTGGCGAACGCATGACCGATGCAGAAATCGCTCGCATGGCCCAGGCATCGTATGCGCACCTGCTGCGATCGATCCTCGAGATGGCCCGCGCGCCGTTCATACCCCCGGAACGGCTTGCTCAGATCGTTCGCGTGGAGAATGTGGAAGCCGGCCTGCGCGCAGCCGCAAGAGGCAAAGGTGTGCTGATCCTGACCGGCCACTTCGGCAATTGGGAGGTAGCGCTGCCGGTCGCGATTGCCGGATTCCCCAACTGGCAGGGCCGTATTCACATCGTGCGCAAGCCGCTGCCGTTCATGCTCGATCGCATTGTGCGCCGGCGTTTCGATCGCGCCGGAATCAAGGTCATCCCCCATCGTGGAGCGGTCCGAACCGTGATGCGCCGCTTGCGCGAGGGCGACGCGGTTGTGTTCGTGCTCGATCAGCACGCGGGCGGCACCGACGGAGTTCTGGTCGACTTCATGGGCGTTCCCGCCTACACCTTTCGAAGCCTCGCCGTACTTGCGCTGGCCACAGGCGCCCCGGTGCTTCCGGGGTCGTGCTATCGCGACGTCAATGGCCGCCACGTGGTGAGGTTCGAAGAGGCGCTCGAAACCATCAAAACCGGCGATCTTGCCCGGGACATCCGCCTGAATACCCAACTTTACAACCAGACGCTGGAGCGTTTCGTCTATCGGCACCCAGAACAATGGTTCTGGATGCATCGGCGATGGAAGGATGCGCGCGGCAGGCCGTTATGAAGTTTCGCTTGCCACCGGACTGCCGATTTCGCGCGCGGCCCGCCACAGGGCCTCCTGGAGCGCGGCGTTGGAAGGATTCTGATGTTCGGGTGTAGCGGGAAAGAATCGATGCAGCCTGAATTCAACTGTCGCAAAGGGGAGTGGAACCAACGATCGGTCCCACGATCCGGCGCTGATGCCGCGGTTGGCCGAAGTGACCGCCGTAAAGATGGCTGCGTTGCAACTCTGGGCGAGTTGAAGCGCGTGAGGTTGCGCCACGCCGGCTGGTCCTCTCGGTCCGTCTACCGCGATTATCCCGATCCATCCCTCTTGCAGCCGCCGCTGAAACTCCCGCGCCGCCGCGACCGCGCGCTTGCCCGGCTGAGCCATGATGTGTTCAATTCCGAAGTACCGCAACGCACTACCCAACAATTGTCCATCGAGACTCGGAGTCACCAACGCGACCAGAGGTCTGCCGGATGGGGCGGAAAGATGCGCGTAGGCCAGAAGATGAAGGAACATCCCGTGGTAGGTGGCAACAATTAAGGGTCGCGTCGCCAGCGCATCGCGCAGAGCCGCTTCGTCCGGACCGCGCGTGCGCCACGACCACACAAGGATTTTGAGTGGCACAATCGCAATCGGGAGCAGAAGCCTTTCAAGGATGAAAAATCTGGTTCGGCGAGCCCAACGGCGAAGTTTCATCGAAGTCAAATTCGGCGGCCCGAGACCGAATATCTCGTCCGCATCCGCAACCTTAGCGGGCGTATCCATCGGTCGAAAAGAGGGCAGGGTTGCGCGCGGGTTTACGGGGTTGGAAACGGGAAGCTGACGCGGTTCCAATGATCAGTTTCGAGAAATTTTCGAACGCGACGTACTCGCGGCGCCTTCTCCTCGTGCTGCGATCCGCGGTTCCCGGAATTCTCGATCGGTATGTCGCTCGAGAGGTCGCGGTGCCGATGGGCATCAGCCTGATTGCGATTACCCTGGCGCTCATCGTCGTGCGGCTTCTAAAGCTGGTCGACCTTATCGTCAACGAGGGCGTGCCGTTGCTGTCGGTGCTCGGCCTGCTGGTTCATCTGGTCCCGACACTGTTGGCGCTTAGCTTGCCGATGGCGGTGCTGCTGGGGACGCTGCTCGGAATCGGCCGGCTGTGCGGAGACCTTGAGATCATTGCCGCGCGCGCCTGCGGCGTCAGCATCGCGCGGATGGCATTGCCGGTGCTGATTTTGGCGGTCGCGCTCTATCCGCTGGAGATGGCGCTCGCGCTGAAAATTGTGCCGGCGGCGAACGCGAGCTTGCGAGGCGAGCTTCTGGAAATCGCGCGGACCAAGCTGGCTGCGAGCTTGCCCGAAAAAATCTTCAACGCGGGGCTGGACGGGATGGTGGTCTATTTTGACCGGATCGAGCCCCCCGGAGACCGGCTCGTCGATGTGCTCATTTCGGACAATCGCAATCCCGCATCCAGGACCTGGATTTTTGCGCACAGCGGCCTGCTCATTCCGAATCCCAACGAGCTGAGCGTTACACTTCGCCTGGAGGACGGCTGGATGTTCTCCGAGGAAGCGCAGGACTCGCGCCGGGTGGTGCGTTTTGGCACATACGACATCAAGGCGGCTCCAAAGCAGGAGCCCGCGCTTACCACGCCTACTCCGATGGAGGTAAGCACCTGGGCGCTCCGCGCCGAAGCAGCGAAGGCCCGCCGCTCGGGGCATCCGGATATCGCCGCGGAAACCGAACTCGCCCAGCGCTGGACGGTGCCTTTCGCAATCTTTCCGTTCGCCCTGCTGGGTATCATCCTGGGGTTGTCGCCGGTTCGGGGCGGGCGCTCCGAGCGCTTCGCCTTAGCGCTGTCGCTATTCTTCTGCTACTACGTTTTAATGCGGGGCGGAGAGGCGCTTGCGCAATCGCGAGTGCTCGGCAGTTACCTGGGTGCCGCGATTCCAGACCTGATTTTTACGGGCGCAGCCATCGCGCCATTCTTCACCAGAGGGCTCGATCTGGATGACAAGAATGTCGGCTACGGCCGGCTTCGAAGATGGATCGGAACTTTTTCACCGCGAATACGGCCCGCAAGCTGATGCGGCGGGCCGCGCCGCCTACCGTGTTCGGCCTGCTTTTGCGCGCGGTAGTCGAGCCGTTCCTGCTCGCGATCGCCGCCTTTGCCGTGATTCACCTGCTGGCCGACACCGCCGACCGGTTCAACCTGATCGCGGCGGGAAGTTCCGTCCTTCCCGGCATCCAGTACCTGCTGCTGCGCGTTCCCGGCAACGTCAGCAAGCTTCTGCCCGTGGCGCTGCTGGCGGGCGTGATGTTCGGATTCGCGAGGATGAACCGGACGGGCGAAGTGGTCGCGATGCAGGCGCTGGGTGTGAGCCGGCTGCAGATGGCGGCTCCCCTTTTCGCAATCGCCATGCTCGTAACGGTGAGTGATTTTGTAATCTCCGAGACTATCGTGCCGGTGGCAAACACCCGGGCGCAGATGGTGCTCAACACTCGGCTGCGCAAGCAGCATGCTGCGCGCGGCCGTGAAGCCTGGGTTCGCACCCGCGACGCCTTCGTCTTCGCCGCCAATTATGATCCGTCGCGAAAGGAATTGAGCGGGCTTACGATTCTCAAGTTGTCCGCGAACGCCGACCTGCGTTCGATTACCCAGGCGCAGCGCGCAAACTGGAATGGCAGGGGCTGGAGCTTCGTCAACAGCCGCTCGCTCGAGTTGAGCGGAGACGAACTGGCGGCGGAACCCGGACGGGCGGACGCCACTCTCAACCTGTCGCCCGCGGATTTCGATGCGCCGCTGAGCGTAAATCCTGAAGAGCTGAGCCTGTCCGAGTTGAACCGCTTTATCCTGACGCTGAGTCATCGGGGCCTGAATCCGCGCCGGTACCTGAATCTTCGCGATCTGAAATTTGCGCTCCCATTTTCGTGTCTGATTCTTGCCGCCATCGGCTTCGCGATCAGCCTCGATCCGTTGCCGCGGCACGGCGGATACACCCGCAACATCGCGGCCGCGCTTGGGGCCGGGTTCGGCTATTGGTTGATGCTGGCTCTGTCCATGTCGTTCGGAAAATCCGGATTGCTCCCGCCATGGCTCGGAGCCTGGTTGCCGAACTTCATGTTCGGCAGCCTGGCGCTGGGGATTTTCCTCATGGGCGAGGAAAAGTGACTCGCGGTGTCTGTCTCGGGATCAGTTGTCGAACGGCCTTCCTCAAATCTCGCCGACGTTTGCGATCGGCTGGAACGGGGCGAGATAGTCTGTCTCGAAGCCGCGGGACTCATGGTCGATGAGTCCGACCGGGCGGTCCTGATGAGCGTGCCGGACACCGCGCTACGGCACAAAAACGTCTCGTATGCGCCGCGAACGGGCGCGCTCGGAGGGATGGCGGGCGCGTCGAGCATTGCGGTCCGCGATGCCTTGAGGCGCTACAGCGAACGCGTCATCGAAATGTGCGCGGCCCTGCTGGCCCCCTACGCCGGCACGTGGCGCATCGAATTGGCCAGCTTTCGCCCGATGGAGGAACGGGGACGTAATCTGCCCGTGCGCGAACGCAACGACCTTCTCCATCTGGACGCGTACCCGAACCGCCCATCCAACGGCGCGCGAATCCTGCGCTTCTTTACCAACATCAATCCCGAACGCGAGCGCCTGTGGGTAACGTCGGATCCCATGCATCTGCTCGTGGATAACCAGCGGTTTCGCGCCCTGGCGCAAGGTGCCATCGCCGAGGCCGATTCTCCCTGGGTCGGGCGACTGAGCGCGGTCGGGCGGTCGTTGGGCCTGGCTCTGCCGGACCGATCGCCCTTCGATCGAGCGATGCTTCGGCTGCATGACGCGATGAAGCGCGACAGGGCGTTTCAAGCGGGCTGTCCGAAGTTCCATCATCGGTTTGCGCCGGGTACGAGCTGGCTTGTGTTCACCGACGCGGTTCCCCATGCGGTTCTTGAGGGGCGCTATGCGCTCGAGCAGTCATTCTTCGTCTCGCGAGAATCGCTGAGGCTGCCGGATCTCGCGCCGGCCGCGATCGTCGAACGTCTCGCGGGCAAGTCGATGGTGCCGCGGATGGCGAGGCTTTGAAGTTGTCGAGCTTGCGTGAAGCACCCATCAACCGGCCGGAGGCGAACGAGCAGAACAGCCTCGACTGCTTCGATCGAGAGCTGGCCGAGTTCGAGACCATGACCGTCCCGATCGGAAACGTGATCGATTTGCTGAGTGAAACTCACGCGCCGGACAAGATCATCGAGTATCGCGCCGCAATGGACGCAGGCGCGGTGTTTCCGCCTATCGGCGTCGTCCGGCTTGGCGGCAGGTTCATCGTGACCGATGGGCACAAGCGCCTGAGCGCGTGCAAGCAGCGCGGCATGAGTCATGTGATGGTGCAGGTCTGGACGTGGGGCAAGCTCGGGGCCGATTTGGCGGCGCAGTCGCTCCGCAGCACCGCGCGGCTGGTATCGCTTCTGCTGCGCAGCACGCACGATCGCGAGTCGCGGCGCTGGTTGCGCAAGTTTTACTGGGACACCGTGCTGCATTGGCGACGGTTTTTCGTGACGCTGCCGGCCTCGCTCGGGCTTCGAGACGAAAAAGCGCCCGCAAACGGCGTTCCCCCCGCCCGCATCTTCACACGGCTGGTCGCGGAGTGCGCTCGCTATCGCGGGCATCTGTTGCTGATCGGCCTAAGCCTTGCGGCGCTCGGCGGAGCCCAGATCTATCTGACCTGGATCGCGAAGCTGTGGGCCGACGGACCGCTGCGGACCGGTGACCATCAGGCGCTCGCAAAACTAACGGCCCAGGCGGGCCTGACCGCGGGCGTGCTCGTGATCGGCCTGTTTTCGTCCAAGTACGTGTTGCAAAGCCTGAACCAGCATTTCGTGCAGCATTTGCGCGACCGCGCGCAGCGGCGGCTGTTGGAGGTCGAGCTGTCTTCGGTTCGCCGCTTCCAGGTCGGCGAGCTGATGTCGCGGCTGTTCAATGACGCCGGAGCATTGAGCCAGTTCGTCCGCGAAATCCTGCGGCGCGGAATTGGCGAGAGCTTCGTTCTGATCGGCGCGTTGTTCATGCTGGTGCGGCTCGATTGGCGGCTGGCGGCGATGATCGCGCTGGTCGGACCGCCGGTCGCGGCGATCCTAAGTTACTGCGGGGCATTCGTCAGGCGCCGCAGCGCAGAAGCGCAACGCGAAGTTGGCGAGCTGAGCGCGGCGGTGACCGAGCAACTATCCGGCCTCAGCGTTATCAAAGGGTTTCAGACCGAACAGGCTGAGCAGCGGCGGTTTGAAGCGAAGGACTCTCTTTATCGGCACCATGTGATGCGAAGCCAGTTCTGGCTCGCGCTGATGACCACCGGGGTCTGGGCGATTACCTGCGCCGCGCTGCTCGCCGTCGCCTGGTATGGAACGACCCAGGTGGCGATCGGCCGCGAGACCGCGGGTGCCTTGTTCGCCTTTTGCCTCTATGCGGTGCAGACGGTCGAGCCGCTTCGGCGGATCAGCGAGGTTCACGGCCTTTTGCAGCAGGCGCTTGCGGCCGCGGAGCGCGTTTTCGAGATTATCGACCTTCCCGAGGCGGAACGCGATGGCAGCGTGGCGCTGCGTACGCCGGTCGAAGGCGCGCTTAGCTTCGAGGCGGTGAATTTTCGCTATCCGTCCGGCCGAACCGTGCTTCGCGATTTTCATCTCGCGATCGCGCCGCGCGAAACCGTCGCGGTGGTGGCGGCAAGCGGCGGCGGCAAGAGCACGATCGCCAATCTGCTGGTGCGCTTCTTCGATCCGACAAGCGGGCGCATCACGCTCGATGGCGTTGATGTCCGGAACACGCGGCTATCGCAATTGCGGCGGGCAGTCTGCGTCGTCGAGCAGGAACCGTTCATCTTCACCGGTTCTATCCTTGATAACCTCCGCTACGGGACGTTCGATGCCAGCGCGGAACAAATTCGCGACGCGGCCGCTCTGGCCGGCCTCGATCGCTTCATCGCGGCGCTTCCCGACGGATTTGACGCGCGCCTGGCCGAGAGCGGCCACAACGTTTCGGGCGGGCAGTACCAGAGAATAGCTCTTGCGCGCGCGATCGTGCGCGACCCCGCGGTGCTGGTGCTGGACGAGGCTACCAGTGCGGTAGACAGCGAAACCGAGCAGGAAATCTTCGCCCGAATGGAACCCTGGCTGGCCCGCCGCACGGTGATCGTGATGACGCATCGATTGGCTACGGTGATTCGCTTTCGGCGGGTGGTGGTTTTGGACGAAGGGCGAGTGGTAGGGGACGGCGCGCCGCACGAACTGATCCGAACGTGCCCGGTATTCGAGCGATTGTTCGCCGAGCAGGTCTCGCCTCTGGCGGAGAGGGAAAAGGTTCTCTCGCCCGTTTTCTAGCTTTTCGACCGGTGAGCAGTACGGCTTCTTTCAGCTATTTCCAGAAACAAGCGCTCGTAACGATCGGCCGCGAGCGCCGGGTCGAAGAGGCTGCGCGCGCGCTCGAGTCCCCGTCGCGCGATGCGGTCCGCCAGGTCAGCATCGGCGAGAATCGCTTCCAGAGCGCGCGCGAGGCTGGTGGGGTTGCCGGGTTCGGCGAGCAGCCCGCCTTCTTCGTGCTCGCCGAGGGCATCGATGATGCCTGCGGTTGCGTAGCCCGCAACCGGAGTTCCGCGCGCCATAGCTTCAAGCGCGATCAGCGGCAGCCCTTCGCCGAGACTCTTGTTCGTCGCCATAGCGACGGCATCGACCGCGCCCAGGGCATCTTCGATCTCGTCGGGGTTGGCGCCGTCGTGCACGAAACCGGAAAGCTGGTGGCGTGCGGCAAGTTCGGTAATCGAATCCTTGCGGCGCGCCCGCCCGCAAACCAAAAGCCGCAGGTCGATGCCGCGGCTTCGAATCATCCGCGCCGCCTCCATCACGTCCTCGATGCCTTTGAGGGGATCGTTGCCGCCAAAGAAGCCCAGCCATCTCCCGTCCGTCCCGAGTCCGAGCGATTGGCGGAGTTCGTAGCGTTCCATCGGGGAGGGAACGCAATCGCGAATCGGAAACCGGACCGGATTGTGAATCACGTGGATGCGATCGGGCGCGACTCCGAAGCGGCCCATCAGCGCGCTTCGGACCGCCGCGCTCACCGCCACCACCGCATCCGCACGCCGGTTCGCGAGCCATCGAACCGCGGGTGCGAGCCGAAGCGACATATGGCGCACGAGAACCAGCCCGGCGCCGGTGATCCTTCGCGGAATCAGGCACGACCACACCCATTCATCGGGGGTTGTGGCGAACAGGATGTCGGGATGAAAATCGTGGACCGCGCGAATTATCGCCGCGACCGAGCGAACGTCGAGCGGGCCTCGGAAACTGGCGGTGTACACCGAATTCGCGAAAGCGGCGTGGCGGCGAAGATCGCTTTGCGCGGGCAGCACTGCGCCAATTGTGTGCGAGCGCTCGCGCATGAGGCCGAGTATCTGCATCGACACACGCTCAGCCCCTCCCGCGAATCGCGCACCGCATATCCAAAGGATCCTGAGCGTTTGCAATGGCCCGACCGTCCCGGCGCAGTGACGACTATCTCATGGTCTGGATGGGAGCAACACGATCGCGGACGTCTCCAGTCGCGCGAAATGTTCTGGTGAGTGCCGAGCAGCTACCGATTTTAGGAACTAAAAATGGCCGCCACCTCGAAGAGTGAGAAATACGCTGCCGCAGCCGGGGTCGCGCTGCTGGCGGTGACGGTGTTTCTGATAGCCGGTCCATTCATCCCGCAAGTGGTGGACCTCCTGCGCATGCCGTACGTGGATCCTCCCGCCGCCATTCTGATCGCGGGGTTTGCTTCCTGCTGGCTGCTCAGTCCGCGGCTAAGCGCATGGGCTGGCCCGCGGACAGCGCTTTTCGCTCGGCATGCTCACACCGTGATGATCTTCGGATTTGGGGCGGTGCTCGCATGGGTCTCAATTCACAAACATCTGTCGATCAACTCCCATCCGGATTTGGGGATCTTCGACAACGTGCTGTGGAACACGATTCACGGCAGGGTGCTGTACAGCTCGGTTTTGCAGCGCAATTTCCTGGGCGAGCATGTCGCGCCCGTGCTGCTGCTTCTCGTCCCGATTTACCGGATATTTCCCAGTCCCTGCACGCTGCTCGCGGTGCAGGCGATGGCGCTGGCGATTGCGGCGTTTCCGGTTTTCTGGATCGGCGCGGAGAAGCTTGGGCGCCGCCCCGCCTATGTTCTCCTGGTCGCATATTTCGTCAATCGCGCGATCCTGGGCGCCGCGTTCTTTGACTTCCACGAAATAGCGCTCGCGGTCCCGTTGCTGTCGTTCGCGCTCTACTACAGCGAGCATCGGCGCGACGCGGCCTTTTTGATCGCTTTGTTCGCGGCTCTCCTCTGCAAGGAAGAAGTCGCCCTGATTGTCGGCGCGTTTGGCGTTTATCTTTGGATGCGCCGCGGATGGGGACGACTGCCGCTGGTTCTGATGGCGGTGGGGATTCTGGTGTTTTTGATCGACTACCAGATCGTGCTTCCGATGTTTCGGGGGCGGCCGGCGCCGTATGTCGACCGCTACAGCTATCTCGGCGATACCATTCCCGCAATCGTTCACACGATGCTGCGCCATCCGGTCTTCGTCATCCAGCACGTTCTGGAGCCCGCGAAGCTGACCTACCTGCTTCAACTCTTCGGGTCGGTTGCCTTTCTGCCGCTTTTGAGCCCGATCTATCTTGTTCCCGTTGCTCCGACACTGGTGCGGATAGTCATGAGCGGCCTGCCGCCGGAATACTCGATGGACTTTCACTACTCGGCCGAGCTGATCCCGTTCGTATTCTTTTCGGCAGTATTTGGCGCGAGAAGGCTGTCAGTGCTTCTCGGCGAAAACATGAGGCGGCCGTCGTCGGCGATCAGCCGGATGCTTGAACATCTGGCGGCCTGGTTACCCGTCGAGCGCTTGCGGGTCGATCGGTCGTTTTTCGTAAACGCTTTGGTGATAGCCGTGTTTGTCGCCTCGGGACTGTTGGGAGGCAATCCGCTCCGTTACGCCACACGGCCAGCGCCGATGACGGATGCGCGGGCGATAGCCGCGCTTGCGCAACGGGTGCCGGCGGATGCGCGGGTTGCGGCCGACGATACGCTGGTTCCGCATTTCAGCCGCCGAAGCGCGATCACAATCCTGCCGATAAACAACGATGCTGACTATGTGTTGATGGATTTTGCGGGCGACCGGTACGAGTATCCGCTGGGCCGCGAGGAGCATCGCAGGGAGCTCCTTCGCCTTACCCTTGAGGACGGGTACCGGGTGGCGTGGAGCCAGGGCGGACTCATGCTGCTGGCGAAAGCGGCAGGTTCGCAGGATCCGGCCGCGCAAAAGGAGCTGCAGGATGTGTTGCTGGATTTTCCGCGCGATGCGCTGCAATCAAGCCACAGCAAGCGAGGCAGCCGGTTTGGGCGCACGATTTTTACCATGCCGCATATTTTTCCGCCCGGAGAATATCGCTTGCGCGTCGTTCTGCGAGTTCCGCCCGGGTCTCGCACCAGTGCGAATATCGCGGCTTGCGTTTTCGGGCAAAGTGAACATCACAAACCGAAAATCCTCGCCCAGCGGACGATCGCGCTCGACGACGGCGCGAACAACGATCGTTCGTTCGATCTGTCGTTTATGAATCCGGACTGGAATCTGCTTCAATTTCGAGTGCTCTACCCGTCGCTCCACAGCCTGACGGTTGAATCGATCGCGCTGGAACCGTCAGGCGGGGCGGATGACCTGTTGGCGCAACTCGAAAACTACTGAATTCGAGCGGAACGACCGTGCATGACGCAGTTCGCGACTTTCTTGCAAGAGTAAAAGAGGCGATGCCGGAGCGCTTCACGCGCTCGCGCGTGCTCGAAATCGGCAGTTACGACGTCAACGGCTCCGCGCGCGAATTCTTTGAAGATTGCGAGTACCTGGGATGCGATTGGCGCCCGGGGCCGGGCGTCGACGTCGTCGGCTTCGCGCACGAGCTCAAGTATCCCGACGGATCGTTTGATGTCGTGGTTTCCACGGAATGCCTTGAACACGACGAATACTGGCGTGAGACGCTGGCGGCGATGAAGCGGATGCTCAAGCCGGGCGGGCTGCTTTTGCTCACCGTCGCATCGTTCGAGCGCAGGCCCCACGAGATCGATTGCGCGCCCAACCGCTACTACCGCAATCTGCAGCCCCAGGATCTGATGCCGTTTCTCGAAGATCGGGTCATCTACGAGGAAAACCGTCTCATTCACGACATCCACGTCGCCTGCATCAAGCCGCGCGGACGCCTGAGTTCTTTGCTGGGAAGACTCACAGGGTCGGGAAGATGAAGGCGATTGCGCTCATCGAATCGGAAAATCACGTAAGCGCGCGCTATCGGCTCGTGCCTTTCGCCGCCGCTCTCTCGCGCCGCGGTTGCTCGATGGTTCTGCACCCGGTGCCGCGGGGATTCGCCGGCCGCCTGCGCCTCCTAAAGACGCTGGCCGCTTTCGATGTCGTGTTGTTGCAACGGATGTTGCCGCGGGGCTTCGAGCTAAGCCTGATGCGCCGGGCGGCGCGCCGCCTGGTGTTCGACTTCGACGACGCCGTGTTCCATCGCGATTCGTTCCATCGCAAAGGAATAGATAGTACAGGACACGAGCGGCGCTTCGCCCGAATCGCCTGCGCGGCGGACTCGCTGATCGCGGGCAACCGGCATCTGGCCGATCGAGCGATCGCCGCCGGAGCGCGGCGAGAATCGGTCCGGGTGATTCCGACCTGTGTCGAGCCCTCGCGCTACGTTCCGTCCGTCAGCGGTGAGTCACGCGGGCTCGAACTCGTGTGGATAGGTTCCTCCAGCACGCTGCAGGGACTCGAGATGCGGAGAGAATTATTTGCAAAGCTTGCGGACCATCACGCCGGATTGCGGCTCAGAGTAATTTGCGATCGCTTCCCCGGCTTCGATCGGCCTCCGATTGTGCCAGTGAGATGGAGTGAAGCGGGCGAAGCTGGCGCGCTTGCCGCCGCTCACGTCGGCATAAGCTGGATGCCGGACGACGAATGGAGCAAGGGCAAGTGCGGGCTTAAGGTGCTTCAGTATTTCGCGGCGGGATTGCCGGTGATTGCCAACCCCGTCGGCGTGCACTCGCTGATGGTTATTCCAGGCGAAACCGGATTCCTCGCGGATTCGGACGAGCAATGGATCGATGCGGTGGCGCGGATGGCGGATGCCGGCGAGAGAAAACGGATGGGAAAGTCGGCCCGCGAATTCGTCGAAGCGCATTACAGCGTCGATCGATACCAGAATTGCTTCGCGAATGCCCTGCTTGGCACGCCGGAGACTGGTAACGCTCGCGGTGCCGCGGAGGTCTAGCGGCCGGCCGGACTTTTTGCCAACGGTTAACCCTCTTGGATTCCAACATCATTCTCGTTTGCGGTGGAGCCGGGTTTATCGGCTCGAACTTCGTCCGCCATGCGTTGGCGGCGTCGGCGGCGAACGTGGTGGTCCTGGACAAACTTACGTACGCAGGCTCTCTGGAAAACCTGGCTCATGCGGCGAGCAATCCGCGCTTTGCGTTCGTCCGCGGAGACATCGGCGACCGCGCGATCGTCGATGACCTCCTGCGGCGCCATCCGCCCCGATGGATCATCAACTTCGCCGCCGAGACCCATGTCGATCGCTCGATCGCCGGGCCGGGAGGCTTCGTCGAAACCAACGTAATCGCAACCCTCTCGCTGCTTGAGGCAGTCCTTCGCTATCAAAAGCATCGCAACGATCCCGGCTTCAGGTTCCTGCAAGTCTCGACAGATGAGGTCTATGGTTCGCTCGGAAAGGACGGGCTCTTTCGCGAGGACACACCCTATGCGCCGAACTCGCCGTATGCGGCGTCGAAAGCGGCGGCGGATCATCTGGTTCGCGCCTACTATCGCACCTACGATCTTCCGGTGCTGATTGCGAACTGCTCCAACAATTACGGCTTCCATCAACATCCAGAGAAGCTCATTCCGCGGATGGTACTGAATGCGATCGAGGGCCGCAGGCTGCCGATTTACGGCGACGGCCTGAACGTTCGCGACTGGCTTTTCGTCGAGGATGCCTGCGAGGCGCTGCTGGCCGTGTTGTTTCGGGGCAGGGTCGGAGAAAGATACAACATCGGCGGTGAAAACGAGCGGACGAATCTGCAAGTGGTTGAAACGGTCTGCGAGATACTCGAAGCCGAGTTTGCCGCCGCCTCGAACCAGGCCCTGCGCGCAAAGGGAGTGCGCCGCTACGACGAGTTGCGCGAGTTTGTTCCCGATCGCCCGGGCCACGATCGCCGGTACGCAATCGACAACGGGAAGATCCGGAGCGAACTGGGATGGCGGCCGCACACCGCTTTTCGCGATGGGCTCGAGCGAACGGTTCGCTGGTACCTTACGAATCGCCGGTGGTGCGCGAGCATTCAATCCGGGCATGAAGGAAGGTGAAGGCCGATGAAGTTCGTCGCCACTGAACTGCCCGGTGTCGTAATCGTCATTCCGGAAATTTTCACCGATGCCCGGGGGTTTCTGTTCGAGGCGTATCATCAGCAGAAGTTTCGCGATGCGGGTATAACCGCGCACTTCGTTCAGGATACGCACTCGCGATCGACGTTCGGGGTAATCCGCGGACTTCACGCGCAGCGCGGTCATCCCCAGGCCAAACTGGTTCGCGTCCTGCACGGAGCCATCTTTGATGTGGCCGTCGATATACGAAAGGATTCGCCGACCTTCCGCCGCTGGGTGTCGGTAGAGCTTTCCGCCGAGAACCGGCGCATGTGTTTCATTCCCGAAGGCTACGCGCACGGTTTCTGCGTTATCAGCGACCATGCTGAAGTCGAGTACAAAACCAGCGACCTCTACCGCCCGCAGGAAGAGATCAGAATCGCATGGAACGATCCCGCGATCGGGATCCGATGGCCGGTGCCGGACCCTGTCCTTTCCGAAAAAGATGCGATCGCGCCGAGGCTGGATGAGGTGATCGATCTTCTGCCCGGGGGGCGCCACGCGCGATGAAGATACTCATCACAGGCGGCGAAGGGCGCCTTGCGCGCGCCCTGGCCGGAGCCCTTTCCGAGCATCGGCTTTCGACTCTGGCGCATCGCGATCTCGACATCACCGACGCCGACGCAGTGGAGCGGGCGATTCAACGCCACGCTCCCGACCTGCTAATCAATGCCGGCGCATTCAACGACGTCGATGCGGCCGAGGACCGCGCGGAGCAGGCATACCGCGTAAACGCGATTGGTCCGGGAATCCTCGCGCGCGCCGCCGCGCGCGCGGAAATTGCAATCGTCCACTTTTCGTCCGACTACGTATTTGATGGGACCAGCCGGCGGCCGTACGAGGAGCGCGACCAGCCCAATCCTCTCTCGGTGTACGGAAAAAGCAAACTCGAAGGCGAGCTGGCGGTTGCCGAGGCGAATCCTCGCCATTTCATCGTTCGAACCGCGTGGCTTTACGACGAGAAGAGCAGAAACTATCTGACGACGATGCGCGACATCGCGATTTCGCGCGAGCGATTGAAGGTTGTTGACGACCAATTCGGATCGCCCACCTATATTCCGCATCTGGCGCGTGCGATCGCGGCGATAATCCGCGACCGCGACTATGGCCTTCGCCATCTGGCCGGAAGCGGAACCGCGTCGCGGCTGGAGATAGTCGAATTGATCTTAAGCGCGCTCGGCGTGCGTGCGGGTGTCGAACGGGTCTCGCTGCGCGACTTTCCCGCCGTGGCACGGCGGCCCGCATTCTCCCCGCTGACGACATCCAGAGAGCCGCGCGTCGAATTGCCGCACTGGCGCGCAGGCGTTGAAGATTTCATCCGCGCCTGCCATTCGCAGGCGCCCGGATGATTCGCGCGTTTAACCCGCCTTTGGCGGCGCCAGTTCGTCCGGAGCCACGCTGATCGGCGTGAGGCGCAGGCCGGTCTCCTCGGGTTCTCCCTCCTCCAGATAAAGCGCGTCGGAATTGACGCGCCACTGGTCGTAGTTTCCTCCCAGGATGTTCCGCGCGGCCATCATCCCCGTCAGCATCGCGTGGTCCTGATTGTTGTACTTGTGCATTCCGTTTCTTCCGGCGAGCTGCAGGTTGACTGCCTCGCACTCCAGAAATCGCCGGATGGTCCTGACGCTGTCCTGATAATGATTGTCGTAGATTGGGTAGGCGGCGGGCTGGCGGACGACTGCCCCATCGACGATCGACTTGTAATCGGCCAGT
Source organism: Pseudomonadota bacterium (assembly GCA_021323675.1). Lineage (GTDB taxonomy): Bacteria > Desulfobacterota > Binatia > Binatales > Binataceae > JAFAHS01. The sequence continues at coordinate 112,178 of JAJPKP010000086.1, read as the reverse complement.
CCGAGATGGACCAGTTCGTCCCGCGCCATCGCGATCAGATTCTCGTCGCTTTCATGCCACATCGTGCTCGAGTCGAAACAAAAGTATTCGAGGCCAAGAACCGTGAAGCGCGGATCGGCGACCATGTCAGGACTCCAGTTCTTGAAGTTCTGGATGCGTCCGACCTTGACGTCCGGGTCGTGCACGTAAATCCACTGATCCGGAAATACCTCCGCGCGATCGAGAATCAGCGCGACCGTGATAAAGTCCCGGTAGCGCAGGCCGGAAGCAGCCTCGACAATCTCCGGCGGAGCGGGCGGATCCATCGCCAGGATCAGATCCCGCATCGGCATCGTCGAAAGAAAGAAGTCGCCGGGATGGCGGCTGGTTCCGGAGCGGTTTTCGGTGATCACCGCGCGGATGCGATTGTTCGATCGTTCGAGGGTGACGACCCGCTCGCCCATCAGGTTCCTGGCTCCCATTGATTGAATCCTGGCCGCGAGAATCTCCCATATCTCGCCTGGTCCGTGCGGCGGATAGCGAAAGTTCCCGATCAAGGTCTTGATGATCGGTTGATCCTTTCCCGGCCAGCGCAGGGCTGCCCGAATCAAGGCTGAAACCGAGAGGCCCCGGATACGCTGAGCGGCCCAGTCGGCGCTGATGGTGTTGCAGGGAATGCCCCAGACCTTTTCCGTGTAGGTTTTGAAGAAAATTTCGTAGAGCCGGCGTCCAAACGCTCGGACCACCCAATCCTCGAAGGTTTTCACCTCGCGCGCGGGAGCAAGCCTCGATCTGAGGTAGCTGCCGATGCAGGCGATCGATTCCATCGCGCCGAGGTTCTTCAGCGAGTCGATGATTTCGAGCGGATACTTGAACAAAAGTCCGCGGTAGAAGATTCGCGACTTTCTTTCCCGCCGCAGCATCCGATCCCCGCCTATCTCCGTCCACAGCTCTTCGATTTGGGGGTTCTTGGAGAAGAATCGATGACCCCCGATGTCGAAACGAAATCCCTTGTACTCGACGGTGCGGGAAAGCCCGCCGACCGTCTTTGGATCCTGCTCGAGCACGAGCACCCGAACGCCGGCCTTGCACAGCTCATAGGCCGCGGTGAGGCCGCACGGGCCGGCCCCGATGATGACGACTTCGCCGGCAGGACGAGTTGTGAATGCCGCCTCAGAGCGCATTGCCGCCGATCCGCGCGCGCGAAGAGGTCGTCCGGAAGCCGGAAATCGCCGATCGGAGTTGGGCATTCACCATTGCGGATCCATCTTCAGAACGAGTCCCCGGGACTCCTCGACGAAGAGCATGAACAGCGCCGAGGTTCCCAGGGCGAGCAATCCCGTAATTCCAACCACGGTCGATACCTGCCTGAAGTGGGCGGCCAGCAGCGCAATCAATGCCTGCCCCGCCACCGTTCCTCCCGCTCCGGCCAGCGCGATCCATCCCACCGCGGTGGCCCGCATCGGCGCCGGAAACAGCTCCGTCGCCGCCGCAGTACCTCCCACTGTCGCGACATTCACGGCGACGCTCAGCACAGCGAACCCCGCGCCCAGCCATAGAGCGGGGTAGCGGAAGCTTGCGGGCGGTCCCCAGAACGAGACCATAGCCATCGCCGCGATGACCGCCGCGGATGCCGCAACGGTGGGAACCCGCCCCGCGCGATCCGAGCATAGCGCGCCCAGCGGAAACCCGGCCATCGCGACAGCCCCCGCGAATAGAAATATCGCGCTCGCCACGAAGGGAGTCAGTCCGGCTTCCTTTACCGAATGAAAGTATCCCCAGGTTCTCGATGCGCTGATGGCCGCGGTGCTGCATACGCTTGAAGCCATCAGGACCGCGATACGGCGCCGATGCGCGCCGTTGAACAACCCGCCCAAAGCCAGCAGCGATTCGCGCGAGTGCTCCGGATGCCAGAATTGAGAATCCCACCGGGAGCTCAGCAGCCACGGTCCCGCCAGAATCGGCGCGCCCGCCGCCCACAGCAGCCATCGCCAGGACCAGTTCAGATGATGCAGCGCGGGCATCAGGATGATGCAGAGTCCGGCTCCCGCTCCCAGCGCTATTCCGCCCAGTCCCTGGCCGGTCGCTCGCTCATCGGGACTGAGCACCTCGGCGATGATTACCGGTGTACCGGCGATGATGGCGGAGGCGCAGGCGCCAAGCGCGACATCGAAGATGACAAACGGCGCAAGGGTGGGAGAGCACGCGGCGCCGATTGCGCTGGCAGCCGCGGCCAATACGCACAGCCGAAGAACCCGGCCGCGCCCGAACGAATCGAACATCCGGGTCAGCACGAATGCGCCAATTGCGGAAAATGAGACGGCGGCAAACAGGCGCGCCAAGCCCTGCGGATTGAGGCCAAAGCTCTGCATAATCCAAGGTGCCGCTACCGCGTTAATGGTGACGGCAAATCCCTGGGGAACCAAGGCAACCAAGATAACCAAAAGTCGCAGATCGCGCAGCAGCCTCAACCCGAGCCATCTCGCCATCGTTGGAAGTATGGTGAATCGATTCCGGCGCGCCAAGCCCGATCGGCGAATTTTCCGTCTCCGAACAAGTCGCGATCCTTGCCGAGCGCTACTTGCCGGCTTACGGTAAATTCGATGAGCCCTTCCGGCCCGCGCCTGAGCGCAGTGATAGCCGCGCGCAACGCATCGGCGACGCTCTCCGCTTGCCTGGATGCGGCCTGCGCGCAGGCCGCGGGCGATATCGAGGTGATCGTGGTCGATGATTGCTCGACGGACACCACGGCCGAAATCGCCGCCGGCTACCCGGTGCGCCTGATTAGGTTCCCCGAACATCGCGGGGTCGCCGCGGCGCGGAATGCCGGCGCGCGGGCGGCAAAAGCTCCGATCGTGTTGTTCCTCGATGCGGACGTGGTGGCTCGTCCCGGATTGTTCGAGGAAGGGCTGCGGGCATTGTCCGATGCCGGCGCGGACGGTGTAATCGGTTCGTATGACGATGAGCCTGCAGCGGGATCGATCGTCAGCCAGTTCAAAAACCTCGCGCATCATCATTTTCACAACCAGTCGGCCGGGCCGGCGACCACGTTCTGGGGGGCCTGCGGCTTTATTCGGCGCGATCGGTTTTTCGAGGTCGGCGGTTTCGACGAGCGCCGCTTCAAGCTGCCGTCGATCGAAGATGTTGAGCTCGGCGCGAGGCTGGTGCGATCCGGCGGGTCGATCCGGCTCGATCCGCGCCTTCAGGTGACGCATCTGAAGCGATGGACGATGGCGAGCCTGGTGCGAACCGACATCGCGCGGCGCGCGATCCCATGGACCATCCTGGGCCTGGAAAACGGCGCGTTGCCGGCGGGCCTCAACTTCTCGTGGCCGCAGCGAGCGGCGGCGATGGTTGCCCTGGCGGAGATAGCCGCGCTCGCCGCCATCCTTCTCGGCTGGAAGGCGGGAGTTCCCGCCGCGCTGATTCTGCTGGTGGCGGCGGCCTGGCTGAACCGGGAATTGTTCGGCCTGTTCTTCAGAAGAGGAGGAATCGGGCTCGCGATCGGCGGCTTTCTCCTCCAGCAGCTCTACTACATTTACTCACTGATTGGTCTCGGGGCTGGAGTGGTTGCCTACTGCCTCGGATATGCGCCGGGCTCGTTTGCTCATGGCGGCAGCACTTCGCAAGACGGCGAAATTCAAGGTTCCGGCGCTGCCCGCTCCGCGCGCGACCCCTGGACTCCCTTGTACATCGCCGGTTTCGCGATCGCGATCGTAGTTCAACTGATCGTCATATACATGCGCCGAATGTTGCATCCGGGAGACTTCGACGTGGCCCGCGAGTTCGGGCGCAGGTTCCTGACCGGAGAGAACATCTATCGCGGAGGACTCGAATACCCGTACATGCCGATCGCGGCGATGCTGTTTGCGCCGCTGGCGATGTTGCCGGCGGGGCCCGCATTCATCCTTCGGTACGCGATCGCGGTTGGCTGCCTGGCGGCGACGATAGTCCTGCTGTTCAGGATGGTCGCGGCGCAGAGCGGCCAACTCGCGGGCAAGGGGCTGGCTATCGGAGCCGCCGCCGTCATCCTCACCTCTCATTACGTTATTCGCGACCTCGATGACGCCGGGTTTCATCTGATCCTGCTGGCCTTGATTGTCGCCGGAGTATTCCTCGTTCGGAAGGGGCGCGATACGCTCGCGGCGCTGTGCATCAGCCTTCCGATCGCGGTCAAGCTGACACCGGGACTGTTGGTGGTCCTGATGCTATGGAAGCGGCGCTGGAAGCTGGCCGCTTTGTGCATCGTCGCGACGCTGTTCTGGATCGCCCTGCCGATCGCGCATCTGGGAGCGTCGCGATGGGCGCAGTATCAGATTCAATGGACGAGAGTCGCGATGGGACAGGCGTTGGGAGGATCCGCGGCCGCCGCCTCCGGCACCGAGCATGCCCTTCAGAACCAGTCCCTTCGAGCGGCGATCGTCGCCTGGGCGAACGGCGGCCCGAAAGTTGAGGCATCGACGGCGTCATATCGGCGCACCGAACAGGCAGCCACGATAGTCGCGATGCTTGTGCTGGCGATGTTCGGATGGTGGAGCAGAAGGCCATATCGCGGCCTCGGCGATCCCGCGTGGCTGCTCGAGTGCGGCGCGGTGCTGGTCCTGGTCCTGCTCCTGTCACCCGTGACCTGGACGCAACACATGGTGTTCATGATACCGGCGGTCTATCTGATCGTCGCGGACTGGATGCGAACGGGATCCTCCAGCAAGGGCGTTGCGGCGGCGATGGCGGTGTACGCGCTGTTCGCCCTGCTGTTCACTCGCGAGATCCTGGGACGCGCCCGCTATCTTGTCCTGCTCGGATGGCACACGCAGACGATATGCATGCTCATCGTTCTCGCGGTGGTCATTCTTTCGCGTCCCACAGCGGAGCCGGCAGCGGACGCCGGCAGCATCTAGGCCAACGCGGTCGAGCGAAGTTGTTCTTCGCGCAGCCGCTCGCCTGGTCTCGCTCGCCGCTACGGCCCCGGATGATTATTCTTCGCCATCCGGCGGCTCTAGAGCCGGTTCGGGGTGGGACGGAGCGTTGAGGCGGAAGATGAGTATCGGAACCTCCATCACCTTTTCGTGATAGAAGCCGTGGCCGTACAGGCCGTTTTCTCCGAAACATTCGCCGTGATCGGAGCATACGACCACCGTTGTGGGACGGCCGCGGCGCCTGAACAAGTCGAGCAGCTCTCCCGTACGCGCATCGAGAAATTCCGCGCATGCCACCTGGCTGGAGAACGCCTCCCGGTCAAAGGTCCAGCTCTCTTTCCATGTGCCGTGTTGATTGAGGATGCGCGGCAGGCTGTAGCGCGACTCCACCGCGGGATTGCGCTCCTTCATCCCCCGGTACCGGAAGGGGCTGTGAGTTTCGCCATAATTGACGAACGCGAAAACCGGCCGCGAGCGATTGGCCGCGAGGCTTCTGCCAAACAATTGATTTTGCGCTTCTGCGTCGATTCCGGTGACGCGAAAATACTCGAATCCTTCGCGCAGCGCCGCCGTGTCGCGAAACCAGTCCATCGCCGCAATTCCCATCGTGAAATAGCCGCGCTTGCGAAATCCCGACACGATGCTTGCGCCGGGCGGGAATGTGACGAGCGGCCTCGTGCGCAGATTTCGATGGCTGATGCGCCAGAGCTGTTGCACGTGGCGATTGTAAAACGCCTGTGACTCGAACACATGCGGCAGAAATCCGTAGAACATCGCCACGTGCGCCGGCAGCGTGTACGTCCCCATCGCCCAGCCCTTCTTCGGCTTTCCCACTTCGTCCAGCCGCGGAGTGCGCGCCTGCATGTAGGCATCGAAGCGGCACGAGTCCCACGTAACGAGCAGAAAGTCCTCTTCGTCGCCGAGGGCCTGCTTGCGCGCCAGACGGGTGAAGACCGGCCACCTCATCGAGGATCAATCTCCCTGGTCATCGAATTCGCTCTGAGTTCTGGCAGAGATGCACGCGGCATCGTGTCACGATGTCCAACTATAGCCGATTCGTGGCGTCGCGGCGGAAGCCCGCCGTGAACGTCCGTCCGGCGAGCCTTGAGCTTCGCGCCGCTTCCGCAACGGGCGCGCGGCGCCGCGGAGTGCGCGCCGGGTCAGACGCGATTAGGAACTCCAGCGAGCAGCGAATCGATCTTCCCGACCAGGGTCGCCTCGGAGACAGGCTTTGACAAGTAGTCATCGCATCCCGCCGCGACGGCGGCCTCGCGGTCCTCTTCGCGCGCATACGCGGTCACCGCGACAATTGGGATGCGTTTCCATCGCGGATCCTCCCGGATGCCGCGAGTTACCGTCAGTCCGTCTTCGCCGTCTTTAAGCGCGAGATCCATCAGGATCATATCGGCGCCGGCGCCGGATTCGAGTTGAGCGCGCAACTCTTCGCCTGATGCGGCGGCAGTTACGCGGTAGTGCCTCGACAGCATCCCCGTCATGTATTTGACGGTGTCGGGGTCGTCTTCGACGAGAATCACGCGCGCTAACCGGGCGGCGCGCTTTCGGAAGCCGGGCCGAATCGCCCTGACGGAATCGGCCTGGTCGTCGTCTTCGGCTTCGATTTCGCAGTCGGCTGAGAAGGCGATGGAGAAAACCGAGCCTTTGCCCGCCTCGCTGGCCACTTCCAGGCGGGCGCCGTTCATCTCCAGATACTTTCTGGTCAAGGCCAGGCCAAGGCCGGAACCTTCGAAGCGCCTGCTGTATCCGGAGCTTGCCTGGGTGAAGGGTTCGAAGAGTTTGCCGAGAAAGTCGGGGCGAATCCCGATGCCGGTGTCGCGGATCTCGATTCGCGCACGTCCTTCGGCGCCGCGACCGAGACGAACCTCGACCTCGCCAGTGTCCGTGAATTTGATCGCATTCTGGATCAGATTTGTGAGGGCGTTGCTCAGACAGTATTCGTCGAACCAGACCGCGACCGGTTCCTCGATCCGGCAGGTGAGATGCAGTCCCTTGCGCGAAGCGAGGATGCTCAGATCGCGAACCTGGCTGCCGATCAGCCGTGGAAGCCGAATCGGTTTCGGATTGATGTTGAAGGCGCCGACTTCGATCTTGGAGAAGTCGAGGATTCCCTGGATGGTGTCGATAAGGCGGCGGCTGTTGCGCCGGATGGCCTCGATTTCTTCGTTGTGGCTGGTGTCGCCCAGGCCTGCCAGATGCGCGGCAATTACCTCACTGAATCCGATTATCACGTTAAGCGGAGTGCGGATCTCGTGGCTCATGTTCGACAGGAACGCCGACTTGAGCCGCGCCGATTCCAGCGCTTCGTCGCGGGCCCGGGCGAGGTCGCGAAGCACGCGGTTGCGCTCGGTCACGTCGCGCGAGATGACGCCGGCGCGCACCACGGCACCACTCGAGTCGCGAATGGGAAAGATAGTGATCGCGACCTCGGCGATCGAGCCGTCCTTGCGTATGCGCTCGGTCTCGAAATGCCGGCCTTGTCCCAGCGCCGCCTGAGCCAGTGCCTCGCGGGCCTGGCCGGCATGCCGGGGCGGGACGGCCACGCCGAAGTCGGTTCCGATTATTTCGCCGGTCGCGTAACCGAAGAGTTTTTCCGCGCCCGGATTCCAACTGGTTACCCGCCCCTGCAAATCGACGCTGTAAACCGCGTCATATGACGATTCGACGATCGATGCGAGCAGGGCTCGTTCTTCCTCGGCGCGCTTGCGCTCGCTGATATCGCGCGTGTTGGCGACGATGAAGGGCTGGCAGGCGGAATCGAGCTTGCTCCTGGCGATGGTTTCACACACCAGGTACGAACCGTCCGCGTGACGCCATCGCGCCTCGAAACGGATGGGCCGATCGGGACTGGCGAGTCCGCGATCCAGCGAGGCGCGCACCAAAGCCGCGTCGTCGGGATGAATCGCGTCGAGGACGCCGCGGCCTATTGCGCGGCCCGGATCGATCCCGAGGATGCGATCGGTTGCGCCGCTTTCGAAGAGCCTGATACCGCGGGCGTCGAGGATGTGGATGATGTCAGAAGAGTTCTCCAGCAGCGAGCGATAGTATTCGCGAGTGCGCACAATCTCGCCCTCAGCGCGCAGACGCTGCGAGACCTGAGCGATGATCGTCGCGACCAGCCTGAGAAAATCGATGTCGCCAGCGGCGAAAGCTCGCGGCTCGACTGAGTATACGGAAAAGACCCCGAACTGCTCTCCTGCTTCGCCGATAAGCACCGAGGCGCTCGCGCGCGGAGCGCGTTTGCGGCCGCGCATCGGAGCGTCGAACCTCGCTTGCGCCGAATAGTCTTCCACCAGCACGCTCTCGTTGCTCGCCAAGACGGCCCGGGCCTGCGCCACGGTCTGACGCGCGATCTCGATGGCTTCGGCGGGATCGGGCCCGTGGGCCAGAATGACGCTTTGACTCGGTTTTCCGTCGGCCGCTACCCCATGCAGCGCGGCATATTCAACCGCGAGCGCCTCGGCGGCCATCTTCATGGCTTGTTCGGCGAGTTTCTGCAGGTCGGAGGTTTCCAGAGCCTGTCGGCTCAGATCCGCGATTGCGGCCTGTTGCTCGGCTTTGAGTCCAGCATGCTTTGTCGGCTCTGGAACGAACGTGTCCGTCTCAGCTTTTCGCATCAATCCGTCCGCTGGCGCCTTTTGGACGCGATGAAGAAGGATCGTGGACCCTTGCCGTCATCCCGCGGTCAGTGACGAATCCGAAACTTCTCGATTACCCGCAGCAGGTCTTCGCGAGAGAACGGCTTCGCCACGTATGCGGCGCATCCGGCCCGGGCAGCCGACGCGGGATCGATGTCGTAGGTGTTCCCGGTGATTGCGATCACTGGGAGAGTCTTCCATTTCTTCGAGTTTCGCAGGAAGCGAGTCAGCACGATTCCGTCTTCGAGACCTTCGAGCGAGAGGTCCATCAATATTGCGGCGATTGCGTCTCCACAGGAATCAAGTTCCTCGCGCATCCTGACGCCATTGGAGACAGGCAGCACCCTGAAACGATCCCGAAGAAACGTCTGAATCAGCCACTGGGTGTCTCCATCGTCCTCGACACAGAGGATGAGAGGTCTCTCATCGGACTTCATCTCCTCCAAGCCCGTCCGGGGGCCTCCTTGGCGGGATGTTCGCCTTCGGGTTGGGAGAGGAAGCCGGCTCCCCAAATGAGCATCATCGAGTTCTCTTGGGCCGTCGCCACTTTTCGACCACTGTTGGGTACGACAAAAGACTTCGCGTACCAAACATGCAGGGCGAAAACGCAATTGCCGTGCCCTCAACTTAGCCGCTCTGATCGCGTCAGCAGGCAGGAAAATCAAAGAGTCCTTGCGTTTTTTCTTTGTCTGAAACAGTGGCCGTTCGATTTTGCTACACCCGCGATGTCGCGAAGCCGAACAACTGGACAGGTAGCTGCCACGCGATGGTCTTGATGTTGCATATGCGCACTATCGCGACACATGTTGGCCAAAAAAGGGACATTGTACTCTAATATAGGTTGGTCACAATGCGTCAGATTTTGGGCACGGACGGTGGCCTGCGCTAGGCGCAGCCATCTGGAACACATATGCCCGGGTGGAGGCGAGCAATGACTCCACTAGTGCTGATTGTAGACGACGACCCGGACCTTGGTTGGTCCGTTGACCGCATCATCCGCAAGGCCGGCTACGAAACCCGAGTAGCATCGGACGGCGAAGCCGCCCTGGCCGCATTCGCGGAATCCTGTCCCGACGTGGTTATCAGCGATCTGATGATGCCGGGTATTTCAGGTATGGAGTTGCTCGACGAGCTTCGCAAGCGCGCGCCCGAGGTGCCGGTCATAATTCTTACCTCGCACGGCACCATTCCATCGGCGGTGAACGCGATGCGAGGAGGGGCATTCGGCTATCTGACCAAGCCGTTTGAGCCCGACGAGTTGTTGATGTGGATCGAGCGGGCGCTGCGCTTTACCGGCGTGGAGCGGGAGAATCGGCTGCTGCGCCAGGAAATCGGGTCCCGCTATGGGGTGGAAAATGTCGTCGCGGAGAGTTCGCGCAGCAAGGATCTCATCGAGACGCTTCGGCGCGTCGCCAAGAGCCGTTCCACGGTGCTTGTCCAGGGCGAGAGCGGGGTGGGAAAGGAACTTGTCGCCCGGCTCATTCACTATTGGAGCGACCGGGTCGGCCACCCATTTGTAGCGATTAACTGCAAATCATTCGCCGACAGCGTGCTTGAAAGCGAGTTGTTCGGCCATGAGAAGGGTTCGTTTACGGGCGCGCTGGCGGCGCGGGCGGGATGCTTCGAGCGGGCCTCCGGCGGCACTCTGTTTCTGGACGAGATCGGCGAGATCAGCGGCGAGTTTCAATCGAAGCTGCTTCGGGTCCTTCAGGAGGGCGAAGTTCTCAGGGTCGGGGGCAACCAGCCGCGCAAGATTGACACGCGCGTAGTCGCCGCGACCAATCGGATCCTGCGCGAGGAAGTCAGGTCCGGGCGGTTCCGTGAAGATCTGTTTTTCCGTCTCAACGTGATTCCAATTGTGGTCCCGCCGCTGCGCGAACGGCGCGAGGACATTCTGCCGCTGGCGCGGCTGTTCGCGGTACGAACCGCCTCGCAATCCGGCAGGCGGATTGCGCTCTCGGCCGAAGCCGAGAGGGAATTGTTGGCTTATGGATGGCCGGGCAATGTGCGCGAGCTGGAAAATGCGATCGAGAGGGCAGTGGTTCTGGCACGCTCCGACGTAATAGGACCCCAGGACCTGTTCCTCGATCCCCCCGTTGCCGATGATCCTCCTCCCGCGCCCGAGATAGAGCCGGAAGGCGGCACCCTGCAGGAATATATCGATCGGGCCGCGGCCGCCAGGCTCGAGGAAGCTCTCAAGAGCGCGCAGGGCAACCGTTCGGAAGCCGCGCGCAAGCTCGGGATCGATCGCGCCAAGCTTTATCGCCTGCTCGCTCGTTACAAGATGGGACGAGAACCGTAGAGCGACCGTACGGTGAAGGGAATAGTTAGCGGGAGATGAGCGCCGCCGCCTCGATGAATCGATGGACGATCGCGTCAAACAGCGACGCGGTTCGCGCCGAAGATCCGCCGGCAAACGGCGTCGCCTCGAACACGCGCGAGATATTTTCGCTCAAAAGCGCGATCGTCCCGATTTTGTGTCTCGGCGCGGTTCTCATCCAGGCGATTCTGGCGATCGCTTCTTACGCCAGTTTTCAGCAATCCGCGCGCATGGAGGTCGAATGGCTCCACGACCTGCGGATTCTGGCTCGCGTTCAGGCGCTTCTTTCGAATATTGAAAGCGCGGAGACGAGAGAGCAGGGCTATCTGCTCACGGGAAACGCGTTGTACGCGGACGGGTACCGGCAGGCAAAAGCGACCATCGAACAGACCTTCGCCGATCTGCGCGCGCTGGCGGCGCCCGACCCCGTCCAGGCCGGCCGTGTTGTGGAGCTTGAGCGACTTACCGCGGAGCGGACTGCCTCGCTCGCCCAGGATATCGCCCGCCGCCACCTTGGAGCGGCGGTGCTTCAGCAGGAAGAGTTGGCGCATCGGGCGGCCTTGATGGCTGAAATCAGGAACGTTGCCGCGGCGCTCGAGGAAGGAGAGCGGACGCGGCTTGCCACCTCTCGGGAGGAATGGTCGAACGCCGAACGCCGCGTTACCGGCACGGTGCTTATCGGCACCGTGTTCTCGGGCACGATTATCGTCTGGCTGGCCATCGCGATCGGATTTGAGCGATCGCGCCGCCGCGCGGCACTCGAGCATCTGGCCGACGACTACAAGCTCCTGCAACTGTTTCTGGGGGTGGTGGGACACGAGCTGCGCAATCCCGTGTCGTTTATCCGCATCGCCGCCGGATTTCTCAAAACCGAGGCTTCCCTTGACGGCGAGCTCGCGGAGGCCGTCAACAGGATCGATCAGAGCGCGGCGCGCGCTATCAAGCTGGCGCAGGAACTGGTCGACGCGACCCGCGCGCGGCTCGGCTCCGGAATTGTCATCCGGCCAAAGAGGGTTGATCTGGGCGCGCTGGCAGCTTCGGTGGTTCAGCAGTTTTCCGCTTCATATCCGCGCAGGCAAATCACGATCGAAGGCGGCGAGGGGTGCCTGGCAAATGCCGACCCGGATCGGATGCTGCAGGCATTGACCAACCTGGTTGAGAACGCGCTGCGTTACGGCCGTCCCGATGCTCCGATTGTTGTCAGCGCCAGAAGTGCATCCGACGGCGTGCGCATCCAGGTCGCCAATCAGGGCCAGCCCATCGCGCCGGAGCTAATCCCGCGGTTATTTGACCCTTTTTCGCGCGGGGCGAGCGACAAGTATCAGGAAGGCCTGGGACTGGGTCTGTACATCGCCGATCAAATAGTTCGTGCTCATGGCGGCCGAATCGAGGTCGATTCCGACCGTTCCAACGGAACCCTTTTCACCATAATCCTGCCCTCCAGCGTTTGACTGGAACTGATATCGCGCGGTTCGGCACCTGTTCGAATCAGCAACACCGCGAAGAGCATCCGGCCTCCCCCACGACCGTGCATCGAATTCGCCCGAGACGGAAAGCATAATGTCGCGAGCGACAGGCGAATCGTCCGCGATCAAGCCTCTCACCGCGACAGCGAAGGCTCCGGCGGGTCTTGCGATGAAAGCCACTCACTGAGGAGAGCTGCCGCTGTCGCATTTGGTGACACGCATCGCTCAAGGGGACAAAAATCGCGCCGCGCGGCTAAGCGTTGGCGCGAGTTGCACCCTCCAAGTCCGGCATCAGTATTGCTGACATTCAGGCGTGGGCATTCGAGAGAAGCCGATCTGCCGGCGAAAAGGAGGCATTTCGCCGTGAGGGAATCCGCTCGCCTATTGGTTGGAGCGGCCGGCTCGATTCTGCCGTTGCTCAATCGAGACTGGGGCCGCACCCCTCTCGCAATCCCTCGCTCTTCACGATCCGAGCGGTAATGAGAATAACGGATGGTCAATTCCATCGAGAACGGCAATGCGCGCGAACGTGAATTGCACGCTCGCATCGCGACGCTCGAAGGCCAGTTGAAGGCCCTCGAACAAACCCTCGCCGAACAATCCGACCGCCTCGAGCACAGCCGAAAAACGCAAGCGCATCTTTCGGCCATCGCTGAAAGCACTGATACCGCCATCGTCAGTCTTTCGCTCGATGGACGCATCGTAACCTGGAGCCGGGGGGCCGAGCGGCTATTCGGCCTGAGTTCGGAGGAGGCGATCGGACATGGCGCGGCCGAGGTCTTTGCCAGGGACGGTCCGCAATCAAGAACCCGGTTCGAGGAAGGACTCGACCAGATTCGCCGCGGCCCGACGCGTTCGCTCGACTTCGTTTCAGCCGTGAAGCGCAAGGACGGCGAGCTGTTGGAGGTAGCCTTTTTTGTTTCGGCCATTCACAACTCCGGCTCGCAGCCTGCCGGCATCTCGGTAATCGCGCGCGATGTCTCCGAGCAGATGCGCAGAGAGCACGACTTGGAGCGGCTCGCCGCGATAGTCGAGTCGTCCCAGGACGCCATTACGGCCGTTTCGCTGGATCTCAAGATCATCGGATGGAATCGCAGTGCCGAAAAGCTGCTGGGCCTCAAAGCGTCCGAAGTAATCGGGATGCCGCTCGAGAAGATGCTCCCTGCGCACCTGAAAGAGCGAATTTCCCGCGAGGCCGCCGAGGACGTGGTGGCGTTGCGGTCGGGACAGCGAATCTTCCATCAGTTTGAAGTCCCGTTTCCGGGCGAGAATGGGCAACCGATAGACATCTCGCTGGTGGTCTCCGGCATCTATGACCGTGAAGGAAAGCCGATCGGAATATTCCAGGTCTTTCGCGACGTGACGGGTCTCAGGCGTGCGCAACGCGAACAGGCGATGCTTGCCGCGATCGTTGAGAGCTCCGAAGAGGCCATTGTCAGTTTCGGAACTGATTTTCGCATTATGACCTGGAATCGTGGAGCGGAGAGAATTTTCGGATTTTCCGCGCACGAAGCAATCGGCAAGACCATTCTCGACCTGTACGTTCCGCCCGAGCTTCAAAGCCACGCTCAGCGCCTCTTGGAAGAAGACCTCACGGCGCTGCACACCAATCCCGGGACCGTAATCCGGCATCTCGAAGTGCCCGCGCGTCGCAAGGACGGGTGCATGGTGGATTTGTCGCTCACGATTTCCGCAATTTTCGACGGTGCTGGAAACGTAATCGGCATGTCGAACATCATGCACGATTTGACCGAAAGCAAGGCGGCTGCGCGCGAACAGGCCCTGCTGGCGGCGATCGTTTCCTCTACGGAAGACGCGGTTGTGAGCTTGGACACGGACGGCCGAATCACCAGTTGGAATCGTGGCGCCGAAAAACTGCTGGGTTACAGCGCGAGCGAGGCGATCGGCCAAACCGCCGCTCTCTACAATGTCGAGCAGACGCGCGCCTTCGCCGAGGCGTCAATTGCCCAACAGATGGAAAGTGCGCGCCGCCACGAATCTCTGCCCCGGATCGAGGTGAAGCTTAAGCGCAAGGACGGAGAGTTGATCGACGTCTCGATCGTTTCATCGGGAATCTACGATATCGGGGGCAATCTCATCGGGCTCTCCGGAATTCTTCGCGACATCACCCAGCTCAAAAAGATCGAGTCGGATCTGCGCGAAGCCCAGGAATACACCAGCGGCCTGTTCGAGTCCTCGGTGGATGCAATGATCGCCGTGGACAAGGAGCTGCGCATCGTCGAAGCCAACGAACAGATGGCGCGGTTGACCGAAGTTCCAAAGAAAATTCTGATCGGCAGCCCGTTCGAGTCGTACTTTGTGGAATCGGCCGCCGCCCTCGCCGCCGTCAAGCGGGCTTTTGCCGAAGGATTCGTCACCAACGCCGCGCTGCTGCTGCGCTCCGCAAGCGGAAAAGAAGTTCCGATATCTTTCAACGCATCGATCTTCTACCGGAAGGGCGAACCAGGCGGAATTTTCGGAGTAGCGCGCGATGTAACCGAACAGCGGCGAATCGAAGCCACCCTCCGCGAAGAGCGCGAATACAGCACGAGCCTGGTGCAGGCGTCTCCGGATGGATTGCTGGTATGCGATCGCGAGCTGCTGCTCACGGACGCAAACGAGCGGGCGGCCGCTCTGACCGGCTACCGCCGCGATGAGCTCATTGGCACCAGGCTGCCGGCGCTCTTTTCCGAGATTGCCGAGGTCGAGCAATTGATCGAGCGCACCTGGAAAGAAGGCGGAGTGCACGGCGCCGAACTGCTCCTGCTGACTCGCGGCGCCCAGGAGGTACCGGTGTCGCTGAATACCTCCGCCTTCAAACGGGCCGAGGGCGGAGGGAAGCAGATCCTGGTCACCATTCGCGATGTCAGCGAGCTCAAGCGCGCCGAAAAGGAGCGCTCGCTTCTGGCCTCGATCGTCGATTCATCGGGCGAGGCGATTTTTAGCGAGACCCGCGATCTGACCATCACGAGCTGGAATCCGGCTGCGGAAGGGCTTTTCGGCTACAGCGGCGCCGAAATCATCGGCCACAGCGGAGCGCTGCTGGTGCCGCTTGACCAGCGTGCGGAAATGGTTCGCCACGCCGACCAGGTGTTCAAGTCGGGCAGGCCCGAACGCTTCGAGGCCACCCGGCTGCACAAGGATGGCCACTCTATCAGCGTCGTGCTCACGCAATCTCCGATCGTCGATTCCGCCGGCACGGTGATCGGCCTGTCGGTCATGGCTCAGGACATCAGCGAGCAGAAGCAGTTGGAGGCGGAACTGGCCGCTGCCCGCGACGCGGCACTGGAGGGTGCCCGGCTCAAGTCGGAGTTTCTCGCCAATATGAGCCACGAGATTCGCACGCCGCTCAACTCGATTATCGGACTGACCGGGCTTCTGCTCGACACGAAGCTTGACAGCGAGCAACGCGAATTTGCGCGCGATGTGCGCGAGAGCGGTAATGCGCTTCTGTCGCTGGTCAACGACATCCTGGATTTTTCCAAGATTGCCGCGGGCAAGCTGGTGCTCGAAGAGGCCGACTTCAACGTGGGCCACGTGGTGGAAGGCGCCGTCGAGCAGGTTGCGGACCAGGCGCGCCACAAGCGTCTCGAGGTGGTGGTCTCGATCGACGCGGACGTTCCTCGCCGTCTGCGCGGCGACCCCGGGCGCCTCAGGCAGATTCTGGTCAACCTGCTCAGCAACGCCGTCAAGTTTACCGAGCACGGCGAGGTCGGGGTGTCGATCAGCAAGCTGTCTGAGACGCCGAAGGATGCGGTGCTGCGTTTCGAGGTGCGCGACACCGGAATCGGAATCCCCAAGGAAAAGCAACATCTGCTCTTCCGCGCGTTCACCCAGGTGGATGCATCAACGACCCGGCATTACGGAGGAACCGGTCTCGGCCTCTCGATTGCGCACGAGTTGGTTAATGCGATGCATGGCACGATCGCCGCCTCGAGCACGCCGGGGAAAGGATCGACATTCTGGTTCACCCTCAAGCTTGGCAAGCAGATCGACACCAGCAAGCCGGCCTCCGAGCGGTTCGCGACGATGCGCGGGACCAAAGTGCTCATCGTGGACGACAATGCGAACAGCCGCCAGATCCTGGCACGCCAGGTCTCGGCCTGGGGCATGCGGCCTACCACCGCGCAATCGGCGGAGGAAGCGCTGGTCATTCTCAGGAGCACGCGGGCCGAACCGTATCAGGTCGCGATAATCGATGTGGTGATGCCCGAAGTAGGCGGGGTTGAGCTGGCGCGACGAATTCTTGCGGAAACCACGATACCACGTCCGATTATGGTCTTCGCGTCGTCCGCCGGAACGCGCGCTGAATACGCCGCACTCTCAAAGGAGATCAAGATTGCGGGCTGGCTGATGAAGCCGGTTCCGGAATCGCTTCTCTACGACACGCTCGCCGCGGCACTGAGCGTCGAAGAAGCGGGCGGCCGCTCCGCTGAAAAAGCTCCCCGAGTCCGCAAATTCAGGCCGCTCGAAGGGCAAAAACTCAATATCCTGCTCGTTGAAGACAATCCCCTCAATCAGAAAGTCACCCGCCTGCAGCTCAACAAGCTCGGTGTCGAGGTCGACCTGGCGGCCAACGGTATCGAGGCCGTGCGGGCCGCAAGCCGCAAGGCTTATGACCTGATTTTCATGGATTGCCAGATGCCTGAAATGGACGGTTACGAAGCCACTCGCCGAATAAGGCAGAGCGAGGAAGCTCCGCGGCGCACCAGGATCGTCGCCATGACCGCCCACGCGCTGCCGGGCGACCGCGAAAAGTGTCTGGCTGCGGGGATGGATGGCTATATCAGCAAACCGGTCACCGAAGAGGTTCTCGATGCGACTTTGGCGGAGATGATTCCCCAGGCCTCCGCGCCCGCGTCCGAAGTGCCTTCCCCGGCGAGTGCGACCGATAAAAGAGCGAACGGTTCGACACCGGCGGCCGCGCCCCCGGTGCTGCAGGTTTCGGAGAAAGGCGAGGCTGCGCCGCCTGCCGCAGCGAAGGCTCCCGAAGGCTTCTCGTCCGCGCCGTCGCCCTCTCCGTCGCGACCTTTTGAAGACGTATGCGATCCGGAAGCCGTCGCGGGGTTCAAAAAGGAAGGGGATGAACTCCTGCGCGAACTCGTTGGCCTCTTCCGCGACGAAACGATCAAAGGGGTGGAACAAATCAGCAGGGCGTTGGATGCGAAAGACAGCGACACGATCGCGCGAGTCGCCCACAATCTGAAGGGTTCCGCGGGGACTTTCGGGGCCAGGCGGATGTTCGAGATGGCCGCGGCCATCGATCAGGCGGCGCGCGACAAGACGCTGGAGAAAGCCGCGGAACTTTTCCCCGCTTTTCGCGCTGAATGCGATCTCGTGTGCTCCGTCCTTGCGCGTCAAGCCGAGCCGTGAGGAATTTCTCGATGTTGCCGGTATTTCACACGCGTCGCTTTGGCCGCGGCATCCACCGGATCGTGACTATTCCGCTCATCGTGTTGATCGGAAGTTGCGCAACCGCACCGTTTGCTTCGGCATCCGAATACGGAATCAGCACCTACCGGCCGGGGTTGATGGACCTGGGCGCGGGACTGCTGCCGCCTCCCGGAGCCCTGATGGTCAAGAACATGTTCATGTACCAGGCGGCAAGTTCCCGCGCGGTGACCGAAGACGGAAGAATCGAGGCCGATACCAAGACTGACACGTACAATGATGCCGTATTCCTCGGGTACGTGACGCCGTTCTCGATCCTGGGCGCGCGCTACGCGGTAGGCACCATTCAGATGGTTCGAATTTCAGCGCAGAGCGCACATATTGGTCCCCCGAGCATTCCGACGCCGGAACAGACACTGACGGTCGCGGGGATCGGCGACGGAATCTTTTTGCCGGTGATTTTGGGATGGGATCTGCGGCAGTTCCACCTGACCGCATCGTTCGCATTCTACGCGCCGACGGGCAACTACGATCCCAATTCGATCATCAGCATTGGCCTCAACCGCTGGGCTTTCGAGCCTGACATCGGGTTAACCTGGATGGATGAAGGGGGGCACGAGATTTCCCTGTTCACCGGCTATACGATCAACACCACGAACCCGGCGGATCACTATTCGAGCGGCGACGAGTTTCATGCTGATTTCGCCTTTGTGCAGCACTTCTCCAACGGATTCATGTTCGGTACGGCCGGCTACGCGTTTCAACAGACGACCGCCGATAGCGGACCCTCCGCGGTCCTGGGATCGTACGAGGGCCGCGTAATCGGGCTGGGCCCGATAGGTGGATACACGGTGCGGCTTACGAAGTGGCTGGCCGTCGATTTGTACTGCAAATACGACTTCGAATTCGCCGCCCAGAACCGCGTGTCGGGAAACGAACTGTGGTTCAACGCGGTGTTTCATCCCTAAGGTCCGGCTCCGGCCGTTTGCCGGGATGCGGAACGCGACCGCCAAACCTGAACCGCGGACCGTGCGGGCGATCAATCAGACGCGCGGATCGATGCTGTGCCCGAGGCTTGAAGAAGCCGCGGGCCATCTCGCCCGAAGCAGAGGATTGATAGGGCGCGATCGACTGAAGCCTGGCGAAGGACTGCTCATCGTACGCGGTCGCTTCGAGCCGTTTCTGTGGATGCATATGTTCTTCGTGCGGTTTCCGATCGACATCGTCTTCGTGGATCGCGGCGGCGTCATCGTTCATATCGATCGCGCACTCCGGCCCTGGCGATTGTCGTCGATCGTCTTCGGCGCGGTCCAGGCGCTGGAACTGCCGGCCGGCGCGTGCGACGCAAGCGGCACCAGGATCGGAGATTCGATCCGATTCGAGGAATGCGGGCGCGATGAATACAACGAACGCCGCTGACGCATTCGTCACCAGCGCGCCGAGGCCGCGCTCGCTGCTTGGGCGCGCGCCACTGCTGATCGTGGCGCTGATCCTGGTCGCGAATGTGTGGCAATCCACCGATCCGGACTTATGGGGACACATCCGCTTCGGACAGGAAATGATTGCAAGCCGGCACGCCGTCTCGCGCGATCCGTATTCATACACCGCCGCCGGCCGCCCCTGGCATGACCACGAGTACCTTTCCGAAGTCAGCCTCGCTTTTGTCTACGATCGCTTCGGTGTTGTCGGCCTCAAGATGTGGAAACTCGCGCTGGTGAGCGCAACGGTCGTGCTTCTTGCGCTTGCACTTGCGGAGACCGGAGCGAGCGTGGCGATTCAGATGAACACGCTGGCGGTCGCGATTGCCGCGATAGCTCCACACATGCAGTTTCGTCCGCAACTCTACACCTATGCGCTGCTGGCCGCGATGCTGCTGATGCTGGCGCGCGACAATTACAGGCGATCCGGACAGCTTTGGGCGGTTGTGCCGCTGATGGCGCTGTGGGCCAATCTGCATGGCGGATTTGTCGCTGGGCTGGCGGCACTGTTTGCCTACGCCCTGGTCAAAGCGGCGCTGGAATGGCGCGCTCGGAGGCGAGTTCAGATCGCTGCGATCGCGGTCGCCGCGACTCTGGCTACTCTTGTCACACCCTATGGCGTTGAAGGCTGGCGAACGGTGTTTACGACGCTGTGGACTTCGCCGACTTTCAGGATTTTCGCGGACTGGCAGCCGCTAACCGCCGCATTTCGCGATCAATGGCGATTCAACCATTGGGGTATCGCGGTGTACCTATGCTTCATAGCGCTGGTAGCGGCGCTGGCGGCGGGCCTGATCGCCCGGCCGCGTGGCGGCGATCTTCCCCTCGTCGCGATCGCGCTCCTCATGACCGCCGCGGCATTCAAGGCGGTTCGCAACGTGCCGCTTGCGGCAATCCCATGTACTTTGCCGGTTGCGCGCCACGGGATGATGGCGATGGCGGAGTCGCGCGGGAAGAAGCCCGAGCCGGCCGCAGCCTCCCATTGGCCGCAGTGGATAGTCGCGGGTGCCGCGCTCGCGATGGCGGCGGTGGCGGGAGAGTTCTCGCCGCGGCTTCCGCTCGACATGCCCTATCCGTCAGGGGCGGTCGAGTTCATGAAGGAACACGGGCTGCGCGGCAATATCCTGAGCGCATTCGAATGGGGCGAGTATCTGATCTGGCATATGGGTCCGGAGTCGCGGGTATTTGTCGACAGCCGATACGATATGGTCTATCCGATTCCGGTGGTGCTGGATTATATCGCGTTCTATTTTTCCGGCGCTGGCGGGGAACAGGTGCTGCGCAAATATCCACATGACTTCGCGCTCCTCCCGCCCGCCGCACCGGCCGCCCGACTGATGGCCAAAGCTCGGGGATGGGGCTTGATTTATCGCGACCGCGACTCGCTGCTTTTCGCGCGGTCCCAGTTGCCGGCATCGCCCATCCAGCAGCACGGTAAAGCCGCGCACGTCCCCGCAGCCAGGTACTTTCCCTGATACCTGGTTCCGGCGAATACGGCGTGCGCGATGCCGCTTGCCATCCGCCGCGGTCTTCAAAGCGCGGATGGCCCAGATTGTCGAAGATCCGGGGACGCTCTAGTTGTGGCGCGGCGAAGGCATGGGGTGTTCGTGGTTGTTCGCGAACAGGTCCCGCTTGTACAGAATACCTGCCGTTAAAAGTCCCGCCCCCAGCATCGACGGCAGGATCACGAGCAGAAATGGCGGTACGGCCCCCTTGCCGAGAAAGAATGCGATATTAACGGATGCGGCCAGCAGCATTGCGCCGAAAATCACTGAAAAGCCGGCAAGACGATTTTGATCGGACATAATCTGATCCTCTCCTTGGGAACAGTGTCACCCTGGGAAACAAGCAACTTGCGAGCCAGTTTGGCCGTGCGCCGTAGCCATCACCGGCGTCGGACGTGCAGGGGATCCACGAGCGAGACCTGTCCGGGCTTTGCTTGGAAATCGAACGCCTGTGCGAAATCAAGACACCTTGTAGCAGCCTGCCGCCGACGTTGCTACTTCCGAGTTGTCCACTTTTCGTTGTGACCGTTGGTTAGCGCGATTGGAGCCCGATCGTTCATTGCCCCGGCCGTGTAAGCGCTGGATGGTTCGGTTTCGAGTAGTCGGCGGGCAAAATCGCGGTGAATCGCAACCAGCATGAATTCAGTCTCGCCCTCGTCCGCAGTTTTGGGCGTGTACCGCCTTGGGTAGGGATAAAGCGTCTCCACCGCTCCAGAGTCAAAGCGGGCGTTAAGCAGAGCCGCCGTCACAGGCGACGCGAACAATCCGATTGCCAGGCTGTCGGATGGGCCGGGGCCAACCCAGAGTCCGTTAATCGCGCCATGACTGGTGCCGGCCAGAACCATTTCCAGGTTTTCCGCCCATTTGGAAGGAGGCAGCAGACCGGCTGCGAACAAGGCGGCCGGATTCACTTCGTCGAGGCGATTTCCAGCCGCGAGGTACGATTCGGCGGCTCTGATCAGGACGTTGGTCCACTGATTTGCGGCCTCCAGTTCGAGATGGTTGAGTTCCGATGCCGCCGGAACCTCGCCTTGCGATGGCGGCAATTTGTAGAAAGAAACGCCGCCAAGCTCGACTGGCGCAATCCCCAACGATGTCGTCAGCTCAGAAGCGCTGGCTGCGCCATCGACCACCGCGATCGCATCTACGCGATGCGCCGCCACGAAGGCTTGCGTCTGAAGCTTCGAGTTGTTCAGCGGAAGAGAAAAGAGGGCGGCGTTGACGAAGGGCCAGCGGCGGAAGGGATCGGGCGTCGGACCGATATATCCGCCCGCCATGTTGAAGTACATCCACGACTGCGCCTGCCAAAGCATGCTCGGACCGTTCGGTCCGTACGGAAGCACGATCAGGTTGTCGCCCGGGTGCAGAACCTTTCGATATAGCCCTTCCGCGAAGAATGGAGGTTCGTCGTAATGCGATGGTGAGAGCAGGAGGAGCGGATTGGGAAGCAGGGCGGCGAGCGCGTAAGCCGCAACCGCCTTCTCCATGCGCACTCTGCGATCCGAAAGAACGATGCTCACCGCAATTGCGAGCAGCAGGAATGCGTAGTTGGCAAATCTCACCGGAAGAGCGTTCTTGAGCAGCGGCAAATAATACGCGGGCGCCCATGGCGTCGGCGCGACCGGCCTGCCGGCCACATGAAGAATCGGCCCGAGCGCGGCGGCTGCGGCTGCGGCCAGCAGCAGAATCAGCAGGCGCGCCGAGGGCTCGTTTCGCCGCGGCCAGAAGTACAAACCCGCGAGCAGCAGCATAGGAAGGCCGAGGTAGAACTGATCTTCCAGTAGATTCCCGGAAAAGCGCGCGGTGAGATCGGCGGCCGCTCGAGGCGCAAAGAGCATCAAGGGAGAGGGGATTACAAAGTTCAATAGATCGGCAGAAAAGAATGTTGCGGGAAAAAGCGGGTGTCGCAAAGCGGCCCCATCGGCGAGCGCATAGTAAAGAAAAGGCGACAGAATCAAAGCCGCCAGCACATAGGCCGAAGCAGCGGCTACGGTCGCAGCCCTCAGGCAGCGCCGCGATTCTTTCGCCGTCAGCGCCGCCGCGGCGGCAAGCGCAATCGCGCCGAACACCGTCATGGTCGCGAGAATCTCGCTTGAGATGAGACATTGAAGGATGAGCAGTCCCGCCAGATAGAGGACAAAACGGCTGCGCGGCAGTGTCCCCTCCAGGAACGCGAGAAAGACCAGTACGCACAAGGGTGGAACGAAGTTAACGGTCAAGCTCAGATGTCCGCCCAGCAGATGGCCGAGTTCATAGGGCGAAAAGCCGTACAAAAACCCTCCCGCAAGTGCCGGCCAGAACTTCCGTGTAATGCGGCGGCAAAGAAGGAACATCGTCCATGCCGATAGCGCAGGCGCGGCAAGCGCGGCGAGGTTGTAGGAAGCGACGGGGCCAAAGGCGAGGGTGAACGGCGCCAGAACCAAAGCCACCGCGGGCACAGAGGTGGCCCAGGTGAGATTGAAGCCGCTCGGCGTCCAAATCGCGCTGGTGACGAAGGGATTGAGGCGATGGGCGATGGCGTGTGGCCACCATACCAGGCACCACATCAGCGCAGAAGGATCGGCTCCGAAGCCGACATGAAAGTAGCGCGGCGCGAATCCGACGCGAGCGCCGAAGGCCGCAACCGAGATGGCCAGGTAGACGGCGAATGCCGTCAGGGTCCGGCGCGGGACTTGTTCCGCCATGGGTCCATCGATGCCGAAAGCCCGCCTTACTTAGCCCATCCAAAGATCTTCATGATTTGGAGGGCAGCGGGGCCGAGCACGACCAGCATCATCGCCGGCAGGATGAGGAACACCAGCGGAAAGAGCATTTTCACCGCGGTCTTGTGCGCCATTTCCTCAGCGGCAAGTCGGCGGCGTGAGTTGAGCAGATCGGCGCTGGCGCGCAGAGCGGGGGCAAGGCTTGCTCCCACCTTTTCGCTCTGAATCACCAATGCCGCCAGAGATTTGACTTCATCAACCCCGGTTCTTTCCGCAAGGTCCTTGAGACTGTCCTCGAGGTCGCGACCGGCTTCCATTTGGGCGGCGGTAGCCGACAGTTCGCTGCCCATCACACGGCCCTGTCGCTCCGTTTCGAGTCCGACCAGCCTGATGACTTCGCCGATAGAAATTCCCGCCTCAAGAGCTACCACCATCAGGGAGAGCAGGTCGGGCAGTTCGCGCAGGATGCGGCGGCGGCGTGCCTGGGCCATTCGCTGGAGCACGTAGGTGGGAATTACGTATCCGAGAAGGCATCCTAATGCGGCGCCGCCAACCAGGGACTTGTCAAGTGCCATTCCAATCACAAGCCCGATAAACGCGAGGCCGGCCATCATCGCGATGCGGATGAACTGGAATATGGCGGCAGCAACCGCGCCGCGGAAACCGGCATTGGACAGCAGCCGGTTCATATGAATCTGCGAAGGAGTTTTGGCCGTCCCTTCGGTTTGCCAGGCGGCAGCCCGGTTGAAGACACCGCGAATGCGGTTGACGGCATTGGCCCTTCCTGTTGGCGATGGAACGGAGGCCAGCCGTTCGCTGACCGGGTTTTTGTCGCCTGAAAACGCGAGGGACAGAGAGATGCAGACGAGCGCGGCGAGAACCAGGACCAGCAGATTCAGCATCATAATCGACATGGGTCGCGCCTCAGTTGATGCTGACCATCCGTCGAATGATGATAAACGCGACGATGTCCAGCGCGGCCGCGATTTCAAGCATCCGGATGCCGATCGGATCGTAAAACAGCGGCCGCGTGTATTCGGGCCGTATGATCGTGAAGATGACGAGCAGGAGAAAGGGCAGGGCTCCCACGATCATTCCGCTCATCCGCGACTGCGCGGTCAAAGTCTGGAGTTGCTGCTGCAGGCGCTGGCGGTCGCGGATCGCATCGCAAACCCGATCGAGAACCTCGGCGACGCCGCTCCCGATGGTGCTCTGAACTCTTACCGCCGCCACAAAGAACTCCAGCGACTCCTCCGGGACGCGCTTGAGCATGCTGTCGAGCGCATCGGGCAGGCTCGCGCCGAAGCGCATCTGTTCGAGCGCCAGCTTGATTTCCGTGGCTATCGGTTCAGGGGCATTCTCGGACGACATCTTGAACGCACGCAACAGGGTATGTCCGGCGCGCAGCGCCGATCGGACGAAGTCAAGAACGTACGGCAGTTGCTGGCCGAAGGTTCTAAGTCGCCGCCTGCGCTGCACGACTCCGTACACGAGCGGAGCCGCCGCGAATCCGATTCCGTAGATCAGGGCGATGCCCGCGCTTACCCACAAAGCCGAAAGCAGCGTGCCGGCGACCCAGATCATCGCGACCAGTATGACGAACTGAAAAAGCGGCATCTCGATTCCGGCCTGCGCGAGCCATCGTTCCATCCGTCGAGTCAGTTCGCTGCGCGGACGTTCGACGCGAAGCGCGGATGGGGCGGTGGTGGTGATAGAACGGGTCGCGACGAAAGTGCCCTGGATGCGCTCGCGCAGCAACTGCTCGCGCGCGGCCTCCCCGCGCCGGCTGCGCTCATAGAACATTATCGCCAGCGACAGCAGAAGAATCAGGGCGATAATTGAAACTACCAGTTCCATCACGACTCCATGTGGAGATCGCTTACCGAGAATCCCATCGCGGCAATCTTATCCGCATACACGGAGCGCACGCCGCAGGCGCGGAAATTGCCGAGCACCTTGCCGGTCGCACTTACCCCCACCCGGACGTATTCGAACAGGTCCTGAAGCAGCACCACATCGCCTTCCATCCCGGTGATTTCCGAAATCTTCACGACTTTGCGGCTTCCGTCCGAGAAACGGCTGATGTGAATAATCAGATTGATCGCCGAAGCGATATACTGGCGCATCGCCTGCTCGGGCAGCGAGATTCCGCTCAGCAGCATCATCATCTCGAGACGGCTCAGCGAATCGCGCGGCGTGTTGGCGTGGATAGTCGCCATCGAGCCGTCGTGTCCGGTGGACATTGCCTGAAGCATGTCGAGCACTTCGGCGCCGCGCACCTCGCCGACGATTATCCGATCGGGCCGCATTCGCAGCGTGTTTCTGAACAGATCGCGCTGCGTGACCTCGCCTTTGCCCTCGACGTTGGGAGGGCGGGTCTCGAGACGCAGCACGTGCGGCTGTTGAAGCGCGAGTTCGGCCGCATCTTCGATCGTGATGATGCGCTCGGTCTCGGGAATGAAGCTCGAAAAGCAATTCAGGAGCGTGGTTTTGCCGGTGCCGGTTCCGCCACTGATCAGAATATTAAGCCGGGTTCCGACCGCCGCGCGCAGAAACGCCGCCATCTCCGTGGTCAGGCTTCCGTTCTGCACCAGGAACGAGATGTCGCTGGCGTGCGCGCCGAAGCGCCGAATGCAAAGCGCGGGACCGTCAATCGCCAGCGGCGGAATCACCGCGTTGACGCGCGACCCGTCGGGCAGGCGCGCGTCCACCATCGGCGAGGATTCGTCGATCCGGCGGCCTACCCGGGAGACGATGCGGTTAATCACGCGCATCAGGTGGTTGTCATCGCGAAACTTGACCCCGGTGCGGATCAGCCGGCCTTTGCGCTCGATATAGGTCTCATTGTAGCCGTTGACGAGAATGTCGGAGACCTCGTTGTCCTGGAGCAGCGGTTCGAGCGGTCCCAGTCCGATCATCTCGTTGGTGGTGAGTTCCACCAGACGGGCCTGATCTTCGGCGGTCAGAAGCAGCTTTTCTTCCGCGACTATCTCGCCGACCACCTTGGTGATTTCGGACAGCAGCCCCGTCGGCCCCGCCTCTTCGAGCGCCCCGGTGTCAAGACGCTGAAACAGGCGGTCTTCGACGCGCGTCTTCAGGTATTCGAACAATTCCTGTTCCGGCGTAGCGCTGGTGATGGCGATGCGTGAGGCCGGTCTTTCGAGCAGCGATGGTTCTGTCTTGCCAACTCCGGGCTGCTTCTGAAGCCTGTCGAGCAATCCCATTGCCTGATTCTCCTTGTCAGAATCCGAGACTGCTGAGCAGCCGGCTGAAGAGTCCCGGTTTGCGCTCCTCACGCGCTTCCGCGGCGGCCACCATCCTGCGCGCGATCGATTCAAAGCTGGACCTGACGCCACTGCTCGACGAGATTCTCCACGCGTTTTTGCCGGTCATTTGCATTTGATTGAAGGCATAATCGTCGCGCGGCACCTTTGCGAAGATCGGAATCTGCAGCGCCGCCTCGATCTGTTCGGGCGTGATGGGATTTGAGGGATCGTAGCGGTTGAGCAGCAGCGACGGGTGTCCGTCGCGCAGTCCCAGCCGCTCGAAAAGCGTCAGAAAGCGTTGCGCGGCGCGAACTCCGGTAACGGACTGTTCGACGACATAAAACAGCCACTCGGAGTGCTCCCATGCCACCACCGAGTTTTCGTTAATGTGGGTGCCGCAATCGATGAGGGTTACTTCGAAGATGTCGCGCAGAACCTTCAAGGCCGCCTCTACTGACGCCGTGGAGACCAGCTCCGCATCTTCGATCCTTTTGGGAGCGGCCAGCATCGAAATTCCCGATTCGTGCTTGCACAGAACCGACTCGAGGCGAATGGAATCGATGACGCTGGTCGGATCGGCGAGTTCGCTGATAGTGTGTTCGGGCTCGAGATCGAGAAGCACGCCAAGCGGCGCGGCTTGCAAATCCAGATCCACCAGGACTACCCGCTTCTGAAACATCCGATTCATCGCGAATCCGAGGTTCACGGTCAGCGGGGCGAGCCCGCCACCGCTGCCGACGCTCACCAACGAACAAGTCAGCTTTTCAGACTGGCCCTGCCGGAACCGTTGGCGTTCGCTCGCACGCAGCAGGCATCGCACCGTCTCTTCGTAGGTCGGCGGCAAGCTGAGCACATCGTCCGCGCCCGCGCGAAGCGCGGCCCGCATCGGCTCCGGCGACTTGTCCGCGAGCAGAGCGACTACGAGGCCCGGCTGATTGGCCAGGCCGGGAGGACGCAGAACCGATCGCCATTTGATGAGATCGCGCGGGTCGAGAACCACCATAAACAAGCCGATATCAGGATCGCCGGAGGGTCCGGTCATATATACGTCGTCGATCTCCGTGACCTCGGCCTGAACGTCCTCGACGCGGGCAAGCGCTTCTTTGATTTGAGCCCGCTCGGTGGCGCTTCCGCCGCCCAGTTCGAGTTTGATCTGCGCCCGGTGCGAAGGCCGTGCGGGCGATCCCTCATCGCTTGTTCTCATGGATCTCCAATCAGGGGTAGTCTCGGTCTGGTCACGTCGGGCTGGGCCAAAGGGCGAGTCCGCGTTTCTTCGCGCGTCATCGGTCCGCGCTCGATTGGCAGCGCGACCTGCGCGCCGCTCGGGATCGGGCGAATGATCTCGGGTGTCACGGTCATCACCAGCTCGGACTTCACGTGCTGCCAGTACGTATGCCGGAAAAGCGCTCCCAGATACGGTATGTCGCCCAGGTAAGGGACCTTCTGCAGTTGCGAACGGTCAGTATCGAGCAGCAGACCGGCGATGATGAAAGTCTGATTTTCCTTCAGTCTGACGCTGGTATCCGCCCGGCGGGTAATGAAAGCCGGAACCGTGAAACCGAACAGTTGCACGCCTTGACTGTAGTCGGGTTCGGAAAACTCCGGCCGGACCGCCAGATCGATCTCGCCGTGCTCTTCATCCACGATGGTCGGCACGAAGTTCACTGAAGTGCCGAATTGCTTGAAAACGATCGAGGTGTTGAGCGCTTGCGCGATAACGATCGGAATCTCGCCGCCCGACAGGAACTTGGCTTCCTGCCCCGACTCCGCGATCAATCGCGGCGAGGACAGGATTTTTGCCATGTCGTGAGTCTCGAGAAGCTGAATGAAAGTGTTCGTGGAAACCTGGCCGTTTTGGGTCGCAACTCCGTAAGTCAAACTTGGCGACAGTAGCAGCGGGATGAGTTGTCCTCCGGTCGGAACCACGCCGGCCGGCGGCAGAGCAACGATGGTTCCCGCGCCGCCCTGTGCGGCCAGGTTGATAGTCGGGTTGTACGGCGTTGCTACCATCCCGGGCAGGCTCACGAATGAGACACCGGCCTTCTGAAGCGCCACCGCGATATCAACCCCTTGTTCTTCGAGTTTGGTGCGATTCAATTCCGCAACCACAACGTTGAGTTGCACTTCTCCCGGGCCCGCGGCATCCACTCTAACTTTCCGTTCGCGGTAGCTTCCGCTGTCGTCCCAGGTGATGAGGCTGGTGAAGCCGGTCTGATGGCCCACCAGCATGAGCTGCGATGGTCCGGTTACTTCGACATCGGCCGTCTTGCTGTCGGCTATCGAGACTCGCCGCAGGGGCAGAGGAAAATCGATTACCTTCGACGATCCGGCCATAACGTGAATCGTCTCCGAAGGCATCTTGTGCTCGCCCGATGGCGGCGGAACCTCCAGTTCTTTTGCTGACGGATTCTGGGTGTATCGGGTGATCGGACCGGAAGGCGGCGACTGAGATGTCGAAGGCGCGGATGAATAGTTCTCGACGGTAGAAGGGTTCGAAGATGAAGCGACTTCCGGATTACCGCCCGGATTGGAGGCCGCGCTTGATCCATTTTCGATCGCGGGCGGGGCGACGCCGGGGGCCAAAGGTTTGCCGGGGACAGCGAGGGCCGTGACCGTTATGTCGTAGACCGCGACGGAATGATCCGCGAGTTCGGCCCGGACGCTGCCCTGGCCCGCTTCCGCGCCGAGCACGTAACACTGGCCGGGAGCGGTGCACTGAAGCATGAACGGCTGACGGCCGCCCACGAATCTCACCGCGGGCGTGGCCGAGGGATTCAAATCTTTGAGGACGTAAGTGTCGCCCGCTACCAGGTTCACGGCGACGTGTTGCTCGGCGGCGAAGGCATTGTGAGCCGGCGCCGAGACGAGAAACACAATCGCGATCACTTTCAGCATCGAAGCCATGCAGCCGGCGGCTGAGCGTCGATGCCCGAGTGAGCCATGCGCGTGCGATTTTGGGTTGGCTTCGATTCTGAAAAGGTCGCCCGACATGGGTCTCTCCTCCGTCGATGCCAGCGGGCTATGGGTGTTTCGAATCACGCGGGTTTCGTCCACTTCAAAGCTTCAAGGTGTCGGAGATGCCATGCCTGCTGGAGCGGATGGCGATGCCGACGATTCCGGCGCAGGGGGAGCGCCCGCAGCGGCCGGAGCAATGGAAGCCGGCGGCAGGGCAACGGGCCGCCCACCGATAAACGTAACTGTCTGCCGTTCGGTCCCGTTGCGAATGATCTCGATGCTTCTGGCAGGAACTGTCGCGGGCGGGCGGTGCGCCGGCATCGGCCGGATATGTCCGTCCGCGACAGTGGGGCGCTGCTGCGCCCCAAACAGATTGGCGATGTCGAAACCCGGAGTGCTGACCATCTGCTGGTCGGCGTATCCGCGCATCGCCAGTTGCAGAGTCCCAAGGCGGATTGCCGCCGCGAGCTTTTCCGCATCCGCGGGCGTCACCAACAGGGTTACCACCTTGGCTTCTTGCGGCCGGTTGGAGGAGGGTTCAAGTTCGGCGTTGGTGGCGATAACCTCGATGTT
Source organism: Pseudomonadota bacterium (assembly GCA_021323675.1). Classification (GTDB taxonomy): domain Bacteria; phylum Desulfobacterota; class Binatia; order Binatales; family Binataceae; genus JAFAHS01. The sequence goes on along the minus strand of JAJPKP010000086.1, from coordinate 81,974 downwards.
TTGAAGGACGATTCTGGTGCGATCGCTGGCGATGCCGCCTTGCCCGGCGGCGGTCGTAACCAGCACATCTACCCGCGTGTGCGGCAGGACCATCCCGGCCATGTCGCTCACTTCGTTGACCGGAATCGACATCGCGCGCATCCCGCTCGGAATCACAAGAGGCAGAAGTCCGCCCGGATGCTCGCCGGTGAACAGTGCGGTTGCGACTAACGGCTGGTTCTCTCCGACGGGTTGCTTAACCAGCTTTCCCACAGCCTGATCGATGCTGGTGAACGCGCCTTCCGGCAGATTCTGGCGTGGCCAGGGAACCAGCTTTACGCTGCCGGACTCGATCATGGTGCCGGGGTTGAGCGATTTCGTGGCGATGACGATCATCTCCTGTCCCCGCTGCAGTTCTTCGATCGCCGCCTGTTTGGTGCGAAGAGCGGAGTTGATCAGGATCACCAGCAGCATCGCGATGACCGCGGCGATCGCGAAGAATATGAACCGTCGCCTCATTGCATCTTGTTAAGAAGCCGTCGCACGCGGCTCATTCGCTCACCATCGTGCTGGTGATGGTTATCGTGGTGGGAAAGACAATCCCCATGAAGGTCGAACCGAGGACCAGCTTTCCCGTCAGGTCATAGCTCACGGTTACGGTAATCGGGGTGCCCGTGGTTCTTGGCACCGCCGACGGGCTTAACGTGACCGGCGCCAGGTACGAGTCGGCGATCAGTGGAGAAGCGTTGTTCTGCAGGTAGGTGTTCACAGCCGACTGGTCGAGAGTGGGGTTAACCGCCGCGTAACGAGCGCACGATGCAGCCGCCTCGTTGACTGCCAGCGCCACGGCGCCAACCAGGATGAGCTGCAGGAAGACCAGCGTCATGAGCAACAGCAGGGGCAGGATGATCGCGAACTCGATCAGGCTCTGCCCGTTTCCGCGACCGTGGCGGAAAGCGGCGGACGCCTTTGCGGGTCCACCGCTCCTTCCAGCGTGCGGCTCGCGTTTCACAGGGTTCCACCGGACGCTCCAGCGCCACAAGGCTCGCTGTTGCCGCGCTCTCTAACTCCGGTCCCGTTCGCGTCGGGTTAGATGCAGCTGGCGACCTTGCCGATCACCGACGTTATGTTGGTTCCCAGCAGTGCCCAGGTCGTAAGGCCGACGATTACCACCAGAGCAAGAATCAACGCGTATTCGGACATCGTCTGGCCGGGCTTCGATTCGCGAAGTCCCGATCTGACCATCAGTTGAGTGAAAAACGATTTCATTTGCAGTCTCTCCCTTCCGAGCCGCATGGCTCAGCAATGCGAATAGCTTCAGCAAGGCGTGTGCCACGGTTGCGGCGCCTGAAAAGAACGCATTGAAGTCACATGTGCGCCGCCTGAAGGTCGCGCGCTCTCTGAACGATCCTTAGGTGTTCGCCGCCGCTACTTTCAGAGGGCTCGGTGTTTCAAACTCGAACAGTCCAGAAGGTGAAGATCGATACAGCCGCCGGAGCTTCGGTGGCTCAAAATGGAACAGTGGGCCGGTCTCCGAGTCCTTGCGGTTGCGGAAGTGGGCGCGATGGTTGCAAAGTCTGAGGTAGGCTTCAGCGACGGACCGGACTGGAAGGAGAAAGCGGTGACTGTCGAAACCCTGATCGTAGATGATTCCGCATTTGCGCGAAGGATAATTCGCCTGCAGTTGGAACACCTGGGCTGCAAGGTCGTAGGGGAAGCGGATAATGGCGCTCAGGCGCTTAAGCTGTTTAGTGCCCTGAAGCCGCGCCTTGTCACGCTGGACTTGATGATGCCCGCGGTAGAGCGAGTCGATGCTCTTACCGCGTTTCGAACGATCAAGAAGGAAGCGCCCAATACCGCAATCCTGATTGTTACCGCGGTGCCTTTCGAGAAGACGCGCGAGACCTTTACCGAAGAAGGCGCTCTCGGCTACATCGTGAAGCCGTTTACACCCGCGTCGTTCGACCAGGTACGAATTCGCCTGCTGCGCGTGTTCCCCGAATTGGCCGGCAGCGGAAACAGATGAAAGTAACGCACATCGTTCTCGGACGCTTTCTGTCCTGAGAAGCTGGAACCGCAGCGCGCCGATATATCATTCGCGCCAGTTTCGGTCCTTCTCAAGCACTCGGTTGTGGTCCGCTGGGACTGCTCTATTGAACCAGCGTGACATGCATCGCGCCGGCATCAATCGTCCCGCCGGGCTCGCCCGAAGTCACTTGCCGGATGAAAATGATATCAACTTGTCCTTGCTTGCCTGCCGCAACGATCCACACCTCGGCGAACCCCTTGACCGATGCTTGCCGGCCGGACGGCCAGTCCACGAGCATCATAGTTGCGGCCCGCGGATTGTTCACGGCGTGACTGTCCCAGGTTCCCGCGGGATCGATGGAATTGCCCGCATCGATTCTGCTTTGAAACCCCTGCCGAATTGGTCCTTCCGTGGCGCCCTGCTTGATATCAATCAGGTCGCCGACCGCCACCGGCGGCGTGCAACTCACTCCGTTCGCGATGGAATCTCGAACGTTCGCGCCGCCGCTTCCGCACGGGCTGAGCGCATTCCAGTGAGTTGAACCGCCACCGCTTTTTATCATCGTGATCTGTTGTCCGTATGTGTACGGGGTCGTCCAATCCAGGCCGACCGGAATGACCTCATTTGCGGAGCCGATCGATTGAATCGTAGCCGTCGCAGTCGCGTTAACGGTGAACTGCGTATATCCGAGCAATCGAGCGAAGTAGGCTGGAACGATTCTCGAGGTCGTGACCGTTATCGAACGCGAATCGCTGGAGATTGCAATGCTCTGAATTTCACTGCTCAAGACTCCGTTGGACAGAGCGTAGGTGCAGGCGGCCTGCTCTGCCTGTGTCGAATAAGTACAGGCAGCGTTGGGATTGCTGAAAGTCAGGTCTGAGAGATACGTTGCGCCCGCAATGGCGGCCGCGTCAGTTGCGCGCTGAAGATTCGACTTGGCCCAGTAGATCATGAAGATGTCGATGCCCAGCGCCGCAAAGCCCAACAAAACCGCGATGATTAAAGCGACCATCGGCATCACCTGTCCGGTGCGCCGATTCTTCCATCCGGCCCTGAATCCCTGAGTCATCCACTTGCTCGGGCAGCAATTCCCATACCGCTTCATCCAACCTTTCAGCTTGTAGCCAATCGAAACACCCGCGCTGGAATGAAAGATGCTCCAGTGATGCGAAAAGGCATGTTCGCGCGCCTGAGCTTTGGGCTGGGCAGGAAGAATGCGCGGATGAGCCTTGCGCCTCGTGAGGTTGCATTTGTGGGAGTCGGGCTTCTTTCCGGCCGTCATGTCCCGGCCGCAAAATCAAATTCGCGCTGGATTGCGGACGCCGCTCGCGCGCGACGATGCCTCACCTCACTATCCGTCCTCGTAGCAGCGGCCGCGCTTTATTCCGTGGCGCTTGGCCGCGCTTCGCTCGGCCCGAGTGAGGCGTACAGCGCCCTGGCGGCCAGCCAACCGGCGATCGGCGCTGTCGCCTCGAACGTGCTCAGCTTCGATCCGGGTAAACCGATCCTTTACCATCTGCTGCTGCACTGGTTTTGCCAATTATTCGGTTACAGCGAGACGAGTCTGCGGGCTTTGTCGGTCTTCTTTGGACTGGCGAGTGTAGCGTTGATATTCGCGTACGGCGCTGAGTTGTTCGACTTCGACATAGGGCTCGGCGCCGCGGCTCTGTGGGCATTCAACCCGCTGGCGATCGTTTTTGCCCGATGGGCTCGCATGTACAGCATGTTCGTAGCGCTGGCATTGGCGCATCTGCTGGCGATGGAAAAAACGCGGCGCAAGCCGGGGATCGCCGGGGCAATGGTCGCCGGAGCTCTTGGCGCGGCGATGCTTTACACTCATTTGGGCGCGCTTCTGATTGTGGGAGCCGAGGGGGTTATCCTCGCTCGCGACCTGTGGCGCACCCGCCGAGCGATGGGATGGATGCCGCTGGCTATAGCGATCGCGCTCTTCCTACCGTTTGCGCCGGCGGGTGCGGCGCAGACGCACGCGCTCCTGTTCGGCCATTGGCTTGACTGGATTGGCGTCGCGCATGAGGCGCCGATCGTAAAGGTCGCAGTTGGCCTTGCGGCCGGCGCATTCGCATTGTGGCTGGCGTTCGGGCGCGGAAGCGGTTGGGAGCGCTCGGAATCGCTGCGCCGCGCGCTGATCATCGCCGCGATGCCGCCGATTGCGCTTGTGGCCGCGTCTGTCGTGATACGGCCGGTGTTCAGCGTTCGCTACGTCGCGCCGTCGTTCGCGGTGTTGGCGGTGGCTGCGGTCGCGATCGCCGATCGTTTCGGTTCGCGAGCGCGCAATCTTGCCGCGTTCGGACTGGCGACATTCTTCCTGATGCTTTCACCGTTGACTTTCGCGGCGGAACAGCAGCCGTGGCGCGAGATCGCCCGCCAAATATCGTCTTATCCGGTTCGCAACCAGACCATTTTCTTCGAAACCGGCTTCTTCTCTAACCAGAAGCTGATCAACGAAGCCGAGAGCCGCGGATTTCCCGACGGATTTTTCCGAGTTCCGTTCGACTACTATTTCGCGGGCTCCAACCCGCGGGCCGCGATTCCCGGCTCAGATCCGGCTCGCTCGCGCCAGATGATTGCCGCCGCAGTCGGAAGAGCGAAGGGTGCGTGGCTGATAAGCGGAAAGTCATGGGACGGAGCTATGGCGGAGCTTCCGCGCGGACTCGGCATCGAGATCGACTATGCCCGCGAATTTTCGCGCGTCGGCGTGTTTCACGTCCGCGCCGCGCCCGAGTCTCTCCCGCAGCGTTCGCGATTCAATCGTTGAGTCGCCGGGCGATCTCCTGCGGAGAGACATTTTCGATGTGGGTGGCTATCTGCCAGGTGTTTCCGTGCGGATCATCCACAGTCGCGCGCCGATCGCCATAGAACATATTTCGAGGCTCCTCGATCGAGGTTGCGCCGGCACGGAGCGCGTCGCGGTAGCACGCATCCACATCCGCGACGTAGACGTAGAGCACGGAACTCGTTGCACGACGCGCGCCGGCGGGGCTCACGATCACAATCGAATCGCCGATCACCATCTCGGCAGGTGAAAGCTTGTCGGCCCGGGGACGCTCGGCCGCGCCAAAAGCCTCCTTGAGAAATTCCACCATCTTGTCCGCGTCCCCCACGAACAATCGTGGGTTGACGCTGTGATAGCCATCGGGGATTGGCTTCGCGGCCATACCGATACCTGTTCTTGAACGCGCTGTACCTACTATAACCTCTGGACAGAGCAGTTCGTTACGGCCTGCGCCGCAATCTGCGTGATGACGTTTCTCGCAGCGGCCGCCGCACGAACACAACGGGGGTAATCACAACGCCATGAAGGTTGCCATCGTCGGGGGCGGGCCGGCCGGATTGGTCGCGGGCCTGGCGGCGCAGCGCGCCGGAATCGATGCGGCAATTTTCGAGCAAACGCGGAGCTTTCGGCGAATCGGCGGCGGAATTCTGGTGCACAGCAACGGGCTGCGCGTGCTGCAAGCGCTCGACGTGCTCGACGGCTTCGAGCCCAGCATCCGGACTACGCAGCGGCTTCGGGCAGAGCTGGCCGACGGCCGCGTGGTCGGAGAGGTCGACTACGGCGCGCTCGGGGTGCCGCAGAATCGGTGCGGCGTGGTCATGCGCCACGTCCTGCACGAGTATCTGTTCGACACCGCAACAAGGCGCGGCGTGGACGTCCGGATGGGGCATCGCATGACCGGTCTGGTCCGCGACGGCGACGAAGTCGAATTGCAGTTCAACGAGGGGCGGACCTTCCGGGCTGGTATCGTGGTGGCCTGCGACGGGATCAACTCGGCGACGCGCTCAGCCGCGGGCATCGACGCGCATCGCGTGGCTATCGGAGAGGCCTACCTTCGCGCGGTCGCCGACCGCGCGACCGCCGAAGATACCATCCGCGAAATCTGGGGCGATGACGGCCGCAGATTCGGGATCTGTCCTCTGCCGCGGGACCGCACCTACATCTTTTGCAGCGTTCCTATCGGCGAATGGGACCGTATCCGAGAGAGCGGACTCGGCGAATGGGTCGATTCATGGGCGCCGCTTGGAAGCGAGGCGGTCAATCTGCTCCGCGCGGTGGCGGACTGGAGCCTCGCCAGCTACGACGAATTGCATCAGGTGGAACTCGAGCGATGGGCGCGGCCGCCGGTTTTCATCGCGGGCGACGCCGCGCACGCGATGACGCCGAACCTGGGGCAGGGCGCCAATTCCGCGATGGTCGATGCGCTGGTGCTGATGCGAATTCTCGGCGGCGCGATTCGCGGCGGGAGTCCCCTCGAGCGGGTGGCGGCGCAGTACCAGTCGATTCGCAAGAGTTTCGTGACGCGCATTCAGTCGGCGTCGCATCGGATGGGAGCGATCGCGGGATTGCGGTCGCCGATCGCGCGCGGGCTGCGCAACCTCGCTCTTCGCGCGTCGCTGCAATTCAGTGCCGCAAGCCGCGGTGCCACCTTGCTCGGCGCCGGTTACAACCCGGCGGAGAATCAATACCTCGAGCCGTTCTGAGCGGCGAGCTCGTCTCATTTCTTCACGAAAATGCCGTCCGGGCCGGACTTGTGATTGCATCGTAACTGCAATAAGATTCCAAACGGAGGACGTATGCGATGAGCGGCATTGTTCCGAGTCCCGAGCGGATTCAGGCGCTGATCAATGACCCCGACAAGGGTCCGGTGGTGATGCTCAATCTCCTGAAATTCAAGCCTCGCGCGGAAGGCGAGCAGGGAACCGGAGCGGATGCGTACCGGCGCTACGGCGACGAGGTCATCAAGATGGTTGAGGCGCGCGGCGGGCGTGTGCTTTGGTCGGGGCGGGCGGCGCAGGTGCTGGTCGGCGACGAAAGCGATCAATGGGATGCGGTGGCGCTGGTCCAGTATCCGAGCCCGCAGGCGTTTTTGGAGATGGGTATGAGCGCCGAGTACCAGAAGATTCACGGCCATCGCGAGGCGGGACTCGAACGCACGGTTTTGATCGCGTGCCGTCCGCTCGTGCGATGAGGTCAAACGGAGATGGGCCGCAAGATTCTCTTCATCACCACCGATCAGCAGCGCTACGACGCGCTCGGATGCAACGGCGGACGAATCGCGCGCACGCCGGTCGCGGACGGACTTGCCGCGGCGGGAATCAATTTTAGGCGGGCGTACAACCAGAACACCGTCTGCATGCCGGCGCGCTCGACCATGATCACCGGCCAATATGCGCGGACGCACGGGGTCTTTTCCAACGGAGTTCCGCTTCCGTCCGATGCTCCCAGCATCGCGGCCTGGCTCAATCAGAAGGCCGGCTACCGGACGGCGCTCATCGGCAAGGCCCATTTCGAGCCGATGTTCGATCCGGGGGCGCGATGGTTTGAAAACCGGATGGCGGATGAGGGCAAGGCCGGGCCGTATCGCGGTTTCGAACACATGGAGCTGGCGATGCATGGTCCGATGGGCCGATGGCATTACACCAAATGGCTCAAGGAGAACTTTCCCGAGGAGGCGGCGGGTTTTGTCACGATGCTGAGCGCGCGGAGTGGCGGCGACACCGGCGCGCCCGAAGTCGCTTACAACCCCGTCCCGCGCGAGCACTACCATACCGACTGGGTCGCCGATCGCACCATCGCATACCTTGACTCGCTGTCAGATCGCGACGACTGGTTTGTCTGGATGAGTTTCCCCGATCCGCATCATCCGTGGGATCCTCCCGCCGAGGCGGCGCGGCGCATCAACTGGCGCGACCTCGATCTGCCGCCGGGCCATCCGGGGTCGCGCGAGAAGATCGAAGCCATCCTCGCGCAGAAGCCGCGCCATTGGCTCGAATGGTATCGGGGGCGGTTTCGCAATGACGAGGGCGGCTCGATGGCGTTCGTTCCGTGCGAGATGACCCATGACCAGGTGCGCGAAATCAACGCGCTGATTCACGTCGAGAATGAATTGATCGACGAAGCCTGCGGCCGCGTCATCCGCAATATCGCGCAGCGCGGATGGGACCCCGACACGGACATCTTTTTCACCACCGATCATGGCGACCTGCAGGGCGATTTCGGACTGATGTTCAAGGGGCCCTATCACGTTGACGCGCTGATGCGCGTGCCGCTCATCTGGCGTCCCGCGCCCATCGCAAAACTGCCGGCCGCGGAGGTGGTAGAACCCGTGGCGCATCTCGATCTGGCGCCGACTTTTTGCCAGATAGCCGGAATCTCCGCTCCCGGATGGGTGCAAGGCGAGCCGCTTCCTATCGCGCCCGGTTCGGGACGCGAGCGCGCCATCACCGAATGGGACAGCCAGTTCGCCGAGATCGGAATGCATCTTCGGTCCATCTATCGCGACGGATGGATGTGCACGGTGTATGAGAAGTCCACCCGCGACCTCGGTTTCAGCCTCGCGATGGTGTATCAGGCGCTCAGGCAGAACCGGCCGCTCCCCGACATCCGCTACGACGGGACCGAAGGCGAGCTCTACAATCTCATCGAGGATCCGCTGCAATGGCGGAATCGATGGAACGATCCGGGCTCTGCGAGGATCAAGTCGGACCTGATCGCCGACCTGTACGACCATCTTCCCCCGCCGCGCGAGCCGATGCTCACCGTCGAATCGCCCGCATAGGCCCGGTCCGGCAAGCGGCCGCGCGATGGCGGTGCGGCTTCATCCCTGGCGGCGTGAGCCGCGATTTGTCGCCGCAACTACGTTCGCATGGTCGCGCCTGCTCTCGTGCCGGGCGGCGCGCCGCTTGACACCGAGAAACTAATAGACTTAGTTATATGTCTATGATGAATAGAACACTTCAGGCCACGAGCTTGATCGCGCCGGCGTTGCTGTCTCTCGCCGCCTTCGTCCCGCCCGCCGGCGCGGCCAACCCGAAATTTCTCGACCGCCCCGGCGGCCGGATCGCTTACTTCGACAGCGGCGGCAGCGGCCCGGCCGTCATCTGCGTTCCCGGCATCGGCGATACCGCCGCCGAGTATCGGTTTCCTGGCCCTCTGCTGATGCGCGCCGGGTACCGTGTGGTGTCCATGGATCCGCGCGGGATGGGCGAATCCGGCGTCAGCTTCGATGACTATTCGGCGGCGGCGGTCGGCTCCGATATCGTCGCGCTCATACAAAGCCTCGGTGTCCAGCAGGCTTACGTGGTTGGAAATTCCGCCGCGGGCGCATCCGCCGTTTGGGCGGCAGCCGAGATGCCGGAGCAGATCCGCGCGATCGTGTTGATCGATCCTTTCGTTCTGGATGCGCCGATGTCGCCCTGGCTGCGCGCCGTCCTGTGGACCGCGATGCATCGCCCGTGGGGACCCTGGTTCTGGTCGGCGTACTACGGCTCGCTCTACAAGGCGGCGCCACCCGCCGACCTGGCCGAGTATCGCGATACTCTCGAAGCCAGCCTGAAGGAACCGGGCCGCTTCGAGGCGCTAAAGGCGATGCTCTGGGCGTCCAAGGCTCCTTGCGAGGCGCGTATCGGCGAGGTGCATGCGCCAGCGCTCGTCATCATGGGCGGCGCCGATCCCGACTTTTCCGATCCGAAAGCGGAAGCGGGACGGGTTGCCGATCGGCTGCATGGGCGGGTGGTAATGGTTCCCGGCGCGGGGCACTATCCGCATGTCGAGCAGCCGGAGATGGTAGCGAATGAGATCGTCGGATTTTTCAAAGCGGGGCGGTAGGCCAAAAGTGGGCCTCACGCGCGAGGAGGTGGTGGCCGCGGCCGCCGAAATCGCGGATCGCAAGGGTATGGCCGCGCTCACCCTGGCGGCGCTCGCCGCTCGCCTGAAGATCAAGCCGCCGTCATTGTTCAACCATGTTGCGGGGATGGCGGCGCTGAGGCGCGAGCTCGGGATGCTCGCGTTGCGCGAGCTCGGCGACTCGTTGTCGAATGCCGCGATCGGCAAATCGCGCGACGACGCCGTGCGGGCGCTGGCCGACGCGTATCGAAGCTTCGCGCGCCGCCATCCCGGCATCTACGCCGAGACGCTCGCCGCCGGCCCTGAAGATCGGGAGCGCAACGCCTTGTCCGAGAGGATTTTGGACGTTTGTTTCAAAATTCTCGCAGGGTATGGGCTCGATCGGCGCGAGTCATTGCACGCGCTTCGCGCGATGCGCTCGATCGTGCATGGCTTTTCGTCGCTCGAAGCGGCGCGCGCCTTCGGCATCCCGGTAAGCATCGACGAGAGCTTCGCCTGGCTGATAGACGTCTTTGTTGCGGGTCTCAAGTCAGCGCGCAAGGACGCGGCGAGACCACAAACACCGCGCGAAAAGCGCGCGAAAAAATAGGGGCGACCTGGATTGCGAAGCGGGCTTCCTGTTTCCGCCCGGGCCTCTATTCCAGCGCGACTTCGTCGCCGACCCTTACGCGACCCGGCCGCGCGACCGACGCGTACAGGCCGACATTTTGCTCGGCGTGCTTCACGATGGTCCGCAGCACCGACGGATCCTTGGGCAGTTCCGGCTGCTCGAGGGTCGGCATCACGCATCGCACGGTCGGCATATCGATCTTTATTCGCGCTTCGCCGATTCGAAGCGTCCGGCCGCTCCAGGCCGTTTCCTGAAAGCCGGTGACCTTGTCGTTGGTGTTGACCAGAAAATTGGGACGAAAGCGGCGCACGTCGAAGTTTGCGCCGGGATTGATACGCGACAGCTCCGCCAACGACGCGGTTGTCAGGAGATGAATCGGACAGACATCGAAGTAGGTGCCGAGCGGCGAAGTGAACTCGAGGATCTCCGCGGGAAACATCCCCATATCAGGCAACGGTTCGTCATCGCGCCGGCCGAAGATCTCGCGCAGCTCGACAAGCATATCCGGATTATCAGGCGCGGATCGCCGGTAGAAGTCGCGCCGGTCCGGCGGCTGAATCGGCCACAGAGTTACCGGTCTCCCGATCAACTCCGACAGGCGCGCCTCGGTCTGCTTGTCGCCGGCGCGGGTCTTCGAACCGTCAGGAAAGGTAATTTCGGCGGCCGGTGTGGAGGATCCATCGGGTTCGGCGACATAGTGAGCGCTGCAGCGCATGAGCTGCGGTATTTTTTTTGCGCCGCGAATCTCGCCGGCCTTTTCGTCGCGTATCGCCCATCCACGGTCGCCCGGTATTCCGAGCGTTCCCACAGCGCACGAAGCAATTCGCTCTCCCGCCATCGATTTGACGGGGTAGCGCCAGATCTCTCCGACCGTGCCGATCACCAGCATTTCCATTCACCCGTCTTTGGGGCATACGCGATCGCGCGTTGCGTCACAAGTGCCGCTTCGGCCGAAAAGCCCGCGGCCATCTTCTTCACTTGTTCCAGCGCTTTTCGAAGATCACCGTGCCGTTGCGCGTGATTCGCGCCGAGAGCGTCATGCTGTCGCGCGAGATAAGGCTCGTGGTCGCCACCTCGATATCGCCTATCGTAGGGGCGTTGACGTGAATCTTCGTGTTGCCCGCGACGCTGGCGCCTTCGGGACGCGATTTTGCCACGCGCGCGGTGGCGATGTGGTCAACCTCGATGTGTCCGCCCTGCGGCAGCGGAAAGCCGTTTTTCTCGCCGGTGGCAACCGCAACTTCGCCCGCCACCAGATCCCGCTCGATTTTCCATACGGGCCTGAGGGGCGATGGAGGCGGCGGGGCGGGGCGGCGCAGCTTTAGCGGATCGATTGGCGTGGAATGAGGGGGCACGATCGGCAACTGGATCGCGCTTGCCCGCTTGCCGCCGAAGAACAGCCGGATTTCAGGGTTTGTCCGCGTGGGCCACAACCGCGGAAAATCCGCGCACGAGACGCTTGCGCGCAGCCGATGTCCTTTCGGCACCTGGTACGAGGTTGACCAGAGCGCTACGCGAAATTCCAAAACCTCGCCCTTCGGAACCGGCTCGATCTTGTCCGCCGAGTTGCGGCACGCCGCACGCAGCCATCCGGTGGTGATCAGGGATGAGGTTTCCGTATCGGGGTCAACGTCGCACAGCTTGACGACGATGTTCACGTCGTCGCCGTTGGTGACTTCCGCGAATACTGTGGCCTGCGGAGCGCCGGAGATTTCCAAATCTTCGGTCAGCGGCTCCGAAGTGTAGGTCAGCGAATTCAGATCGTCTTCGCTTTGTTCGAGCGGCATCCCCACGCCGAGGCCCATCGGGTCCCATAGTCCGGCCGCGATGCCGACGGTTGGATTCGCGGCGTAGGCTTCGCCCTGTTCCTCGCGCGCCGGGGCATCGCCGAGCGTGCCGGCGGTGCCGAAGTACATTGCGCGAAGGGTGGCCCGCGCTATCGGCCATTCGCGTTCGTGCTTCCAGATGTTTGCGCGCTGCACGTTGATCAACACCGGCGCTTCATCCGCGACTCCGTTCTTTTCCCCGCGCAGCCAGTGATCGAACCATCGCTTCATCTCGTGCAGGTAGTCGAGCGGTTCGTAAGGCGCCAGCCCGGGCAGCGTATGCATCCACGGGCCCATCCAGAGCTTCTTCGGGCACTTCAGGCGCGCAAAGACCGAGGTCATCGCCTCCGGAAAGATGTCGCGCCATCCGCCTATGATGAAGGTGGGAACTTTGATCTTCGCTGGGTCCACGGCTTTCGCCCGCCAGTATTCGTCGTGCGCCGGATGGTCCGGCCAGGGGAATACGTAAGGCTCGCTCGCTTCGAGGCGTTCCTTCCAGACGGTCTGCCAGCGGCCTTCGTGATCGGCGTTGGTCGGCGGCACCAGGTTCATCGCAAGCATGAACGATCCCCACGCGCCGTAGCCGCCGAGGCACGTCGCGCATCCGCCCGGGTAGAGGTAATCCTGATAGATGTCGGCGCTGCCCTGGATCGGTACGATCGCGCGCAGATGGGGCGGGTTTTCGGCGCCAACCTTGAGCGACGAGATCCCTCCGTACGACAGTCCCCACATCCCGACATTGCCGTCGCACCACGGCTGGCGCGCGATCCATTCGACCGCCTCGGCGCCGTCGCGTCCTTCGGCTCGATCCATCGCGGGCCACGCGACGCCGCTCGAGCCGCCCAGACCGCGAAAGTCCACCAGGAGATGCGCATAGCCGCGGGCGGCGAAGTAGCGGCGCGGCTCTTCGTTCATCGCGCCGACGAAATCGTCCTTGTGGTAGGGGTAGAAGCTGATCAACGCGGGAAAAGGGCCCTTGCTCGCCGGCCGATAAAGGTCAGCCGACAGCGTGGCGCCATCGCTCAGCTCGATGAGAAGGTTGCGTTCGATTACGATCTCGTGAAGCTCGTTCGATTCCATAGCAGTCCTCAGCGCTCCGAAGGCCTTAATCGCATCAATACAACAAAAAGGGCAAACGGATTTTACGATTGGATCGCAGCGGGCCGCGGCGCTAGATTCTCGACCCATGCCCAGGCAACGCGTCGGCGACATCGAGATCTACTACGAGATTCACGGCGGCGGTCCGCGGACGTTGGTGATGATTCGCGGGCTCGGCTCGAATCTGACGGCATGGTACGAACAGACCCCTGAGTTCGCGCGGCGTTTCCGTGTGCTCGTGTTCGACAATCGCGGCGCGGGGCGCACGGACAAGCCCGATGCGCCGTATTCGATAGCACAGATGGCGCAGGACACGGCCGGCCTCATGGATGCGCTCGGCATCGAGCGCGCGGCGCTGCTCGGAATCTCGATGGGCGGAATGATCGCGCAGGAGATCGCGCTCGCTCATCAGGATCGCCTGAGCTGCCTGATCCTCGGATGCACTCATTTCGGCGGCAAGGAAGCGATCAGCGCGCCGCCGCCCGTGATCGAGGCGCTGGTCGCCGGCGAGCGGGCCAATCCGGAACAGCGCAAGCTGCAAATTCGGTCGAGCTTTACTGAAGACGCGATCGCGAACCGCCGCGAGATCATCGAGCGGCACGAAAAAGTGCGCGCGCAATTCCTGATTCCGCCGTTCGCATACCAGCGGCAACTGCAGGCCGTGATTGGCTTCGATGCGAGCGCGCGGCTGGGCTCGGTTCGCGTGCCGACGATGGTAATGACGGGACGCGACGACATCCTGGTGCCGCCCGAAAATTCGAAACTGATCGCATCGCGAATTCCGGGCGCGATCCTGAAGGAGCTCCCGGGCGCGCATCTCTTTTTCACTGAGCATCCGCGCGACTTCAACCGGGCGGTGATCGATTTCGTGGAGGCGCATCCTTGAAGCGCCTCGCAGCCATCCTGGCGCTCATCGCGGCCACGCTTGCGGGGTCGGCCGCGCCGCGCGCGCAGGAATCGATGCCGCTCAAGCTGCTGATGCTGCCCAGTCCGGGAACGCCGGAGGTGTTTTCGGGAGACGGGAAAGCGCAAGTCGCCTACGAATTGCTGCTCGCGAACTTCACCGAGAGCACCATCCGGATCGATTCACTGGAGCTTGGTTCGACAGGGCAGGGCGCCGGCGCGACCAGCGTTCCGGTCTCGTTTTCCCGGGATCAGCTCAAAGGGATGTTCAGCAGTATCGCGGGCAAGTATCTCACCGCGCAGGATCCGGTGTTGAAGCCGGGCGAGTCGGGAGTGATTTTTCTCTTCCTCGACGATTGGAAGATGCGCGAGTGGCGGAATTCGCTGGTCATCGAGGCGGAGGAAAAACCCGGCTCACGCCAAACCGTGACGGTCGCGATGCGAACGTCCCAGGCGAAGCCGATCGTCATCGGCGCCCCGCTTCGCGGCGGGAACTGGTGGACTCCCAACGGCCCCGCCAACGATTCGATTCATCGCCGGACGATAGTCGCCCTGGGCAACCATCTGGGCCTTCCCGAACGCTTCGCGGTTGACTGGATTCAACTCGGTGCGGATGGCAATTCGTACAGCGGCGCGGAGTCGGACAACCGCGGCTATCACTGCTATGGCGCCGGCATTCTCGCCGTCGCGGACGGGCGCGTGATCGCGGTGAAGGATGGTATCCCCGAAAACACGCCGGGTTCAGCGAAGATGGCCGTCCCGATCACGCTCGAGACGATTGGCGGCAACTACGTGGTCGAGGATCTCGGTGAGGGCAGGTACGCGTTCTACGCTCATATGATTCCCGGCACGGTTGCGGTCAAAGTGGGCGACACGGTCAAGCGCGGCCAGCTTCTCGGCAAGCTCGGAAATTCCGGCAACTCGACCGAGCCGCATCTTCATTTCCAGATTTGCGACGCACCGCAGCCGCTGTTCTGCAACGGGCTTCCATTCGAGGTCGATCATTTTACCCGCTACGACTACAAGCTCGAGATGAAGGGCGACCGTCCGGTGAAGTTCGAGATTGGCAAGCCTCATCCCGTGACCGACGAAATCTTCATGAATCGCGACCTCGGCGAATTCAGCCCGGCCGGACGCTGAGCACGGTGCGAGCTCGGGTCTCACCCGCATGATTGGACAATGCCGCGTCGCCGAAAGTAGAAATGAAGCATGCCGCTGAATTCCTCGATCGTCGGCACGGCGGGCGAGTCGCTGCTCAGCGAGGTCGATGCGCGCTGGACGATGGCGTATGCCGCAGCGTTGGGCGATGAGCTGGCGTGCTATTTCAACACGCTCGATCCGGCCGGGATTATCGCGCATCCGATGTTCCCGGTGTGCTTCGAATGGGCGGTGATCACCGCGATGCGCGCGATGTTCGAGGGGTCGGGCCTGACGTCCGGCGAAGCGCGCCGCGGGGTGCATGCCTCGCACGACTTGATCATCCATCGCGCGATCCGGCCTCCCGCGCGCCTGCATTCGCGCGCAATCGTCGCGGGAATCGAGCCGCGCAAGCCCGGCGCGTTTCAGCTCACCAGGATTGAAACCATCGGCGAGGACGGCTCACCCGTATGTACATCGTGGTACGGGTCCATTTATCGCGGCGTGGAGGTCAAGGGTCCGGGGCGCATGGCAGCGGATGTTCCGGTCGTTCCCGAGCCGCGCGGCCCGGTAAAGCAGCCCCCCAGGGAATTCACGATTCCAGTCGCGGCGGGGTTGGCGCACGTTTACACGGAATGCGCGCGCATCTTCAATCCGATTCACACCGACGCCGCCATCGCACATCAGGCCGGTCTGCCGGCGATCATTCTCCATGGGACCGCAACGCTCGCGCTTGCGGTTTCCGGGATTATCGCGGCGGAGTCAGACGGACATCCGGATCGAGTGCGCAGGATCGCGGGGCGGTTCGCGGCGATGGTGATGATGCCGTCGGAGATCAGGTTGCGAATTCTTTCGCGCGAGCACGCGGAAGACGGCTACCGCATCTTCTTTGAGGTCTTGAACGATCGGAATGAGGTGGCGATCAGGAACGGACTGATCGCGCTCGGCTGAGGAAACGGAGAAAGTCAGTGAAGGTCAGGGCAGCATTGGCAACCAAAGCGGGTGCGCCGCTTGAAATCACCACGGTCGATCTCGACGGGCCACGGGTGGGCGAAGCGCTGGTCGAGATCAAGGCCACCGGCGTGTGCCACACCGATGCGTTTACGCTGTCGGGCAAGGATCCGGAGGGCCTTTTTCCCGCCATTCTCGGCCATGAAGGCGCCGGGGTAGTGGTGGAAACCGGTCCCGGCGTCACCACGCTCAAGAAAGGCGATCACGTTATCCCGCTTTACATTCCGGAATGCCGCAACTGTCCGGCCTGCATCTCCGGCAAAACCAATCTGTGCATCGCGATCCGCGAAACCCAGGGCAAAGGATTGATGCCGGACGGGACAAGCCGCTTCTCGCAATCGGGCACGATGATCCATCACTACATGGGCACCTCTACTTTCGCGAACTACACCGTGGTGCCGGAGATCGCGCTCGCCAAGGTTCGCGAGGACGCTCCCTTCGACAAGATTTGTTACATCGGATGCGGCGTTACAACCGGGATCGGCGCGGTGATAAACACGGCGAAGGTCCAGCCGGGCGATCGCGTGGTTGTGTTCGGAATCGGCGGAATCGGGCTCAACGTGATTCAGGGCGCGCGGCTTGCCGGCGCGGGGATGATTGTCGCGATCGACGTGAATGCGGCGCGCGCGGAGATCGCGCGCAAATTCGGCGCGACTCATTTTGTGAACCCGTCGGAAGTCAAGGGCGACCTCGTTCCCTACCTGATCGATTTGACACGCGGGGGCGCGGACTTCTCGTTCGAATGCGTCGGCAACGTCAAGCTGATGCGCCAGGCGCTCGAGTGTTGCCAGCGCGGATGGGGCACCTCGGTCATAATCGGGGTGGCGGGAGCGGGCGAGGAAATCTCCACCCGCCCGTTTCAGCTAGTGACTGGGCGCACCTGGAAGGGGACCGCGTTCGGCGGGGCGCGCGGGCGCCGCGATGTTCCAAAAATCGTTGACTGGTACATGGACGGCAAGATCAATATCGACGACCTGATCACGCATACGATGCCCCTTGAGCGCATCAACGAGGCGTTTGACCTGATGCACGCGGGCAAATCGATTCGTGGCGTCGTGATCTTTTGAGTAGATGGCGTGGTACGGCAGGCGAGGGGCGCAACTGATGATCGCCGCGGTGATGGCCGGATGCGTGGCGGGATCGGCCGGATGCTGGCCGTTCGGCCATCGCGGGCCGACTCCCCAGCAGCAACTCTACAACGCCTTGAACCGGGGCGACAGCGCGCAAGCAAGCCAGATATGGCTCGGCATGAGCGACGACGATCGCGCCAAATGGATAAGAGGCGAGGGCTTCGCGATGCAGGCGCCGTCGGACGAACTGAAAAAGCAGATCGCGCAGCATTACCGGCAGGGCGCCGTCAGCTCGGACACTCCCGGCACGATCGTCGTGCCGAATCCCGCGGCGGGCGGGGCGGGCTTGCAGCAGCTTCGCGCGCTGTCGGCTCCCCAGACGCCGCCGGTTTCAACGCTTCCGGCCAACGGCTCTGAATGAGATGGGACTTTATGGACTTTGCTTTCTCTTCTGAACAACAGCTTCTGCAATCGACTCTGCGCGATTTCGCCCGGCGCGAATTGCTTCCGCTCTATCAATCGCGCGATCGTGACGAAGACCTGCCGCCCGCGCTGGTGCGAAAGCTCGGAGAGTTGGGGGTGCTGGCACCGATGGCCGACCCGGGTCACGGGGGCGCCGGGCTCGATTACGTTTCGCTGGGAATTGCGCACGAAGAAATTGCGCGCGGCGACTTCAATGCCGCCTACGTTCTGCTGCTGGCCGCCCTGGTCGGCGCGATCGTGGCGCGCAACGGCGACGATCGTCAGAAGGCTCAGTTTCTTCCACCCATCTGCCGCGGAGAAGTCATCTCGGCGCTCGCCGTGACGGAGCCGAGCGGCGGGTCGGATGCCGCGCATGTGAAGCTTCAGGCGCGGCGCGATGGCGATCATTACGTGATCGATGGCGAGAAGACCTCGATTTCGTTCTCATCGTCGGCCGCGACCGCGCTGGTGATGGCGCGAACCGGCACGATCGAGCAGGGCGCTCACGGCGTCAGCGCGTTCTATGTCGATTTGAATTCGCCCGGAATCAGCCGCACGCGCTTTCGCGACCTCGGATCGCGCGCGATCGGGCGCGGCTCCCTGTTTTTCGATTCGGTCCGCGTGCCGTTAGGCGCCCGGATTGGCGCCGAAGGCGCCGGCTTCGTCCAGGTGATGCAGGGGTTTGACTTCAGCCGCGCCCTGATCGGCCTGATGTGCATCGGCGCTGCCGAGCAGAGCGTCGAGGAGACCTGCGCATGGGTGGCCGATCGGCAGGCGTTCGGAGGGTCGCTCGCCCGCTTCGAGGGGGTGTCGTTTCCGCTCGCAGAGGCGGCGGTGGAACTGCGGGCGGCGCGCCTGCTCTGCTACGAGGCGCTCTGGCTGCGCGACCGCGGCCAGCCGCATGGTTGGGTTTCGGCGGGCGCGAAGTGGCTCGCGCCGGAACTGTGCGCGCGCGTGCTGCATCAGTGCCTTCTGCTTCATGGCCATATGGGCTTCAGTCTCGACCTGCCGCATCAGCAGCGGATGCGCGATGTGATCGGCCTCGAGATCGGCGACGGCACCGCGCAAATCATGAAGCTGCTCGTCGCCCGCGAGATCATCGGCAAGGCCGCCCGTCCTTATTGAGGAAGCCTGTACGGCCTCGGCTATCGGGTGGTTGCCGAGGCGGAGTTGACCGCCCGGACAGGGCTGGATATTTTCAGACCATGCCTCCTCAACAGGTTTCGATCGAGAAAATAATCCTTGCGGAGCCGCGCGGTTTTTGCGCCGGCGTCGATCGCGCGGTCGAAGCGGTGCGCGGCGCGCTGCGTGCCTACGGCCGGCCGCTCTACGTGCGCCACCAAATCGTGCATAACCGCTTCGTGCTCGAAGCGCTTGAAAAGGAAGGCGCAATTTTCGTCGAGAGCCTTGATGAGGTGCCCGAGGGACAGCGCGTGATTTTCAGCGCGCATGGCGTGGCGCCCAGCGAGTGGGATCACGCGAAGGAGCGAGGGCTGCGCGTTATCGATGCGACCTGCCCGCTGGTCACAAAAGTCCATCTTGAAGTCGAGCGTTATGCGCAGGAAGGACGCACCGTGATCCTGGTCGGCCACGCCGGGCACGAGGAGGTGAAAGGCACGCTGGGCGTTGCGCCCGGAAAGGTCGTGCTGGTCGGCAGCGTAGAGGAAGCGCGCGCCCTTCAGATTTCCGATCCCGAGCGAGTGGCGGCCGTAACCCAGACCACGCTCAGTGTCGATGACACCCGCGAGATCATGGAAACCCTGAAGGAGCGGTTCCCGGCGCTGCTCACCCCAAAGACCGACGACATCTGCTACGCGACCCAGAACCGCCAGAACGCGGTCAAGGAGTTGGTCGGCGTGACCGATGCCGTGTTGGTGGTAGGCTCGCGCCAGAGTTCCAACGCCAACCGTTTGGTCGAAGTCGCCCGCCAGCGCGGCGCCCGTGCATTCCTGGTCGATTCGATCGCCGACGTGGAACCGGCGATGCTGGAAGGCGTGCGCGCGCTGGGCCTCACCGCGAGCGCATCGTCGCCCGAATGGCTGGTCGAGGAAATTATCGGCGCATTCGCAAACCGCGGCGCGCAGGTCGAGCTGTTGAGCGTGGCCAAGGAGCGCGTCCATTTCCCGCTGCCGATGCCCGCGGATTGAGTTCGGGAGGCTGGAACGGAAGGCGGCGCCCTTCCGCTCGCCTTGACAATTCGCTGATCTTGCCCGAAAACTCATCCGGCGGCTTCCCGCCAAAACCATGAAGGAAGAGTCTCCGATGCGAAGAGCGATCGCGCGTGCGCTGATCATCACCTTGCTGCTTGCGATACCGCTGATGAGCGGATGCCAGTCCGAAGCGAAAAAGCATCTGTATAAAGCCGAGGACCTGTTCGAAAAGCGCGACCTGGAAGGCGCGAAGAAGGAGCTCCAGCTCGCTATCCAGGCCGATCCGAACAACGTCGATGCGCACAAGTCGCTCGCGCATATCGATGAGTTTCTCGGCGACCAGGAAGGCGCGGCCAAAGAGTACGAAGCCGCATCGGCGCTGGACCCAAGCGATCAGAAAATCCTGCAGAAGGCCCGGATGTACCGAGCCATCCAGGAGATGATCAACAATGCCAGCAAGGCCGTCGATCAGGTGAAGTCCGGCGATACCGAAGGCGGCATGCGCGCGCTCAAGGATGCGCTGGTGGCCAGCAAGAGCAAATTCCTGCGCGACAAAACCATGAGCTATATCAAGCAAGCCATCCCCATCGTCGTTCAGCAGGGCGATCAACAGGTCAAAGACAAGAAGTACGCCGACGCGATCAAGACCTACGACCAGGCGATTCGCGGCTACATGATGCTGGCGGAGGCTTCCGGAACGCATTCGCTCGATCCCGCCGCCGACGCGGTGCTGCACGCGGCCAACGAGGCGGCCAAGGACGGCGGCACGCCCGACGCGACCTTCAGGATGCTCAACGACGTCCTGACGGTCGATCCTGACAACAAGACCGCGAACATGGAGCTGGCGCAGGTTTACCTGCGGCGCACGCCGCCCGACTACGAGACGGCCGCTGACCTTGAAGAGCGGGCAGGGGCCCCCGACGCCGACGTGAAGAAGCTGCGCGACGAGGCCAAGCACCATCGCAAGGGTTAGCCGCAGAAAATCCCGCCGCACGGGAAAGACGGGAACCCTGCGGCTTGGCAAGCCTGAGCCGCCAAAGAAAAAGCCGATCCTTCTGCGGCGACGAACCTATATCGCCGTGGAAGGACCTATCGGCGTCGGCAAGACCACGCTGGCGCAAGCGCTCGGCAAGGAGCTGAACGCGCGGCTGGTCCTCGAAGATTCGGACAACAATCCGTTTCTGCCGCAGTTCTACGAAGATCCGGACAAGTACGCCTTTCCCGCGCAGCTCTACTTTCTGCTGACCCGTTACAATCAACAGCGCGAACTCTCGCAGCAGGATCTGTTTGCCCAGATGACGGTCGCGGATTACCTGTTCGCCAAGGATCGCATCTTCGCGAGCCTGAATCTCTCGCCTGACGAGCTGAAGCTGTACGAGGGCGTATATCAACTGCTGAACGCCGAGATGGCCAAGCCCGACCTGGTCGTTTACGTGGGCGCGAGGGTCGAGGTCCTGGCCGATAGGTTGCGCAAGCGCAATCGCGATTTCGAGCGCGACATCAGCTTCGAATACCTGGAGCGCGTGTCGGCGGCTTATCGCGACTTTTTCTTCTACTACGACGAAGCGCCGCTGCTCGTGGTTGATACTTCCGACATCGACTTCGTCGCAAATCCGGAAGACCTTGCCGATCTGGTGCGCGAAATCAACAACGCTGGCGAGGGCACTCAGCACTTCGTCCCAAGAAAGAGCTGACCGCGCGCGATCCCTTTTGATTCGGGCCTGCCGGCGATTTCCCTATGATTTCGCGGCCTGCTCGATTTCCTGCGCCAGGCGGAAGTCTTTTTCAGTGATTGCGCCGGCGCTGTGCGTCGAACACGCCATCGTGACCCGCGTGTAGTTGATTGCGATGTCGGGGTGATGGTCGGCGGCTTCGGCCTTCCGCGCGACCCGGTTTACGAATTCTATTCCTTCCATGAACTCGTTGAAGCGGAACAGCTTGCGGATCGAGTCGCCCTGTCGCTCCCATCCGGGCAACGATTTGAGCTTTTCGGCTATTTGCGCATCGCTCAGCTTCGCCATCGCGATCGTCCTCCGTCGTCGGCTTTCGGCTCGATGATAAGCCTGCGCCCGCGCGCTTGTTAATCCGTTAACGGGGCGCGCGCCGGTGTGGTAATAAGAAAAAATCAAGCGACAAGAGGATCGAGCGATGGCGAACAAGATTGTTACCGACGAGGTGCTCAAGCAAATCGGAAAGATGGGCGAGCCGCGCACTTATGAGGTCGAACGCGGCGCGATTCGCCGGTTCGCGGAGGCGATCGGAGACCCGAATCCGCTGTTCAACGACGAGCAACGGGCGCGCGAGACTCGCTTCGGGGGCGTGATCGCTCCTCCCACCTTCTGCCGTTCGATGGGGTCGCCGATTCCCGATGTAAAGTTGCCCGCCCTGGGCGACTCGTTTCGCGGACTCGACGGCGGTTCCGACTGGGAATATTTCCATCCCATTCGCCCCGGGGACCGGATCACCGCTCAAACCAGGCTGGTTGATCTCAAGGAATCGGAAGGGCGGCTTGGGCCGATGGTGTTTATCACGATGGAAACCACGTACACGAACCAGTTTGGCCAGTTGTGCGTGACTCAGCGCTCGACCGCAATCCGCTACTAGGCGCGGAGGAATAAGCGACGATGGCGAAGCAGATTTATTTCGAAGATGTCGAAGTAGGCTCTGAGATTGGGCCGCTGGAAAAAAATCCGACCACCCAGCAGCTCGTCAAGTATGCCGGCGCGTCAGGCGACTTTTACCAGATTCATTACGACAAGGACTTCGCGTTGGCGAACAAGCTGCCCGGCGTGATCCTGCACGGCGCGCTCAAGAACGGATTTCTGGGCCAGCTGATGACCGATTTCGCCGGACCCGAAGGATGGCTCCGGAAACTGTCGGTGCAGTATCGGGGGATGGACCAGCCGGGGTCGAAGGTCGTATGTCGCGGCAAGGTTGTGAAGAAGTATCACGAGGGTGATCAGCACCTCGTTGACTGCGAGATCTGGCTGGAAAACGCGAAGGGCGAAAAAACCACGCCGGGGTCCGCAACCGTGGTGCTTCCCGCGCGGCATCTGCACTGACGCTTATGCCGCCGCGGCGCGAGTATCCGCCCCGTTCGGTGACCGCCGCCGATCTCGGCGGCATCGATCCCAACTATCGCAGGGTGCTGACCCGCCTGCTTGCCGCGCATGCGATGGCGGAAAAGCTGACCGCGCTGGGCTATCAGCGCGCGATCGAGACGGTGGAGAATGCGGCCTTGCGCCCGGTGCTCGAGAAGACCTTCCACGAAGAGCACAAGCACGCGCGCCTCATCTATAGCGCTCTCGAAGAGATCGGCGTCAGCGAAAAGCAGGCGGACCGAACGATGATCACCGTGGTCAGGGCGCCGTCGTTCGAAGCGCCGATGCACTTCGCGCAGCAGGCCCGCGGCGAGCTCGACCTTTTGATGGCATCGATCGCGCTGGATGCGACCGGGCTGGTCATGATCGGGGTCAACTACCGTGATTCGAGCTACGCGCCTCACGCCGCCGCGGCCGAGATAATCCTCGAGGAAGAAGCCGATCACGATGTCTTCGCCGCGGAGCAGCTCGGGCGCGCGGTCGAGCGCTTCGGTCCCGAACCCGTCAACGCCGCGCTTCGGGAATGGATGCCGCGCGCGGTGAACTTCTTCGGTCCGCCGGGCAGCGGTTTCACTTTCGATTGCATCCGCTACGGCCTGAAATCGCGCGACAACCAGGAGCTGGCGGATCTGTTCCTGGCGATGATCGAAAAACGCTGCGATCAGCTCGGCCTCGAGCTTCCGGAACTGACGAAGGAATACCCGCATGCGGCGGCGTAGCGGGTCGTGCAGGCGCAAATTTATGACAACCGGGCCCGCCGCCTAATCCTCGAGCGCCCGCAGGGCGAGCCCGCGCGCTACCGAGGTGAACTCGTTGCCCAGATGAATTTTCTCCGCGCCGAAGCGAGATGCGAAAATGCGCCGCACCGCCGGCACGAATGACGATCCGCCCGTCAGAAAAACGCTGCCGATCTCGCCCGGTCTGACTCCGACCGCTTCCATCAGGCGATCGACGCATCGCTCGATCTCGCCAAGGTAGCGGGTAATCCACGCTTCGAACTCGGATCGGGCGACGATCCGGCCAATCTCAACCGGCGGGTCGGCGAAGCTGAACTTCGCGGATTCCTCCGATGACAGGTCAATCTTTGTCGCTTCGACCGAACGAAACAGGTAGTAGCCGAGATCGCTTTCGATCACATGCACGAGGGCGGCAATCCTGGCCGGCTCCAGCGCGTCGTGCTCCAGCTCGCGCAGCCGATAGAGCGTTGTGCGGTTTTTCAGCATCGACAGATGATGCCATCGTTCGAGCTTCGTATAGGGCCAGGTGGGCATGGGCAGAACCCTGCCGTATGGCGAGCGATATTTTGTTCCGCGCCCGAGTTCCGGCGCGACGATATGATGCATCATCCGGCCGTCGAATGCGTCACCGGCGAGCGCCACGCCGTCATTGCCGAGAATCTCGTGGTGGCGGGCGCGCGATGTGCCGGCGGTTCCGGGACGTAAATGCACGAGGGAAAAATCGCTCGTGCCGCCGCCGAAGTCTCCGATCAGCACGATCTCGTCGCGCGGGATGCGGCTTGCGTAGTCATAGGCGGCCGCGATTGGTTCGTACTCGAACACGATCTCGTCCCAGCCCGCCCGCCGGATCGCGACGTCGAGACGCGACAGCGCGAAATCGTCATCCGTTTCCGTGTGCGCGTCCGAAAAATGCACCGGCCTTCCCACGACAACACGCCGCGGCAGCGGGCCGAACTGGGCCTCGGCCGCATCGCGCAGCGCAATCAGGATCGGCGCGAGCAAATCGCCGAGCGAGTAGTCCTCGCCCATGATGTCGGTGGTTTGGAAGCTGCGCACGGCGAGAAAAGATTTGAGCGATTGGACCAGCCTGCCGTTTCCGCTCGCCGCCAGGTAGCGGCGTATCGCGGCGTTACCCACCGAAAGCGCCGACTCGGTGCCGCCCGTGTCTTCCGTCGCTTCGAAGAACAGGATCGAGCGGAAGGTTTCCGCGCGCGTGCCGCCGTCCGCGCCGGGTTCGAACTGCGCGAGCCGCGGCGCGCGGTCGCGGGCGACGATCGCGATCGCGCTGTTGGTGGTTCCGAAGTCGAGGCCGACCGCTTCGATGGGGAAATTATTGATGGTCATGCGACAAGCATCTGGCCCATTTTGACCCTTGTCAACGTGGACGATTTTCAGGTAACCTAACCAAACCTCTTGGATGTGCTGTGAATGGGAACGGCTCGCCCGGCGCGCGGGCCGTTTCTTTTTGAAGGCCCGCTCGAACTGTGACAGAAAGGTTTCGTTTGACTAACTCAAAGTTATTGAAGTTCCCGTCCGCGGTCGTGCTGCTCGCGATCGTGGCGCTGCTCTCCGGCTGCGAGGTCGAGGGCCAGTCGTTTCGGCGCGAGCAGCTCACCAGCAATCGGTCGGTGGTCTACGTTTACCGCCCCTATCATCTGATGGGAGCCGCGCTGGAGCCGGAGATTACCTGCGGCCATAGCACGACCGCGATTGGAGCGGGCGGCTATCACAGCTTCGTCGAAGCGCCGGGTGAAATCACCTGCTATGCGTCCAGCGACGCCGGCAGCCGCATCGCATTCGAGACCCGCCCAGAGACGGAATACTTTATCCGCGAGGAGGTTGCGGCCGGCGTCACGGAGGGGCGAGTCACCCTGACGCGGGTGGACCGATCGACGGGGATGGATCAGATTGAATCGTGCAAGGTTCAATAGACGAACTGCGAGGCAACGCGGATGCATCGAATCGTCACTTTACTGCCAAGCGCCACCGAGATCGTCTGCGCCCTGGGTTTTCGCGGTGAACTGGTCGGGCGATCGCACGAGTGCGATTTTCCCGCGGATGTCGAGCGGTTGCCGGCGCTGACCGAGCCAAAGTTTCAGGTTGAAGGCGCGAGCGCCGAGATCGATGAGCGCGTGAAGCGAATCGTGCGCGAAGCCCTCTCGGTTTACCGGGTCGACGGGGGACGTCTTCGCGATCTGAAGCCGGATGTAATCGTCACGCAGTCGCAATGCGAGGTGTGCGCGGTGAGCCAGAACGACGTCGAGGCCGCCGTGGCGCAGTGGCTTGGCGCGCGCCCCCAAATCGTCGCGCTCGCGCCCTATTCGCTGGGCGACGTGCTCGCGGACATGGTGCGCGTGGCAAAGGCGCTCGGCGACGAGCATCGCGGGCTGGATCTGGTGGGACGGCTGCGCGCGCGGATGGATACGATCCGCGAGCGGGCTGCCTCCGCCGGCGCGCTTCCCACTTTTGCCTGCATCGAATGGATCGATCCGATGATGTCGGCGGGAAACTGGATGCCGGAGCTGGTCGCGATGGCCGGCGGCGCCAACCTGTTCGGCAAGGCGGGCGAGCATTCGCCGTGGATGACGTTCGAAGAACTTGCGGAGAAGAATCCCCAAGTAATCCTGGTCTCGCCCTGCGGATTCTCAATCGCCCGCTCCCGCGCCGAGCTTCCCGCGCTCACGCGCGACCCGCGATGGAGCGGTCTTCGGGCGGTCCGCGACAAGAAGGTTTTTCTTGCCGACGGCAACCAGTACTTCAACCGCCCCGGACCGCGTATCGTGGAGTCGCTGGAAATCCTCGCAGAGATTCTTCATCCCGAGATTTTCCGCTTCGGCCACGAAGGCCGCGGCTGGGTCCGTCTCTAGCCGGAGCGGAAGCGAAACGACGAAGAAACGCACTCGCTTCGGGCAGATTTGCGCCGGTCGTCTAGCGGCTCTCCTCGAGCCATCGGGAGATCTCGCTCTGTATCGACGACTTGGCCGACTCGCCGGCGAACGATGCCGTGACGCTCGCCCTTGCCAGCTCGGCCATCGCTTCGTCGTTCAGGCCGAAGGTCTTCTTCGCCAGTTCGTACTCGGACGCTATTGGCGCGGAGAAAATCGCGGGTGTGTCCGAATTGATGGTTACGGTCAATCCCGCATCTATCAGTCTCGGCAACGGATGCCGGTCGATTGACGGCACCAGCGCCGGAATGGCGACGTTCGACGTCAGGCATACCTCCAGCGCAACGCCGCGCGATTTCAGCTCCTCGACCAGCGACTGATCCTCGATCGCGCTGATTCCGTGCCCGATACGTTCGGCGCGCAGCGCAACAAGAGCTCCGCGGATACTTTCAGGGCCCGTTATCTCTCCCGCATGCGGGACGGAATGCAGTCCGCCGTCCACGGCCGCGTGAAAGACATCGGCGAAGATCTCCGGCGGGTACTTTTCGTCTCCACCGAGGCCGAATCCGACCACGCCGCGATCGCGGTACCGGAGAGCGGTCTCAAGCGCGCGCCACGCGAGTTCAGGAGGCTTGCTGCGGCCGTGGTCCACGATGACACGGCAGGTGATTCCGAAGCGCTCCCTTCCCGCTTCGAATCCTTCCAACACGGACTCGAGCGGCATCTCCCAGCTCTCCAGCCTGGGTCCGTGAGCGCCGAGCGTGAAGGTAACCTCCGCGTAGCGAACACCCTGCGCGGCTTCGTCCTGGCAGAACTCGAACGCGATGCGCCGGAAGTCGCGCGCCTCCCGCAGGCAGGCGCGAATCGCCCGGTATTGCAGATTGAAGTCGGCGAAGTCGCGAAAGCGGTAACCCTTCTCGAAGCAGGCGGGCAGGGTGAGCCGGTGACGGGCCGCTATTTCGGAAAGCGTGCGCGGACGAATCGATCCTTCCAGATGCACATGAAGATGTGCTTTCGGCAGCGAAGAAAGATCGCCCATAGACGATCACTTGCCGCCCCGCCGGTTTGAGTCAAGAGAATACTTTCACGACGCGTCGTGCTGGCCGCTCTCGCGCGAGCTAGGACTCGCGCCAGCGGGGAGAGAAGCGATCGCGGGCGAGAAACCGGCCGCGTCCGGGCTGCGCGGAATGCTTGCGATCGGCGACAATCACTTCGCCGCGCGCAATGGTTTCGCGCGGCCATCCGGTTATCTCGAACCCTTCAAACGGATCGTAGTCGGATCGCGAATGCATCTCGATGCTGCGAATTGTCGTCCTGCGGTTCGGATCGAACACGACCAGGTCGGCGTCCGCTCCGTCAATAATCGCGCCTTTGTGCGGATAGAGTCCGAAAATCTTCGCGGGATTGGCCGCGACCAGATCGACCATGCGCTCCAGCGAGATCCGTCCTTTCGCCACTCCCTCTGAATAGAGCATCGGGACAAGCGTCTCGAGGTTCGACATTCCCGGCATAATCCGCGTGAAGCGGTCGGCCGCGAGCTTCTGCTCCAGCATCCAGCAGCAATGGTCGGTTGCTACCACGTCGATGGTGCCATCCGCGAGCGCAGCCCAGACCGAATCGACATCCGTCTGCGGCCGCAAGGGAGGATAGCCAACGTAACGCTCGCCGCGCGGATCGCGGAAGCGGTCTTCGGTCAGGTAGAGGTAAATGGGCCGCGTTTCCGCCAGGACGACTCGGCCCTCGGCTCTCGCGCGCCGGATCGCATCGATTGCGCCCGCGCTCGAGAGGTGGACGAAATATGCGGGCGCTTCTGCGACCGCGGTCATCGCAAGAGCGCGTTTTACCGCGGACTCCTCGGACAGCGGCGGCCGGCTGGCGGCGAAGTATTCGACGCTGCGGTGGCCCTCCGAGAGAAGGCGTTCGGTGCAATAGCCGATCAGGTGTTCGTCTTCGGCGTGGATCGCCAGCAGGGCGCCGGCTTCGCCTGCGGCGCGAAAGGCGCGCATGAAATCGCGCACGCGGGCCTCGAACCCTCGCATCATGAAGATCTTGAAGCTGGTGATGCCGCGTTCGGCGAGGCGGGGAATTTGAGCGATCGCTTCGGGCGTCGGATCGAGGATCGCGACATGGAAGCCATAATCAATCGTCGCGCGACGCTCCGCCTTTTCGTTCCATTTAGCGGCCGCGTCGGCGAGCGATCCGCGCTCCGGCTGGAAGGCGTAGTCGATTATCGAAGTGACGCCGCCGCAAGCGGCCGCGGTGGTGCCGGACTCGAAATCGTCCGCGGTGCGCGACCCGAACATTTCGGCATCGAGATGGGTGTGCGGATCGACGGCGCCCGGGAGCAGCAGCATTCCGGCGGCATCGATGGTGCGGGAGGCCGTTTCACCGAGCGCGCCGGCGTCAGCCACCCTGGCGATTTTGCCCGCGCGAACTCCGACGTCGGCGCGCCGCATGCCCGACGGAGTGACTGCCGTAGCGCCTACGATCGCGAGATCGAGCATGGCGACTTCTCCGGACTAGTGGTTAAGATGGCGCCGCTTGCCAATCCGGCGCGGCTTGGCGGGATTCCTGGTTCGACGCGCGCGGGCTGGACGCTCGGGCGCTTCGGCAGAGATCTCGGAGAATGGCTCGAGCGCAAACCGCGACACCTCCGGCCTGCAGTTGATTCGAATGCGCAGCCAGAAAGTGCCGAGTCCGCGATTGGTGTAGATATAGAAGTCTTCGTAGCGATTCAGGCCCGAGTAGAAGCGCTTGCCGATCTTCAAAATCGACCTGAGCGGCGAGCCGTAGTATGGAATTCGCACCACGCCGCCGTGCGTGTGCCCGGAAAGCATCACGCCGGGCCGCAGATGGCGGGCGTACAGGGCGGTATCGGGATTGTGGGCCAGGACGATCGTCGTGTCTTCCGGTTTTACGGTGCTGAAGGCCCGCGCCGGTTCCGCGCGCCGCGCCCATAGATCGTCTATTCCCACCACTACCAGTTCCGAACCCCGAAGGTTCACCCGGCGGCTTTGGTTAATCAGCACCTCCGCTCCGGCCGAATGCAGCGCGTCGGTGACACGATCGGAAGACGACCAGTGATCGTGGTTGCCGAGGATGGCGAAGATGCCGCTTCGGGGCTTCAGATGCCGGAGCGCGCCGCGAAACGCATCGATGTACCGATGCATCGTGTCCGGGCCGGAAAAATAGTCTCCGGTGAGAAAAACCAGGTCCGGATGCTCGCGGTTGATCGCCTCGACCGCCAGGAACAGCCGCGCCAGGTCCTCATCGCGGTCCACGTGAAAGTCGCTGATTTGGCACGCGATCGCGCCGCGATGCGCTCCGGCGAGGCCTCGCACCGGCAGGTCGATACGCGCGACTTCGATTTCGTCGATCGTCCTGCGCCACATGCGATGAAGCGGGCGCAGGGCCAACGGAGGATGACCGCGCCGCGGCCGCGCCGGCGCAGTTTCAAGGTGGCGGTCGGCAATTAATTCCGCCTGAGGCATCGGGTCCATCATTCTAGAACAATTCGAGCAAGCGGCGGAAGGCGTCCAGTTCGACAATCCGTTCGCTCACGATCCGCTCTTCGTGTTCCAGCTCCCAGGTATGAGTGTGCGGAATGAAAACCGCGCGCAGGCCGGCCCGAACCGCGGGATTGATGTCCGATCGCGGGCTGTTGCCGATCATCCACGTGCGCTCGGGATGAAGATCGGCTTCAAGGATAAGGCGGCGGTAGGTCTCGAGGTCCTTTTCGTGCGGCGTCTCGATGCGATCGAAGAGATGGGTGAGCCCGGATCGCCGGAGCTTGGCCATCTGCTCGTCGCGCTGTCCCTTGGTCAGGAGCATCAGGCGATGCCGATCCGCGAGATCGCGCAGAGTTGCCTCCACGCCCGGCAGCAGTTCGCAGGGCCGATCGATCAGATGGCGGCCGATGCGATCGATTTCGGCGTGAAGCCGCTCGCTGTTGCCGTTGGCGGAAAGGGCATCGGCGGCGTTGTGAAGCGCGAGTACGTACGGCTTGCGGCCATAGCCGACGGTCTGAATCAGGTCGAGTTCCGCGTCGCGGATTGCGGCCTTGATTTGGTTGGCCTGCGCCGTCACGCC
This sequence comes from Pseudomonadota bacterium, assembly GCA_021323675.1. Classification (GTDB taxonomy): domain Bacteria; phylum Desulfobacterota; class Binatia; order Binatales; family Binataceae; genus JAFAHS01. The sequence goes on along the minus strand of JAJPKP010000086.1, from coordinate 51,245 downwards.
GGATCGCGCGCAGGCCTCGATGAAATCATCGAGTGCTTCGAGAAAATGGATGTTGGAATCCCAAAGCGTGTCGTCGGCGTCAAAGATCAGATTCAGCGATTCCGCAGCGCGTAGTCCGCCCATCGCTTCAAGGGTAACGGCGGGAGACGGTCCTAGCAATCGGTGGCGTTGCCGTCCGCGCCGCGCTCATCCGCGATGAGCCGAGCCGCTGGCGGGAAGGATCGCGAGCGCGCCGGTGATCGGATTTTTTCCCACGTAGATCTCGGTTTCGTAAACCAGCCGCAGTTTCTCTTCAGTCAGTACCTCCGCGGGCTTTCCGTATCCGAGGACCGCGCCTTCCTTGAGCAACATGATCCTGTCGGCGTACGCCGCGGCGGCGTTCAGATCGTGCAGGGTCGCGACTACCGCCAGGCCGCGCGATACCGCCAGTTCCCGAAAGCGGGTGAAAATTCCAACCACGTGCTTGAGGTCGAGAAACGCCGTGGGTTCATCCAGAAGCATCACCTGCGGCTCCTGGGTCAAGGCGCGCGCGAGGAACACTCGTTTTCGTTCGCCGCCCGACAATTCTTCGATATGGCGATGGGCCAGCGGCAAAAGATCGAAGCGCTCGAGCGCCGCCTGCGCGATTTCCAGGTCGCGGCGGCTCTCGAACCTGAACGCACCCAGATGCGGCGCCCGGCCCATCAGGACTATCTCGAGGACCGTGAAGCGGAACGCCACCGTGTTCTCCTGCGCAACCGTCGCGATCCGGCGCGCGAGGTAGCGGCGGTCGAGCGAGTGGAGATCGCGCCCCTCGAACTCGACGCTTCCGCGCGACGGCCGCATCGTGCCGCCGAGCACCTTCAGCAGAGTGGATTTTCCGCTTCCGTTGGGACCGACGATCGCGAGCACTTCTCCCCGGCCCGCCTCCAGCGAAACGCCGTGCAGAACGGGCACCCCGGTGTAGCCCGCGTGCAGATCGCGAGCGCGAAGGGGAGATGAATCGGAGGCCGCGCGGATCGTCATAGCCCCAGCGGCTTTCCGCCCTCGCGCCGCAGCATGTAGACAAAGAAGGGGCCCCCGAACAGCGCCGTAATCGCGCCGACCGGAATCTCGGCCGGCGAGATCGCCACCCGGGCGATCAGATCCGCGATCACCATGAAGGCCGCGCCGCCGATGAGAGAAGCCGGCAGCAGCAGGCGATGGTCGGATCCGAATGCCAGGCGCAGAACGTGCGGGACGATCAGGCCCACAAACGCGATAATCCCGCTTACCGAAACCACCGCCCCGACCATCAGCGAGGTGGCGATGAAGATCAGGCGGCGCAGGCCATCCACGTTCACCCCCAGCTCCCCCGCTGCTTCATCGCCCAGGCTGAGCAGATTCATGTCGCGCGCGTGCCAGGCCAGCGCGGCGAATCCCGCAAGGCCCAAGGCTCCGACCAGTTCCACTTCGTGCCAGGTGGGCGCTTCCAGGCTGCCCATCAACCAGAACAAAATCGTATGCGCGTAATAGAAGTTGACCACGCTGTTCACCAGCATGATCGCGGCGCCCCAGAAGGCATTGAAGATGACTCCGACCAGCAACAGCGTAAACGGCTCGAGCTGGCCGTCAACTTCTGACAGCCGGTAAACCGCGACGGTCGAGAGCAATGCGGCGCCAAACGCAATCAGCGGGACCACGGTCGTTTCCGGGCCTCCGATGCGGGAAAGAAACACCAGCGCGACAATCGCGCCGAGTGCGCCGCCCCCGGAAATACCCAGAATTCCGCCCTCCGCCAGAGGATTGCGCACCAGCGCCTGCAGCGCGGCTCCCACGGTGGCGAGCACCGCGCCGACAACCACCGCCATCGCAAGGCGCGGCAGGCGCGCGGCGAAAAAAATCGCATGGTCCGGACTGGACGGATCGGCGAATGCTCGCGCGAGGCTGATGTGCACGCTGCCGAACGCCGCCGCTATCAGCATCGCGATCGCCAAAAGGCCGGTGAGCAGGACCAGCACGAGGGTCAGTCGCGCGCGGGTCAGGTATGCGCCGGCGAGATCGCGTGCGCCGGTAGCGTCGGTGATCATCGAGTCAGATCCTCGCCGGCCGGGCCCTGACCGAAGGCATCGGGATGAATCATCGCCGCAAGCATCTTGAGCGAGACGCCGATACGGGGGCCGGCGTGCAGGATTGGGTCACCGGGATATCCGTAAACGCGATGGTTTCGGACGGCGGGTATGGAGGGAAATTTCTCCCAGAAGCGCGCGGGAGCGGCAGGGTCGGTGCCCATCTGGCCGTCAAGGATCACCTCCGGCCGCATCGCGATTACGAATTCGATTCCCAGCTTCGGCCATTGCTGCGCGGTGGAATCCGCGATGTTGTCGGAATTGGCGAGCTTCAGCAGATCGTCAAGGAAAGTTCCCGGCCCGACGGCGATGAGCGGCTCGTGCCCGACCAGCATCAGCACCCGCGCCTTGCGCGTGGCGGCGACCCGCCTTTGAACGTCCGCGATCTGCGCATTCAGTCCCGCGAGCAGGGTTCGAGCCGCATCCGCTCGCCCGATTCGATCGCCAATCGCGCGGATGCTGTCCTCGATCTGTGCGACAGAGTCGTCCTGAATGGTCATTATCGAACAGCCCAATTCCTTGAGCGCACGAATTTCGCGCAATTCGGACGACAAGCCAATACCGATTATCAACGTAGGATGAAGAGCGACGATGGCTTCAATGTTTGGGGTCAGAAAAGATCCCACCTGCGGCAGGCGGGTCGCCGCCGGAGGATAATCGCAGTACTGCGAAACGCCGACTACTTCGCTTCCGGCTCCGAGCGCGAACAGAATCTCCGTAACCGAGGGAGTGAGCGAAACAATCCGCTCGGCGCCGGAGGCAATCCTCGGCCCCAACAGCACCAGGCTTGCGATTGCGGCGATCGCGAGACGTGCGGATTTTTGCGCGCGAGCCATCCTCGCGAACGTTAACCGATCGGCCGCGCGCTCGTAAGTGGGGTTTGTTGCATCGCCGCCGCGCCCTCGACTAGCCTCGACGCCACAGGAGAAGCTCGTGCTCAAAATCGCCGTTTGCATCAAGCAGATTCCCCTCATCGAAGACGCAAACTTCGATGCTGAAACCAAGACCATCAAGCGCGACGGGCCGGCGGTGATCAGCGCCTTCGATCTGCGCGCGATCTCGCTCGCGGTCGAACTGAAAAGTCGCCACGGCGGCGAAGCTACTGTCGTGACAATGGGTCCTCCGCAGGCGCGCCAGGCGCTGGTCGACGCGCTGGCCATGGGCATGGACCACGCCGTGCATCTTGAGGATCGCGCCTTTGCCGGATCGGACACGCTGGCGACCGCGCGGGCGCTGGCGACCTGGCTTGCGCGCGGCAGCTACGACCTGATCCTGCTCGGCAAGTATTCGCTCGATGCTGAAACGGCGCAGGTCGGTCCCGAAATCGCCGAACTTATCGCCGCGGCTCAGGTCACCGGCGTGCGCAAGCTCCAGATCGAAGGGCGCACGATTCGCGCGGAGCGCGAAAGCGACGAAGGGTACGACGAGATCGAGACGCAGATGCCGGCGGTGCTTACCTGTGCCGAACGTGTCGCGCAGCCGATCAAGATGAAGCCGGGCGCGCAGGACGCCGCCAAAAGCAAACCTATCCAGGTGGTGCGAGCGGGCGAGTTGAATGCCGCGCCGAACGCCTTCGGCTTTGAAGGTTCACCTACCTGGGTCCAGGAAGTCCGCTTTCAGCAGAATCCGAAAACCGAGTGCAGGTTTATCGATGCGGCGAATCCTGAGCGCGCCGCGGCGGAATTGATCGAGGAACTGGACAAGATCGGGGCGCTTGCGCCGAGAAAGAGACTCCGCCGCGCCATCGCGCCCGCAATTCGCCCGAGCTCGCGCAATCGGGACATCTGGATCGTCTGCGAAACAGATCTGAAGGGCCGCGTCACTCACGGATCGCTGGAGCTTCTTTCCGCCGCCGATCGCCTGGCGAGCTCTCTGGGCGCCGCTGTGGTCGCGATCGGATTTCCGAAAGCGTTTGGCGATCACGCCGGTCTCCTCGCTAGTTACGGCGCTGATCGCATAATCGTGCTGGACCATCCGGACCTTGAATCCTACTCGCCCGACAGTCTTGCCGCCGCCGTCGCGCAACTGGTCCGCGAACGGACGCCCTGGGGATTGCTCCTGGCGGCAAGCGAGCGCGGGCGCGATTGGGGTCCGAGGCTGGCGGCGCGTCTTGGGCTCGGACTCACGGGAGACGCAATCGGATTCGAGATCGACGAGCAAAATCGCATGGTCGCTCTCAAGCCGGCCTTTGGCGGCAATGTCGTCGCTCCGATTCTGTCGAAGACTTACCCGCAGATGGCGACGGTGCGCCAGGGAGTCCTGGAACTTGCCGAGCCCTGCGGCGAGCGGGATGCCGTGGTCGAGACCGTCGCACCGCAGGTGTCCAAGCCGCTCAGCCGTCTCATCGCGCGGCATTCGCTGCTCGATGAAACGATCGAGCCTTTGGAAGGAGCCGAAGTGGTGGTGGGGGTGGGCACCGGAGTGGGAGGACCAGAAGGGGTTGCGCAGGCAGCCGACTTCGCGCGCATCCTGCACGCCGCTCTATGCGCGACGCGGCGCGTGACGGACGCCGGATGGGTTCCGCGCCAGCTACAGGTGGGCCTGACCGGCAAGGCGATCGATCCGCGCCTGTACATTTCGATCGGAATTCGCGGGGTGCCGAATCATACGGTCGGAATCAAACGCGCTGAGACAGTGGTGGCGATCAACAACGATCCGGAGGCGGTAATCTTCGAGCGCGCCAACTTCGGAATCGTCGCGGACTGGGCAGCGGTCCTGCCTGCGCTGAAAGAAGCGTTCAGAAACCGGCTGCGAGGTTAGCGCGTCGCGCCGGTTTGCAACTCATCCAGCAAGCCCTGGGCATCGTTCAGGTTGGGCGTGTCGTGTCCCTCCGCGAAACGCCGGAGTATCGAGGACAGGATCCTGCGCGCTTCGGCTGTCTTGCCCTGGCGTCGCAGCATCCTGCCGAGATCGAGGGCCGCGAGCAGTTCGAGCGAGATGGCGCCCTGGCTGCGCGCGGTGGCTATGGCTTTGCGAAAAAAACCTTCCGCTTCGACTTCCGGCGCGCGATCCGGATTTTCCTTGAGCAGCGCGAGCAGGCCCATCAGCCGATAAAGATCGGCCAGCAACCCGACTGATCCGGTCTGTATGCATTCATCGATCACTTCCTGCACGTCGCGCATTCCTTGATGTGCGCGAAGCAGTCCGGCTGCGACCTCGGTGTATCGGAGCGATGCGCGGGCGTGGGTGGTGATGGTTGGCGGATGGTTCGCGTCACCCGATTCCAGGGCGGCAAGAGCCGAACGCATGATTCGGTATCCTTCGTTCACTTCTCCCATCTGCTCTCGCGCCGATCCGCGCAAAAACAATCCCCACGAATGCCATGGTTCAACGTCCTTGTCGGCGGTGAAAGCTACGAGCCGCTCGGCAAAGGCGAGTTGTTCCTTCGGCTGGCGGTTGAACGCGCAGATAGTGGCGGCGCGCGAGATCGCGAAAGCCAATGCATTCGCGTTGCCGGTTTTTTCTCCCGCCGCTATCGCTTCGAGCATCAGCCTGCGCGCCTCATCGGCATAGCCCAAGGTCCACTGCGCGACCGCGTATTCCGCAAGCGCGTGAACCCTGGAGTCGCTCGACGGCGACTGGTAGGCGGGGTTGTAAGTTTCGATGGCGCGCCGGGCGTGGAATGCCGCCTCGTGGTATTTGCCCTGAACGATGCAGGCCGTGCTCAACGCCATATGCGCGAAGGATTGCAGCGGCACCAGTTCCGCTGCCTGCGCCCCGTGCGATTCCGATTCCGCCCGGCGCAGTGCCGCCGTGATCAGGACCTCGCACGCCCGGCTTTCCATTGGCGAAATCGCCAGCTTGGTGACGCCTTGAATCACCAGAAGCGGCACCGCCCAATTGCCGACTTCGTCAACCAGGTCGCCGATGCGCCGCACGGTCGCTTCGATCTTCGGACGCGAAAACCGGCCCATGACCAAGCCCTGCGATCGAGTGGCTTCCAGGCGCAGCTCGAGGCGCGCGCGGTCATGATCGCGGGGAACCAGCTTGAGCAGCCCCAGGGCCTTCTCGATTTGAGCCAGCGCCTCGAGCGGAGCGCCGCGGCTGAGCGCGGTATCGGCGTCGTTATTCAAATTTTCCGCGGCACGGAACGGATCGCCACCCCGTTCGAAGTGCATCGCAAGTTGCGTCGCGATTCTGCCGGCTTGGGCGCCGTACGCCGCTTCGAGCCGGTGTGCGATTCGCAGATGAGCCCGCGCGCGCTGCCCGCCGCTCATCATCGCGTAGAGAACTTCCTGGTAAAGCGCGTGGCCGAACAAATAGCCCGCCGAAACCGTACCATCGGGCCATCGCGCGACGTCCGCGGCCAGAAGAAAGCCCACGCGTCGCGTCAAGTCCTGGCATCGCTCTTCGATTGTGTCCTGGTTTTCCGGCTCACTTTCATCGCCACAGGCTGCCGCCAATTCCGCCGACGAAAATTCAAAGTTCGCGGCGCCGGCGACGCTGGCCAGCTTCAAGATTCTTCGATCTTCTTCGGGCAGTTCATCGATTTGGTGTTCGATCATCGCGTGCACGTTGTCCGGCACGCCAAGCTCGCGAAGATCGTCGGGCCATGACCGCGCGGTTGCGCCCGATGATTCGAGGTGATCGACGAGCGCGGCCATGAACAGCGGATTGCCGCCGGTCCGGCGATGGACCTGGGCGGCCAGCTTTGGCGACAGCGGCCGGTCGACGCGGCGATGAAGATAGTCGGCGACGTCGGCTTCCTTAAGGCCGCTGAGCCGCAGGATTTGGCATTGCCCGCGATCGCGCAGATCGCGCGCCATCGCGGCCAGCCGCGCGGGGTCGCGCCGTGTCCCGGCGCTGCGGTAGGTCCCCACTATCATTAGCCGCACCGGGTCGCGCCGCTTGGCAAGATAGGCGATCGCTTCCGCCGTGGCGCGATCGCTCAGATGGAGATCTTCGAATACCAGCACGACCGGCCGCGCGGAAGCGATCGTGGCGAGCGCCACGGCAAGCTCGCGGAGCATCCGCGCCTGCGACGGCTGCCGCGCCGGAGCGCCGTTATTCGGGCCATCGACACTGCGCAGCCAGGGCATCTGGGCGCTCCAGTCGGGAGCTTCGCGCATCAGTATTCTGCGCGCGTCTTTGCCCTTGCGCCCGTTGCATATCGTGGCGATCGCCTCGAACACGGGAAGATACGCCTCGCCGTTGCCGTATTGATCGGCGCACTGTCCGCGGCCGATCCGGGCGAATCCTGACGCGAGCGGCATGGCAAGAAATTTGTCGACCAGGGTGGTTTTGCCGACGCCCGGCTCACCGGCAATAAACACGACCTGCTGCGTTCCGCTGAGCGCCCGCTCCCACGATTCAAGCAGGCGCGCCACTTCCGCATCGCGCCCGACGACGATCGGCTGCGGGCGCGCGAAGTGCGCCGGTTCGTCCTCTTCCTCGTCGGACAGATCGACCGAAGCAATGAAGCGATAGCCGAGGCGATGCACGGTTTCGACGAAGCGCGGGCGATGCGGATCGTCCTCGAGCACCTGGCGCAATTCGTTCATGCAGACGCGCAGGGCCGAGTTTTCAACCTTAACTCCCGGCCATACCGTGCGGAGAAGATCGTCCTTGGTGACGAGCCGGCCGGCGTTGTCGAGAAGATGGCGCAGGATTGCGAAGGTCTTTGGCCTGAGCGCGCGAAACTCGTTGTTTTTGCGCAACCTCCAGTTCGCGGGGTCAAGCCTGAAGGGTGCGAATCGGTAAGCCTTTTCTTCAGCCATATCGGCCCTGCGCGGAAAGCTTCAGAACGGCGGCGGGAGCAGATGTCAGAAGCAGGGAGCCGGGCCGCTATTTCCAGAAGTGTTCACGAGCCTAATCGGCCCGAGTTGATTGCACAAGGATGCCTCTGCGGGCACACGCGGTCCGGCAAGTTTAACAACTTTTGATCAACTTCTCCGGGACGGCCGCGGACCGATGCGCGATAAGTGACGCCAGCCGATCGGCGGGCACTCGACTTCAACCCGCGCGCGGCGCCGCTTATGCAGACAGCAGATCAATCAGACGACATTGGCGCTCCCGTCGCTCTCGTCATCAAGCTGAAACCCCGTCCAGAGGCCGACGGTGAATTTTCGCAGTGGCACGCGAAAGCGGCCACGGCGGCCGCGGAGATCGACGGCTTCGTAAGTTCCGAAGTGAACGCGCCCTCGTCGCCGGGAAGCGACGAATGGAGCATCGTCCAGCACTTTCGCAACGCCGCGGCTTTGCGCGCGTGGCGTGCGACCGAAGGACATGCCCGGCTCCTGGAGGAGGCCAGATCGCTGGCCGGCACGGAGGGCCAGTCCGTGCGCGAGAGCGAAGTCGCGGAAGCCGCCCTCGCCAGCGTCGTCACCGAAGTCGTCACTACCCAGGTCAAGCCCGGCAAGGACCGCGAGTATCGCGACTGGGCTGAGAGAATCCATCGAGCGGAAGCGCAATTTCCCGGCTATCGCGGAAACTTCCTCCAGCCGCCCGCATCGAGCGGGCAGCACTACTGGACAACCCTGGTGCGCTTCGCGACGCCGCGGCAGCTCGATGCGTGGCTGAACTCGGACGTGCGCAAGGAGTTGCTGCGCGAGCACGACGCGCTGGTGCGGTCGTGGGAGCACCACCGACTGCCAGGTTCGTTCGCCGGATGGTTTCCGCCGGATCCGGTGAGTGGACAGTCCCCGCCGAGCTGGAAGCAGTCGATGCTCGTGATCCTGATGCTGTTTCCGATCGTTGTTTTGGAGCTTCGGTTTCTCACCCCGGTGATCGGCGGACTCAGTCCCGCCGCGCTCGGAACCTTCATCGGCAACGTTATCAGCGTCTTCCTGCTCGCGTGGCCGTTCATGCCGATCGCGATCGCCGCGATGAACTGGTGGCTCACGCCGCGCGCTGATGGCGGGAGGTGGGTGGATGCCGCAGGCGTCGCACTATTGCTCGTTTTCTACGCGGGAGAAATCGCCGCGCTGTCGCGGCTTTTGTAGGCCAAGAAAAAGGAGAGAGGTTATGACGGAACAGGACAAACGATTCATGAAACGGGCGATCGAACTTGCCGCGGATACCTCGCTGGTCAAGAAGGCGGGCGGAGTCTTCGGCGCGGTCATCGTCGACAAAAGCGGCAACATCATCGGCGAAGGCGCCAACCGTGTCGTCGCCGAAAACGACCCGACCTGGCATGGCGAGATCGAAGCCATCCGCAAGGCGTGCAAGAAGGTAGGCAGTTTCAAGCTTACGGGCGCCACCCTCTACACCGCCGGCGAATGCTGCCCGATGTGCGCGGCGGCGGCGTACTGGGCCGGTATCGAGCGAATCTTCTACGCGGCCACCTGCGGCGACGCGCTCGAGTACGGCAACTTCGACGACAGCATGATCTTTGCCGAACTCAAGAAACCCACGGTCGACCGTTCGATTCCCGCCGAACAGGTGCTGCGCGAGGAATGCGTCGAGGTCTGGAAGAAGTACCACGACATGCCCGGCCGGATTCAGTACTGACCATCGGGATATCGAGTGCCCGCATGTCCGCGCCAGCGCATCGCGATGCCTCGAAGCGCGGCCATCAGGTGCCTCCGTCGCGGGGACGTCGCGCGGCAAGTTTGGTTGCCGCGCGATGCCTCGCGATGGCCCTGGTGGCGGGGTTGCTGTGGATGCCGCCATCGCGCGCGGACGCCGAGCAGGCGCCGGCCCAGTCACCGTCTCGCCCTTGTTCGCTCTGGTCGATGCTCGATGACACCCAGTACAGCGCGATCGCGGGCAATCCGGGCGCGGTCAATGGCAAGCCGGGCAGCGGCCTTCTCGGCCGGCTGCTCGGTTTCGATTCTGATTCGGGAGTGTTCCTCGGCGGTGTGTGGGTTGCAAATGCCGACTATCAGTTCGGCGGCGGGGCGAATCCGAAAACCTGGAACACCAACAGCCTGGAAATTCTCGCGACCGATCTTGATCTCGAAAAGCTTGCCCGCATACCCGGCGGCGAAGTGGGCGCGGAGCTCCTGCAGTTCGATGGGCAACCCGCCAATGCCGATGCGGGCGTGGTGACCGGATATGATGGCTTGACCGAGACTCCGCCGCTGGATCGCACGGAGTTGTATGAGCTGTGGTGGCGCCAGCGGCTGTTTGACGACAAACTCGCGATCAGGTTTGGCAAGGTCGTTCCGACCTACGATTTCAACAACGTCGCCCGCCCGATTCCGGTGCGAGACCAAAGCCTTGCCATCCCGGCCGTCACCGGACTCATCTACACGCCGATATTCGTGAACCCGACGATCCTGGGCGCGATGCCGGGTTACTACAACTCAGCGTATGGGATCACCACGACCTTCACGCCGGCTCGCAACTGGTACGCGATGTATGGCGTGTATGACGGGACGCTTGCGACCGGACGCCAGACTGGCATCAGCGCGACGCCGCGCTTCAGCGGCTACTACTTTCAGATCGGCGAGATAGGCACCGCCTGGTTCCTGGGCAACGAGAGGTTGCCGGGCTCGCTCGGGCTTGGCGGATGGGGCCAGACAGGAGAGCTGACCGCGGGCAGCCCCGGAAAGTCCGTTCATCAGAACGGAACGGAGGGGTTCTACACGTTCGCTTCCCAGCGTCTCTGGTTTCGCCATCCAGGACTCGACAACAGCGGGGTCACGAGCTTCGCGCAATTCGGCATCAACAACTCCAGCACGATGCTCGCGAGCAAGTACTTCGGCATCGGGCTTACGGCGTTCGGTCTGGTGCCTCATCGGCCGGACGATTCCTTCGGCGTCGGTTCCGCATGGTCGTGGCTGAACCATCTCCCAGGCTCGGGTTTTCGCAGCAACGAGGAGATTCTGGAGGCGTACTACCAGGTGCACGTATTCGGCGGATTCTTCGTGCAGCCCACGTTCAGTTACATACCGAACCCAGGCGCCAACACGTCCTATCGCGGCGCGACGGTATTCACTCTGCAGAGCACGATCTTGTTCTAAGCCAGGAGAGGAAAACGATGGATACTTCAAGTTTGCAGTCTCGATGCATCGGGAGGGTGATTTGTCGCGGCGACGAAGCATATGCGGCGATCCGAGAGGCCGACTGGAACCAGCTTCGCCCCGATCGCTTTCCGGACCTGATCGTGCAGGCGGCCAGCGATCATGACGTGGTCGAGGCCATCAGGTTCGCGCGCGAGGCGAATCTAAAGGTGGCGGTGCGGGGAGGCGGACACGCCTGGTGCGGAACGCCTTTGCGCAAGGGCGGGATGATGATCGACCTGTCGCGGCTCAACCAGGTGCGAATCGATCCCGAGGCGAGGACCGCGTCCATTCAGCCCTTCATCTCCAACCGAGAGATGATGGCGATGCTCGAGCCGTATGGGCTCGCCTTTCCCGTCGGCCATTGCCCCCAGGTCAAAGCGAGCGGCTACCTCTTGAGTGGCGGTATCGCCTGGAATGCCGGCCAGTGGGGCCACGCCTGCGCGAGTGTCACCGGCATCGAGATGGTTACCGCCGATGGACAACTGGTCACCGCCGATGCGAAGCGCAATCGAGAGCTGTTTTGGGCTGCGCGCGGAGCGGGTGCGGGAATGTTTGCGGTGGCGACGCGGTTCCATCTGAAGTTGTACCCGCGTCCGCGCGCCATCCACGCAAGTACCTACTACTATTCGCTCGATAAACTCGGTGAAGTCGCTCAGTGGTTCTCCCTGGCAATGGAGACGATGCCGCGAAACGTCGAGATGACGCTGTTTCTGGTTTCGGCCCCCGAGGACATGAAGGACCAATGCCGAACGAACCGGGGAAAGGTCTGCATGGTCACCGCGACCGTGTTCGCCGATAGTGAACACGAAGCGAGGCAAACCTTGGGAAAGCTGGAGCAATGTCCCCACGCGAGCCTCCGCAAGACTGTCGCGGAACGGACCGATTTTGAGAGCTTGTTCACGCTTTCCGGCAGCATGTGGCCCGAGTTCCACCGCAACAAAGTCGAGACGCTATGGTCGAACTCTTCGCCGGCGGAGATGCTCTGTGCGGTGCGCGATCACTTCAAATGCGCGCCCAATCCCAAGACCCTGGTGCTGTTCGCGCTGTATCCCGGATGGGCGGGCGGAGTGGCTCGCGAAGACATGGCGCTGTCGAAGGCGGCGCGCGTCTATGGCGGGCCATGGACTATCTGGGAAGATGCAGGCGATGACGCGGCTAACATCGAATGGCACCGCCAATGCTGCGAACTGCTGAAGCTGTTTGCGTGCGGACGATACCTGGGCGAGTCAGACATCCTCGACGATCGCTCTCGGGCCGAAGAAGCCTTCTCGCCGGAGCACTGGAGACGCCTGCACGAGCTGAAGGCCAGGTACGATCCCGAAAGCCTGTTTCACGGGTTTTTCGGCGGCCTGTAATTTCGCCGCCGCCGCGCACGGCGATGCTACGGCTTCAACTCGTAGAGCACGGAGAAGAGATCCTTCACCGGCAGGCGCTCGAAGCCTGAAAAACCGGCTTCTCGCGCGAGCTCGCGCGCCTTCTCTTCGCCCATGCAAGCGCCGATGCCCGCGCCGCCGCCGCCGCGCGACACGCTCATGCAGTACAGCGTGCTCATCGAGTACATCATCCGGCCCATCGCGCTGATATTGTCCTCAAGCCGCGCGGACACGTTCACCTCGACCATCAGGTAGGTGCCTGCCGGCTTGAGCGCGCCCCGGATCGAGCGCAACAGCCCGGCGGGATCGATCGAGTCGTGCACGACGTCGAAAGTGGAGATGAAGTCGAATTTGCCCGCCGGCAGCTTTGAGCAATCGACCACGTCGAAGGTGATGCGATCACCTAGGCCCGCCGCGCGCGCGTTATTGCGCGCCCGTTCCACCGAACCCGGATGGGCGTCGAAGCCGAAAATCTGCGCTTTCGGGAAAGCCTGGGCCAGCGTGATTGCGCATCGTCCGCTGCCGCATCCGACGTCCAGCGCCGCGCCGCCCGATTCGAGCGTTTTGATCACGTGCGGCATTGCGGGTAGCCAATGCTTCACGAGTTGATTGCGATACATTCCCGCCGTCGATCGTTCCATCGACTCGAAGGTCTCGGGGGGATACTCGCTTTGCGGAACCCCGGCGCCGGTCTTGAATGCTTCGACCACCTTCGGCGTGACGGAGAGATTCGGAATGATTCCCTGGATAAAACCGCCCATGAAGAAGGGCGACTCCTCGCGCGCCAGAATCATCGCGTTCTCCGGCGGCATCGAATAGCGCCTGGATGCAGGGTCGTAGGCGACGTATTCGGCCGCTGTCATCGCGGCCAGCCATTCGCGCAAATAGCGTTCGCTCAGGCCGGTTTTTTCCGACAACTCCGCCGAAGTGACCGGGCCCCTCGCGGCGAGAGCCTTGAAAATTCCGAGCTTGTCTCCGATATAGCTCATCGCCCCCAGCATCGCCGCGCCGATGTCGTTGGAGACTTGGGCGGAGAATTTTTTGACTTTGTCCCAGTTCAGTTCAGCTTTTGCATCGGACATAACCGTATGCTCCTTTCCGGCGAGCTATCCTGCGTTCAAGGCCTCAACCCCAATGCACAATAATTGCCTTCCGAGTCAATCCCATCCGGATGTGGCAAAAGGATCGAAACCATCCTAGCCTAGATACCGCGCGATGGGCGCGCGGTTTCGGAGGAATCGCCCTACGTCACCTGAAGATCAACGAGGACTCCTGGTTCCGGTTGCGAATCCCGAGGCGGTCGCGCCGCTGCTGGCGATCGCATTTGCGGCAAGTCCGCCGGATGAGCCGCCACCGCGGGTAATTGCACTGGTCCGCCGCGCAGGCGTCGCGGACTCGGATGTTGCGCCGCCGACCGCGGCACTGACCGCCGCGGTGCAATACGCGCAAGCCCACGGGATTACCATCGGCGCGCAAGCTGCCTGGACCGACGATCCCGCGGCAGACATCATCGCGGCCGCGGAAGATGCGCGGGTCGCATGGATTCTGCTCGGCTACCATCGCAACGCCAAAGGCGGCAACACGATGGGCGGGGTCGTGCGCGAAGTCTTCTCGAAGGCCAAACCGCTTGCGATCAACGTTGGCGTCTTCATCCAGGGCACCGACCGTCCGATCGAGCGGGTCTTTGCCGCTATCGACGGGGGCTCCGATGGCCGAGCGGTATTGTCGCTGGCGATGCGAATTGCGCAGAACAAGAAGTGCAAGCTGCGCGCGCTGCTCGTGTCGAAGCGGATGTCGCCGCATCCCGAACCCGACCTGGTCGAGATGGCGCGAGAGGCGTACGCCGAAATGGGCGCGCTGTTCCATAGCGATGTGCTCACCGAGCACAGCCTGCATCAGTTACTGCGCCAGTCGCCGGGCCGGCTGCTAATCGTTGGCAAGAAGTTCGCCGACGAGGTCGGCTTGCCGCTTGATGAAGTCCCGGGCGGCGATCGATGCGTGATCGTGGTGCAGGGCGCCGAGACTTCGGACTGCGCCGAGTAAAAGCCCCGGATTTGGTCCCGGACTCTCTATTCCAGCAGAAGCTGGCGCTGCTCGGGCGGGGCGCTTTCTTCGGCTTCCGGCTCGGCGATGAACAAGCCTGGACGCTTTGCGAAGACGCGGAATTTTTCGTAAAGCTCGTCGAGCTTGGCGATATAGTAGGGGACGTTTTCGTCGGGCTTTGCGGGGTCGTATTCGGAAGCGAGCCGAGCGGCCTCGGCCACTTTCACGCGCGATCCATACCCGGTCACGTAATAGGAAATCTGATCGCCGCTCTGGTAGCGCCGTTCCGATTTGAGCGCGAGTTCATAAGCCGCTGAGAGATTGCGGCGCTTGCCCGAGACCTTGCTTCGATAGTTGTCGAGCGAATCCTGCAGCGTCTCGGTCTTCATCAACTCGGCGATTCCAATTTCGTGGCGTTCGAGCCGCGCGCGATAGTCGTCGCGAAGCTTTTCCAGGTCGCCGCCCCGATCTTCCATCAGGAGCCGAAAGATATCCTCCATGAACCGGCGCTGAAAGCGCTCGAGCCCGCGCGACTTCAGGCCCGACCCGCGGACCGTCATTTCTCCGGCTTCGTCGAGCAGCACATAGTTCTTCATCTTGTAACTGAACATCGCCCGGTAGCGGCCGTCGATTTCCAGCCGGATTCCTTCCGGCATCACAGCGCCGAGCCGGTCGATGAACGCCTCGGCGGAAGCGTCGTCCCACACAGCCTGGGGAGGAACGAAATAGATTCCGTCGGTGTCCACCTCGATTACCTGCGCGCCGAGCTTTTCCAGCTCCGCGACCGCGCGCTGGATGAGATCGCGGCCGCGGCCGGTCACGGCGTTGGCAACCTCGAAATCGTTGAAGTGGCCGAGCGAGAAACCCAGGTATCCGTAAAACGAATTGATAAGAATTTTGAAGGTTTGCTGAAGGGCCTCGAGGTTGCGGCGTTCCGCTCCCTGAAGCTCGCGCGCGAGCGACTTCGCCTGAACGCGAAAGCTTCTCAGGTCTTCGAGCAGCCTGAGAAACACTCCCAATCGGTCCGATTTGGGGGCGTGCCGGTACTGCAGCATCAGCGACGGATACAGCGAGGTTACGTCGCAATGGAGGACCCCGCGGGCAACCCCGCATCGGCGCATCTCGGTATATCCTCCGGCCACCGGCGCCGGGTCCTGGGGAGCCGGGATGGAATGGCCGGCCGCCAGGTACGCGCGCATCATCAGTGCGTCTATTCGTGTGGCGTTGCCGCGCAGCACCACGTTTTGGAAAGAGTACGGAAAAATTTTCGCCTGCACGAAATAGCTGGGCGAGAGTATTTCGGCTACTCCGCGGGTCTCGCGCGCATCGTCCAGCGCATAGGCAAAGAGCTTGTCAGGATCGCGATCGAAATACTCGCTCACTCGCGACGGGTCGATATAGACGCGATCGGGCCGCGCGATTCCAAAATGCTGCGCGAGCTGCTTGAGCCCGAATCCTTCCAGCTCGCGACTGGCGATATCGTAATGCTGCGCCAGAATCCAGGTGTCGATGATGCTGCGGCCGTGGATGTCGTAGCGGCGGTAGGCGATCGATCGTTCGGCAATCTGCAGGCGCGAAGGACGGGCCCGCAGCGCCGATCCGTCGCGGCCCAGCGCCAGGTTGACCTTGTGGCGGCGGGCGCGCGCTTCCAGGTACTCGAAATCGAACCGGAACAGGTTGTGCCCTTCGATTACATCTGGGTCGCGCTCGGCGATGATTCGCACCATCTCTTCCAGTATCGAGCGCTCGTCCATCTCCTTTCCGCTCAGCAGCCGTTCGAACCCGGTCGAGTCGGTGATGGAGATCGCGATTACGCGGTCGCCTTCGCGCGCGGCTGAAGGAAACTCGAAGCCGGGCGTGATGTAGGTTTCGATGTCGAGCTGCAAGCGGACCAGGTCGGACAGTTCGAGACCCATGAAACAGGTCGTGCCGGTCAGCATCAGATGCTGCTCGACCGGGTCGGCCAGCACGAGATAGGGAGCATCGGGAGCGTTTGGCGTCTTGCCGGTCGTGTAGCGCAGATGGCGCTTCAGCGCATCGAGAGTGGCGCCGGAAGCAAGCGTAACCAGATGGCGGAAGCGGAAGTCGCCCTCGAGCTCGCGGATTTCCACCTCGCCCTTGAAACCCTTCAGATGGGCGAGATTGTCGAGCAGCAGAAAGAGCCGTATCGGGCGCCGCTCGCGTGTGAGCCCGGCTGAACCGCGCCGAAAGATTTCGATTTCGCCTGGCGACGCGACTTCAACCGCGACGATTCCCGCCTCGGCCGGATTGCCGAACAAAAGCCGGTTTTCAAAGAAGCGCCGCGCGAGTTCCTGGTAGCGGTTGGCCACGACTAAACCGATTCTGCACCGATGCCGCGCTTTTGAGTAGGGTCGTCGCGAGCATCGCGCTTTCCGCCCGACGAGCGAGATCGAAGCTATTGTCCGGGCAAGGCAGTCCGGCGGCTATCCAAACACTCCCAGGTACGCGAGTCCGCCAAGAAATATCGCGTATGCTATCCCGCCAATCATCAGCGTGGGCGTTCCCAGTTCCGCATCGCGCAGATTGATAAAGAGGATCGCGGATGATGCCAGCGCGACGGAGCCCGCGAGAATTTCCGGCGCGGTCAGTATCCAGGGCGTGAAGGCGAGCCCCAGCGCGACCGGGATACACGACTGAAACACCATCGCCCCCGTGATATTCGCCAGCGCCAAATGGTCTTTGCGCTGACGAATCCATACCACCGAGTTGTATTTCTCGGGCAATTCGGTCGCGAGCGGACTCAGAATCAGGGACAGCACGCCGGGATTGATCCTCGCATGCTCTGAAAAAAGCACGATCTGGTCAACGAACTCCTTGGCTCCCAGCAGAATTGCCAACACTCCAACCGCGACCTGCAGCCCGATAGTCCATCCCTGCGGCCGGGTCGAATCGCCGCCGAACAATGCTTCAAGGTAGAGGCCGTTTTCCATTTCCAATCCGGCCACTCGATGCATCCGCAGGAGCATCACCGAGTAACCGGCGTAGGCCAGGAGAGCGACTATGGCCAGTATGTGGCGGGCAAGCGGTCCGAGGCGCAGCAGGCCGCATCCGGCAAAGGTGACGAAGATGATGAAAAAGAAGGTCAGGTCGCGGCGGGCATCCTCGCGGCCAACCTTGAGCGCGATTCTGCCCCTGCGCTTGCGGTAGGCAATCGCCCCGACCCCCATCACGAAAAGCGCCACCGTCGAGAGCATCAGGGGGGCGCCGATGATCGCGCCGACGCCGACCTCATGACGGGCGTCGGAGGAGCCGGACAGGAGGGCAACGGCGGGTATAAAGGTTTCAGGCAGGGCGGTTCCGACTGCGGCGAGGAGGCTTCCGACGGCTGCTTCCGCAATAGAAAGCCGTTCTCCTGCCCACTCGACCCCGTTCGTAAAAAGCTCCGAACCGGCAAGAATTATTCCAAAGCTAAAAATCAGAACTATGAGGTGGATTATCAAAGCGCTTCGAATTCCCGGAAACTTGCCAAGGCTCCCAAACGTATGTGCTTGCGAAGGCTTTTTCCAGTGATGTGCGGCTCGTTTGTGTCTGCGCCTCGCGGCATCACCCGCATTCAATGCTTATAATACAAGGGAGCAGGTCGGCGGCGCGGGACGGGACTGCCGAGCAAGGCGAAAATTATACTGATAATGAGGGCGAATCAGCGGGAGTAATTTGACTCAAAACACCTCGAAGCGTAGCCTTGAAAATTCGACGCGTCTAGCTTGCCTTGTCCGGATCATCTGTATTAATGAGGCTGTTTCCATCCGCGGCCAACTCTCGTTTTGCGGGCCGGATTGAACCGTGAGCATGGCTCCGGTCGGTATGTAAAAGCATGAAACCAAAGTACGAAGGAAAGGATCTGCAGGGACTGGTAGACCTCGGGCGTGAGCAGGGCTACCTGACATTCGAGCAGGTCAACGATTTCCTGCCCCAGGATGTCGCCACGCCGACCGATCTACGCGCAGCTCTCGACAGCTTCGAAGACCTTGATATCAAGGTCCTCGACGAGGTCCCCGCCGAAGGCGCGGATACCGACGCCGAAGTCGAGGCCAAGGAGGAACCCGAGGAGCAGGCGGAACCCGCCGATAATCTGGGCGAATCCTCCGACCCGGTCCGCCTGTACCTCAAGGAAATGGGCAATTTCCAGCTCCTCTCGCGCGAGCAGGAAGTGGAGATTGCCAAGCGGATCGAGGCGGGCGAGAACGAGGTTGAAGAACAGGTGCTCAGCTCTCCCGTCACGCTCGACTACGTCATCAAGCTGGGCGACGCGATTGAAGCCGGAGAAGCCGACGTTCGCGACATCTTCGAGGACACTGAAGACGCGAACTCCGAGCCCGACGAGGAGCGCGGACCCGAAGCCGACGAACGCCAGCTAAAACGGCTCCATCTGCACCTCAAGAAGCTCAAGGACCTGCAGGCCAATCTCGAGAAGCTCGAAGCCCGGCTTGGCGCGCACAAACCCGCGCGCAAGAAAGGCACGAACCACAAACCGACCAAGACCGAGAAGCTTCACCAGCGCCTGAAAGAACGGGTGAAAAAAGAGCTGCGCGCGATGCAGCTTTCGCGGCGCCTTATCGAAGCGATTATCGACCGGATGCGTTCGCTGCTCGGCGAGTATCGCGAAGCGCAAAATCTCATTCAGCGTTACGAAGAGGCGACCGGACGTTCCCGCTCGAATCTGCTCAAGGAAGCGGCCGAAGCCGAAGACCGCCGCCACGTGCTCAAGGTCAACGAGACGAGAGAAAACCTGCTCGACATCGCCGCCCGCATCCGCGCCGCGCAGCGCAAGATGAAAGACATCGAGCAGCAGGTGAAGGCCTCTGGAGAGGAATTCGCCCACTCACTCGAACTCCTTGCCGCCGGGCAGGACAAGAGCCGCCGCGCCAAGAAAGAACTGACCGAAGCCAACCTCCGGCTCGTCGTAAGCCTTGCCAAGCGCTACACCAACCGCGGCCTGGGCTTCCTGGACCTGATCCAGGAGGGAAACATCGGCCTGATGCGGGCGGTCGACAAGTTCGAATATCAGCGCGGCTACAAGTTCTCGACCTACGCGACCTGGTGGATCCGGCAATCGATGTCCCGCGCGATCGCCGACCAGGGCCGTACCATTCGTATTCCGGTTCACATGGTCGAGACCATCAACAAGCTCCTGCGAGTCACCCGTCTGCTCGTTCAGCGCCTTGGCCGCGAGCCGGGGCCGGAGGAAATCGCGGAGCAGATGGAGATGCCGCTGGACAAGGTCCAGAAGGTTCTCAAGATCGTCAAAGAGCCGATTTCGCTGGAAACGCCGATCGGCGATGAAGAAGAGAGCTCGCTGGGAGATTTCGTAGAGGACGAACTCGCACCTTCGCCGGTCGAAGCCGCCATCCAGGGAAATCTCGGAGAGCAGACGCGCAAGGTGCTTGCCACCCTTACCCCGCGCGAAGAGCAGATTCTCAGGATGCGCTTCGGGATCGGGCAGAAGACCGACTACACGCTCGAAGAAGTCGGCAAGCAATTCGCGGTCACCCGCGAGCGTATCCGCCAGATCGAGGCCAAAGCGCTGCGCAAGCTGCGCCAGACCGGGCGCTCACGCAACCTCGAAGGCTTCCAGGAGCGCGAATAACTCGAATCTGAAATGAGCAAGCCAGGCGGCGCGGAGCCAAAAGCCCGCGCCGTTTTTTTGTTCGCTAGGCAATCACGCCGTCCGCTCTGAGCCGCGCAAGCTCCTCCCGGGAGTAACCGTGCGCTGTCAGCACCTCGTCCGTGTGCTCGCCGGCGAGGGGCGGCCGCGTGATTTTGCCCGGCGTCTCGGCCAGCTTCACGGCCAGTCCAGTGGTTTGATATTCCCCGATAACCGGATGCGGCATCCTGAGCAGCAGTTCGCGCGCGGCGGTCTGCGGATGCTTGAACATCTCCTCGATGGTGAGAATCGGCCCGGAGGGGATACCTTCGCGGTTCAGCAGGTCGATCCAGTATTCGGCGGTGCTGGAGGCAAGCGCGCGATCGATTTCCCCGGTCAATGCGGCGCGATTTTTGACCCGCGCTCCCGGGCTCTGGAAGCGCGCGTCATCCGCCAATTCGGGCCGCTCGATGATCTTCACGAACTTTTGCCACATCGCCTCGTTGCCCACCGCGATATTGAACGGCCGGTCGCTCGCGTGAAAAACGCCGTGCGGCGAGGAGAGCGGATGATGGTTTCCCGCGGGGCCGGGGGTCTTGCCGGTCTCGAAGTAAATTCCCGCCGACCAGCTCAGGATGCTCACGATCGATTCAAGCAGCGAGGTCTCGACGCGCTGGCCACGGCCGGTGCGATGGCGGGCTTCGAGCGCGAGAAGAATTCCTTGCGCGGAAAAGATTCCGCCGAGCAGGTCGCAGATGGCAATTCCAACCCGAGTCGGTCCACTCTCCGCCGTTCCGGTCACGCTCATCAATCCCGACATCCCCTGCGCTATCTGATCGAAGCCGGGGAAATCGCGAAGCGGCCCGCTCGCGCCGAATCCGGAGATGCTGCAGGTGATGATACGCGCGTTGCGGGCGGCGAGCGTCTCGTAGTCAAGCCCCAGCGCCTTCATCACGCCGGGCCGGAAATTGTCGACCATAACGTCCGCGCTGTCGATCAGTCTCAGCAGAACTTCGCGCCCGGCGGGTGTTCGGGTCGCGATTCGCACGCTCTTCTTGGAACGGTTGGACGAGAGAAAGAAATACGTGTCGCGGCCGGAGTTTCCGCCGAGCTCGGAGCGGGGATTGTCGACCGGTTCGACCTTGATCACTTCCGCGCCGTAGTCGCCCAGGATCTGCGTGCAGAAGGGACCGGCGAGATAGCGGGTCAAATCGACAACCTTTATTCCCGAAAGTGGCGGCAACTGGGACATCGCTCAAACCCTCTTGGAACCCTGTATGTCGGCGCGAATCGGTCCGTCAAGGCGCGCCGGCGCAAGCGATCGGCGCGGCCGCGATGCGGCGCGCGCCTGATTCGCCTGCGGTTGAATGCCTCAACATCAGGGAAGATCGAACAGCAGCACCTCAGAGTCCTTTGCCGCCTCGAGCGCGACGTTCGCCTCGTCTTCCAGCGCGGCACCGTCGCCTTCGATCAACTCCGCGCCATTGACCATCAGCGATCCGCGCGCCACCTGAACCCAGGCTTTGCGCGCCGGGTCCATCCGGTGGACGGCGGAGCTGGCCCGCTCGAGCAGGGCTGCATAGACCCTGGCATCCTGATGAATCCTGACCGAACCGTCGGCTCCGTCAGGCGATACGATCAGGCGAAGCCGCCCGCGCCGTTCGGATTCGGTGAAATTGCGTTGTTCGTAACCGGGAGCAAGCCCGCGCCGGTCCGGCAACAGCCAGATCTGCAGCAGGCGAACCGGCTCCGCGGATGAAGGATTCATTTCGCTGTGGGTAACGCCGGTCCCCGCGCTCATCCGCTGCGCATCGCCAGGCCGGATGATCGAGCCGTTGCCGAGGCTGTCGCGATGCTCGAGGGCGCCGGACAAAACCCATGTAACGATTTCCATGTCGCGATGGGGATGCGTTTGAAAGCCGGCGGCGGGGGCGACCAAATCGTCGTTGATCACCCGCAACACGGAAAATCCCATCGCCTCGGGATCGTAGTAGTCTCCGAACGAGAAGGTATGCCTGCTCTCGAGCCAGTCGAGGCGGGTTGCACCTCGCGAGTCGCCCCTTCTTATCTGCAACATGATTGGTCACCTCGATTTGCGAATTTCGGACAAGGTCAGCGTTCGCCCTTGAGCCGCTTCGCGATCTCCGCGACATGACGGCCCTGGAAGCGCGCAATTTTCAGTTCGTTCTCGGACGGCTGCCGCGACCCGTCGGCAGCCGCCAGCGTGGTTGCGCCATACGGAGTTCCTCCGGAGACTTCGTTCATGACCGTGAGGCCGGCTTCGGAGTATGGCACTCCAACGACAATCATCCCGTGATGAAGCAGCGTGGTATGAAAGCTCGTGATGGTGGTTTCCTGGCCGCCGTGCTGCGAGCCGGTGCTGGCGAACACGCTGCCTACCTTTCCGATTAGCTTGCCCTGCGCCCACAGGCCGCCGGTTTGATCAAGAAAATTGCGCATCTGCGCCGCCATGTTGCCGAAGCGAGTGGGGGTGCCGAAGATAATCGCGTCGGCATCGGCAAGGTTTGCCGTCTGCGCGACCGGGACATGCGCGAAGGCGGCGCGCGCACGGGCCGCTCCGCTTTTTTTGAGCACGTCAGCGGGCATCAGTTCCGCAACCTGAAAAAGCGCGGCCTCGACCCCCGGGACCAGCCGCGCGCCTTCGGCGACCGCCTCGGCCATCCGGTAGACGTGGCCGTAGGTGCTGTAAAAGACGACATGAACTCTGGCAGCCATATTGGGACTCCCTTCGGACGATTTAGTTTGAATTCAAATTATCGTGTGAAAATTTTTTCCCGTTACATCTCGCCCGCGGAAGGTCCGCGGCCCAGTTTCCGGCATAGCCTGCCCAGCTCGATTTGCTCCGCCGCCGTCAGCGCCGCCATCGCCTCCGCGATGCGCCGCGCGTGTCCGGGAAAAACGCGGCCGATGAGCCGCCGTCCGGTCGCGGTAAGCTCGACGGTCACGACCCGCCGATCGTCGCTGCGGCGCTTGCGGCGCACCAGATGCTGGCGCTCGAGATTGTCGATCACGGTGGTGACGTTGCCCCCGCTGCGCAGCAGCTTGCGGCAGATGTCAGTCTGCGAAAGCGGGCCGAGATGCAGCAGGGCCTCGAG
This sequence comes from Pseudomonadota bacterium, assembly GCA_021323675.1. Classification (GTDB taxonomy): domain Bacteria; phylum Desulfobacterota; class Binatia; order Binatales; family Binataceae; genus JAFAHS01. The sequence goes on along the minus strand of JAJPKP010000086.1, from coordinate 28,073 downwards.
CACACCGAGCTGCCCTGTGGTCAGGCCTTCGCGGGCGAGCGCGGCCGCGAGCCGCGAGTCCAGCGTATCGCTCGCGCGGCTCAGCTTGATGTAAGCGTCGAGCGCCCGTACCAGCGGGGCCTCGCCTGTGAAGTGAGTCGGCATAATAATTTCAATTCAAACAATTCAAATTGAAAACTAAGCGGGATGAACCGATCTGTCAAGTGCGGAGGCGGCGGAGCGGGCGGACTTCTCGTTCCGCCGCCCACCAGGTCTTTCACTCGAGATTCCGGGCCATCGCCTCGAAGGTGCGCCGCAGCTCCGGAGCGCGGTTGACCTCGATCACGTCTTCGAGCTTGGTGAGCTGGCGAAGAAGCTGGTCGAGCCGTTCGCTTTCGTTGACTATGAGCAGCACCACGCTTTCGGCGCCGGCGCCGAGCGGCAGGCAGGCAATCGCATCGAGGTTGAAAGCGCGGCGCGAAAAAAGGCTGCACACGTGAGTCATCACTCCGAAATGGTTTCGCACGCGAAGGCGCAAAATCGTTCCGCGCCCTGGCACGGCGGGGCGCTCGTGGGCGTCCGGTTCAGGCAAGGCCGGCATCGCTGCTGTCTCCATCGATCATTTCACGGTTGGCGCCGCCCGGCGGCACCATCGGGTAAACGTTTTCCTCCGCCGCGATCGGCACGTTCATCAGGCATGGACCGGGCCGCGCAATTGCTTTTGCAAGCGCGGCGGCCGGGTCGGGCGTTTCTCCCAGGTCGATCGCCGCAATTCCGAAGGCGCGGGCGATCGCCGCGAAGTCGGGTTGCGCCACAAAGCGCGAGGCGCAGAAGCGGCGGCCGTAAAATAGCTGTTGCTGCTGGCGGACCAGGCCCAGATGCGAATTGTTGAGCAGGATGATCTTTACGTTCACCTCTTCCTCCGCCGCCGTCGCAAGTTCCTGCAGGTTCATCAGCAGGCTCCCGTCGCCGCTGAAACAGGCGACGGTTCGATTCGGCGCGGCGAGCGCGGCGCCGATCGCCGCGGGCAGGCCAAAGCCCATCGTTCCCAGCCCGCCCGAGGTCAGCCATTGGCGCGGATGGTTGAACGGATACGCCTGCGCCACCCACATCTGATGCTGACCCACATCGGTCGCGACGATCGCATCGGCGGGCAACATCGCCGCGGCATGCCGAACGATTCCGTAAGGGCGAATCGGGTCGTCGGCGCCGGGCAGCAGAAGCGGATAGCGCGTCCGCAGCGTGCGCGCATGATTCAGCCATTCAGCGCGCGGATTCTCCACGACCAGCGGTTCAAGGGCGCGCAGCGCCTCGCCGGCATCCGCGGCGATTCCGACGCATGGATCCTTGATTTTGCCGAGCTCGCTCGCGTCGATATCGACATGCACGATTGCGGCGTGCGGGCAGAACTCGGAGGCTTTGCCGGTCGCGCGATCGTCGAAACGGACGCCCACGCCGATCAGGAGGTCGCACTCATCCAGCAGCAGGTTCGTGAACCGCGCCGCGTGCATCCCGACCATCCCGAAGAACAGGGGATGGTCATGGCGCATCGCGCCGAGTCCCAGCAACGTGGCGGCCACGGGAATCGATGCTTTCTCGGCAAGGCGGACCAAATCCGGGGCGGCACCTGCCGCGATAACGCCCGCTCCCGCCAGCAGCATCGGGCATTTTGCCTGGTTGATAAGAGCCGCGGCGCGGGCAATCTCATCCGCACTGAAGGAAGGGGGCGGATCGGGTCGCGCGGCCTCCGGCATCGCGGCGATTTCGACAACCTCGGTCTGCACATCCTTGGGCACATCGACCACGACGGGTCCCGGGCGCCCGGACATCGCGATTCTGAACGCATCCGTGATAACGCGCGGCAGATCGCGGGCGGAGCGAACGAGAAAGTTGTGCTTGGTGATGGGGACGCTGAGGCCGTAGGTGTCGATTTCCTGGAACGCGTCCGTGCCGATCATCGCGCGCGGCACCTGTCCGGTTATGGCGACGATTGGAATCGAGTCCAGCTTTGCGTCCGCAATCGCGGTCAGCAGATTGGTAGCTCCCGGACCCGAGGTCCCGAAGCATACCGCGGGTCTGCCGCTGACCCGCGCCATTCCCTGCGCGACAAAGCCCGCGCCCTGCTCATGGCGGGCAAGAACGTGGCGAATCGTGCTCGCGCCAAGCGCATCGTAGAGCGGCAGATTCGCGCCGCCGGGAATTCCGGCAACGACGCTGATGCCGTTGCGTTCGAGAAGCCGGATGATGAGTTCGGCGCCGGTCAGTTTCACGGGAGTCTCTCCTTTTCGGATCGTCTCCCTGCGCGGACGGTGCGGGCTCGGCGGGAAAAAAGAACCCCCGCCAGGCCATCACGCCGGCAGGGGTTCAAAACGTTACTTCTCCATCCCCGCTACGGCGCGACGGCCTCCGTAAGTACTACTACGACGACGAGAATAAGCCCCAGGTCACGGGACTCGGAAAGAACGTTGTCGCAAGCGGGGAACATTCGAGAGCAGAGCGTACCGTCGCGGCGCCACTCAAGCAAGCGCCCCGCCCATTACCCGGCGCGCGTCGCCGGCTTTCACTCCACGGTGACCGATTTTGCCAGGTTGCGCGGCTGATCGACGTCGGTGCCGCGTTCGACCGCGATGTGATAGGCGAGCAGTTGCAGCGGGATCGTCATCAGCACCGGCGTGAGCATCCTGTTGGTCGCGGGGACCTCGATCACTTCCTGGACGATGGCGCGCAGTTCGGTGGTCGCGCGATCGGTGACGGCGATTATCCTGCCGTTGCGCGATTCGACCTCGCGCAGGTTCGAGAGCGATTTCTCGAACAAGTCGTCGTTGGGGATTATCACCACCACCGGCATCTTCTCGTCGATTAACGCGATCGGCCCGTGCTTCATCTCGCCCGCCGAGTAGCCTTCGGCGTGGATATAGGAAATTTCCTTGAGCTTGAGCGCGCCTTCGAGCGCGATTGGGTAGTTGATGCCGCGGCCGAGGTAGAGGAAGTCGGTCGCGCGGGCGTACTTGCGCGCAATCCTCTCGATCTCGGGCTCGAGCTTGAAAACCTCGGCGATCTGCGCGGGAATCGCGAACGCCGGCGCAAGAAGTTCTTCCGCCTGCTGAGCGCCGATCCGGCCCAGGCGCGAGGCCAGATGAATCGCAAACAAATAGTAGGACTCGAGCTGAGTGATAAAGCACTTGGTGGTCGTCACGCTGATCTCAGGCCCGCATCGCGTGTACATCCGGGCGTCGGCCTTGCGCGCGATGGACGAATCCACGGTGTTGGTCAGCGCGATCAGATGCGAGCCCGTGCGCCGCCCTTCTTCCATCGCCGCCAGCGTGTCGGCGGTCTCGCCCGACTGCGAGACCGCGATAATCATTGTTCGGCGGTCGATCGGCGGGCGCCGGTAGCGGAACTCGGCCGAGTAATCGACTTCAACTGGAATTCCGGCGAGATCCTCGATGATGAACTTGCCGACTTGCGCGGTGATCCACGAAGCACCCGCCCCAAGCATCACGATTCTGCCGATCGATTCGGCGCCGTCCGCCGGAAGCAGTTCGGTTTCGAACTTGACTTCGGGTGAACCGGCGGTCGCCCGTCCCGCCATCGTGTCAATCCACGCCTGCGGCTGCTCGGCAATCTCCTTGCGCAGATAGTGCTTGAAGCCGCCCTTGGTCGCCGCGACCGCATCCCATTCGATTCGCCGCGGAGTCCGCGCGACTTCGCTTCCGTCGAATTTCATGACCTTGACGCCCGCGGCCGTGACCTCGGCCATCTCGCCATCCTCGAGCACCATCGTCATCCGCGTATGTTCGAGGATGGCGGGGATGTCGGAGGCAATGAAGTTCTCGCCGTCGCCGAGTCCTATCACCAGCGGCGTCGCGGTCTTGGCCGCGACCAGCCTGCCCGGGTCGGTCTCCGACAGGACGACGATCGAAAACGAGCCGCGCAGTTCGCCGACCGCGCGCCGCACCGCCTCGGTAAGGTCCAGGCCTTCCTTGAGGCGTTCTTCGACCAGATGAGAGATGAGCTCGGTGTCCGTTTCGGATTTGAGGGTGTGGCCGCGCTCGACCAGGCGGCGGCGCAGGTCGAGATAGTTTTCGACGATACCGTTGTGAATCACCGCGACCGGACCCGCCTGATGAGGATGCGCATTTTCGTCGGAAGGACGGCCGTGCGTGGCCCATCGCGTGTGGCCGATTCCGATGCGCCCCTCGAGGGGGCGGCCGTCGATGAGGCGGCAGAGATTGTCGAGCTTGCCTTTGGCGCGGCGAAGCTCCAGCCTGCCGTTCTCGAACAGCGTGGCAACGCCGGCCGAGTCATAGCCGCGATATTCGAGTCGTCTGAGGCCGCCGATCAGGATCGGGCAGGCATCCTTCGAGCCGACGTATCCCATTATTCCGCACATGGCATAAGCGCCCTTCCCCCGAATGATGGGGAGTTATCGCCGCGCGGCATTCGCGCGGGATCAGGGACGGCGCACTCGACCGGAGAGGTTCAGAGCCGCAGGCAGGGAACGATTGACAGATGGAGAGAGTTTAGGAGTGAATTCGGAACTTGCGTTCCGCCACATAGAGCGGTTTTTGTCGCGCGGTCGCCCGCGCGGTTTGTTCGCTCCTGACGATCGTGGAACCGGGAAGCCATCCGCCGAGTCTTTCGATAAGCTTCCACCTCGTCAACTCACGGCAAGTGAGTCCTGGCGCTACTCTCAGTTCAACTGCTTCTGCCGCTCTCCACCTCCGGACAATCGGGCGCCGTGCCCGTGTTTGCGGTCATTATGTATGCCGCGGCTGTTTGGTTCAAGGAACAATCCCCGGAGAAACGGCCGTGCGGCTAAAGAACGCAGCGTACCCCATGCCGATCCATCTCGGCGACGCACTTGTTGCACGAGATGCAGCGCGAGCGCGCCGTTTCGCCGGCCTGCATCCGCCGCACGAGGTCGGGGTCGGCGATCAGCGCGCGGCCCATCGCGACGAAGTCGAATCCCTCGCGCATCGCGGTCTCCAGATTGTCGAGAGAAACGAGGCCGCCGAGCAGCACGAGCGGGGTGTTCACGGCGCGGCGCACCATGCGCGCATCATCCAGAAAGAACATTTCCTTGAACGGATATTCCTTGATGATGCGGCTGCCGAACAGGCGCAGCGACAGCTTTTGCAATGGATTGCGCTCGACCTCGATCATTTCCTTGAGCGGGCGGCCGCCCCGGAACAGATAGAAGGGCGACCGGCTGGTGAAGCCGCCGCTCATTACAATCGCGTCGATACCGGCAGCTTCCAGGCGCCGCGCGATTTCCACCGATTCCTCGATCTCCAGACCGCCACGGAATCCATCGCGCAGATTGATCTTGGCCAGAATCGGAAAGCCGGGGCCGACCCGCTCCCGCGTGCGCCGCACCACGGCCAGTGGCAGACGTATCCGGTTGTCGAGGTTTCCTCCCCATGCGTCGCGGCGGCGGTTGATGGCGGGAGAGAGGAACTGGCTTAGCAGATATCCATGTCCGAGATGAAGCTCGATCGCGTCGAAGCCCGCCCGCTGCGCCATCGCGGCCGACTCTCCAAACTCGTCGATCACCCGTGCGATGTCGGCTTCGGTCATCGCGCGCGCAAACGGAATTCCCGCCATGAGGCCGTACTCGTTGAGCATGAACGAGGGTCCGAGCGAGCGGCGCCCGGGCAGCATCGTGTTGCGGCTGAAATAACCGCAATGGCCGAGTTGAATCGACACCGCGGCGCCGTTTGCGTGCACCTCGGCCACGAGCTCGCGGAGCTTCGGCACGATCTCCTGGCGCATGTACATCTGGTCTTCAAAGGTGCGGCCGTTGGGCGAAACGGCGCAGTAGGCAACCGTGGTCATCCCGACCCCTCCCGCCGCTAGGTCGCGATGATGCCGGATCAGATCGTCGGAGGGCAGGCCGGCGGGACACATGCCTTCGTAGGTGGCGGTCTTGATGATGCGGTTGCGCAACTCGATGCCGCCGAGCCGCGCGGGGCCGAACAGCTTGCGGCGCGCCGTCTCGCCGGAATTCGCTTCGTCGCTATTCTCGGCCATACTGAAGGGCGCGGAGCACCGCGCGGTCAGATGTTAACCGGACGCATGTCGTAATAGCGGGCGCCCGCGGCGAAGCCCTTCGGCGCAACTTCCTCGATTCGCGCGAGGTCGCTCCTGGAAAGCTTTACCTGCGCGGCCGCCGCGTTTTCCTCCAGGTACTTGCGCCGCTTGGTGCCGGGAATCGGTACGATGTCATCGCCCTGCGCCAGCACCCACGCGAGCGCGAGTTGGCTTGGCGTGATCTTCTTTTCGCCGGCAATTTCCTTGAGCCTGTCGACCACCCGAAGGTTGCGCGCGAAGTTTTCGCGTTCGAAGCGCGGCGAGATCCGGGTGCGCATGTCGCCCTCGCCGAACTCATCGACCGATCGAATCGTCGCGCTCAGCATCCCCCGTCCGAGCGGACTGAACGGCACGAAGCCGATTCCGAGTTCGCGCAGGGCGGGGATGACGTCGTCCTCGTAATCGCGCGTCCACAGCGAGTATTCCGACTGCACCGCGGTGATCGGATGCACTTTATGCGCGCGGCGAATGGTTGCGGCCGAAGCTTCCGAAAGGCCCAGGTAGCGCACCTTTCCCTGCCGCACCAGATCCGCCATCGCCCCCACCGTCTCTTCGATCGGCACGTTCGGGTCCACGCGATGCTGGTAATAGAGGTCGATATGATCCACGCCGAGGCGCCGCAGCGATCCTTCGCAGGCCGAGCGCACATATTCCGGCCGGCCGTTGACGCTGCGCTTGCCGCCGGAGAAGACATTGCCGAACTTGGTCGCGATCACGATGCGATCGCGATACGGCTTCAGGGTTTTCCCGAGCAACTCTTCGTTGTGATGGTTGCCGTAAACGTCGGCCGTGTCGAAGAAATCGATTCCCAATTCAATCGCGCGATGCAGCGTCGCGACCGATTCCGCCTCATCCGGCGCGCCGTACGCTTGCGACATGCCCATGCATCCGAGCCCCATCGTTGAAACGACCAGCCCCTGGCTTCCGAGCTTGCGCTTTTCCATGTCCGCATCGTAGCGCCGCGACGGCGGAAACCGGAAAGCCGCCCGCACCTGTTATGGACACAGTGTCGATAAAAATGGTAAACATCAGGTCCGTCCGGAACAAGGAGGTGCTCCATGTCTATCGAGCGCGATCGCGAAGAGATCATGCGGCTGCATCGCCTGTGGTGGGAGTCGAATCTTACCTTCGATATTCCCAAGATGCGGTCGGTGTTCGCGGGAGAGAGGTACCTTCAATACAACTTCAACGGTCATCCGTACTACGGGCTCGAGGAAAAAACGCGCCTGTGGGAAGCGCTGAAAGGCAATCTTTCGATTCCTGAAATCTCGCCACCGATTCGGCTCCGGCTCGAGATCGGAACCGATATGGCGTGGCTCGCGTGTGAGAACATCGTGCGTATCGAGGTCAAGCCGGGGCTCAAAGTTCCCGGCGTTTTGGACGCTCCGTTCAGGATTCGGTCGACCGAGGTGTATCAGCGCGACGATGGCGCGGGGAACAGAATCTGGAAGATGTGGCACTTCCATTGTTCCCCTACGGCGGAAGAAAACGAGCCGCGGATGCCGTTTGGCGATACCTTCGCGAGCCGCGGGCAATGAGCGATCGTCTGCGGTTCGGAGTTGGATTCGAAGGCGCCCACGCGCGCCGGCAAATCGAGTACGCGCGGATGGCCGAGGATCTTGGATTCGCTTCGTGCTGGGTTCCGGAGGACTATTTTTTTCGCGGTGCGTTTACGATCGCGTCGGCACTCGCGTGCGCAACCAGCCGCATCGCAATCGGGCTGGGCGTGGTGAATCCTTTCACCCGGCATCCCGCGCTGATTGCGATGGAGTTTGCGGCGCTGACGGAGATTGCGCCCGGCCGCACCTCGCTTGGAATCGGTGCGGGGGTGAGTGCGTGGATGGAGCAGATGCGCCTTGGATCCTCGACGCCTGGCATCGCGCTGCGAGAAGCGACGGAACTCATTCGCCGAATCCTGCGCGGCGAACGGGTCAGCTTCGATGGCAAGGTCTTCCACACCGACCAGGTAAAACTGTCGTTCAGTCCGCCGAGCGCGGAGGTTCCGATCTACATGGGAGTGCTCGGTCCCCGGAATCTTACGATGGCGGGAGGGATTGCCGACGGCGTGCTGCTGTCCGCGATGACAAGTCCGGCCTATGCGCGTTTCGCCGCCGAACATATCCGCCAGGGGGCGGGGGAGATGAACCGCGCAGCGCAGCCGGAGCTGGCCGCGTTTCTTCTCGCTTCGGTTTCCGAGGATGAGCGAGAGGCGCGCGAGGCGATAAAGCCGCTTTTGGCGGGATTGATTTCGCTGATGGCATCGCAGCCGCAGATGCCCTTGTTTGCGGTCGCGGGAATCGACCCGGACGAAATCCGGCGCTTCGGCGAGGTCTATGCGGCGGGAGAACTCCCGGTGCGGCTGGTCACCGATCGGATAATCGACAGCTTCGCGATCGCGGGCGGTCCCGAACGATGCCGCGAAGGGCTTGCACGGATCATCGAAGCGGGCGTGACTCACCCCATATTCTTCGAAATTCCGGGAGTGCCGATGGAAGAAACCATTCGATCGGTCCACAAATATCTCGCGCCGCATTTTCTTTGACTCGCGGGCAGCATGAAGCCACCCAATTTCCTCTACGCGCGGCCCGATACGCTCGAAGACGCGCTCCGTTTACTCTCCGAACACGGCACCGGCGCGAAGCTCCTCGCGGGCGGACAGAGCCTGGTACCGATGCTCAACCTGAGGATGGCGGAGCCGAAGCTTCTCATCGACATGAACCGCGTGGCTGAGCTTTCCGGAATCGAGAGAGAGAACGGGAAGCTCAGAATCGGTGCCCTAACGCGCCATCGTGCTCTCGAAACTTCGCGGGAGGCCGCTCAGGCGGAGCCGATGATCGCGCGGGCGGCTCGCGAGATCGGCCATCTTGCGATTCGAAACCGCGGGACCATCGGCGGCAGCATCGCGCATGCCGACCCGTCGGCGGAATGGCCCCTGCTCGCCGTGGCGCTCGATGCCAGGGTCGAGCTTCGATCGACGGCGCGCACGCGAACCGTCGCGGCGCGCGAATTCTTTACAGGGCCTTTCACGACCGCTGCCGGAGCGGACGAGATCCTGACGGCGGTGGAGTTTCCATGCGCGCCGCAGCAAAGCGGATTCGGCTTTCAGGAGCTATGCCGGCGGCCGGGTGACTTTGCGATCGTCGCCGCCGCTGGCCGCGTCCGGATGCGCGATGGCAGATGCATCGGCGCGACGCTTGCGATCGGAGGTGCCGACGCGACGCCGCGGCACATCGCCGAGATCGATCGCATCGTCGCCGGCTCGCGCGGCGAGGATGCGGTCGTGCGTGAAGCCGCGGCCGCGGCGGCCCGAGTACTCGATCCGTCAGGCGACATCCACGCCTCCGCCGAATATCGAAGGAAAATGGCCGCGGTGCTTGTGACGCGAGCCTTGCGCGAAGCGTTCGCATCGGTGGCCGCCAACTCATGAGCACTCCCGGCTTCCATCAGAGGATTCGCTTCTCCATTAACGGCCGCATCGTCGAGCGAGAGGTGCCGGTGCGGCAAACTCTGGCCGATTTTATCCGCGACGCTCTCGGCCTTACCGCAACGCGGCTCGGATGCGAGCATGGAGTATGCGGCGCGTGCACTGTGATTGTTGACGGGGCCAGTGTGCGCGCGTGCCTGATGCTTGCGGTGCAGGCGGATGGCGCGGAGGTGCGCACGGTGGAGGGACTCGCGCAGGACGACGAGTTGTCGCCGCTTCAGAAGGCGTTTCTCGATCATCACGCTCTGCAGTGCGGCTTCTGCACCTCGGGATTCCTGATGACCGCAACCGATCTCGCCGCTCACGGCGCAGGTTCGAACGAGACGGAGATTCGCGAAGCGTTGTCCGGGAATCTGTGTCGATGCACCGGTTACGCCAACCTGGTGGACGCGATCGCCGCGGTGCTCAAGGAGCAAGCCGCCAAGAGGGAATGATGGATCGGCCCGGCACTACGGCGAAGTTTGTGGGCGCGCGCGTGCGCCGCGTCGAAGATCCGCGCCTGCTGACCGGGCGGGCGACCTTTGTTGATGACGTGCGGATGCCGAACGCACTTGCGCTTGCCTTCGTGCGCAGCCCCTACGCCCACGCGCGCATCGTCTCGATAGAAACCGAGGCGGCGCGCTCCGCGCCCGGCGTCCGCGCGGTGCTGACTTCACCCGAGGTGGAAAAGCTCATCCCGCCGCTGCGCATGGAACATCGATCTTCCTTTCCCGCGCCGCCCTGCCGATCCGTTGAATGGCCGGTGCTGGCCAGGGGCAAGGCCCGCTTCGTCGGAGAGGCGGTCGTGGCCGTGGTGGCGGCAGATCGCGCACTCGCGGAAGACGGTGCGGCGGCGGTCGAGATCGAGTGGGAGGAACTCGAGCCGGCCGTCGACCCCGAGCGTGCGCGGGAAAGCGGGGCACCTCTCGTGCACGAAGAATGGCCGGACAACGTTTTTCAGAAGGTGGAATTCGCCGCGGGAGACATCGAGGCCGCCTTTAGCGGCGCGGATCTTGTCGTCAGCGAGCGGTTTCGCACCGGTCGGCACATGGCGCTTCCGATGGAAGGGCGCGGAATCGTCGCGTCATTCGACCCTGCATCGGGAATGCTCACCGTATGGGCTTCAACGCAGATGCCCCACGTTTTGCGCGCCGAAATCGCGCGGGTGCTTGGATGCGCGGAAAATTCCGTGCGCGTGATTGCCACCGATGTCGGCGGCGGTTTCGGCCTCAAGTCGCACGTTTTTCCAGAGGAATTGCTGGCGGCGGCGCTCGCGCGCGAACTGGGCCGTCCCGTCGAATGGATTGAAGACCGACGCGAGCATCTCATCGCGTCGCAGCATGCGAAGGATCAGATCGTTCGCGGCGAGCTCGCGGTCGCCAGGGACGGCACGATTCTCGGCTTGCGCGCGCACATCACCTGCGACATCGGCGCTTACACCGAATATCCCTGGCGCACCTTCGAAGCCAACGTCACGGCGATGGCGATGCCGGGTCCGTACAAGATTCCCGCGTACGCCTACACGACGGTGTCGGTCGCGACCAACAAGTGTTCGATTGGCGCCTATCGCGGAGTCGGCCAGCCGATAGGGGTATTCGTGATGGAGCGGCTGATCGACATCGCGGCCGGACGCCTGGGCATCGATCGAGTCGCGATGCGATTGGACAACATGATCCCCAGACACGAGCATCCATACACGACCATCACCGGCGATCAGATTGAAAGCGGAAGCCATCGCGAATGCCTTCAGAAAGCGGTCGCGATGATGGCGGACGATCGTCCCCTTCAGGCGTCTGGCGCGGTGCGCCGCGGAGTCGGATTCGCATCGTATATCGAAATGACCGCGCCGAGCGCGATGGTGTGGCAGACGCTCGGGCCGCCCGGCAGCGGGTCGGAACCGGCGATGGTGCGGATGGAGACCGACGGCAGCGTGACGGTCGCGCTCGGAACCAACTCGCAGGGACAAAGCCACGAAACCGTTTTCGCGCAGGTGGCGGCCGATGTGCTTGGCCTCGATCCCGCCAATGTCAGAGTCATCCAGGGCGACACGGCCGCGACTCCGCGCGGATGGTTCGCGGGCGGCTCACGCGTGGCGGTGGTTTCGGGCGGAGCGGTGATCCGCGCGGCGCAAAAAGTGCGCGACAAGATTCTGCGAGCCGCTTCACGAATGACCGAGCTTCCAGCGGCCGAACTTGACATCCGCGGCGGCGCGATATGCCGCGCCAGCGACGGCGCCCCGCTCGCCGAGCTTCGCGATATCGCCGAGGCCGTGTGGATTGGGCGCGCAGGCCTGCCCACGGAGGAGGACCAAAGCCTCGAGTTCATCGCGCGCTACGAGCCCCCGCCGATGACACATTCCAACGCCTGCCACGCGGCGGAGGTTGAGGTGGATATGGACACCGGCATCGTCAAGGTCGTGCGCTACGCCGTGGTCGAGGACTGTGGCACGATCCTGAACCCGATGATCGTTGACGGGCAAATCCAAGGTGGCGTCGCGCAGGGAGTTGGCAGCGCCCTGTATGAAGAAGTCGTCTATGATGAAAACGGCCAGATCTTGACCGGGACGTTGATGGACTACATGCCGCCCACGGCGCCCGATGTGCCGCGTGTCGAGATCGCGCATATCGAGACGCCGTCGCCGTTCACGGTCGGCGGAATCAAGGGGATGGGCGAGGGCGGCGCGATAGCTCCGCCCGCCGCAATTGCCAACGCGGTGGCGGATGCGCTGCGCGATCTCAGTCCGCGCGTCACTCAGATTCCTCTCACGCCGGAACGCGTGCTTGCGATAATCGAAGGAAAGTCCCGCTGATCATTTCGCGGCGCCGTAAAGCGCGCGCTGCCAGATGGTCGCCAGGGCGTCGATGGCCGGCTCCCAGTCGCGGTCTCGGCCGTTGCCGAGTTTTTCGTTCAGCACCGCTTCGCTCATCATTATCAGCGCCTCGGCGGTGGTGTCCGGATTAAGCGGCTGGATCAGGCCGCGCTCGATGTCGGCGCGAATTCGCTCCGCGCTGCCGCGTATGAACCGGTCGCGAAACTCGCGATGAGCTTTTTCAACCAAGGAGTCCTGGGTCGCGGCATCCGCGATCGCTCGCAGCACGGGACCGTGCTCAACCCAGAAACGTCCGATTCCTTCGTAGCCGGTGCGAAGGTCGGCGACCGGATCGGTTTCACCCATCATCCAGATTTCATTCAGCTTGGTCAGTTCCTGGGCGAGCTTGTCCACGAGGCGGACGATGAGTTCGTGGCGGTCGTTGAAGTAATGATAGAAGGACGAGCGCTTGAGCCCGGTCTCATCCATCAGGTCCATCACGTTCATCTCGCGGAACGGGCGTTTCCACAGAAAGCGTTCCGCCGCTTTCAGGATTTCGGCTTCGGCTTCGTCGGGGCGGCGACGGCGGCGCTTGGGTTTGCTTTCACTTCGAACAGCTAACGGCATCGGGCTTCGCTTTTCTCGAAACGCGGGCACGCACAAGTGGGGCTACCGACACTTGTAGAGATTTCTATCTCTATACCAACAAAAGCACTCGGCGTGAAACTTCAGCCCCTTCGCATTCTCGCCTACACCCGGCGGGCTGATTACCCGCGCGATGCGGGCGCGGGCCTATCGAGGCTTTGCGTCCGTGGCGGATCCGTTTACGGGGGTTGGATCGCCGTGTCGTTCGCGCCAGGTCTTCACCCATCCCGGTTTTTCGCGCTGGGGATGATGCGACATCACGAGCGCGCCGTCCGCGACCTCGCGAACGATGGTCGTGCCTGAGGCGACGTACACATCGCTTCCCACCGTAACCGGCGCGACGAGTTGAGTATCGCAACCGACCATGCATCGATCTCCGATGCGCGTTTCGTGCTTTTCGTAGCCGTCGTAGTTGACGGTGATTACGCCGCAGCCGACATTGGTGTCGCGTCCGATTACCGCATCGCCGAGATAGCTCAGGTGACTTGCCTTGGTGCCGCGCCCGATGCGCGCTTTCTTGGTCTCGACAAAGTTGCCGATGCGGTTGTGGCCTTCGAGGTCGGTGCCGGCGCGAAGATTCGCGAACGGGCCGATTTCGGATTCTTCTCCGATACGGCAATCCTCGGCGCGCACGCCGATTTTGAGATGGCATCGCGGGCCGATCTCGACATCCTTGAGCCACGCCGTGCCGTCTATCTGTACGCCCTCGCCGATCCGGCATCGACCCAGTATCTGTACGTTGGGTCCGATGATGACATCCGATGCGATTTCAGCCTGGTCCGATATGTAGGCGGTTGCGGGGTCGATCAGAGTGACACCGGCCGCCATGAGCCGGCGGTTAACCTGTTCGCGAATTTCCCGTTCCATATGGGCAAGCTCCTCGCGCGAGTTGACTCCGGCGAATTCCGCCGGATTGCCCGCGATCCACGCGTTGACGGGCAGTCCCCGTCCGCGGGCAATCATGACGATATCGGTAAGGTAGTACTCTCGTTGGGCGTTGTCCGGCTTGAGCTCATTCACGGCGCTGCGCAGGAATTGCATGTCGGCGCAGTAAAAACCCGTGTTGATTTCATCGATCGCGCGCTCTTCGTCGGTCGCGTCGCGCGCCTCGACGATCGCGCGTACCCGTCCCGTCTCGTCGCGCACCACGCGCCCATATGCGCCAGGATCGGAGAGGTGCACGCTGATAAAGGAAAGCGCGGCGCCGCTTTCACGATGAGCCTGGTGAAAGGCGGCCAGCGTCTCGGCGGTCACCATCGGCATGTCGCCGTACCCGATCAGTACATCTCCCGCGAAATCATCCGGCAGCGCGGCCAGGCCGTGGCGCGCGGAATCTCCGGTTCCGCGAAGCTCGGGCTGAAGCGCGAACGCCAGCGGCGTATCGGCGTTCGCACGCGCGGCCGCCTCGACCTCCGCCGCCTGATGGCCCACTACCACGACGACCGGACGCGCGCCGATCGCGAGCATCGGACGCAGGCTGCGAGCGATAATCGGCGCGCCCGCCAGTTCGTGCAGCACTTTCGCGCGCTTCGACTTCATCCGGGTGCCTAGCCCGGCCGCAAGCACAATCGCTGCCAGCTCTCTTTCCTTCATCGCTCGTCCGTTCAGTCGTATTCGCTGAAATTCGACACCTTCCAGGTGTCGGATTCCTTGCGCGCCGTGATCATCCAGTTCTTCTCGAACGAACCGCCGTCCGGCACGTCGATCGTCGCGCGGAACAGGTATTCAACATGATCCGGGCTCTCGCGTTTCGCCGTGAGCTTGTAATGGATGATGGGTTTGCGGGTGGAGGCGTCGATGGGTTGGCCCGCGGTCAGCTTCATCTCTTCGTGAAGCTTGTCGAGGGCAAGCCCGGTGCACAGCGGTTCGGCCGCCTTGAGATCGATCGCCATGTAGTGCGCGGCGATGAACCGATCGACGACGCCGCGAGGGCTGTTTGCCGGCTGACAGGCAAAGAGGGCAACCGCCGCGGCTGCTGCCGCCAGCATCGCGATCGCGGGGGAGCTTGCGAGTTTCAAATGGGCCATCATGTCTTCTTCTTGAACAGCTCCTCGAGCTTGCTTGCGGCGGCTGCCTTTGTGGAGATGCCCGCGGCGGCCGCGCGCCGCGAGGCGGGAGCAAAATATTCGCAGAAGTTGAATCGGTCCTTGTCCACTACCCGATCCGCCTGCGTTTCGCGGCATTCATTGTGATACGCAGGGTCATAGAACTCGCAGTTCCGGCAGGCGTGGAGCGGCCGCTCGCATCCCGGGCACGAAGCGCGGAAGCCGATCCGATCGCGCGTGTCGATTTCTCGCCCGCAAAAGAAGCAGTTCATCGTGATACCGTTCGTTCCCCGGCGCGCGGCCGAGGCGTGCTTTTTCGCTCCGACCGCCCTTGGTAGCATAGCCCGTGCAAGCGGGGTCGGCGAGGCGGGATGAACGCGGAAATAGAAGCATTCGTGGAAGCGCTGGCAAAGGTTTCGCGCGCCTCGCGCCACACCGTGGACAACTACCGAAGAGACCTGGTCTTTTTCCGGAATTTTCTCATCGACCGGGCGGCGGCGCGCGGAAATCCGCGCGAGACTGTCGATCCCGGCGAGATCGATTCCGACGACATACGCGCCTGGCTCGACGACATGATGAAGAACGGGGCGAAGCGCGCGACCGTGCAAAGGCGCCTGGCCGCGGTGAAGGCGTTCTTTCGCCATCGCGAGGCATCCACTGGCGCCCCCAGCCCGGCCCGATCGCTCAGATCGCCGAAGCTCGAGCGCAGGCTGCCGTCGATCATCGGCGGCGATGACATCCGGCGCCTGGCCGAATTTGACTCGGACGACCATCGGCCGCAGGCGCTGCGCGATCGCGCCATAATCGAGACCCTCTATTCGACAGGGTTGCGCGTCAGCGA
This sequence comes from Pseudomonadota bacterium, assembly GCA_021323675.1. Lineage (GTDB taxonomy): Bacteria > Desulfobacterota > Binatia > Binatales > Binataceae > JAFAHS01. The sequence continues at coordinate 12,198 of JAJPKP010000086.1, read as the reverse complement.
GTTGGTCGGACTCGACTGGCGGGATATAGATGAAGATGCGGGAATGGTCACGGTGCGATCGGGCAAAGGAAACAAGGACCGCGTGGTTCCGATCGGCGAGCCCGCGCTCGATGCGCTCCGAGCGTGGCGCGCGGCGATGCCGATGGCGTGGGAGGCCGGCAGCCCCGTGATCACCAATCTGCGGGGAACGCGGCTTACCACGCGCAGCGTGCAGATGATCGTGGCGCGGCGGCTTATCGCGGCCGGAATCATCGGGGGCGTGACGCCCCACGGACTGCGCCATTGCTTCGCCACGCATCTGCTGGACAATGGCGCGGACCTGCGATCGATTCAGGAGATGCTGGGGCACGCGAGCCTCGCGACCACCCAGCGCTACACGCACGTGAGCGTGAATCATCTGAAAGAGGTGCATCGAGGTGCCCATCCGAGGGCTTGAACCCGAAAACAAGGTCCGCAGCACCACCATCCTGAGCGTACGCCACGACGGAAAGGTCGTGATGGCGGGAGATGGCCAGGTCAGCGTCGGTCAAACGGTCATGAAGCGCGGCGCGCGCAAGGTGCGCCGCCTGCACAACGATCGGGTGCTGGCCGGCTTTGCCGGCTCGACCGCCGACGCGCTTACGCTGTTCGACAAGTTCGAAGGCAAGCTCCAGGAGTTCAACGGGGTGTTGCGCCGCGCTGCGGTCGAGATTGCCAAGGATTGGAGGACCGACCGCGTTCTCCGGCGGCTGGAGGCGATGCTGGTAGTCGCGGACAGCGAGAGTTCGCTGCTCATCTCCGGCGCGGGCGATGTGATCGAGCCCGATGATGGAGTGCTCGCGATCGGTTCAGGCGGGAATTTCGCGCTTGCCGCCGCGCGCGCGCTGATAAGGCACAATCCCGGGATGACCGCGCGCCAGATCGTCGAAGCTTCGATGAAAGTTGCGGCCGAGATTTGCGTCTATACCAACGATCAGTTCGTGATCGAAGAGTTGTAGTCCGCGCGCGGCGTTGCCGTTACCGAGCCGAGACGGAAACCGGTGCGACGCGGGGGTTCGGATATAGGCACGGCTTTACAGGACGATTAATCTTTGAGAAAGCGGCCGGCGCGCGGGAGCGCGGCCGCGCGGACAGACTCCGATGGCTGTTGCACAAGTAATGACTCCGCGGGAGATCGTCTCCGAACTCGACCGGTACATCGTCGGCCAGCACGACGCGAAGCGCGCGGTAGCGATTGCGCTTAGAAACCGATGGCGGCGGCAGAACGTCGCGCCGGAGTTGCGCGACGAGATCGCCCCCAAGAACATTTTGATGATCGGTCCGACCGGGGTCGGCAAAACCGAAATCGCGCGCCGCCTCGCGCGTCTGGCGCAAGCCCCGTTTATCAAGGTTGAAGCCTCGCGCTACACCGAGGTCGGATATGTCGGGCGCGACGTCGAGTCGATGATCCGCGATCTGGCGGAGATTTCCGTTAAGATGGTGCGCGACGAGGCGCGTGAGCGTGTCGCGGTCAAAGCGCGCGACGCCGCCGAGGAACGGTTGCTCGACATCCTTTTTCCTCCCCCCACCAAGGTTAAACGCCCGGCGAGCATCAGTCCGGAAGGACGCTTGCAGCCGGTCGAAGAGGATACTCAGCGCGAGACCCGCGAGAAGCTGCGCAAGCTGCTGCGCCAGGGCCATCTCGACGATCGCGAGGTCGAAATCGAAGTTGCCGCGGCGGCCCCGATGGTCGAGGTGTTTACGCCTCAGGGCATGGAGGAAATGGGCTTCAACATGAAGGAGCTCATGAATCAGATCATGCCCAAGAAGACGCGGACCCGTAAGGTCAAAATTCCCGAGGCGCTGGAGCTCCTGACCCAGGAGGAGGCGGCGCGCCTGGTCGATATGGATGCGGTCGCGCACGAGGCGATTGCCCGAGCCGAGCAGTCCGGGATTGTTTTCATCGATGAAATCGACAAGATCGCCGGGCGCGAGGCCAGCCGCGGCCCGGATGTGTCGCGCGAGGGAGTTCAGCGCGACTTGCTCCCGATCGTCGAAGGATCGACGGTCAACACCAAGTACGGAGCGGTGCGCACCGATCATATCCTGTTTGTCGCGTCCGGGGCTTTTCACACTTCGAAGCCCTCGGACCTGATTCCGGAGTTCCAGGGGCGGTTTCCGATTCGCGTCGAGTTGGGCGCTTTGACGCGCGACGACTTCGTGCGCATCCTGACCGAACCGGAAAACGCGCTTACCAAGCAATACGTCGCATTGATGGCGACCGAGGGCGTGAAGCTCGTTTTCACCGACGACGGCGTTGGGGCGTTGGCCGAAATTGCCGCCAAGGTGAATGCGCGCAGCGAAAATATCGGCGCGCGCCGGCTCCATACGGTGCTCGAGCGAGTGCTGGAGGATCTGTCCTTCGATGCGCCGGAACTTCACGACCGCGAGGTCACGATCGACGCCGCCTACGTCCATCGTTACCTCGACCCGATCGTCAAGGATGAGGACCTGTCCCGCTTTATTCTCTAAAGCAGGCGGTTTGCGGACGCCGCCAGACGGATTCACACGCCGGTAATTGCGCCGCGACTGCAAGCCTGTTTTGATGGCCGCGTGAGCGTTTTCGCGGCGGAGGAGACGTGAAAGACCTGATTCAGCGAGCCGAAGTGCTGATCGAAGCGCTGCCCTACATCCGGCGCTTCCACGGCAAGACCATCGTCATCAAGTACGGCGGCCACGCGATGGAGTCGGAAGAGCTGCGGCTCGGGTTTGCCGAAGACGTCGTGCTCCTCGACCTTGTAGGAATCAATCCCGTTATCGTTCATGGCGGCGGGCCGCAGATAACCGAACTTATCGGGAAGCTTGGGCTCAAGTCGCGGTTCGTGCGCGGGATGCGCGTGACCGACGAGGCGACGATGGAAGCGGCGGAGATGGTCCTGCAGAGAATCAACAAGGACATCGTCGCGATGATCTCGCGCCACGGCGGGCGCGCGGTAGGGCTGTCCGGCAAGGACGGCAATCTGATTGTATCGCGCAAGATGCGGATGATGGTGCGGGACGAACACGGACGCAAGAGCAGCCTGGACATCGGGCTGGTCGGCGAAGTCGACGAGATCAACCCGGACATTATTCGCACTCTGGAGGCCGCCAAGTTCATCCCGGTAATCGCGCCGACCGGCGTCGGTCGCGACGGCCAGACCTATAACATCAACGCCGATGTAGCCGCGGGCGAGATCGCGGCGGCGCTCAAGGCGGAAAAACTCATTCTGCTCAGCGACGTGGAAGGCGTGAAGGACCGCGACGGACGGCTCATCACGACGCTCGATGCGGCCGAGGCGCGCAGGCTCATCTCCCGCAACGTCATCCACGAGGGAATGATTCCAAAGGTGGAATGCTGCATCGACGCGCTCCAGAAGGGCGTTGCCAAAACGCACATTGTCGACGGGCGTGTGCGCCACGCCGTGCTGCTCGAAATTTTCACCCGGATCGGCGTGGGCACGGAGGTCGTGCAGCGCCGCGCTCGCGTGTCGGAACTTGCAGGCGGTACGCGAAGGAGGGTCTGAAAGGCGCAAATCGATGAACAACGCGCAACTCGTCGAACTCACCCATCACAACCTCGTGGACATTTACGGATGCCTCCCGATCGCGCTGGTGCGCGGCAAGGGGTCGTGGCTCGAAGATGCCGACGGGAATCGTTATCTCGATTTTTTCTGCGGGCTCGCGGTCACCAATCTCGGCCACGGCCATCCGCGGATTGTCCGGGCGATCCATGAGCAGACCGAGCGCCTGATGCACGTTTCCAACGTATTTCACACCGAGCCGACGGCTCGCCTCGCTGAAAAGCTGGCTTCGCGTTTCGGCGACGGACGCGTTTTTTTCGGCAACTCCGGAGCGGAAGCCAACGAAGCGGCCATCAAGCTGGCGCGGCGATGGGGCCACAAGGACGGCGGCGGCCGTTTCGAGATCATCGCGACCCTGGGTTCATTCCACGGGCGCACGCTTGCCACCCTGAGCGCGACCGGCCAGGAGAAGTACCATCAGGGGTTTCAGCCGCTCGTCCCGGGCTTCAAGATGGCGCCCTACGATGATCTCGGTGCACTCGAACGATCGCTCGGGGAAAACACCGTTGCCGTGATGATCGAGCCGATCCAGGGGGAGGGCGGGGTTGTAGTCCCCAAGCTCGACTACCTTCGGCGCGTGCGCGAGTTCTGCGATCGCAACCACCTGCTGATGATTCTTGACGAAATACAGACCGGGATCGGCAGGACCGGCCGCTTCTTCGCTTACGAGCACGTCGGGGTGAAACCCGACATCGTGACCCTCGCCAAAGCCCTCGGCGGAGGATTGCCGCTGGGCGCGATGATCGCGAAGAGCGAAATCGCATCGAGCCTCACGCCCGGAAGCCATGGGACCACGTTCGGGGGAAATCCGGTGTCGTGCGCGGCCGGGCTTGCGATAATTGACGCGATCGACGAGGAACTCGCGCTCGAAAATGCCACCGAGGTCGGCGGCTATATCATCGAGCGCCTGCGCCGGATCGCGGACACCTGCGATCGCGTCAAGGAAGTGCGCGGGCTCGGCATGATAATCGGCGTGGTGCTCAAGCACGATGCGCGTCCGGTGGTCGATGCCTGCCTGAAGGAGCGGCTGCTGGTCAATGGAACCGCGGGCAACGTGCTCCGGTTGCTGCCTCCGCTGAATCTCTCGCGGCAGGATGCGGACGCGGGGCTTGCCATAATCGAAAGGGCGCTCAGGACCGCCCCGATGCCGTCATGAGCGCGACCGCCGCCCAGCGCAGAAGAAGCGCCGAGGGGCAGGGGGAAGCCCCGCCTCGCAAGCGCGACTTTCTCGATATGAGCTCGCTCAGCGAAGCTGAACTGAACGGCCTGCTCGCGCTGGCAGCGCGATTCAAGGCGGAACTTCGTTCCGGAATCGAGCATCCGTACCTGCGCGGCAAGACGCTCGCGATGATTTTCCAGAAGCCCTCGCTGCGCACGCGAATAACGTTCGAGACCGGGATGGCGCAGTTGGGCGGGCATGCGATCTACCTGGCGCCCAACGATATCGGGATCGGCGAGCGCGAGTCCGCCAAGGACGTCGCGCGCAATCTCTCGCGATGGGTCGATCTGATTATGATTCGCACCTTCTCGCACGAGACCTGCCTTGAGCTGGCTCGCGAGGCGTCGGTGCCGGTAATCAATGCGCTCACGGATCGGCTGCATCCTTGCCAGTTGCTGGCTGACTTGCAGGCGCTGCAGGAGCACTTCGGACGCGATCTGAGAAAGCTGCGGATCGCTTTTATCGGCGACGGTTTCAACATGGCGCAGAGCTGGATCGAGGCGGCGGCGCTGATAGGTTTCGAGCTGCGGCTGGGCATCCCGCGCGGCTATGAGCCGGAAAAGAGCTTCCTCGATCGCTTTCGGCGCGAAGAACTCGGCCTGCTCACTCATGACCCAATCGAAGCGGTGAAAAACGCCGACGTGGTCTATACGGACACGTGGACCTCGATGGGCCAGGAGAAGGAGGCCGCGCAACGCCGCCGCGACTTTCGCAACTTTCAGGTGAATGACGCTCTGCTGGCTCACGCCGCGCGCCACGCGCTGGTGATGCACTGTCTGCCCGCCCATCGCGGCGAGGAAATCACCGACGACGTGCTCGACGGTCCGCGTTCAATCGTTCTGGACGAAGCCGAAAACCGCCTGCATGCGCAAAAGGCGGTGATGACCTGGCTTTTGCGTCCGGAAATTTTGGGCCAGGCCGAGCTTACCCACGCTTCGTGACGGGAGCATCCAAAGTGGCCGCTGAAAACATAAAGAAACTGGTGCTGTCCTACTCGGGCGGACTCGACACCTCGGTCATCCTGCGATGGATCAAGGATCGCTTCGGATGCGAGGTGATCGCGTACTGCGCCGACGTGGGACAAGCGGAAGAGACCGAGGGTCTTGAAGAAAAGGCACTCAAGACCGGTGCGAGCAAGCTCGTGATCGCCGACCTCCGCGAGGAGTTCGCGCGCGACTTCGTTTTTCCGATGATGCGCGCGAATGCGGTGTACGAGGGGTATTACCTTTTAGGCACGTCGATTGCGCGGCCGGTCATCGCAAAAAAGCTGGCTGAAATCGCGCGGGCCGAAGGCGCCGACGCGGTTGCGCACGGCGCCACCGGCAAAGGCAACGACCAGGTGCGCTTCGAGCTGACGCTCGCGCGGCTTGCGCCGGAACTCAAGATCATCGCGCCCTGGCGGCGCGCGGACTGGACCTTTCAGGGCCGCGCCGACATGATCGCTTACGCCAACGAAAAGAAAATTCCGGTGCAGGTCACGGGCGAGAAACCCTATTCGATGGACCGAAACCTGGTCCACATCAGCTACGAAGGCGGAATCCTCGAAGACCCGTGGCACGAGCCGTATAACGATATGTTCCGGCTGACCGTGGCGCCGGAAGACGCTCCCAACCAGCCGGAATACGTTGAAGTCGAGTTTCTGGGCGGCAACCCGGTCGCGATAAACGGAGAATCGATGGCGCCGGCCAGGGTGATCGAGCGGGCCAACGAGATCGGCGGCCGCCACGGAATCGGCAGGGTTGACATGGTCGAGAACCGCTACGTGGGCATCAAATCGCGCGGGGTTTACGAGACGCCGGGCGTCACCCTCCTGATGCACGCGCATCGCGCGGTCGAGCAGTTGACTCTCGACCGCGAAGTGATGCATCTACGCGATTCGCTGATTCCGCGCTACGCTGAGATGGTGTACTACGGCTATTGGTTTGCGCCCGAGCGTGAAGCGCTGCAGGCTCTGATCGACGAGGCGCAGCGCGACGTGAACGGGACAGCACGGATCAAATTGTACAAGGGCTCCGCGACGATCGCGGGCCGCAAGTCGCCGAACTCGCTTTACGATCCGGCGATCGCAAGTTTTGAAGAGGCGGGCGGCTACCAGCAATCGGATGCCGAAGGTTTCATCCGACTTGCCGGCACGCGGCTGCGCGCCTTGGCGCGCGCCCGCGGAGAGACCGGAAAGGCCGCCAGGGAGAAGTGAGGGTTGGGCAAAGTCATTCAATTCCGGCCGCCCCACAAGGCGCCAAAACTGGTGCCGAAGGTTCGCGCCGGCCACTGCCCGCGATGCGGCCACAAGCTCGATGTGCACATCACGCATCCCGACGGCACCACCAGTTGCGCCGCCCGCGGATGCCTCTGCCGCACCCGCCATCCCGAATGACCGATCACCTCGACTTGAAAAGCTGCCGAAGGCTCCTTCCTGCCGGTGGAAGGCGGATCCTTGCGTATTTCGGCTGTGTGGCGAGCGCGGACGGACGCGTCGCAGCGTGAGCATGGCGGGTAAGAAGACCACGGCGCGGCCGCGCAATCTGATCAGGGGCCGCTTTGCGCGCGGGCGGTTGCCCGAGGTCGAGGCTTTCACAGCTTCGCTGCCCTTCGACCGGCGTCTTTATCACCACGATATTCTGGGATCGATCGCGCACGCGCGGATGCTGGCGCGGGTGGGGTTGATCCGGCGCTCGGAAGCACAAGCCATCGAGCGCACCCTGCGGGAGATCGAGGGCGAGATCGATTCCGGCCGCTTTCGCTTCGACATCGCCGACGAAGACATCCACCTCGCGATCGAGCGCCGGCTGATAGCAAAGATCGGCGATTGCGGCCGCAAGCTGCACACGGCGCGTTCCCGCAACGATCAGGTGGCGCTCGATTTGCGCCTTTATCTCCGCGATCAGTTGAAGGAGATCGAGGGACTCATCCGGGCGCTGCGCGCCGCCCTGATTCGAGTAGCGCGGCGCAACACGGAAACCGTGATGCCCGGATACACCCATCTGCAGCGCGCGCAGCCGGTCTCGCTCGCTCATCATCTGCTTGCGTACGTGGAGATGCTCGATCGCGACCGCGAGCGGTTTGCGCAGGCACTGGCGCGCACCGAGGTCATGCCGCTCGGCGCCGGCGCGCTGGCCGGAACGACCCTGCCAATCGATCGCCGGATGGTCGCGCGCGAGCTCGGCTTCAAACGAATCGCGCTCAACAGCATGGACGCCGTTTCGGACCGCGACTTTGTGCTCGATTTTCTGGCCGCGGCCGCCATCCTTGCGGTGCATCTGTCGCGGATGAGCGAGGAGCTGATCCTGTGGACCTCTTCGGAATTCGGCTTCGCCATCCTGCCCGACGAGTTCTCGACGGGCAGCTCGATGATGCCGCAGAAGAAGAATCCTGACCTGGCGGAGCTGATTCGGGGAAAGACCGGGCGCGTGATCGGCGATTTGGTGGCGATGCTCACCACTTTGAAAGGCCTGCCGCTCGCCTACAACTCCGACCTGCAGGAAGACAAGGAACGCGTGTTCGACGCGCTCGACACCATCAAGCCGGCGCTCGATCTGATGGCGAAGCTGTGGGGCGCGCTGCGATTCGATCGGGCGGCGATGCGCCGGGCGGCGGGAGGCTTCGCGCTCGCCACCGATCTGGCCGAGTACCTGGTTGCTCGCGGGATGCCGTTTCGCGAGGCGCATGAAGTGATCGGCGCGCTCGTGCGCGAAACCGCCGAGTCCGGCCGACCATTCGAGCAGCGTACACTGGACGACCTCCGCCGCCATTCTCCCGCGTTCAAGGAAGACGCCGTAACGCTGCTCACCGCGGAAAATTCGCTTGCCCGCCGCACGGTGGCTGGAGGGCCGTCGCCACAAACGGTCCGGAAGCGGCTTAAGGAACTAGGCCGATGATCTCGCGTTTCAGCCTGATTGCGGTCATCTGGATGATGGCGCTGGCCGCGGCGGCATCGTGGACCGGATGCGGAGTGAAGTCGCCCCCGGTGCCTCCGCAGGCCGCGCGGCCCCATCAGATTCTCGACCTGCGCGCGGCATCGATGAAAGAAGGAATACGCCTGACCTGGGGACGGCCGACCACCTATGAGGCCGGCGGCAGGATGAACAATCTGGACCATTTCGCCGTGCTGCGTGAGGATGAGCAGAGTGGAGGCGCTTTTCGGCAGATCGGCGAAGTGCAGGTGACCGACCAGGAGCGTTTCCAGCAGCAGCACGTGTTCACCTTTACCGATCGTGACACCACTATTGGCCAGTCCTACGTGTACGAGGTGGTTTCGTATACGCAGGACCATTACCGGAGCCAGCCGTCCAACCACGCGTCGATCGAACGGACTGTGCCGCGTCCTCCACCGAACCCCGAGACCTTCGTGCTGCCCACTCCCACGCCGCTACCGTTACGGTAGGAGAGTACAGCGCTTGCGGCGGATCCGCGTCGAGGGCAGCGGATGCTCTGGTGGTTTTCCGAAGCTAGAAGAGGCGGGCGTATTCGATCGCCGGGCAGCGATCCATCACGACCGTGAGGCCCGACGCCTGGGCGCGCCTGGCGGCCTCGAGATGAATCACGCCGAGCTGACACCACAGGATGCGCGCGCCTTTGGCGATCGCCTGATCGACAATCTCGGGCACGAACTCCGAGCGGCGGAAGACATCGACGATATCGACTGGATCGGGAATGGACGCCAGATCGGGAAAGACCGGCTGGCCGAGCGTGTTCAACAGCGCATCCGGAGCGAGCGCGGGGTTGACCGGAATTACCCGGAAGCCGCGCGACTTCAGCAGCATCGCGATCTTGAGGCTGTCGCGCGCCGGATTATCGGAGCATCCGACAACCGCGACTGTGCAGGGATTCGAGAGGATCGCGCGAATTTCAGGGTCGGATGGATTCTCGAATTGCATCGCGACACATCCTCTTGCTGCGGATCGGTCAATCCTCGAACAGGCGGTCGATTAGAACCGGAATCAGGCGCTTGATTTCCTCGCGGCACTCGGCGAAGACCTGATCGCCCTTTTCGTAAGGGTCGTCAATATCGCCGCGCTCGCCGGCGAACGATCGCAGCGTATGAACGGTGCGGCCCGAAGCTCCGGGGAATTTGTCGAGCAGATGGCGCGCCTGCTCCTCCGTCATCGCGATTATCAGATCGGCCTCATCAAGGAGCTCAGGATGGCGTTTCAGGTCGGTGGAGGTTGCCTCTTCGCCCAGATGGATTCCGTCGTCGCGCAGGGCGAGGCGGGTATCGAGGGAGACCAGAGCGCCGTCGCGCGCATAAGCCGCGATGCCAGCGGAGGCAACGCGCACGGTCGTGTGCATCCCGCGCATCTCAAGCTCGCGCCTGAGAATATGCTCCGCCATCACGCTGCGCGCGGTGTTGGCGGCGCAGATGAACAGGATGGAACGAAAGCGCGGCTCCCGGGGAGCCGCGCCTTCGGATTCATGTTGATTGCGATTACTCAAGGATCTCAGACGTTGCCCGCCATCACCTGGCCCATATTTTCCTTGGCGGTGACGCCTTTTGCGAGCTCTTCCTTAAGCTTGCCGCCAAGTTCGGCCGGCTCCCACATCGAGCCCCTCTTGGCGACCTTGCCCACCGAATGCCATCCCTTCATCAGCCACACGGTGCCCATGCCGACACGGAAGACTTCGCCGTGAACGTCCTTGGCATCGTCGCTGCCGAGCCATGTGACGAGCGGAGCGACGTGGGCGGGGGTAAAGGCATCCCATTCTCCGGCCTTCGCCTGCGGCATCCCGGCGGCGGTCTGCGGAGTCGCATCTACCGTCAGGCGGGTACGGGCGACCGGGGCGATGGCGTTGGCGGTGACGCCGTAACGCTGCATCTCGCGATCGACGATTATCGCCATCGCGGCAACGGCGGCCTTCGCCGCGCCGTAGTTCGACTGGCCGGCGTTGCCGAGGATGCCGGAGTCGGAGCTGGTGTTGATGAGCCGGCCGTTGAGAACGTTGCCGGCCTTGTGCTGCTCACGCCAGTAAGCGCAGGCATGGCGGGCGACGTTGAAGCTGCCCTTGAGGTGAACCGCGACGACCGCGTCCCAGTCTTCCTCGTTCATGTTGAAGATCATGCGGTCGCGCAGGATGCCGGCGTTGTTGACCACGATGCTGAGCTTGCCGAAGTTGTCGATCGCGCACTCGATGATCCGCTTGGCGGCTTTGAAATCGGTCACGCTTTCGAAGTTGGCCACTGCTTCGCCGCCCGCGGCGCGGATTTCCTTGACGACATCTTCGGCGGGCGAGCGCGATTGCCCGGTGCCGTCAAAATGTCCGCCGAGGTCGTTGACCACAACCTTGCATCCGTGTTTCGCCATCAACAGCGCTTCCTCGCGGCCGATACCGCGTCCGGCGCCAGTGATGACCGCTACTTTTCCGTCCAATAGTGCCATCGTACTAGTTCCTCTTTGCCTTCGTGTTCGAATTAACGGTCTGCTGGGCGACCTCGCCCGGGCCTATAACGTCAAAGGTCTCCTCCGCCTCCTGCAGGGAGGCGTCGGCCTTTGCCGGCATCTCATATATCAGGTCGATGACGAGTTTCGATTTGTCCTTGTCGTCCGGGTACACCATCAGCGTGGCGGGCCGTCCCTCGCGATGAAAGTCGCACGACCAGGTTTTGCGCGCGGGCATGATGAGCGACGACGTGACGTGGAAGTCGTTTTTCTTGAGCTCATCCTTATAGAACTGGACCACCTGATTTAGCTGGGCTGAAGTCGCAAACGCGATTTCCCGCATCGCGCCTTTTGGTTTGTGAACGTGCTCGACGGTTGCGCCCGGATAAACCGGCATCGACTTGAACAGGTCGGGCGGGAGCTCTTTGGTGGGCTCGTCGGGATTCTTGCTGGATGCCTGTTCGGCGGCAGCCGGTTGAGGCGGTTGAGGCTTGGGCGCCGTCTTGCAAGCCTGGGTCACGAAGCAGGCGAGCGCGGCGAACAAGATTAGCTGGAAGTGGCGAAGCGTGATGCTGTCGGTTGAGCGCCGCAATGGGCGAATGAAGATTGAAAGCGCCGCCATCGTCTCTTTTTTAAGAGGCATCAATCCCAGAAGAAATTCGCGTAAGAAAAAAAGACCGCCTGGCGGTCAACTTGTGGATAGACTTGCAGGAGTAAGAAGTCAAGACAACGGGTATCGTCGTCGGGCTTGGGAAGACTGGGACACGATCTCGCTGGGGAACGGAAAAGACGCAAGGCGCGTCTTGTCCGTGGAGATCGATTCGCATTGCGTTGAGTGGTGTTCCGAATTAGATTTATTATTGGCGATTGACCGGGGAGATGATTCTGGACCGGACGGTGTTACGCCGCGACGGGGTGAATTGGTTGCGCGGTGCCGTCCGCTCTTGACAAAAATCAGTCTTTATTGCATTCAAAGGCTCCGCGCCGTCTCCGCTGCCTGGATCTTGACTGGTGGGCGGAATCCCGAATC
>JAJPKP010000010.1 GCA_021323675.1 Pseudomonadota bacterium | reverse complement strand
CGAGCGGATTGATTCACATCGATAATAGCCGGAGACTTGAACGCCTGACGACAGCGAGAGGATCCCTTTCAGGAAATGGCCGAAAAGCAGGATGATCGCAAAGTAACCCCTCGAAGCCAGGATTTTGCCGGCTGGTACAACGACATTGTGCTGCGGGCGGAGTTGGCCGATTACTCGCCGGTGCGCGGATGTATCGTGTTTCGCCCCGATGGATTTGCGATTTGGGAAGCGCTGCGCGACGAACTCGACCGGCGCATCAAAAGGACCGGTGCGCGCAACGCCTATTTCCCGCTGTTCATCCCCCAGAGCTTTCTGCGCAAGGAAGCGCAGCACGTTGAAGGCTTCGCGCCCGAGGTTGCGGCGGTCACTCACGGAGGCGGCGAAGAACTCGAAGAACCGCTCATCGTGCGGCCGACCTCCGAAACCATCATCAACCACATGTTCGCGCAGTGGATTCATTCCTATCGCGATCTGCCGCTGATGGTGAATCAGTGGTGCAACGTGGTGCGATGGGAAATGCGGACGCGGCTGTTCCTGCGCACCGCGGAATTTCTATGGCAGGAAGGTCATACCGCCCACGCCTCGCGCGAGGAGGCCGAGCGCGAGACGCTCACGATGCTGGAAGTGTATCGATCGTTCGTCGAGGAGTTTTTGGCGATTCCGCTGATCGTGGGCCGCAAGAGCGCCGCTGAACGCTTCCCCGGCGCCGACGAGACCTACACGATCGAGGGACTGATGGGCGACGGGCGGGCGCTGCAGTGCGGCACTTCGCACTTTCTCGGCCAGAACTTCGCAAAGGCGTTCGAGATCAAGTATCTCGACGAACAGAACCAGCTTCAGTACGCGTGGCAGACGAGCTGGGGGGTTTCGACGCGCCTACTCGGCGCGATAATCATGGTTCATGGCGACGACCAGGGCCTTCGCCTCCCGCCCACCGTCGCATCGACGCAGGTCGTGATTGTGCCGATTTACCGCAAGCCCGAAGAAGGCGAGGCGGTTTTGGCCAAGGCCGGAGAGATCCGCGAGGCGCTGGAAAAGGCGGGGGTCAGGGTCCGACTCGATGCGCGCGACGGCGTCTCGCCCGGCTTCAAGTTCAATGACTGGGAAATGCGCGGCGTGCCGCTTCGGATCGAGATTGGCCCGCGCGACCTCGCGTCGGGAGAAGTGGTTCTCGCGCGGCGCGATCTCAAGGGTCCCGAGGCCAAATCAAAGGTGCCCGTTGCCGCGGCCGCCACGAAGGTATCGGCCCTGCTCGACGACATCCAGCGAAGCCTCTACCAACAGGCTCGCGAAGCGATGAGCCGGGAAACGCGAGAATTCGCGAACTACGCCGACTTGAAAAAGCAGATGGAAGGCGAGGGCGGAGGCGGGTTTGCGGTGGTTTTCTGGTGCGGCAATCCGGCGTGCGAGACAAGGATACGCGAGGAAACTCGCGCGACCTGCCGGGCAATCCCGCTGAATCAAAGCGGCTCGCATGGAAACTGCATCGTATGCGGTAATCCCGCATCCGAACGCGCACATTTTGCCAAGGCATACTGACCGCCAAACGCGGCCGGCACCGCCACTCAGGAGGCGCTCATGGCATCCGCGTCAGAGATCGCCCACGAGATCATCGAGGGGAACGGCTACGCTATCCTTCCCAGCCTGATCGACCGATCCGAAGCCGCATCGGCGCGAACAATTCTGCTCTCCGCCGGCGAGTCGCCGCTGGTTGCGGGAATTCCCGCGCGCAATGAAACGACGCGTCAACGCACGGTGCGCGACCTGCTTCATCGCGGGGAGATTTTCGAGCGCCTCGTGCAGCATCCCGTGCTGATCGCGGTGGCGGAAGAGCTGCTGGGCGATGATATGACGCTGAGCTCGTACGCGGCGCGAATTCTTGAACCGGGCGCGCGCGAGATGGGAGCGCACGTCGATTATCCTTACTGGGCGATGCGCGGTCCGTTTTCGGTTCGTCCGCCGCTGATGCTCCAGGTTATCTGGATGATGCAGGATTTTACGGCGGACAACGGAGCCACGCTGGTAGTCCCCGCAAGCCAGCATCGCGGGATGCCGCCGGACCCGGCATCGTTTGCGCGCGACGCGGTCAAGGTTACAGGCGGCGCGGGGAGCGCGATCGTGTCGCACGGCCTGCTGTGGCACGACACTTCTCCGAACCGCACGGCGGAGCCTCGCGTTTCGCTGCTGATCAATTACGGCCACAAGGTCATCCGGCCGATGGAGCCGGCAATCGCGGAGGTTGCGCCGGAGGTGATGCGGCGGGCGACTCCCAAGCTTCGCCAATTGCTGGGCATGAATTTTGGAGATTCCCTCAGGCGCGATCTCAGACGTCGCTACTCAGGTTGACCGCCGCCGCGTATCGTCTATTAAAGCCTCGCAGGCTTGAGCGGGAATAATTCAGAGCAATACTGCTAGACGTAAAATGATTTTCCTGTTAATCCGTCCTAGTGCCAGTCATCGTTATGCCCGGTGGGTGGCTTGAAACCTAAGGAGGAACTATGAAGGTCTCTAGCGGGAAAGTCGCGATCATCGCAGCAATGATGCTGGCGGTGGGCGCTGTTGCCACGCCACAGGCGCGCGCGGAAGAACAGAAGGCGACGGTGCGTGCAGGATATCTGACCTGTCACGTAGCGTCGGGGTGGGGCTTCATTTTCGGTTCATCGCGCAAGCTGAACTGCGCGTATGCCCTGCAGCCGGGCTACACCGAATACTACACGGGTTCGATCACCAAGTTTGGCGCTGATATCGGCTACTTGCAGTCCGGCGTCATCCTGTGGGCGGTCCTGGCGCCTTCCACCAACCTCGGTCAGGGTGCGTTGGCGGGACACTACGGCGGAGCGACCGCGAGCGCGGCGATCGGAGTTGGTGCCGGCGCCAACGTGCTGATCGGCGGATTCAACAATTCGATTGCGCTGCAGCCGGTTTCGATCGAAGGACAGAACGGTCTGAACGTGGCGGCCGGCGTGGTCGAGATGAGCCTCACGTTTGACAAGCAAAAGCCCGCGAAGAGCACTCCGTAGTTTTCGAAGCGGGTCCTGAAGATTGACCGACAAGAAAGCGGCCGCCCGGCAACCAACCGAGCGGCCGCTTTCACATTTCCGGCCGAACCGGACGCAGGTCAGCGCGCGATCGCGTATCTGATCTTCATCGCCTCGCGCACTTCCTCGATCGTGCGTTGGGCGAGCGCGCGTCCTGTGCGCGTTCCTTCGATCAGAATCTCGCGTACCATTTCGGGTTTTGAAGCGTACTCGGCGCGCCGCGAACGAATCGGTTCCAGGAACCCGTTCAGCGCATTGAACAGCTTTTCCTTTACTTCCACGTCGCCGACCGTTCCCTTGCGATAGCGCTCTTTCAGATCCTCGACCTCGGCCTTATCGGGGTTGAACACGTCGTGATAGGTGAAGACCGGATTGCCTTCGACATGGCCGGGATCGGTGGGATGAATTCGCGTCGGGTCGGTGAACATCGACATCACGCGTTTGCGCACCTGATCGGGCGAGTCGCCGAGGTAGATGCAATTGCCGAGCGATTTGGACATCTTGGCTCCTCCGTCGGTGCCCGGCAGCCGCGCCATCTGCCCGAGCATCGCGCGCGGCTCGATGAGTATCTTCTTGTACAGGCGGTTAAACCGCCGCACGATCTCGCGCGTCTGCTCAATCATCGGCAATTGATCTTCTCCGACCGGGACCAGGTCGGCTTTGAAGATCGTGATGTCGGCGGCCTGCGAGATTGGATAGGTATAGAAACCGACCGGGAGGCCCTTGGTGAAATTGCGCTGCTTGATTTCATCCTTCAGCGTCGGATTGCGTTCCAGGGTCGCGACGGTGACAAGGTTCATGAAGTAGATGGTGAGCTCGGTCAGCTCCGGAACCATCGACTGGACGACGATCTTTACCTTTTCCGGATTCAGTCCGACCGCCAGATAGTCGAGCGCTACCTGCGTGATATTCGTCTCGAGCATCTCCGGATGCTCGAAATTGTCGGTGAGCGCCTGGATGTCCGCGATCAGGATATAGGTGTCGTACTCGTCCTGAAGGCGCACGCGATTTTGCAGCGAGCCAACGTAGTGTCCGAGATGAAGGGGCCCGGTAGGCCGGTCGCCGGTAAGAATTCGTTTTTGCATCGGTCGGAAATTCTCTACTTGAACAGGCTTCTGAGCGTAGCCAGGTTTTCGATGTCTTCCTTGCAGTCGGGGCCTTTCGGCGTTTCCAGGCACATCGGAATTCCCGCGAAACGCGGATCGTTCAGAACGCGCCGGAACGCCTCGAGTCCAAGATGGCCTTTGCCGATATGCTCATGGCGATCGACGCGGGAATGAAACGGTTTGAGCGAGTCGTTGAGATGAAACGCGACGACCTTGTCGATTCCTACACACTCATCCAACTCGCCCATCGTCTGCGCGTAACCCTGCCTGTCGCGAAGGTCGTAGCCGGCGGCGAAGGCGTGTTCGGTGTCGAAACACAGCCGCAGCCGTTCCGGTTCTTTCGCGGTATCGAAAATCTGCGCCATCTGCCGGAACGAGTACCCGAGGTTGGAGCCCTGTCCGGCGGTAATCTCAAGCGCGACCTTAACCTTGAAGCCCCGGCAGGACCTATGCGTCTCATCGAGTGACTTCGCGATAGTGCGGATGCCGGCTTCCTCGCCGGCGCCGACGTGCGAGCCGGGGTGCGCAATCAAGAAGGGGACGCCTAACGCTTCGCAGCGCTCCATCTCGTCGATAAGGCCCGCGACGGAGCGTTTGCGCAATTTTTCGTCGGGCGCGCCGAGGTTCAGCAGATACGAGTCGTGCGCGATCACCGTCGCGATTCCGGTCTCCTTCTGCTTGCGTTTGAAGTCCGAGATCTGGTCCTGCGGATACGGCCTGGACGCCCACTGCCGCGACGACTTGGTAAAAATCTGTATGCACTCGCATCCCGCGTGCTTGCCGCGCAGCAGCGCCTCGCCGACGGAACCGGCTATCGACATATGCGCTCCGAGCAGTGGGCGGCTGGCGCTAGCCATCAATGCGATTCATTCGCTCCTGATTTTGAAGAGAATACTTGACCGCATGACCGGAAAGAAGGTTGCCTGCTTCGACAGCGCTCTTGCCCCGGCGGCGCTGTGGCGGCTATTCGTAGCTTTCGTGCTGAACACGAAACGGTTGTTACTGGCAGGGTTAATCGCGGCGACGGCCGCGGGGTGCTTCAAGGCGGCTGAACTCCCGCCGCAGGTGACCTACACGGAAATCCAGGCCTCCGGCAATGCGGCCAAACCACCGACCTGCGATATTACGGTCTTGCGCCACGACCCGTTGACGGAATATCGCAAGGTCGGAATCATCGAGGCCGAGGGGAGCGTTTACGCGAGCGAGCAGGATGTTATGCCCGCCGTCAAGCGCAAGGCGTGCGAATCGGGCGCCGACGCGGTCATCATTCTGACCAGCAAATCGCAAACAACTGAAAACATGGTCGGATATTATGTCGACGCGGTCGCCATCGTTTACGGCAAAAATCCGAATATTCCGATCAGCCCTCACATCTCGCACTAAGTCGAGGCGGGGTGCGCCGGCGGGGTCGCGTTGATGGCGTAATCCGCGCATGATATTGGCGAGAGCGCGGTGGAAAAGCGACCCATAAAATCGATCGGCCTCGTGGTGAAGCGCAACCAGCCTCAGGCGCTCCTCCTGGCGGAAAAGCTCGCCCGCCATATCCGATCGAAGCACATCGTCGCGCTCGCCGCGGCGGAGATCGCTCCTCGTATCGGCGCGGAACCCATCACTCGCGAAGAGCTTCCCGACAGGGCCGATCTCGTGGTGGTCCTGGGCGGGGATGGCACCCTGCTGGGCGTTGCGCGCCTTACCGCGTCGCGCGGGACGCCGATTTTGGGGGTCAATCTTGGCGGGCTCGGGTTTCTGACCGAAGTTACGGTCGAAGAAGCGCTGCCCGCGCTCGACCGGGTTCTCAAGGGCGACTACGAGGTCGATCGCCGCATTACCCTCGAGGTCATCGTACAGCAAACAACCCGCGACCTGAGGCGGATGGAGCGGTTTGTCGCGGTCAACGACGCGGTCCTGAACCGCGGCCCGCTGGGGCGGATGCTTCAGCTTGAAGTGGTCGCGAACGGCGAGCCGTTCTGCACTTACCGGGCTGACGGACTTATCATCGCGACCCCGACTGGTTCGACCGCCTACGCGCTCAGTGCGGGCGGTCCCATCGTTTTCCCGACGCTCAACGCGGTGGTGCTCGCGCCCATCTGTCCCCATACGCTGTCGAATCGTCCGGTAGTGCTGCCGGATTCTTTCGAGATAGAAATTCGTGTGCGAGTTTCCGACCACGACGCGACGTTGACGGTGGACGGCCAGGAATCTTCGATGGTGGGGGCGGAAGATGCCATCCGTGTGAAGCGCGGCAGCCACGGCGTGTCGCTGGTGCGATCTTCGCACGGATACTTCGAGGTGTGGCGCAACAAGCTGCGCTGGGGCTAGCGCCGCGATGCTGCAGGAACTCAGGATTCGCAACTTCGCGATTATCCAGGAAGCGGCGCTCGAATTTGGCCCGGGCCTCAACGTACTGACCGGCGAAACCGGCGCCGGCAAAACCATCATCCTCACCGCGCTGGGCCTGCTGCTCGGCGGCCGCGGATCGCCCGACATGATTCGCGCGGGAGAAAAGGATGCGATCGTCGAGGCTCTGTTCGAACTGGAGGGCGAGGCCGCTCTCGAAGGTTTTCCCGGACGAGACCTCGGCCAGCGCGAACTCGTGGTGCGCCGGACAATCGCGGAAGGCGGCCGGTCAAAAGTAACGATCGACGGCGAGATGGCGACCGTGCAAAACCTCGCGCGATTGGGGGGCGCTCTCGTCCAGCTTTACGGCCAACATGAACAACAATCGCTTCTGCGCCCCGAAAGCCATCGCGATATTCTCGATCGCTATGCGCATCTTGAAGCGGACCTCTCCCCGTTTCGCGAAGCCTGGCAGCGCGCCATCGAGCTGCGCGATCGCCTGAACGAGCTGAACCGGCGGGAACGCGAACGCGCCGACCTGCTCGATCTTGCCCGGTTCCGAATCTCCGAGCTGGAGAAGGCGCAGCTCGCCGCCGGCGAAGACGACGCACTTGCAGCCGAGAGGACGATCCTGGCCAACGCCACGCGGCTCGCCACCGCCGCCGCCGAAGCGGAAACGATGCTCTACGGAGCCGATGGCGCGGCGGTCGATGCCGTCGCGGGCGCGGAGTCGCGCCTGGCGGACGCCGCGGAACTGGATTCGAAACTGCGCGAACCCCTCGAGATGATTCGCACCGCGCGCGCTAACCTGGAAGAGGCCGCCCGCGCGCTGTCCGCCTATGCCGCCAAGATCGAGGCTGATCCGGCGCGCCTCGAGCAGGTCGAATCGCGAATCCAGGAGCTCAACCATCTCAAGCGCAAGTACGGCGGGTCGCTGGAAAGCGCCATCGAGATGCTTGAACGGACACGAGCCGAAATCGCCGAGCTCGAAGGCGTGGAAGAATCGAAGGCCGAGGCGCAGCGCGAACTCACTCTGTGCCTCGACGACCTCGCCGCGCGCGCGGCCGCGCTAACCGCCAGTCGAACGCAGGCCGCCGCCGATCTGAAGCGCAGGATGGAGGCGGAGCTGAAAACGCTCGGCATGCGATCGCCCGTCTTCGAAGCGCGCCTGGGCCGGCTCCGCGCGGAAGAAGCCGTGTTCGTCCATCGCGATATCGCGATGGGGTCCGACGGCGCCGACACGCTGGAATTCTATATCGCGCCCAACCTGGGGCAGCCCGCCATGCCGCTTGCCCGGATTGCATCGGGCGGCGAGCTCTCGCGCGTGATGCTCGCGCTGAAGCGGCTCGAAGCGCAGCGCCGCGGTGTTGCCACGATGATCTTCGACGAGGTCGATGCGGGAATCGGCGGAGCGGTCGCGATGGTGGTAGGACGCAAGCTGAAGCAGCTTGCGAAGTTCCATCAGATCCTGTGCGTCACCCACCTGCCGCAGATCGCGGCGTTTGCCGATCGCCACTTCGTGGTCGAAAAGGAAGAACGCCGCGGCTCGACGCGCAGCAGGGTCGCGATGCTCGAGGACGGGGCGCGGGCGGGCGAACTGGCCCGGATGCTGGGAGGCGAGGGCACCAGCGACAAGTTTCTGCGCGCCGCCAAGGAGCTGCTCGAGCGCGCGCAGGAATAAGGCGAGCGCGGACTCGAACTTGAATCCGCGCGCGTCCCGAGCCGGAAATCAAGCTACGCTTTCGCCGATTGCGCGATTTCCTGCCCCTGCTGCTTCAGCTTTTCCGTCGTGCCCTGAAGATCGCCGAGACCAAGGTTTTTGATGTCGGGGCGCACCACCTGGATCGGATCCAGCAAATCGCCCACGTAGCCCAGCGCGTAGGCGCCGCGCTGATAACCGATCAACCGCAACAGCTCGACGGGCAGCGTGCGCGCGACTTCCATCGGCACCGCGAGGTACTGGTTTTCCTCCTGGCGCAGCCAGGAAAGATTGTAGGTGATATTGATTCCAACCCGGGTCTCGCTCGAACGATTCGCGCCTCCTCCGTGATAGACGCTGCCGCTGTAAACCAACACCGAGCCCTTGGTCATCTCGGCCGCAATAGTGTCCTTTTCCTCGAACCGCAGCTTGTCGTCGAGATGATTGCTGCCGGGAATGACGCGGGTGGCGCCGTTGCGCTCGGTGAAATCCGTCATCGCCCAGATGGTATTGCACTGGACCTCGAAGCCTTTCGGGAAGGTGAAGAAGTCAAAGGCCCATTGGTCGCGATGAATCGTTTGCGCGGGCTCGCCCGGACCGATCGCAATCACCTGGGTGAGATGGAGCTGATAGCTGGTCGCATGGCTGAGAAATTTCCCGCACGTGGCCAGCACGAGAGGATTCATCACCAGCTCGCGGCATTTCGGCGATCTGGCGATCAGCGCTCCGGTGCGGCGGGTGTGGCGGCCGGAAAATTCGTCCGGTCCCACCGGCGTTCGCTCCATCCAGGGGCGCAGCTCCTCCGCGACCTCGTCCATGTATTCCCGCGACACCAGGGAATCGACCACCAATGCCCCATCGCGGTTCAGAACTTCCGCGACCTGCTCACCAGTCGCCGTGTTGGGCAGATGTTCTATCTTCATCGGGTTCTCCTCTTGTGGCTTGTCAGTCTGTGATTCGCGGGCGAGGCGGGAACTCGCCGCAGCGCGGCGCGTTCGCCCGGAGCACGGAGCGCGCCTTCGCCGGTCAACGCCGCGACCACGGGAAGCAGCCGGCGGCGAAGGTCGGCGAATTCCGCGTCCGGACGGGTGAAGCGCTCGAGCTCAAAACCGCGGACCAGATCGATCAGGGTCCTTGATGCGTCGATCGGACGTGTCGCGCCCAGCCGTTCGAGCCGGGCCGCGAGTTGCACTTCCAATCCCCGCTCGTAAGCGGCAAACTCGCGCGCCAACGCTTCATCCTGGGCCGCGTACAGGATCAATTCATATTCCGCGCGCACTACCTCGGGTTCCATGAACTCGCGCCGCGCGACCTCGACCAGGAAATCGGTCAGCGCGCGTACCGAGTCGGGCCGGGCCTGGCGGTCGAAGGTTTCGAGAAACTGCGCGGCGACCGCGAGATAGTATCGAAATGATTCGCGCACCAGCTCCTCGCGCGAATCGAAATAGTAGCTGACGGAGCCCAGCGGCACTGCGGCGCGAGCCGCCACCGCGCGATGCGTGATCGCGTCGGGGCCGCCGGCACCGATGATGCGAACGGCGGCCTCGAGGATAACCTCGCGCCGATCCCTCGTTTCGTCCGCCTTGCCGTGTTCGCGGGAGAAAAGCATCTGTACATTTGTACAAAAAGACCGGGGCAAATGTCCAGACCAATTGCCTCGACCCGATCGGGGGCGGGCGGCGATCGGAATCAAGCCGGCAGGCGGAACAGGCGCGACGCGTTGGCCGAGGTGGCCGCGGCGAGGCGCTCAACTTCATCGCCGCGCGCCTCGGCCAGCACTGCCAGCGTCCGGCGCACGAACGCCGGTTCATTGCGCTTTCCGCGAAACGGCTCGGGCGCAAGGTACGGCGCGTCAGTCTCGACCATCACGCGATCCTCGGGCACAATCCGCGCCGCTTCCCGCAGCTTCGCCGCATTCTTGAACGTCAATATTCCCGAGAACGAGATGAAGAAGCCGAGTTCCAGGAATGCCGACGCCGCTCTCGCGTCGCCGGTGAAGCAATGAATCACCCCGCCCGCGGGCGGCAGTCCCGCCTCCCGCACGATTGCCGCCAGCCGTTCCTCGGCATCGCGGCAGTGAATGACGATGGGCTTCGCCAGTTCAGCGGCGAGCGCCAGATGCTCTCGGAGCGCCCGTTCCTGATCTTCGGCGGGCGATCGCAGGTAATGGAAATCCAGCCCGCTTTCGCCGATTGCCACCACCTTCGCGGAACTTGCCAGTTGCCGCAGCTCGCCGATCCGATCGGGCGCGCATTCGGCGGCATCGTGCGGATGCACTCCGACGGCCGCGAACACATGCGGATGGCGTTCGGCGATCTCGACCGTGCGGCGGTCATTGTCTATCGGTCCGATCGCGCCCACCGAAACGATTTGCGACACTCCAGCCGCGGCAGCGCGCGCCAGCACGGCGTCGAGCTCCGGGGCGAGGCGGGAATCCGCGAGATGACAGTGCGTATCGACGATCGATGTCATCGAGACCGCGCGAGGATCCTTCAGTTGTGCGGTTTTTCGATTCGCGGAAACAGGGGCACCGGCGGTTTCACGCGATGGCCCGGCTTGAGGCCGCGGCCGTAGGGCGCGCGCGCGGATTGTTCGTCCACGGCGAGCAGCTCCAGGATGCGCCGCGCGGCGGTCGGCATAAACGGTTCCAGCGTGTCCGCCGCGACCCGCAAGCCTTCCAGCAAAGTCGCCAGGATTTCGGCCACGCGCGGAAGGTTGGCGCGATCCTTGGCCAGCGTAAAGGGAGAAGTGGCGACGATGTACTTGTTGGCGGCGTCGAGCGCCTGCCAGATAACTTCCAGCGCGCGGTTGAAGGCGAGTTCCTCGGTGAATGCGCCGGCCTTTTCCGCGATGGCGGCGAATACGCCGGCCAGCGCGCGGTCTTCGGCGTTCGCGCCCGGCGCCGAGGTGATTTCTCCGCCGAAATAACGCTGCGTCATCGAGAGCACGCGGCTGGTCAGATTGCCGAGGTCGTTCGCCAAATCCGCGTTGTAGCGCTCGATGATCCGCTCGTCCGAAAAGTCTCCATCCAGCCCGTAAACGATGTCGCGCAGCATGAAATATCGCAGCACATCGGGCCCGTACGTTTTTTCATATTCGAGCGGATCCGCCACATTTCCCGAGCTTTTCGAGAAACGCTGGCCGCCGTAGTTGAGCCATCCATGAACGTTCAGGCATCGATAGACCGGCAGCCCCACCGAAATCAGCATCGCCGGCCAGTAGATGGCGTGCGTCTTCAGGATGTCCTTGCCGATAAAGTGCTCCGTTACCGGCAAAATCGCGCTCAGGGCCGCGTCGCTGGTATCGGGCAGTTCGCTAACGTAGGCGCAGAAGGCGTCGTACCAGACGTAGGTGACGTAATTGGAATCGAACGGCAGCTCGATTCCCCAATCGAGCCGCGATTTCGGCCGCGAAATGCACAGATCTTCGATCGGCTCGGCGAGCATGTTGAGCACTTCGTTGAGGTAGCGCTCCGGACGAATGAAACCGGGCCGCTCGACATGGCTTCGAATTTCGGCGCGATGCTTCTCGAGGCGCAGGAAGTAGTTTCCTTCCTTGATGAACTCGACCGCGCGATTATGAGCCGGGCACAAATTTCCGGGCAGCAGTTCCTTCTCGGTGTAAAAGCGCTCGCAACCGACGCAGTACAGGCCTTCGTAGTCGCGATAATAGATTTCGTCGCGATCGCGCGCCCGCTGCAGCATCCGCTGCACGAACTCCTGATGCCGCGGGTCGGTGGTGCGGACAAAGTAATCGTAGCTGATATTGAGTCCCGCGTGGGCGGCGCGAAACAGCTCGCTTATCCGATCGACAAAGGGCTTGGGCTTAAGCCCTTCAGCCAGCGCCGCCCGATAGTTCTTGTCCCCGTGCTCGTCGGTGCCGGTCACGAAGGTTACGTTCTCGCGTCCGAGCTTGCGCCGCTGATAGCGCACATACGAGTCGGTCGCGAGGTACTCGTAAGCGTGACCAATGTGCGGCGGACCATTGCTGTAGGTAATCGCCGTGGTTATGTGAACCTTCTCCGCCATCGGAATTTCAAACAATAGCGCGGCCTTGGCCTCGACGCGACTCCCACGGCTTGACGCGCCGCGGCGAATGCGTCCAACGGACCGAAGCCGGGGGGCCCGAGGTTTGGGAAAGGTCTCGGCCTACTGCGCGGGCGGGCGACTCGGGTTGCGCGTATCCACGAGGTCTTCCAGCGTCGCTTCAACCGTGCCGCCCTCATTGTCGAGCTGGATGAGCACGGTTTGCTTGAGGATATTCTGGCGGACGACCTTGCCGTCTCCCTTTACTGACTGCACGCGCTTTCCCTGGTTGGGCAGGGCGCGCTTGAGTTCGACGTAGGTTGCGTATTCGTACTTGAGACAGCACTTGAGCCGGCCGCACATCCCGGCCAGCCGCGAGGGGTTCAGCGCCAGTCCCTGCTCACGCGCCATTTTGACAGTGACCGCCTCGAAGTCGCGCAGCCACGACGAGCAGCAAAGCTCGCGTCCGCAGGGACCGAGTCCTCCGGTCACCTTGGTCTCGTCGCGCGCGCCGATCTGCTTCATCTCGACCCGCACGCGCAGGGTGTTGGCGAGGTCGCGCACCAGATCGCGAAAGTCGACGCGGCCTTCGGCGATGAAGTAGAAGACCACCTTGCGGCTGTCGAGCGCGTATTCCGCCGTGACCAGCTTCATCTGCAGGCCGCGCTCGCGGATGCGCTCGATGCAGAGCCGGCGCGTGCGTTCCTCGCGTATCAGGTTGTCTTCCTCGATATCGAGGTCGGTGATAGTGGCGATGCGCCGCACCTGCTTCAGGCTGGAAAGATCCACGGCGGGGGCGGGGTCATGAGGTTCGAGAACGATCGTGCCCAGGCGCTCGCCGCTTTCCGCGTCGACCAGCACGCGGTCTCCACGGCGAAGCTGCAGGTCCCCGGCAAGGTAGGTATGGAGATGCCCGGCAGGCTGAAGGGCCACCGCCACTACTTTGGGAAGCTGTGCTCCGTTCTCAAAAGGATCGATTTCGCCGGCCACTCACTCGCCTCTCATCGCTTGCGCCGCGCTTAGCCAGTACTGCTCAGCCTGAAGCCGCGGGTTCGCCATCGCATCGACCGCGCCGCACGCTTTTACCGCGCCCTCAAGGCACGCCAGCAGCGCATCGAGCGGCGATGCGGCGGCAAGCTCGGCTATCGCCTTGGAGTAGGCTCCGCTTTCCGCCCCAAGCAGCTTGCAGCATACCACTTCTTCGAGCAGGCGCGCGATCAGCTCGAAATTCTCGGCCGCCTCCTCGCGGCTTCGGAAGAACTCCTGCGCGATCTGCTGCGCGGCGGCAAAATCGAACGTCCGGGCCCGGGCAAGGGCCTCGATCAACTGGTTCATCGCGGGTTCTTCGGATTCCGCCATCGCGATTGCTCGCGCCGCGCTGCCGCAGGCGCGGCGTGCGGCAGCAGCGCGGCGGTCAGGGTCGCGAACGCCTCGCGCGGCGAGGATCGCATCCAGGTCCGCGGTTAACAGCGCGCCAAATCTGACCGGGCGCATCCGCGATCGAACCGTGTCCAGCAGCGCGCGCTCCGCCGAAGTTATCATGAATATGATCGCATGGCCGGGCGGTTCTTCCAGGGTCTTCAGCAGCGCGTTCTGGGCGGGAATATTCAGGGTTTCGGCGTCGTCGATTATCGCGACGCGGACGGCCGAACGCACCGGCTTCAGGGCGAGCTCGGCGATCAGCGCGCGCACCTGCTCGATCAGCACGTCGGTACGGTTCGCGGCCCGGCCGATGCGGGTGAAATCGGGATGAACTCCGGAAGCGATTTGCACGCATGCCGCGCAGCATTCGCATCGCGGCGGATCTTCCGCGGCCGCGCGCCGGCGGCCGCCGGCGGCGGGGGCGGGAGCCTCCCGCGCGGGACATCGCTCCGGCGTGCAGCAGAAATCGCCTCCCGAAGCGCGCTCGCACAGCAGCGCATGCGCCATCGCGGACGCCACCAGCGCTTTTCCGACGCCCTTCGGTCCTGAAAACAGGTAGGCATGAGACGGTCTGCGTCTCAGCTCGGAGATCAGGCGTTCCGCGATCTCGCGATGCGCGCGCAGGCCGGTCAGAGGCATCGGCGTTTTATCAGCGAAGAAACCACGGCCAGAATTTCAGCGCTGACCGCTTCGAGCGGCTGCGCCGCGTTGATCACTTTTACGCGATCAGGTTCGGCACGCGCGACTTCCAGAAAGCCATGGCGCACCCGGGTGTGAAATTCATGCGCTTCGCCCTCGAAGCGGTCGGGACCGCGAATGGCTCCCTTGACGCGGGCGCGGGTCCGTTCCAGTCCGGTCTCGACCGGAACGTCGAGCACCAGGGTGAGATCGGGCTGCATCGAATCGCTCGCGAGCCGGTTCAGATCGGCAAGCAATTTCAGGTCGAAGCCGCGGCCGTAGCCTTGATATGCGATAGTCGAGTCGGAATAGCGATCCGAGATGACAATCTCGCCCGCTGCGACCGCGGGGCGCAGCTTCTCGCGGACATGCTGCGCGCGATCGGCGAGCACCAGCAGCAGTTCCGCGGCTACATCGAGCGACACCGCGGGATCGAGGAATATCGATCGGATTGCTTCTCCGGCCCGGGTTCCACCCGGCTCGTGAGTGACGACTACGCGGCGATTCTCGCGGCGAAGCGCGTCGCCCAGAATCGCAGCCTGCGTCGTCTTGCCCGAACCTTCGACACCTTCAAGCGTGATGAACAAACCGGTTGGCATTACCCGCCAAGATACCAGCCGAGAAGCTGCGCCTGAAAGAGCGCGTAAAAGCCGGCCGCGAGAGAAAGAAACGGCCCGAACGGAACTTCCATCCGCAGGATCGAGATGTCGCTCTCAGGCAGGTCGCCAGCCGGATCGGCGAGCGGCTCGGCCGCGCCCTTGCCGCCGCTGAGCGCGATCGCGATTCCGGCGACCACACCCAACAGCGATCCGAAGAACAGGGTGAACACCACGCCTGGCCATCCCAGGAAAGCGCCGATCATCGCGAGCAGCCAGACATCACCCATGCCCACGCCTTCGCGCCCTCGCACCAGTTCGTAGAAATAGCCGGTCAGAAACAGGACTCCGGCGCCGAGAGCGATTCCGGCCAGCGAGCTTTGCCATCCGACTTCGTCAGGCATCAGAAGCGACGCGCCAGCGAAGCCGACCGCGATGCCCGGGAAGGTGATGGCGTTGGGAATGATGCGCCAGTCGTAGTCGATCAGCGCGACCGAAAAGAGCGCCGCGCACAGCACGAATCGCGCGGCGGCGCTTCCGATCGGAAACTCCAGGTAGAGGTAAAGCCCGGCGACGGCGAGCGTCAGTTCCGCCAGAAAATAGCGGAAGCGGATCGGAGCACCGCACATGATGCATCGGCCGCGCAGCCCGATGTACGCAAGGATAGGAAGATTCGTCCAGAGCGGTAGCGAGCGTTCGCAGTTTTCGCAGAACGAGCGCGGCGCGACAATCGACATCTCGCGCGGCACCCGATATGCGACCACGCCGACAAAGCTTCCGGTCACCGCGCCGATCACGAACGCGAGCGCTCCGCCAATTCCTGTCGGCAGGCCCGTCACCGGCTCAACTTCCCTGCGCCGGGACCACGGTCACCACGACCGTGCGTTCGCGCGGACCGTCCCATTCGGCAAGCATCACGCCCTGCCATCGCCCAAGCCTGAGCCTGGCGCCGGCCACTGGAATATTAATCGACGTGCTTAGCATCGCGGACAGAATATGGGCCTGCGAATTGCCCTCGCTGTGGCGAAAGCCGCCGTCGCGCGGGACCAGATGCTCCAGGTGCGCGATCAGGTCCGAAGTGACGTCGGGATCCCAATTTTCCGAAACGATCACGGCGCATGTGGTGTGAGGAACGAAGAGATTGCAGAGCCCGTGCTCGACGCGCAAAGCCGCGACGGCTCGGTTCACTTCGCCGGTGATATCAACCATCGCCGCCCGCGCCGGGGTCCTCACCTTCAGTTCCTTCATCGAAAACAAGTCTATGACACGCAGACGCGATGGCGCCAATCGCTATGCGCCCGGAGGAGCCGAATGCCCGCGGCGGTAGCCGTTGCGGGCTACTGGTGCGCCGCGCAAAGCATCGCGGTCAAATCGTAGGTCGCCTTGATGCCGCGGTTCAGGTTTTCGACCGAAAGCCTCTCGTCGACGCCGTGAACCCGCCGCCGCTCGCTTTCATCCAGGATGATCGGCACGAAGCCATAGGCGGGAACGCCTTTTTCCCTCAGGAACCGCGAGTCGGTTCCTCCCGTTGTCATCCACGGGACCGCGAACGCGCCGGGGAAGTCCTTTGCGACAACCGCCTGTATGGCATCCCACGCCTCGCCGGACGCGGGCGAGATCGGTCCGGCGTCGGGCTTCTGGATGAAATCGATCGAGATGCGATCATCGGCAAGGCGGTTTTTGATTTGCCGCAAAAAGGCTTGTGCGTCGGTGCCCGGCAGCAGGCGGCAATCGAGTCCCGCCTCGGCGGTGGACGGGATCACGTTAACCTTCAGGCTGCCGGACAGGGTCGTCGGCGAGATGGTGTCGCGCAGCAATGCCTGCAAAAAGGTGGGCTCGAGCGGTCCCCGCAGCGCCGCATCGAGAACGAACGGCCAGCCGAGATGGCCCAATTCGAACGAGGTGGGGAACGCCTCGTGTGGCGCGAAGCTCGCCAGCGCCTGCGACATGATCGAGGTCAAGCGGATTTCGGGCTGCGATGCGAGCAGGCGCGCGAGCGCGTTGATCAGGATCAGGGTCGGATTGTCGGGTGTGGGAATCGATCCATGGCCCGAATGCCCGTGCGCGGTCAGGCGCAGCCACATGACGCGCTTCTCCGCGACTGAGACCTCGAAGACGGCGTCGCGGCCGCCGAATGGATCAGGCATCGCGATTCCGCCCTCGTTGACCGCGAACGCGGGATCGAACGCGTCCCAGTGGTTGGCCGCCATCCATTCAGCGCCGTTGGCGCCGCCCGCCTCTTCGTCCGCATTGACCATCATCACCACGCCGCGCCTGAGAGGCACGTGGCCGCGATGCAACGCGAGCATCGTCATGATCGCCATGATCCCATGCGCCTTGTTGTCGATTGCGCCGCGGCTCCATACGTAGCCGTCCACGAGGTCGCCGGAGAAGGGAGGATGCGACCAGTCCGCCGCGACTGCAGGCACCACGTCGGCGTGCGAAAGCAGAAGGAACGGCTTCTTGTCCGGCGGTCCCGGCAGCCGGGCCACCAGGCTTACAGCTCCCGGCTTGCTCTCGAAAGCTGAAGTCTCGATTCCCTCCTTGTCGAGGATGCCTTTAAGAAATGCGATCGCCTGAGCCGTGTTGTCGGGAGGATTGGTCGTATCGAAGCGAAGATAGGTCTGGAAATATCCGAGTCCTTCCTTGTCCAGGGCGCTCCAGTCGGGCGCGGCGGCGCCGGCATCCGCCGCGCACGGCGGGGAGAATCCCGCCAGCGCGAACAGCGCAAGCGCGATTGTCATCGACACACGCATCCGGAGTTTCATTTCCCTACTCTTCCGTTCATCGCGAGGGGCGCGGCGCCGCGGACTTGCGCTTCACTTCTGGCACTTGGGACAGAAGAAACTTGCTCGCTGTCCGACTGTAACGCTTTTGATTGGCGAGGAGCATTGGTAGCATTTTTCGCCCGCGCGGCCGTAAACCTGCAGCCGGTCGGCGAAGGTACCCGGGCGTCCTTCGGAATCGCGATAGTTGCGAAACGTCGTGCCGCGTCCATCAATCGCGGCGCGCAAAATCATCGGCGTAAACTCCGCAATCCGCTCGAGCTCTTCGCGCTTGAGCCGCCCGGCCGATCGGGTCGGCCGCACTCGGGCGCGGAAGAGAATTTCGGAGGCGTAGATATTGCCAACTCCCGCCACGATTTTCTGGTCCATGATCAGGTTTTTGATCGCGACCTTGCGCCCCCGCGCCCTCTCCGCCAGGTAGCCGGGATTGAAACCCGCCGAGAGCGGTTCAGGGCCCAGGCCTCGAAGTTCTTTCAGAGCCGGCAGCGAATCGCGCGGCACGACGCGGACGATTCCAAACCGGCGTGGATCGTTGAAGACCAGGCGATTGCCGTCATCGAGCTTGAACTCGATATGGTCATGGCGAGGATCGAATTCGGACGAATCGAAATCGGCATCGCGGCAGGTCAGGCTGCCGCTCATACCGAGGTGAACCAGGATTACATCGCTGCCGTCGAGATCGATGATCAGATATTTGGCGCGCCGTTCAACGCGCCTGATCTTTCTGCCACGAACGCGCGCGCCGAAATTGCCGGGGCTCTTCCTGCGAAGCGGCAGCCGTCCGATTCGCGCGGCGACGATGGTTCTGCCGACTATGCTGCGGGCGAGGATTTGCCGAAGCGACTCGACCTCCGGTAGTTCAGGCATCGGACCCCGGTAGCATCGGCTGCAGCCGGCGCGCAAGGCGGATGAAATCGGCGGTGTTCAGCGTTTCGGCGCGCGCGCCCGGGTCGATCGATTCGCCACGCAGAATTTCATCGACCAGATTCGGGTTCAGATGCAGCGCCTGCGCGAGCGCATTGCGCAGAGTTTTGCGCGGGGCCGAGAATGCGGCGCGAATCGCGGCCAGCACGCTCTGCTCTTCTTCCGGCAGGCAGAGCAGGCTCGGATGCGGGCGAAAGACGAGCACTTCCGCATCGACCGCGGGGCGCGGATGGAAATTGCCGGCGGACACGCGGAAGTGCGATTCCACATCGAAGTAGAGCGAAGTGAAAACGCTGAGCGCGCCGTAGGCGGAATCGCCCGCGCCGGCGCGGATGCGGTCGGCGACCTCCCGCTGAAACATCAGGACCATCCGGGAGATGTCCTTGCGATGGTCGCAGAGGCGGGTCAGGATCGCGGCGGCGGTGTTGAAGGGGAGATTTCCGATAACCTTGACCGGCGCGCGATCGAACAGCGACGCAAAGTCAGTCTTCAGGAAATCTCCGGTGACGACCCGGATGCGGCGGTCGCCCGCGAACCGCTGCTCGAGGCGCGCCGCAAGCCGATGCTCGATTTCCACCAGGGTGAAGCGCGCGACCGGATGCGCCGCGATACGTTCGCTCAGAATCCCGAGTCCCGGCCCGATTTCGATAACCCGATCATCGGCGCCCAGCCGCGCCGCATCCACAATCCGGCTGGCTACCGCTGCCTGCACCAGGAAATTCTGGCCGCGCGACTTCGACGGCTGCACGCCTGCCCGCGCAAGGGTGGCGGCCGGCTGATGCGGCACGGCGTCGTCGCGGCCACGAGGACGGAATTTTTGCGGATTACGCACGTGCAATTTCCAGCCTGTCGTCTTTCCAGCCAGATCAACCTGAGCCGGCTCTTCGGCGTCTTCCTAAAGCGGCAAGCCGGCCTCCGCGTCGATCGTCAAAGCATCGCGTTCGCCGCGCAAGAGCCGCCATCCGCCCGCCAGCGCGATCATCGCCGCGTTGTCGGTGCAGTACTTGAGCGAAGGCGTAACCACGCGCAATCCCTCGTCCTCGGCAGCCGCTGTCAGTCGCTCCCGCAGACGGGAGTTTGCCGCAACACCTCCGGTAAGCGCTACCGTCGCTGCGCCGGTCTGGCGCGCCGCGGCGAGAGTCGGCGCAATCAGCATATCGACTATCGCTTCCTGGAACGACGCGGCAAGGTCTTCCGGCGCTGTCGATGCGCCAGCGTTGCCGCGCAGGAACGTGGCGACCGCCGTCTTCACGCCTGAAAAGCTGAAGTCCAGCGGTGCCCCCTTCACTCGCGCGCGGGGAATCTTTACCCGGCGGCGATTGCCGCGCCGCGCCAGGTCATCGATAACCTTGCCCCCCGGGTAACCGAGGCCCATCAGCTTGGCGACCTTGTCGAAGGCTTCGCCGGCGGCATCGTCGCGCGTGGTGCCGAGCCTGCGGTAACGCCCGAAATCTTCCACCGCGAACAGCGCGGTATGGCCGCCGGAAACGACCAGCGCCAGGTACGGCATCTCGATTTCATTTTCCAGCAAGGGAGCGAGCAGGTGGCCCTCGATATGATTCACGCCGACCATCGGGATGCCGGATACCTGCGCGATTCCCTTGGCGCACATGAGCCCGACCAGAAGCGAGCCGACCAGTCCGGGGCCTCGCGTGACCGCAATTCCGTTGATCTCCGCGAGCGAGACGCGGGCGCTTTCGAGCGCGCGATGCACGACCGGCAGGATCGTGATGACGTGATTGCGGGACGCGAGTTCGGGGACGATTCCGCCGTAGGCGCGGTGGATATCGTCCTGATTGGCGACCGTGCTCGAGAGCACCCTGGCAACGCCCGGACGCGAGGTTTCGATCACGGCCGCGGCGGCATCGTCGCAGGAGGATTCTATTCCGAGTATCAGCACGTCCGGAGCAAGCGTTCGATCGAGAATAATCCGTCGCGACGGCGCAGCAAAGAGCGGCTCGATGGGCGCGCGGGGGGTGGAAGACGTGTTGAATCAATCGGCGCGGTCACGCATAACGGTGGCGCAGCGCGCGCAAATGAAGGCGCACGGCGGCCGCGATTTCGGGCGTCGCCGCGCGGATCTGCTCTGGCGTGCGGCACTCGGTGACCAGGCGCATCGCAAGGCCGTCCACGAGGGCCGCAAGCAGGATCACCTCGCGCCTCAGCGTTTCGCGGTCGGGCACGAGCGCGGCCAGATGGCGGCGCAGAAATTCATTCCACTGCGCGAAGCGGCGCGCGTTTTCGCGCCGCAACGCCTCGCTTCCGCCCAGGGCTCCCCAGAAAGCGAGCCGCGTCTTCCATTCCTCCATCCGATCCCCGTCCAGGGGAAGGGCTTCGAGAACGATGGCTTCAAGGCGCGGAAGTCCCTCGCGGGCGTTGGCCGCCGCGGAGGCCATCCGCGCCGCCGCGGCGCCGTGGGAATCGCGCAGGGCGGCGATGAGCAGCGCCTCGCGATTGCTGAAATAGTGGGTGAGGGATCCGGTCGTGCAGTTGGCTTCAGCGGCCACGCGCCGCAGGGTTGCGGCGGCGAGGCCGCGCCTGCGGATAATCCGGCGAGCCGCGGCGACGAACTGGGAACGTTTGAGGGTGCGATTGATCCGCCTGGGCATGTTTGCTTCCGTAACGTCGATATGTAACAACGATATGTAACGATGATATGCAGAATCCGGAGGCACGGGCAACCATCATGAGCCGGGCTTTTCGCGAGACCGAGCGCAAACGAATGCCGCCGTTTCTCTCGATCGTTGCGGCGGCGGCGATCCTCATTTCGCTCGCCCCGCAGGCGCGTTGCGCCGCGCCGGATCCTCAGCCGGATCCGGTGGGCGTGTGGGCCACCGACGGCGACGAATCTCACGTGCGGATCGAGAGATGCGGCGCCAGCCTGTGCGGCACTATCGTATGGCTCAAGGACCCGCTCGGCGACGACGGCAAAGACGCGGTCGATTCCAACAATCCCGATCCCGCCCTGCGCCGCCGCAAACTGGTCGGACTCCCGCTGCTCAGCGGCTTCGACCAGGATCCCGACGACGCGGCGGCATGGCTTCACGGCAAAATCTACGACCCTGAAGACGGCCGAACCTACTCGTGCAAGTTGACCGTGCAGGATCGGAACACGCTGCGCGTGCGCGGCTATATCGGCTTCTCTTTGCTCGGCAAGACGCAGGTGTGGACGCGGGTGCGATGATGCCGGTTTGAAGCGAAGCCGCGGAATCTTCCGGTTAAGCGTCGCTCCGGGGAACACGGGAGTTTTGGCGATGGACGATATCAGGGTTCGGCGAATGGCAGACACCGAGATCGGAGAGGCGAGCGAACTGGTCAGTCTCGCTTTTCTAGGAAATCCCAGCACGCTCGCAGTGGTGTGCGGTGACCCCGAGCGAGCGCGGAAGATGATGGAGGCGGGTGCGAGATTCGCAAAGCTTGGCCGGCGATGCAGCCATGTTCTCGTTGCGGAGCGCGCCGGGCGAGTCGTGGGCGTACTGAACGCAGCCCTATGGCCGGATTGTCAGATGGGCATCGGCGATACGCTGCGAACCGCATCGGCGATGATTCGGGCGATGGGTCCGGCGCTGCCGCGCGCGCTCAAGCTGATGCGCACGCGGGCGAGACACGATCCGCGCCGCCGCCATTGGCATCTCGGCCCCATCGGTGTGCATCCCGATTTCCAGGGACGCGGCGTCGGAAAGGCGATGCTCTCGTCGTTCCTCGCAAGGGTCGATGAAGAGGGAGTGCCAGCGTTTCTCGAAACCGATGTCGAGGCGAACGTGCGCCTTTACCGGAAGTTCGGCTTCGAAATAATCGCGCGCGAAGACATTCTCGGCGTGGACAACCGCTTCATGTGGCGCCACGGCGCGACGGACTCCGAGCGCCGCGATCAGTCGCTCGATGGCGCCGGCTCGGCCGGCGGCGCAGAGGGAGGAGCTTCGGCCGGCGGAGGTGGAGGAGCAGCTTCCTCCGGGGGTGGCTGATCCGCGCTCGTTGTCGGCGCCCCCTCGGGTGCGGAAGGGGCGACCGACGGCGCAAGCCGCGTGTAGCCGACCCGCGCCATCAGATTTCCCGGGTTCACCTGCAGGGCCTGTTGATACGCCGCGGCTGCGGCGGTGTCATGGCCCGACTCTTCATACGCGAGTCCTTCGAAGGCAAGGGTTTCACTGAGCCAGAGCGCGTTCTGGCTGCCGAATCCGATTTCCGCCCGCTTGAGGAAGGTCATCGCCTGCGAGTAGTTCTTTTCCGCAATATAGGCGCGGCCCAGATAGAAGTAGGCGTACGGATCGCTCGGGTCGATCGAGACCGCGCGCGCAAGTTCGCGGCTTGCCGCATCCGGATGACCGTCGAGCAGCTCCGCGCGCGCCTGTTCGGCAATTCTCATCGATGCGGCCCGGGCGGGATTTTGTTCCTGATCGATTAGTGATTGCAGCGAGGAATCGCTTACGCGAAGCGACGGCGTGAGCGATCCGGCTTCGATCGGGGGCATTTCGTCCGAGGCGGTCGGCAGCGGCGTCGGCTCCGGAAACACCTCCGAACCCAGCGGCGCGGGGGTCGGTGTCGCGGTTGGCGTGTCGGTCGGAGTCGCGGAGGCTTCAGCGCCGGGTTCCGGCGAAGGTGTCGGGGTAGGGGTGGGAGTCAGATCGGCCGCCGGAATTGATTCCTCTTCGAGATGCGCGAGAACGAGCGGACCGGCCCCGCCACGAGCGGGCGCGCAAATCAGGAACAGGGCGGCAGCCACAGGAATGGATAGGCGACGAAGCAAGCAACCGAGGTTAACGTCAGTCGTTGGGGTCAGTCAAAGCATCGGGCGCCTGGGGTATCGCATGGTCCGAGGCGTTGATTGTTCCCGGCTTGTGGAATGGACAGACCTCCGTCGGCTGAGATCCTGCCGGGAAAACGCCTTCCAGCGTTACTGGACAGTAGGGACCGGCCTTGTATCCCGTCAGCGGATCGACGCGTTCGGCGACGATTCCCATCGTCGGCGTGAAGTCCAGCACCGGACGCGACGCGGTCGCCGCTTTCATGAAGGTCGTCCAGGCGGGCAGGGAGGCCTGCGCGCCGGTCAGGTTCAGGTCTTCCTTCGAGTCGAACCCGGTCCACACGACCGTGAGCAGGTTCGGCGTGAATCCAACGAACCACGCATCCTTGGCGTCATTGGTAGTTCCCGTCTTGCCGGCGGCGGGAATCTTGAATCCCATCAGGCGCGCGGGGTAGCCGGTGCCGTGATTGACCACCTGTTCGAGCATGAACTGCATCATGTAAGCGAGGTCGGGCGAAATCACCTGCTCCGCCTTGAGTTCGTGGCCTTCGATCACCTTGCCGCTTTCATCGACGACGGCGGTAATCGCATACGGAGGCACCCGCATCCCGTAGTCGGCGATTATCGAGTAGGCCGCCGCGATCTGCATCGGCGTCACCTCGATTCCGCCGAGCACCACGGAGGGATACGGCGGCAAATCGCCGAATCCCATCCGCTTTGCCATCTCGAGCACGCGGTCGAGACCGATGGTATAGGCAACCTTCGAGGTTGCCGCGTTGAGCGATTCTTCCAGGGCGAATTCCAGCGGAACGTGCCCGTAATACTTGTCCTTGTAGTTGCGGGGCGACCAGCTCATGTTGTCGGCGTACTGCCATGTCCAGGGCTCGTCGTCCACGTAGCTGGTTGGCAGCAGCTTTTCCGGGCCGCCATCGAGCGTTTCCTGGAAGGCGGCAAGATAGGTTATGGGCTTGAAGGCCGACCCTGGCTGGCGGTGCGACTGGGTGACCCGATTGAACTGGCTTTGCCGGTAGTCGCGCCCGCCCACCATCGCGCGAATCTTCCCGCTCTGCGGTTCGAGGGAAACGAGACACTCCTCGAGCCTCTGATTCTCTTCCTTGCGCACCAGCCGCGGATACTTCCCTTCGAGTTGAGACAGATTGTCGCGCACCGCCTTCTCGGCGAGTTTTTCCATATGCACGTCGAGCGTGGTGAAGATGCGAAGGCCCTCGGCCGTAAGCACCTGCGCCGGATAGCGATCGGCGAGCTCCTTTTTTACATAGTCCACGAAGTAGGGCGCATCGTTGTTTTCGGTATAGACCTCGCGCGCGTGCAGGGGCTCCGCTACCGCGTCGTCATACTCGGCTTTGGTGATGTAACCGTCCTGGAGCATCGAGCCGAGCACTTCGTTGCGGCGCTGTCGAGCGAGATCGGGATGCCGGAGCGGATTGAGCCGGTTTGGGGAGCTGATCATCCCGGCGATGGTGGCCATCTCGCCGATAGTCAGGTCGCGCGGCTCTTTTGAGAAATAGTATTCGGACGCCTCCCAGACACCGTAGATTCCTTCCTGTCCGCGCCGGCCGAGATAGATGTCATTGATGTAGTTTTCCAGGATTTCGTCCTTGGAGTATTTCTGCTCGGCGATATAGGCCATTATCGCCTCTTTTATTTTCCGCTTGTAACTCCGCTCGCTGCTCAGAAAGAAGTTCTTCATCAACTGCTGCGTCAGGGTCGAGCCGCCCTGGCGGATGGTATGCGAGGTCAGATCCACGAGGGCGGCCTTGATGATGCGGACGGGATCGACGCCGTGATGCTCGTAAAAGCGGTGATCTTCGGCGGCCAGAATCGCGTTGATGAAGGCGGGCGGAATCTGGCTCAGGCGCACCAGCCGCCGCTGCTCCCAGCTTCCCTGGAAGATGCCGCTGATCAGTTCCGGCTCCAGCTCGATCGAGTAGATCGTCTTGCCCATGCCGACATCGTGCATCGACTGGATAATGTCGTTCTTCGAGACGGTTAACTCCACCAGCTCTCCGCCGAACTGCCGATATGGATAGGCGAAACTGTGCAGAAAAATGGCCAGTTTTCCGGTGGTCGCGTTGTAGCTGTATTCGCCGCGCGCGCTTACCTTGCCGGGGTCGGTGCGATGGTAGTTGAGTCGCGCGAGCCGCTCGAAGAACCCGATGTCCTTGAGGTTCTGGCCGGGATAGATGATGGTTGAATCGGAGTAGATGCGCGACGGGATGTTCCAGCGTTTGCCGGACATCCGTGCCACAACCTCCTGCTCAAGCGCGTGATAGTACGAGGAAAAGTAGTAGAGAGCGGGCGGAACGAGAAAAAGGATCACGGCGGCTGCGCACAGCAGCAGGATCTTGAACACTCGCCATACGGACCATCGGCGGCGTTCCTTGGGCTTTGGCTGAGGGGGCATTGATCGGCGAAGCCGGCAGGATCACGCTTCGGGTTTGAGCGCGAAGTACAGCGTCGAATCGCCCCTTTTGACCAGAAGCAGAACGATGCTTCCCTTGCCGCCCGCTTTCAGCGCCTGCTGATATGCGTTGACATCTTTCACCGGCGAACGGTTCACTTCGAGAATAACGTCGCGCTTCTGCAGTCCTGCCTCTTCCGCGCGGCTGCCGGGCTCGACCCCCGAAATCATCACCCCGCTGTCGGCATCCAGCCCGAGCTGATGAGCCAGGTCGGGACTCAGGTCCTGCACGCGCAGCCCGAACGACGAACGAACTCCCGGACCGAACTTTGGAGTGCTCTCGGCGGATGCGAGCTCGGCTTCGTGCGATTCGGTGATGGTGGTGCTCAGGGTCTGTGCCTGTTTGTCGCGGATCACCTTGAGCGTGACGGTCTTGCCGAGCGGAGTTTCCGCGACCAGAAGCGGCAGTTCACGCCGATCGGAAATGGGGTGGCCGTCGAACTCGACGATCACGTCGCCGCGCTTCACGCCGGCGATGGCCGCGGGGCTGCCCTTGAGAACCTCGGCGACCAGTGCGCCCTTCGCTTCCTTCAAATCCATCGACTCCGCGAGCTCGGGAGTGACTTCCTGGATATAAACGCCGAGCCATCCTCGGGTGACTTTCCCGCGCTCGCGAAGCTGGGGCAACTCTTCCTTGACCAGGTTGATTGGAATCGCGAAACCGATTCCCATGTTCTGCCCGGTGCGGGTGTAGATGGCGGAATTGACGCCGACCACGCCGCCGTTCAGATCGATCAGCGGCCCGCCCGAGTTGCCGGGATTGATTGACGCGTCGGTCTGGATGAACTGATCGAGGCTGTCGGGAAGAAACCGGCCCTTGGCGCTGACCACGCCGACCGTGACGGAATGGTCGAAGCCAAACGGATTGCCAATCGCCATCACCCATTGCCCGACTTTCACATCGTCGGAGTTGCCGAGCGGCGCAACCGGCAGATCGTTGCCGGCATCGATCTTTAGGAGCGCGACGTCGGTCTTCGGATCGCCGCCCACGACCTTGGCGGCATAGTTGTGGCCGTTTTGCAGAGTGACAGTGACCTTGTGCGGATTTTCGATCACATGGTCGTTGGTCAGGATGTAGCCGTCTTTCGATACGATGAAGCCTGAGCCGAGCGATTTGCCGCGTTGATGGCTGTAAGGCGGGCCCTCGTACTCTCCTTCGCTTTCGCTCTCTGGCGCCTCTTCGGTGGAGATGTTGACGACGGCCGGGCTCAGCTTGGCGGCCAGTTCGACGAAGTCAGGAAGAGTTTGCGCTTTGGCGATATGGCCGGCTTCGGGAACCTCGGTCCAATAGCGCATCGCGCCGTCGGAGCCGCACAGCGCCGGCGCGGCGAAAGCCACGATGGCGGAAAGGGCCGCAGCCGGGACAAATCGAAATAATTTCAACGGCATTGCCAAGAGGGCGATCGGACTCCTAGCGAGCCGATTGCCTCGCAAGTTCAACGTATTTCATTCGCAGATCGAAGAGAATCGCTTCGATCAGGCTATCCTCATCGCGATCGAGATTACCGCGAGTTTTCTCCCGCAGCATTCCAATTATATCGATCAATTGCTGGGCGGCATGCAGATCTTTCGCGTTCTGGCCCGAGGCCGGATCGGGAATCTCGCCCAACGCCACCAGCGCCTGCGTCGAGAGACCCACCATGAACGTGGTGAAGTTTACCTCGGGCTGGGCGGGGGCCTGTTGATGCTCATGCGGGGCGGCAGGTTGCGCCGTGGCTTCGGAACTGGATGCGCCAGCGGTGGCGGCGGGTTTTTCTTCCGGCTCCTGCGCCTTGGCTTCTCCATCGGAGGAGAAACGCCTGCGATCCTGAACCGTGAAACCCTTGTTCTTCTCTTCCGATTCCATTTGCGGTTCCAGGACTACTGCACGTTGACCGCCATGTGTTCGAGGCGACGGATGCGTTCCTCGATGGGCGGATGGGTTGAAAACAGGCGCGCTATTCCTTGCGCGCTCAGCGGGTTTACGATGAACAGATGCGCGGTGGCCGGGCTGGCATCCAGCGGCATCCGCTCGTTCGATGCCTCCAGCTTGCGCAGCGCGTTGGCGAGGAGCAGAGGGTTGTGGGTCAGGCGGGCTCCGCTCGCATCAGCCTGATACTCGCGCGTGCGCGAGATCGCGAGCTGGATCAGGGTGGCCGCGATCGGCGCGAGAACGCCAATTACAATAAGCCCGACGATTCCGCCGCCTTCGTCTTCATCGCCGCGCCCCAGGCCGAAAATCGCGCCCCATCGCACCCACGACGCAAGCATCATGATCGCGCCCGCCAGGGTCGCGGCAATCGAGCTGGTCAGGATGTCGCGGTTGATGACGTGGGAGAGCTCATGGCCGAGCACGCCCTTGAGTTCCTCGCGATCGCAGATGCGCAGGATTCCGCGAGTGACCGCGACCGCCGCATGCTGCGGATTTCTGCCCGTGGCGAAAGCGTTGGGAGTGTCGGAGTCGATCAAATACAGCCGCGGCATCGGGATGCGCGCGGACTGGGCGAGCTCATTTACGATCGAGTAGAGTTCCGGCGCGTTGGAAGCATCCAGTGGCTTGGCGCCGTAAGCGGCCAGGACAATTCGGTCCGAAAACCAGTAGCTGCCGAAGTTCAATACGGCCGCGAAAACAAACGCCAATTCGATGCCGCCGCGCCCGCCCAAAAGGCCGCCGATCAGCATCAGCAGTCCGGTCATAACGCCTAGCAAGAACGTGGTCTTGACGAAGCTGTTCATGATTTTTCAGATACCGTGGGCGAAATGCACCGAAGAACGCGTCTTTCGAAGCTACGCCCCGCCTTTTTTACAGTCAATGTAACCATCCCTGCCGCAAAAGACATCGGCCGCCTGACGCTCTCCCGATGCCTCCCTGGCGTCGTGAATAATCGTATCAAGAGACGAGGCGGGAATGCAGGATGTTCAGGGTTTCGTCGACCCCTAGCGCCGCCAGCGGCCGCCGCCGCACGACGGCGACATCGCCCAGCGGAGCCCATCGATCCGGGTCCGTCGGCCCGAAAATCACGACCCCCGGCGCCCCGGACGCGGCCGCCAGATGCGAAACACCCGAGTCATTGCCGATGAATCCAGCGGCAAGATGCGCGAGGGCGGCTACGGTTCCAAGTTCGAGGTTCGTAATCGTGGCGACTCCGTGTTTCAGGAATGTTTCGGCGATCTCAATTTCAGCCGGTCCCAGAACGACCAGCGGCCTCAAACTCGAGGAGATCTTTGCCGAAAGGTTGAGAAAGCGGTCCTGCGGCCAGTTTTTTGCCGCGCTTCCGCTCCCTGGAAAAACAATCACAAACTTGCGCGGCACCATCCCGAGTTCGCGCAAAACCCTCGCCGCGGCATCGAGGTCGTGCCCGGTCGGATCGATTCGAGATTCAAGCGGCTCGCCGCCACAGCCGATCGATTCGAGATAGAGGCGCGCTACGTGACCGGTGCCGGGCGGACGGAAGGGATGAAACGATATCTCCGCGCCGCACGCGAATTTGAGCGAGTGGCGGAACTCTGGATCGTCGGAAGCAAAGAACGAGTAGATGCGCTCGAACTGCCCAAAGAATGATCGCGCGCGATCGTCCGGAACTTCACTGCCGCGAAAGAGCATGCTGACCTCGCGCCGATCGATCGAATGCCCGGCCGAAACTCCCATCCGCCCGCACGCGAATCTCGCCAGCTCCGCGCGCGCCATCAATTCCACCGCGAGGTGCGAGCGTCCGATCGCGCGGATGGCGGGTCCGAGGCATACCAGGTCGCCCAACGCGCCCGGAAAAATAACGAGCACACGCATAGGAAGAATTTCTATCCTAATGCGGGAATTCGGCAAAAATCGGGGCGTCGCACCGATCTTCGGCTGGTCGCAAACGGCGGCGAATTACGGCTAGAATTGGCTCATGCCAATCAGCGTCGCGCATTCGCCACTTGACCTCATCGGGCACACGCCGGTTGTGCGGCTCAACCGCATCCCCGGAAAGGATGACGCCGAAGTATGGGCCAAGCTC
The DNA here is from genome assembly GCA_021323675.1 of Pseudomonadota bacterium. Classification (GTDB taxonomy): domain Bacteria; phylum Desulfobacterota; class Binatia; order Binatales; family Binataceae; genus JAFAHS01. The sequence continues at coordinate 6,284 of JAJPKP010000010.1, read as the reverse complement.
GAAAACTATAACCCCGGCGGCAGCGTCAAGGATCGCATCTGCCTTTCGATGATCGAGGCGGCCGAGAAGGTCGGGCGCATCAAGCCCGGCGACACCATCGTGGAGCCAACCTCCGGCAATACCGGAATTGGTCTCGCGCTGGTAGCCGCGGTCAAAGGTTACAACCTAATCCTCACGATGCCTGACACGATGAGCGAGGAGCGCCGTTCATTGCTGGTGGCGTACGGCGCCAAACTGGTGCTGACGCCCGACACGCGCGGGATGCATGGGGCGATCGCGAAGGCGGAGGAACTCTGCCGCGAAAATCCGCGTTACTTTATGCCCCAGCAGTTCAGCAATCCCGCAAATCCCGAGATCCACTATCGCACGACGGGGCCCGAGCTGATGGAGCAGCTTGCGCGGATTGACGCCTTTGTGGCGGGCGTCGGCACGGGTGGCACAATCTCGGGAGCCGGACGCTATTTGCACGAGCATTCCAAAACCAAGGTGCAGGTGGTCGCCGTTGAACCGGCAAATTCTCCGGTGCTGTCGGGAGGCGAGCCCGGCTTTCACAAAATTCAGGGGATAGGCGCGGGCTTCGTGCCCAAGAACCTCGACACGCGCTCGTATGACGAGATAATCACGGTCAGCGACGAAGATGCCGCCGCGTATTCGCGCCGGCTTGCGCGCGAGGAGGGATTGCTGGTCGGCATTTCTTCGGGCGCCAATTGCTATGCGGCGGTCCAGGTCGCCCGCCGCCTCGGCAAAGGCAAAGTCGTTGCCGTGGTATTCTGCGATACCGGTGAAAGATATCTGACGACAGATCTGTTCCAGGCTGAAGGCATTTGAAAACGGCTGAATCGTTGACCGCGATGAACGAACAACTCGGATTGAAACTCGATCGGCTTCGCGCGATTTTCGCGCCGATGAAATCGGTCATCGTCGCGTTTTCCGGCGGCGTCGATTCAACCTTTGTGCTCAAGGTTGCCCACGACACCATCGGCGACCGAGTGCTCGCGCTCACGACGACGTCGCCGACGATGCCCGAGCACGATCGCGATACCGCGACCAGGATGGCGGCCACGATCGGGGCGCGCCACCTGATCATCAGCTCCAACGAGCTTGAGATTCCCGGCTATGCGGCTAATCCGATCAACCGCTGCTACCTTTGCAAGACCAATCTCTTCGAGATCTGCGAAGCCAAGGCGGCCGAACTAGGCATCAGCGAGATCGTTGACGGGCTCAACCTCGACGATCTGCATGATTACCGTCCCGGCATGAAGGCTGCCTCCGAACGCCGCGTCCGCCATCCCCTGGTTGAGGCCGAACTGGCCAAAGCGGAAATCAGGGAGATTTCGCGGTCGATGGGGCTCGAGACGTGGGACCGCCCGGCGTCACCATGCCTGTCGTCGCGGTTTCCCTATGGCACCACGATCACGCCCGAGGGCCTGCGGCGGGTCGAAGACGGCGAGAAGATTCTGCATGCGCTCGGCTTTCGCGTCGCTCGCGTGCGCTATCACGGCGAGGTTGCCAGAATAGAAGTCGAAAGCAGCCAGATAGCGCGGATCCTCGAACCCGAGATTCGGGACATCGTCGATCGCGAGCTCAAGAAAATCGGCTTCCGCTTCGTGACGATCGATCTCAAGGGATTCCGCTCCGGTTCGCTGAACGAGGGTATCGTCAACTCCGCTTCCGCTCTCCGGCCCGACTGAAAGACCGCGGCCACGCCGAAAAAACCAGCCGCACGAGATCTCGCCTAACGTCTTGCGGCGGAAGTGCCGAAGAGGAGGGCCTCGGCGAGCGCCAGGTCCGAGGCGGTCGTGATCTTGAAGTTGGGGGTCGCGCACTCCACCACCTCGACTTTGCCTCCGGCGCGTTCCACCAGGTCGGCATCGTCGGTCGCTCTTATGCCCTCGCGCTGCGCGCGATCGTGCGCGGCCAGCAGCAGAGTCCTGAGAAAAGCCTGCGGCGTCTGCGCCTGCCACAGTCCCGCGCGCGGCACCGTCGCGACGATCGCGCGATCGTCGCCGACGCGCTTGAGCGTGTCCGCGACCGGAGTTGCCGCGATGGCTCCGCCGGCGCGCTCAGCCGCGGCGAGGCAGGCCTCGAACAGCTCGAGCGTTGCGAGCGGACGGGCCGCATCGTGAACGACAACCATTTCACTCAACGCGGATGTGATCGCGAGCGCCATCCTGACGGAATCCTGCCGCTCGGCGCCGCCGGCGGTGATCTTCACCGGAACCGCCAGGTTCGAAGCTTCGCGCCGCGCGGCCGCCTCCATGCCGGCTGGAACCGCGATGACGACTTCGTTGACGGCGCTGATGTGCGCGATCGTCGCGAGGGAATAGGAGAGCAGAGCTTTTCCCGCCAGCGGCACGAATGCCTTGGGTTCGCCGCGGCCGAGCCGGCTTCCGCTTCCGGCCGCCACGATAATCGCGGATGTCTTCATCATCGCGGCTCAATTGGAGAGAGGATTCTGGATAAACGCCGTCATCGCATCGATCACTTTCGCATCGACGTGACCCGCCTTCAGGTATTCCTCCTTGTTCGGCTTTCCGGTCCCGGCGATAAACAGATGATTCAAATCGGGGAAGGTTTCCACGCGCACGTGCGCGGCGCCTTTCAGCCCTTGCTGCCAGTGCTCGATGTCCTGGTCGATCACCTGGTAGTCGCGCCCGCCGTGAAGAATGAGGATCGGGATTCCGAGCTGGCGCGCCATCGCGACTTCGTCGCGCGCGTCAAGGTCATAGAAGTAAGAGGCGGGTGCTCCCATGAAATTCTCGGTCGGCGGCATCAGATGATTGTCCAGCTCGTTCGCCTTGCGCTCGATCTCGTCGAGCTGCTGATGAGATCCCTCTTCCAGAAAGCGCATCTGCTGGACGACAGTCTGTCCAAACTTGCGTCCGGTCGGCGCAAGCAGGATCAGTCCCTGGATCGGGGCCGCCCGAAGCGCAGCCTCGGGCGCGATCGTAGCGCCGAGGCTGTGCCCGGCGATGAAAATGCGATCCCTGGCGACCTCTTTGCGCGAGCGCAGGAAATTTACCGCTGCGATCGCATCGTCAAGGTACTCTTCCTTAACGGTGGTGTGCCGCGGGTCCATCTTCTTGCCGTACGCGCGGGTGCGTTTGTCGTAGCGCAGCACGACGATACCGTGAGAGCTCAGGCCTTCCGCGATGTCCTTGAGCGGATGATTCGGGCCGATGCTTTCGTCTTTGTCGTTGGGTCCCGAACCGCCAAGCATAACTACCGCGGGCCACGGCCCATTGCCGGTGGGCACGGTCAGGATGCCCGGCAGTTCAAAGGGCGGAGCGCCGACATGCACGTCTTCTGACTGGAATTTCCCGGAATCAATGTACGATGGCGCCGGGGCGGGAGCCGTTTCCGCCGGAGCGGGGGCCTTGATGAAATACAACCCCGAAATTTCTCCGGTTTCGCCGTCTACGCTCACCTGCGCTGCCAATCCTGACGGACGTTCAAAGTTCAGTGTTGCGATTACAACCTCGTTCCGGCCGAAGGTTTGATTCTGCACGATTTTCCAATCGATGAGCTTGCCGTGAATCGAGGTCTCTTGCTGCCATACATCGGCCAGCTTGTCGGGACCCAACGCCGCTTTCATCCGGTCGCTGAAATGGGAAGTCGCCTGTCCATATTTGCCGTCGCGCAACGCGGCCAGCAGATCGTTGCATCGAAGGTCGGCCGTGCCGGTTGCCGCCGCCAGCGTGCCGGCGAGCGCCATCGTAACCACGGCTACCGGAATCGAAACCCATCGCCCCGCTTGTTTCATCATGGCCCCCTTTCTTAGCGCGGCCCGCCGCAAGAAACAAAAAGGGGTCGGCGGCCGCCGACCCCTTTGGGGTTCGATGCGATGAGAAGTTCCTGTCGCGTCAGTTGGCGAAGATCGTCTTCAGCTCTTCCATGATTTTCTCTTCCGGATGAGCCTTGGCGATCGAGAGTTCCTTGACGAGCAGCGAGCGCGCCGTGTCGAGCATCTTGCGCTCGCCGAAGGAGAGTTCCTTGTCACCCTTCAGCACCAGCAAATCGCGCAGCACCTTGGCGATTTCGAGCGGAGAACCGGTCTTGATCTTCTCCGTATATTCACGGTAGCGCCGGTTCCACGTCTGCGTGTCCACCTCGACCTTGCGCTGGCGCAAAATTCGATAAATTTTATCGACCATGTCCTTTCCGATCACGCGCCGCAAACCCACCTGCTCCACGTTCTCGGTAGGAATCATGATGGTCATCTTTTCAGCGCCGAGGATTCGCAGCATGTAAAATTTGCGCTCGGTTCCGGAGATGACACGCATCTGGATGTCGTCGATAACGGCGACACCATGCGCTGGATAAACTACCTTCTCGCCTTTTTTGAACGACAGATGAGAGTCTTTCACGCTGGATACTGAGGCACTATCGACAGGCGTTCGATTTCAGTCAGGTTGATGACCTGCGGTTCATCACCCTTCTGATGATGCCTGGAATGCAACATCATTATGACACACTCTCATGAAATTTGTAACAGCGAATTGCCAGAAAACCGGCGATTTCTTGAAAATAGAACGACAGTTGAAGTTGTATGATGCAGTTAGCTGCCTAAAGCCTAAGTTCCATCACAATCGCGTCTTCTCCGGGCCCGTAGTAGTGCCGTCTCAAACGCCGTTCCTCAAAGTCAAACTTGCGATAAAGTCCCCGCGCAGCCAGGTTCGAGCGCCTAACCTCCAGAGTCACCAGGTCAGCGCCCTTTTCGCGGGCCTCCGAGATTGTCGCACCGAGCAACCTCGCTCCGACCCCAAACCGGCGATAATCGGGATGTACCGCAACATTCAGCACGTGGCATTCATCGGCCACGAGCCATCGGCACAGGAATCCTTCAGGCAGAGGGTCCTTTTCGGCAACCGCGACGGTCAGGCGCGAAAACGGGAGCGTGAGTTCGCGGCGGAATGCTCCCAGGCTCCACGGGGTGGGGAACGCTAGCTGCTCGATCTCGACGATTCTGGGGAGATCGCGATCAGTGGCGTCCCGAATATGGATCGCCATCGACGGCACCAACTCACATCGCGCCGAAGCACTCAGCCGTTCGGCGCTTCTCGAGGAAATATTACCTCATGCGGCGCTCTTCATCTCGCTCGGTTCGCCCTTCAGCACGACGATTTCGATGACCTTGTCGCGCAGGCGATGCCTGAAGGCGGCGGTCGATTTGCCGAACTCGATGCGAGTCATGAAGTCTGCCGGAAAAGCGGAGGAGACGTACGAGAGCCGTCGCAGCGCTTCGCCGCGCACGCTTGCATTGATCGTCAACACGTTGTCGTTGAGCGCGATGTTGTAGTCGTAATCGGGCATCTCGTCCGGCAGGTTCCATAGCCGCTTCAAGGAAGAGGCAGGCAGCTTTCGCGGCATCTCCAGCCTCACCAGGTAGGCGTTCGCATACTCCTTGACCGTATAGACCGTGCCGTAGCGGCGATCGCGTTCGAGCTTTTCGTCGTGCAAATCGGTCTGGAATCCGTCGAACGCAACCTTGCGTTCGACCTTCCTTCCGATCGCGCCGCCTCGTGCGAGGAGAGAACCGAGAGGAGCAATCGCGAGTCCGTATGCCGCCGCGCGATAGACCATCTCCGAAGCGGGCTTCGCCTGCAGAATTCCTTCACGCAGGCGCCACACCGTTTCGCCGATAGCGAGCAGCACGCCAAGGAAAATCCATCCGCGCGTCGCGAGTGAAAACAATGAATCGCCCATCACCACGACCGAAAAAGCGGTGAGGATGGCGGGATAGAGGATCAGATTTACAATCACGTTCAAAGCGGTTGAGCGTGCGCGCGAGAACCCCGAAGGCGAGCCTACCGCCTCTTCCAGCATCACCTTGGTCGAATCCGGCATCGCTCCAAGAATCGGCTCGAGGAGTCTCAGCCCGACCTGAACCGGTCCGGGAGCCGACTTGACCGGGGCGGTATCGACCATCGCAAGGACGGCCTCGAAGTCCTCGCCAAGCTCGCCGTCGAAGTGCTTTTCCCCAATTGGACCCGGCAATGCGCCGACATCCTTGGGCAGATTGATCATCGCAATCGGCGCGGCAGCGGCGGCGGATGCGGCAGCGGGGGCGGGGGCGGGCGCGGGTGCCTTTGCAGCCGGGGCGGGAGCGGCGGGCTTGGGTGCGGGGGCGGCAGCCGCGGCAGGTGCCGGCGCGCCGTTGGCCTCGGCCGCGGCGGCCGCAGGGGCGGGCGCTCCGCCCCCCTCCTTGCGGAAGCGCGACGGCGCATCGTCGGCGATGGTCAGTTCCGGATGCAGCGCGCGCGCCCGCTCCAGCAGCACCGCCT
>JAJPKP010000048.1 GCA_021323675.1 Pseudomonadota bacterium | reverse complement strand
ATGACCGAAATCAGCATGAAGCAGCTCCTGGAGGCCGGGGTCCATTTCGGCCACCAGACCAGCCGCTGGAATCCGAAGATGAAGCCGTACATCTTCGGCGCCCGCAATGGGATCTACATCATCGACCTTCAGCAGACCGTCAAGATGTTCCGCGATACCTACGATTTCGCGCGCGACCTCGCCGCGCAGGGCGGAACCATCCTGTTCGTCGGAACCAAGAAGCAGGCCCAGGATATCGTGAAGGAAGAGGCCGAACGCTGCGGGATGTTTTACGTGAACAACCGATGGCTGGGCGGCATGCTCACCAACTTTCAGACTATCCGCGCCTCGATCGAGCGCCTCAAGAAGCTCGAAGAGATCATGGCGGACCCGGAAATGATCCGCGCGCTCACCAAGCGGGAAATGAGCGAGAACGAGCGCGAGCACGCCAAGCTGATGGCGACGCTGGCCGGAATCAAGAACATGCGCAAGCTGCCCGATGCTCTTTGGGTGATCGACACCAAGAAAGAGGACATCGCGGTGGCCGAGGCGAACCGGCTCGGAATTCCGGTCGCCGCGGTGGTCGACACCAACTGCGATCCCGACCTCATCTCTTATCGAATTCCGGGCAACGACGACGCGATCCGGGCCATAAAACTGTTTACCGCGGCGATTGCCGATGCGGTGCTGGAAGGCAAGCAGACCGCCGAAGAGCGCCAGAAGGGCCAGGAGGACGGGGGCGCCGCCGGCGGAAGCGACCAGAGCGCGCCAACGGAATCTCCGAGCGCGGTCTGACCCGCAACCCGCATCGCCCAATTTGTTTTCTCTCGGGCCGCGGGCGCTCCACGGATGCGCCTGATGGCCGATGCGGCAAACACGACGGTTTCTTAGGACATCGGTAACCATGGAAATAGACGCTAAGGTGGTCAAGGAACTGCGCGAAAAGACCGGCGCAGGAGTGATGGATTGCAAGAAGGCGCTGGCCGAGACCGGCGGCGACCCCGAAAAGGCGGCTTTATGGCTGCGCGAAAAAGGCATCGCGTCCGCCCAGAAGCGCGCAAGCCGGGTCGCGTCCGAAGGCGCGATTGGCTCATATATACACGCAGGCGGTAAACTTGGCGTTCTGGTAGAAATCAACTGTGAAACCGACTTCGCGGCCAAGGGCGCCGATTTTCAGACCCTGGTGAAGGAAATCGCGATGCAGATTGCCGCGACCAACCCGCGATGCGTGCGCCGCGAGGAGCTGCCGCCCGAGGTCATCGAGCAGGAACGCCAGATTTACGCGCAGCAGGCGGCCGGCAAGCCCGAAAACGTCATCAACAAAATCGTCGAGGGCAAACTCGAGAAGTTTTACAAGGAAGTGTGCCTGCTCGAGCAGAGCTGGGTGCGCGATCCCAACCGGACGATCACGGACCTGATTGGCGAATACACCGCCAAGATTAACGAGAAGCTCGACGTGCGCCGTTTCTCCCGGTTCCAGCTCGGCGAATCGCTCGGCGAAAAAAGCGGCGCCTAGAGGCTGTTCGCGGTAAAATCCGCCGCACGGCGCAAAGGGAAGGATCAGCGATGGACGAGGTGGAAAGCGTTGTGGGAGACAAACCCCGCTTTAGCCGCGTCCTGTTGAAGCTCTCCGGCGAGGCGCTCGCCCCCGAGAATCGAAGCGGGCTGGACCTCGATGCGCTGGCGACCATCGCCCTCGAAATCAAGGAAATCTCCGCGCTCGGCGTTCAGCTCGCGATCGTAATCGGCGCGGGCAATTTTATCCGCGGCAGCGACTACGAGGCGCGCGGGATGGATCGTTCGACCGCCGATCAGATGGGGATGCTGGCGACGGTGATCAACGCGCTGGCGATGCAGAATGCGCTCGAGCATGCGGGTGTCACCACGCGCGTGCTGTCGGCGATCGAGATGCAGGCGATGTGCGAGCCCTATATCCGCCGCCGCGCGGTGCGCCATCTGGAAAAGGGCCGCGTGGTGATATTTGCCGCCGGAACCGGCAATCCCTACTTCACCACCGACACGGCGGCCAGCCTGCGGGCGCTGGAAATCGGCGCCGAGGTTATCCTGAAGGCGAGCCACCATGTTGACGGAGTCTATGACCGCGACCCGATGAAGGAGCCGAACGCCCGGCGCTTCGACCGCCTTACCTACCTGGACGTCCTGCAGAAAAACCTCAAAGTCATGGATTCCACGGCAATTTCGATGTGCATGGACAACCAGTTGCCGATTATTGTGTTCAATCTGCGCAAACCGGGTAATATAAGGCGAGCGGTGACCGGACAGGCAATCGGCACCCTGGTGGAAGGCAACGCAGCGTCATGACCGGCGAAATAATCGAGCTGGCGCGCAAGGAGATGGAGAAGGCTGTCGAGGCCTTCAAGCACGAGCTTGCGCGCGTGCGCACGGGGCGCGCATCGACCGCGCTTATCGAAAATATCCAGGTCAACTATTACGGCGCCAAGACTCCTTTGCGCCAACTTGCGGGACTGGCCGCGCCCGAAGCGCGCCTTTTGGTTATCACCCCTTACGACAAGTCCTCGCTCCACGACATCGAAAAGGCGATTCAGACGTCGGACCTCGGACTGAACCCGATGAATGACGGGAAGCTGATTCGCATTGCGATCCCCGAGCTGACCGAGGAACGCCGCAAGGAGCTGGTGAAGCACGTTCGCAAGATCGCCGAGGAATTTCGGGTCGGCGTCCGTAACCATCGCCGTGACGCCAACGATATGATCAAGGATCTCCACAAGGAGAAGCAGGTTACCGACGACGATATGCGCACGGCCGAGGCCAAGGTGCAGCAGTTCACGACCGAGTTCATCGAGAAGATCGACAAGGTGCTGGCGGCGAAGGAAGCGGAGATTATGGAGGTCTGAGCTGAAGTCGGCCGCATCCGGCCAGCTCTCATTGCCGAATAGTCGAGCCACGTGGCTATTACGCTCCCACTCAACGATTTCCCCGAGCTCTCGCTCGATCCCTCGCGGCTTCCGCGCCACGTCGCGATCGTCATGGACGGGAACGGGCGATGGGCCCGGCGGCGCGGCCTGAGCCGCAACGAGGGTCATCGCCGCGGCAAAGATTCGGTGCGCGCGGTGGTCGAGGCTGCGCGCGAGCTGGGAATCCCGTATCTCACGCTGTTCGCATTCTCCGCCGAAAACTGGCAACGCCCCTCCAGCGAAGTCAACTTCCTGATGCAGCTCTTTCATCGCTACCTCGTGACCGAAACCAAGCGCCTGATGAAACGGGGCATCCGCATCCTCGCCCTGGGAGATACCGAGCGGCTGCCGCCGCGCCTGCGCGAGGTGCTGGCAGAAACGGTGACGGCCACGCAGGGCAACGCCGCGATGACGGTGGCGCTCGCGCTGTCCTACGGCGGCCGCCAGGATGTGGTTAACGCGACGCGCCAAATTGCCAGGGCGGTGGCGGCGGGGAAGCTTAATCCCGACGATATCGACCAGGGCGTCATCGATCGCGCGCTGACTACCAGCGGGATGCCCGATCCGGACTTGTTGATTCGCACCTCCGGCGAGCTTCGAATCTCGAACTTCTTTCTGTTTCAGCTCGCCTACACCGAGTTGTACTTCACCGACACTCTGTGGCCCGACTTCCGTGAGCGCGAATTGCTGAGCGCTCTGGCGGCGTACCAGATGCGCGATCGGCGCTTCGGCGCTCTTAGTCCGGGCTGATGCCATCCGCCGGCTTGGCGTTCCATGCCGCCACAACACTCCCCTCGCCCAAGGGGAGAGAATGAAGCGCGCGTGCTTCGGACCAGGATCTGGACGGCGGCCGTAGCCCTGCCCATCGTTCTCGCCGCGATAATTTTCCTGCCCAACGCAGGCTTCTCGTGGTTCATCGCGATCGTCGGTGGGTGGGGACTCTACGAAATCGCCACCATCACCGCGATTCGCGGCATCGTTTCGCTTCTGGTGATTTTTGTCGCCGGGGCGGTGCCGCTTCTCGCGATACTGGTTGCGGGCGACGGCGGATTTTGGGTTGCGCCGGCGGCCGTGTTTCTAATTATGCTCGCACTTATCGCGATAGTCGCGCGGCGCGGCGGCGAGGCTGCTCCCAAGGGGCTGCCGCTCGAAATCGCCGGATCGTTATGGGTGGGAGTGCTTTTTCCTTATCTCGCGATGCTCCGGAATCTGCCCGGCGGCATCGCGGGTATCATCCTGATGCTCCTGGTCGTGATCGCGAGCGACACGGGAGCATATTTTGGAGGCAGGATATTTGGCGTCCATAAGCTTGCACCGCGGGTCAGTCCCAACAAAACGGTCGAAGGCGCGCTGGCCGGCTTGATCGCATCGATAGCCGCCGGGATGCTGCTGCGCGCGTGGTTGGTTTCGCAATGGAAGGCGTTCGATGCTGCGGCGATCTCCGCCGCAATTGCGGTTCTCGCGCAAATCGGCGATGCGGCCGGGTCGGCATTCAAGCGAGCGGCGGGAGTCAAGGACTCGGGATGGATTTTTCCCGGTCATGGCGGTCTGCTGGACCGCACATGCAGCCTAGTGTTCGCGGCTGTCTTTACCTATTATTGTTTGAAATGATGCGGCTAGGAGGCCGCATCGTTCCTTTTTCGCCCGCTCGGGAGTTTCAATGCTCATTTCGATCGTCGCCGCTGTCGTCATTCTAGGTCTTCTGATCATTGTTCATGAATCCGGCCATTTTCTGATGGCAAAGCGGTTGGGGGTCCGGGTGCTGCGCTTCTCGATCGGCTATCCTCCCCGGCTGTTTGGAATCAGGCGGGGTGAGACCGAATACGTGATTGGCGCCACTCCGGTGGGCGGGTACGTCAGGATGCTGGGTGAAGAAGTCGGCGAGGAACCCAAGTCCGATGAGCTTCACACATTCCTGGTCGAAGTCGGACGCGATATAGCCGCCGCCACGGTCGCCGCAAAAACGGAACCCCGAGCCCTCGCGTCGAGTACGCTGGCGTCGAACGCCGGCCCATCGAACCCCGAGGATACCGTACTTGAGGAGCTGGCCTCCGATCAGGGCACCATCGGCCGGCCGCTCAAGCTGGAAGAGACGCTCCTTCTCAATCGCATCCGCATCTCCCACAGCGCCGAAGAGGCGCGCAAGTCTCTGCAGGCGAATCCGCCGGAAGAACTGCTCGAGGTATTCCGTTCCCGCGCTTTTCCGAACCAGCCTCTGTGGAAGCGTTTTGCGATCGTGCTGGCCGGCCCCGCGGCGAACATCCTGTTCGCGCCGATCCTGCTCGCGATCGTGTTCATGTATGGAGTTCCCGTGCTGCTGCCGGTGGTTGGCCAGGCAAAGGCGGGAACGCCCGCGGCACAGGCCGGTTTGCTTCCCGGCGACAAGATTCTCTCTGTAAACGGCAAGACGACCGCGACCTGGAACGATTTTTCCGATGCGGTGAAGTCCAGCAATGGCGTTCCGCTTACGCTGGAAATCGACCGTTCGCAGACCGGCGCCTCCTCGCCCGTGATAGTCAGGGTTACTCCTCAGCGCGAGGAGCAAAAGACCATTTACGGGTCGGCCAAGGAGTGGATTATCGGCGTAACGCCGCGCGGCGACGAAATTACGCGCCGGTTCAATCCCGCAAGCGCCCTCTATCGTGCCGCGCTCGCGACGACCTCCATGACCGTGCAGCTCGTTGTCGGCATCGCCAGCATCGTGTCCGGGGCCACGCCGGTCCGCGAAGCGCTGGGGGGTCCGATAATGATCGCGCAGATGGCGGGCCGTGAAGCGCATCAGGGCTTCGCCAGCGTGGCAATGTTCACGGTGATGCTGAGCCTCGAGTTGGGTTTGATAAACTTGCTGCCGGTACCGCTTCTGGATGGAGGTCATCTGGCGTTCTTCGTTTTCGAAGGCTTGCGCGGGAAGCCGCTCGCCATACGCCATCGCGAGATCGCTCTGCAGGTTGGTTTGTTTCTTCTCGTCGCACTTATGGCATTCGTGATTTTCAATGACATCTCGCGGATTGTGCAGGGCTGATATTCTGCTGGCCGCCGCGGCGTGCGCCGGACCCGTCCTCGGGCTCGATACGGGATCGACCCTCGCAAGCATCGCCCTGGTTGGCGGCGGCCGCGTAATGGGAACAATGGCCCGCCCGGTAACTTCGCATGGCGCGAGCGTGCCGGCCGCGGTGGATGAATTGCTGAAGGGCGCGGGGTTGCGCCCGGGAGATCTTGGCGCCATCGCGGTCGGAATCGGCCCCGGTTCCTTCACTGGCCTCAGGATCGGCCTCAGTTACGCGAAGGGCGTCGTCTTCGCCTCGAAAGCGAAAATTGTCGGAGTCCCGAGCCTTGATGCATTGGCGATAGCGGCTTTGGAATCGCCCGCCGCCCGTCCGGGAAGGCAAATTTGTGTGCTGGTCGATGCGCGCAAGGGTGAAGTTTACGCAGCCCTTTACCAAATCATGGCCGATGGGTTAGAGAAAGTAACGCAGGATGTGGTGATGCCGCTTCCGCGAGTGATATCACGTCTCGGTCATGACGCTATCCTCGCGGGCGACGACAAGGCAAACGATGCGGCGGCTCTTCTGCAAGCGAAGGGCCATGAAGTGACGGTCCTGGAGCATTCGGCACTGGAATTTCGCGGCCAATACATCGCGGCGCTCGGCGGCGCCCGTATTGCTGCCGGCGGAGGCGATGCAGCCGACACGCTGGAGCCGCTTTATGTCCGGCCCCCGGACGCAAAGGTGGGAGTGTCCGGCCAGCCGATCCCAACGGAGGGCGTATGGAGCGCAGAGACGAAGAACTCCTTCAGCAACATCTGAACGACGACCCGGAACTCAGGGCGGCTTACGAAGAGCATCTTCAGTGTAAGAACAAACTCCAGGAATATCGCAGTAAACACTATCTGACTTTAGAAGAAGAAATGGAGGAGAAGCGGATCCACAAGCTCAAGCTGGCGAGCAAGGACCGGATGATGGCGAACCTGAGCCGTTATCAGGGACGTAGCTCGGCGGCGGGCGCCGCAAAATAATCGCGGCACGGGTCCGTCGATGCGTACGCGCACGCCCATAGCATGCCAAGTCATACGATATCGGTTCTGGTTGAAAACGAATTCGGCGTGCTCGCCCGCGTGGCGGGCCTGTTTT
>JAJPKP010000029.1 GCA_021323675.1 Pseudomonadota bacterium | reverse complement strand
CGCAGCGCCTCGCTCATCGCGTCCTTCAGGCTCCTGCTGCCGGAATCGACCGGCTGGACCCTGGCGCCGAGCAGCTTCATGCGGAACACGTTGAGCGCCTGGCGTTCAACGTCGACCGAGCCCATAAAGACTTCGCACTGCCGGCGCATCAGCGCCGCCATCGTGGCGGTCGCGACGCCATGCTGTCCGGCGCCGGTCTCGGCGATAATCCTCTCCTTGCCCATCCGGACGGCGAGAAGAGCCTGGCCGAGAGCATTGTTGGCCTTGTGAGCGCCGGTGTGGCAGAGATCTTCACGTTTTAGATAAATTTTTGCGCCGCCGAGCCTGGCGGTGAGATTCGCGCAAAAGAACAGTGGCGTCGGACGGCCCACGTACTCGCGCGAGTACTTCTCGAGGTCAGCGCGAAACCGGGGATCGCGCCGCGCGTTCTTGTACGCGCCGGCGAGTTCCATCAGCGCCGGCATCAGCGTTTCCGCGACGTAGCGGCCGCCGAATTCTCCGAAATGGCCGCGGCTATCGGGCAGATTTTGCATTAGCGACAAAACTCCTGAGCTTGGAATGGTCCTTCACGCCCGGCGACGACTCAACCCCGCTGGCCGCATCGACACCATACGGATGGAGTGCGGCGGCCTCGGCTACGTTGGCGGCGTTGAGTCCGCCCGAAATGAAAACCCGGGAAAGATCGAGACCCTTAAGGTCTTCGAGCGGACGGGCGACCCCGCTGCCTCCATAAAGACTCGGATGAAAAGTGTCGAGCAGGACAAAGTCTGCCCGAGCGTTCGCCAGCGCCGCCGATGCTTCGCCGCCCCGCACGCGGAGCGCGCGGATGACGGGCACCGGCCATCCGACAAGCGCGCTGTCGTCCTCGTCGCCGTGAAACTGCAGCAGGTCGAGGCGAAGTTCGCGAAGATGGCGGTCGATGTCGGCGCGGGTGGAATTCACGAACACTCCCACGACGTGCGCGCGGCCGGCGATCAGGTCGCGGATCCTGCGCGCGCTTTCGAGAGGAACGCATCGGGGGCTGGGCGGGTAGAAGTTAAGCCCGATTAAGTCAGCGCCGGCTCCGATTGCGGCTTCGGCGTCTTCGCCGCGCGTGACGCCGCAAATTTTGACCCGCACCGTCATCGCGCGTCCCCCGCTCCGCCGCCGCCCAACGCACCCATCAACTCGGCAAGCCTGGTTCGCGGTTCTCCGCCGCGCAGCAGGCTCTCGCCGATTAGAAACGCGCGCGCTCCGGCGCGGTCGAGGCGCGCGATCGCGGCGGGCGCATCGATTCCGCTCTCGGAAACGATGAGCGCGCCAGACTTGCGCAGCGCGAGCAGACGTTCGGTTACGGCGATGTCGGTGACGAAGGTGTGCAGGTCGCGATTGTTGATCCCGATAAGAGTCGCGCCGATTTTTCCCGCGATTTCGAATTCGCCGTCGTTGTGCACCTCGACCAGCGCGGCCATCCCCAAATCGTGCGCAAGCGCGTGAAGCTCGCGCATCGCCGCCTCGGGCAGCATCGCGGCAATCAGCAGGATGCAATCGGCGCCGGCTGCGCGCGCTTCAAAGACCTGGTAGGGATCGAACATGAAGTCCTTGCGCAGGATGGGCAGATCGACGGCTGCGCGGACTGCGCCGAGATCTTCAAGTGTTCCTTTAAAATGGCGATCGGTCAGCACCGAAATGCAGGCGGCGCCGCAGGCTGCATAATCCCGCGCGACTCTTGCGGGGTCGAGTCCGGGAAGAATATCGCCCTTGCTGGGCGAAGCGCGTTTCACTTCGGCGATGATCGCGGGGCGGCGCGCCCGCAGCGCCGCCGCAAAGTCGCGTGGCGCCGCGGCGTCGGCGGCGGCTTTGCGGACCTGCGCGAGCGGCACACTGGCGGAAGTCGCTTCGAGTTCCTCGCGCTTGGCCGCGAAAATTCTGTCCAGAATCGAACTCATTGTTCTTTCGCCCTGCTCGCCGCGCCGAGGTTTTCGAGCGTCCGCAGCGCGAGCCCGCGGCCGAGGATGTCGCGCGCTTTCGCCACGCCGGCGCGCAGCGACTGCGCGCTCCCGCCGACGTAAATCGCGGCGCCGGCATTAAGAGCGAGCACATCTTGCGCCGCTCCGGCATCTCCCGCAAGAACGCCGCGCAGGATCTCGGCTGCGTGCGCGGGGTCGCCGGCGACCAGCGCTTCCCGGCCCGCTCGCTTCATCCCGAAGTCGTCCGGAGCAATTTCGTATTCCTGGATCGGCGCTTCGCCGCGAATTTCAGCAACGCGCGTGGCTGCCGACAGGCTGATTTCGTCCATCCCGTCGCCGCCGCTCACGACCAGCGCATGAATCACGCCCATCGATGCGAGCGCTTCCGTCATCGGCCGGAACACCGCCGCGTCGCCGACACCCACCACCGCTCTGCGCGGGGTAGCCGGATTGCACAGCGGGCCAAGCAGATTGAATATCGTACGGGTGGCGAGCGCGCGGCGAAGCGGTCCGAGCCGGGCGAGCACCGGATGATACGCCGGCGCAAAGATGAAGCAGATTCCCGCGCGCCTCAGGCATCGTTCGAGTCCGTGAGGGTCAAGTTCGATTCGCACGCCCAGTTGCTCGAGCACATCCGCCGCGCCGACCCGCCCGCTTACCGCGCGGTTACCGTGCTTCGCCACCGGGATGCCCGCGGCGGCGGCGACGATCGCGGCGCCGGTTGAGATATTGAAACTGCCTGAGCCGTCGCCGCCCGTGCCGACCACATCGAGCAGGTTGTTTTCGTGAAAATCCACCAGCCGCGCCCGCGAGCGCATCGCCCGCGCCGCGCCCTTCAACTCCTGGGCGGATTCGCCTTTGAGCTTAAGGGCGATCAGAAAGCCGGCAACCAGCGCGTCCGGCGCTTCGGCATCGAGAATCTCGCCGAAGGCCCGCTCCGCGGTGACCGCATCGAGCGATCGCCGCGCGAGCACATCCTCGAAGGCGGCACGCAGAGCGGTCACGCGGCGACACTCCTCAGAAAGTTCGCGAGCAGATGCTTTCCTTCGGGGGTCCCGACGGACTCGGGATGGAACTGCACGCCCTCGACGCGAAGCGTGCGATGGCGGAAGCCCATGATCTCGTTTTCCGCTGTGCGAGCGCTGATTTCGAGGCATTCGGGCACCGAATCCCATTCGACGATCAGCGAATGGTAGCGCATCGCGTCGAACGGACTTGGAATCGATTCGAAGATGGTCTTGCCGTCGTGGAGGATCGGCGAGGTCTTGCCATGCATCAGGCGCGATGCGCGGACGACCCGTCCGCCAAACGCTTCGCCGATGCACTGATGGCCGAGGCAGACGCCGAGGATCGGCAACTCCGCCGCAAGCTCACGCAGGATCGCCATCGAGACGCCGGCTTCTTTCGGCGTGCACGGGCCGGGAGAGATCACAATCGCGTCGGGAGCGAGCGCGCGCGCACCAGCAACGTCGATCGCATCGTTGCGCCGGACGATGACTTCGGCTCCCAGCTCGCCGAGGTACTGGACGAGGTTGTAGGTAAACGAGTCGTAGTTGTCGATCATCAACAACCTGATTTTTCGATCGCTCATCGAATCTTCACCTGGCCAGCGTATTCACCCGAAGCATTCAACGCGTCTCGGGCGGCTTTTCGAATTCGCGCGCCGCTTGCAGCGCCCGCACCATCGCGCGCGCCTTGTTGACCGACTCCTCGAATTCGGCGCCCGGATCGGAATCGGCGACGACGCCACCGCCGGCCTGAATATAGACGCGATTGTTCTTGATCATCAGCGTGCGCAGGGCGATCGCGGTGTCGGTGTTCCCCGTGTAGCTGAAGTAGCCGACCGCGCCCGCGTAAACGCCGCGCCGGACGTTTTCGAGCTCGTCGATTATCTCCATCGCGCGGATTTTCGGCGCGCCGGACACAGTGCCCTGCGGAAACGTGGCGCGAAACGCATCGAAGGCATCGCATTCCTCGCGCAGCCGCCCCACCACGTTCGACACGATATGCATCACGTGCGAGTAACGCTCGACCACCATGTACTCGGTGACCTTGACCGAGCCGATTTCCGAGACTCTGCCGACATCGTTGCGCCCAAGGTCAACCAGCATCACGTGCTCGGCCTGCTCCTTCGGATCGGCGAGAAGTTCCTTCTCGAGGGCCTTGTCTTCCTCTTCGGTTGCGCCGCGCCGCCGGGTTCCCGCGATGGGCCTGAGCGTGACGTCGCGGCCTTCGACCCGGACCATCACCTCCGGCGAGGCGCCGACGAGCGTATGGTCCCCCAGCCGCAGGTAGAACATGTACGGAGACGGATTGATGGTCCGGAGGCTGCGGTAGATGTTGAACGGATGCGCGGTGAGAGGCGACTCGAAGCGCTGCGAAGGAACCACCTGGATAATGTCGCCGGCCGCGATGTACTCCTTGGCCGCCGAAACCATCGCCATGTAGCCCTCGCGCGTCATGTTCGAGGTGATTGTCGAGTCGTTGGCGACGGCCGCGGCGCCTTCGAGCCGCGGCGGCACTGCGGATGCGCGCAGCCGCTGCGCCATCTCGTCGATCTTGACCTCGGCGCTGCGATAGGCGGCGCGCGTGGATTGGAATTCCTCGACCGGCACATTCGCGATGATCCGAAGCGTCTGGCGGACGTTGTCGAACATCAGCATCGTGTCGGTGAACATCATGTAGAGGTCGGGCACTCCGAGATCGTCCTCGGCCGTCTCGGGAATCCGCTCGAAGCATCGAACGATGTCATAAGCGAGAAATCCGACCGCGCCGCCGAAAAACCTCGGCAGTCCGGCAAGCTGGGGCGCGCGAAACCGTTTGACCTCGGCCGCGAGCTCATCGAATGCGTTGGTAATCGAGCGGACCTCGATACCGCGGCCGGGCCGGATGATATCCATCCGGTTGGCGCGCGCCCGAATCACCATCGAGGGTTCGGAGCCCAAAAACGTGTAGCGACCCCACTTTTCGCCGCCGCGCACGCTTTCGAGCAGAAAATTGTAATCGCCGCGCGCGACCTTCAGAAAAGCTGAGACCGGGGTTTCAAGATCGGCCGCGATTTCGCGCGACACCGGTATAAGGTTGTAGCCTTGATCGCGCAGATCTTCGAATTCGCGCTCCGTTGGGTACATCATCGTGAGTTCCCCTTGACTCTCCCTCTTCTCCCCTCCGATCGTTCGCCGCGAGGGGCGGATGAGGCCTTCTGTTTTCCCTTCCGCTGTAGAACCTCTGATCCTTTATCGCCGCTCTGCTTAGTCCGAAAATGAAAAGGGCCGCGGGTTTGTCTCGCCCACGGCCCTTTTGGAGTTCGGTTTTGTTGTGAACTACAAAACCAGCGCGCAGGCGAGTGCGTCAGCGTGCCAACGCCAGGCCCAAGCCTTCTGGTTCATGCAGTACTTCATGGTCTCGTTTAATATCCACGCGCAGCCAACCGATGTCAACGGTCAATCGAGGCGTATCCGGGGAAAGCCCGTGCCGTCGCGGCATCCTTCCGAAAAACCGGCCTGAAACGGAAGGATTTTCCCTGAAAAGCGTAACATTTCTTAACATTGGCGCTTAACATTCGCCGAGCAAGGCGCTGCGCGTGCAATCCATCGCGGTTTGGCGCTAGTTTGAGCCAGATGCATTTGCGGAGAGACTGAATGATTCCGTTTTCGGGCAATCCCCTCAATCGCGCGAGCGAAAAGCGCACCGACTCGAACTGGATCGAAGCGAAACGGCGCGACCCATCATCGCTATTCTTCCCGATGTGGCGACTCGAACCGTTCCTGCACGGCGCGGAAGGAACGCCGCCGCCGATGGGACTCGGCATGATCCCGCCCGAGATGGCGGATTCGATCGTCCGCGATGACACCATCTGCATTTTTCTCGGCCTCGATGGAGACAAGGCGATTTTCGCCGTCGATGTCTCGAGCGCGGAGAATCCGGCGAATGGCGGGCCGCTGAAAGGACTCGGCCATTTCCGCGATGCGCGCGCGGCGGGACAGATGGTGTCGATCAGGGATGCGGGAATCATCGCGCAGGCAAAGGCGATGATCGATTGGCATCAACGGCATGGCTTCTGCCCCAAGTGCGGCGCGCCCACGAAAATCATGGATGCGGGTTACCGGCGGCTCTGCGACAGATGCAACTCCGAGCACTTCCCTCGGGTGGATCCGGTCGTGATCATGCTGGCGACGGACGGCGATGCGTGCCTGGTAGGACGCGGCAAGCTGTTTCCGCCCGGGATGTTCTCGGCGTTGGCGGGATTTATCGAACCCGGCGAGACCATCGAGGAAGCCGTGCGGCGGGAATTGATGGAAGAAGCGTCGGTGCAGGTCGGGGAAGTGACGTATTACGCGACGCAGCCCTG
>JAJPKP010000082.1 GCA_021323675.1 Pseudomonadota bacterium | reverse complement strand
CTTGACCACCGGATGCTTGCTGTAGGCCTCCAGCGCGGGGCCGGTCGCGGCCCATACGAAGTCGGGGCCGCGGATGCCGGCGTCCCAGTATTCGCGAAGGCGGGTGTGGATATTCTCGCGCATCTCGTCGAGCACGCGATTGTCCCATCCGGGCCGGGCGGTCTCGGGTCGCTTCCGACATACCAGCCACACGGACGAAGCGAGCGCCGCCGACGACTGCGAGCGCAATCGTCCAGAGCGCTCGGTCTGTATCGGCCAACTGCCATCAACAACGAAGCCTGCCCGGATGATCGCGCTTACCAGCGTTTCCCACGCGTCGGGACTTTTGTTCGCGAAGACGACGACCATCCGGCCGCCGGGAACGAGCGCGCGGTCGCATGCCTGGAAGGCGCGGAACATTCCGTCTTCGTAAGCCCTTTTCGATGCGGTCCTGTCGCCGCCGAAGCGGCTCGAATCGTCGATCAGTTCCCCATCTTGCTTCTCGCTGTTCCACTTCGGCCCGAGCGGTTCATGGAACGCCTCATCGATCTCGAACGAAAGCCCGTGGAGCGTCCGGCGTAGCCACACATAGAAAAAGTCCATCAAGTCGGAGTAGGGAATTGCGTCGTAATAGGGCGGATCAGTAACGATCAAATCTAGGCCTGCCCGTGCCGGCGCTGATGTCGCCGAGTCCTTCCGTACATGCGCCCGGCCCATTGACGCAGAAAGAGCGTGCACTACACAATCGGCAATGTGATCTAGATTGCCTGAAAAACCTCCGGCCGACTCGGACCATGGCATCACCTCGGCGAAGTCCCAAGAAATCGGTAGAGCGAACCTACCAAACGAGCCTGCCGCCTTTTCAGCGTTTGTGCTGATCCAAATGCACTGCATCGATGAGCGATCCACTGTCTTATCCATCAGCACGGACAGGTATGCCGAAAGCGCGTCCGCCCACTCCTCAGGGTATCCGAACTGAGATATCGCAGATGTAGCGGAACGCGTGTGGCTTACAAACGTGCCGAGCGCTAGGAGTTGGCGGGGCGTGAAGAGCTTGCTCCAGCGATCGAAGCCGTAGCCGTCCACTGAGAAAGCGCGTGCCGCACCGCTTCCGCCTTTCGGTGTCGGCTCATCCGGAATGCCGAACGGAATCTCGGCAAAGACGCGCTCGACTTCGTTTTCCGCCTCTGCCGCGAGCCGGGTTTCATCGTCCGTAGGGAGCCGGTACTCCTTCCCGTCGAGACCATCGACCACGACCGCAGTCATAATCGCGCCGAGACGCCCCGCTTTCCCTTCGAGCCGGATATCCTCCATCCTCATTGACGGCAGCCTGCAGCATACGCAGGCTGCTCCCGCGCGCGACATCGTGCCCGCGCCGATCTTTTTGTCGTACTCGCGCCGCTGCGCGCCGTTGCCGCCCTGCGGCGCCGCGTCCTTGCCGCTCAGGATGCTGAACACGGGAGCGCTCCGGTCGGCGTTCGGCTCGACCTTCAGCAGCACGCGCTTGTTGTCCTTCTTGCAGAGCCACTTGGTCTTGAGCAGCGGAATCGTGGCGCGGCAGTTCTTGCATTTCACCGTCCGCGCCCAGAGATAGGCGACAGTCGGCTTGCCGTCGATCGTCGGATAGAAGCGTTCGAGGTCGGCGCGCGCCCGCGCGAGCACCCATCGCCCCCACGCGCGCACGTGCCAGGCCAAATCGGCGTCGAGGCTCACTCCGCCGTCGAAACCGAATGCGCTCTGACTTTCCGATCCTCTCCCCGTCGGGAGAGGCCGGCGCGCGGCGCCGGGTGAGGGACCGCCGTGTGAATCGGCTGGATCACCTCCTTCACTCTTTCCCGCAACTGAGCGAGCGAGGGGCAGTCTTTCCATTTGAGCGCGGAGCGCGGCGCCCTTGAGCCCTTGCGACTTCAGGAACGCCTCCATGAACTCGCGGTCCTTGAGCACGAAATCGGGCAGCGGGCGCTTCTGGCCCGCGAGCTTCTGCGGATATTCGAGCGTGCACTTTAGGATGAACCAGGCGACCGGGTTGATGTCGATCGCGGTGACTTCGCATCCAAGGCGCATCGCTTCGAGCGGGATCGCGCCGCCGCCCGCGAACGGATCGAGCACGCGCGGAGCGCGTCCGCCGTAGGCCTTGCGGATCTCGTCGCGGAAGAATTGCAGGTCGGGGCCGGATTCGCGTCCCCAATGGAGGATGCCGCCGACGGTCTCCTCGCGTTCGACTTCGACGCGATTTCCAGCGACGTTTTTCTTTTCAATTTTGCGAACGACACGCCCGCCGATGCGCTCGACGAGCCTGCGCCGCTCTTCGGGGTCGCCGGAATCCGGCAGCAGCGTCGCAATCAGCGCCGCGCGGCACGCGGCGAGCGGCCTCCGCGCCGGCCAGATATGCAACGTCGAGATATGGCCATGCCGGACATTCTTCTCATGTACGGAATCGATCGACGCCTGCTTCAGCGGGAAGGAGCGTTCGATCAGCCTGGACTGGTCACTCATTTGTATGTGCTCTTCCTTCCTCGCCCTCTCCCTTTCGGGAGAGGCCGGCGCGCAGCGCCGGGTGAGGGACCTTAACCATAGTCCGCAATCGCTTCGAGCGCGCCATCGAGGTTTTCCAATATCTCGTTATTCCAGAATCGGAGCACCGTGTAGCCTGGGGCTGAAAATATTGCATGCGCTGCTCATCAGCCACGCGTTGGGTCTGAACGTCGCGCTGGCCGCCGTCCAGTTCGATTACCAGGCGGGCATTCGGGCAGACGAAGGCGGCGATGTCGGGTGCGATCGGGTGTTGGCGGCGGAACTTCGCGCCTTTGAACTGGCGGTGGCGCGGCCCCGCCCATCGCCTGCACTCGACCTCGGTTTGGGAGCCGCGCAAGCCTCGGTCGCGGCCGCAGGCTAGCTCCGGAGACGGCTCGGATTCGGAGTTCTTTTTCAGAGGTCCCTCACCCGCGCCTTCGGCGCGACCTCTCCCGTCATAGGGAGAGGCGAGAGATCGCGGAGAGAACTGGTCGAAGGTCGAGTCCATGTTTCTCAACCGGGAGTTGCCGCCCTGAGAACCTCGCTTTCGTCGATAATCACGCCGCCCTTGGCCGTCGCGATCAGCTTTTTGAACGGATCTTGCACTCGAAAGAGGCGCGGATTGGGCGTGCCGCAGTCATACACGACGTACAGCCAGTACCCATCGCGCGAATTGCAAGCCCGGCTCCATTCATTCTCGGTAAGCTCGATATCGCCGATGCCCACCCGACCCTTGACCTCGATCGCGCGTTCCTCGAACGCCGTCGATTTCGCGCTGGTCGCACCGAAGGCTGGACGGTTGGAAAGAATGTCGAAGCCGGGGTTGTCGGTAAGCCCCGCCGCGCGCGCGAGCGGCGGAGTCGAGACGTCGCGCGGCGTCCATCCCTGCTGACGCTCGTATTCAGTGGCAATCCTGACCGCGACCTTCTCGATCTCGGCGTCGTGGCGCTTCTTGTCTTCGGGGTCGGACGACGGGACAACGAGCGCGTGGGCAAGAAATTCTATCTCGCGCGGCTCGACCAACTCAGGTCCGCGCCGAAGCGCGACGATTGCCTGCTGCTTCAGGTCCTCAAGCGAGCGCTGGCGCTGCTTGATCCGCTCAAGCTCGGCCACCGCGCGAGCATCCCCTTCGCGGGCTTTGTTAGCCGTTATTACGCGATGGGCGAGCAGGGCGTCCTCCTCGTAGCGGTAGCCCGTTTCGATAAAGCGCTCGCGCTCGGGGAGGCTGGCAAGCATTGCTGAGCGATGGCGTTCTGCTAGTGGCGTGGCGATTTGCTCGCGCGCAAAGCGGGCGACAAGTTCTGTCGCGGCAGGCGCCTGGGCCGCGAACGGGCGCACGGCGAGCGGGATTCCGCCGGGACCGCCGCGCAGCAGGAGCAGATGCTCGACCGGGCATTCTTCGATGCGGCCTGCGCTATCCTGCCGCAATCCGACCAGCCGGTATTCGATCGGTTCCTCCGCGTGGAGCGCGCCAGCCCCTTCTGCTCCGCTTGGGACAGGATTGTCGTCGGCCTTGCGCACTACTTGAATCAGTCCGAGATGGAAGAAATACGGAGCTTCTGCGGTTGGATCGATAAAGACCGCGCCGCGAAGCGCATCGGCGGAGAAGCGCGACGCGACAGCCTCACGTAGTGCATCGAAAAAGCATTCACCGGGATGCAGGAATACAGCGGCCGAAGAATCGCCGGGGTTATGGAGCATGAAGCGGTTGCGGCTCTCCGGCGGGTAGTCTTCCAGAATCGGCCAGAACGGTTCGAGCGCGCGCGGACGTGCTTCGGCGAACGAGAAAACCCCGTCGAGGTCGCCCTCGATGCGCAGCCCGAGCAGCGGCGCGGCCCTCTCGATGAAGCTTCGCACGTAGCCGGGGAGCAAACGGCGAAGCTGCTCCCGCGAGACGATAGCGCGCTCGGTGTCGAGGCGCGCGGCAACTTCGCCGCCCTCGCCGTAGAGCTTGCGCTCCCATTCCTCGAAGGCCTTGATCTGCTCGGGCGTGAGCTTGCCCTCGATTTCGGCCACGCTTTCGGTCGCGCCCTGATCGGTGACCGACTTTTCAAGGTAGTCCTTGAGGCTCACTCCCTCGAACAGCCGGCCAATCACGTCGAAGACCTTGTCGGAGTTGAGTTCCTTCCGGATTTTTTCGAGCTTATCGAGCAGAGTCTTGAGCACCCGGCCCTCGCGGGTGCGGCCGGCCACCAGATTGATGATGCGCACCCCGTGGGTCTGTTTGTAGCGATGGATACGGCCCATCCGCTGCTCCAGCCGTGCCGGATTCCATGGGATGTCGTAG
Organism: Pseudomonadota bacterium; assembly: GCA_021323675.1. Lineage (GTDB taxonomy): Bacteria > Desulfobacterota > Binatia > Binatales > Binataceae > JAFAHS01. The sequence continues at coordinate 2,088 of JAJPKP010000082.1, read as the reverse complement.
TTGACCATCAGCCAGCAGGCGCGCTGCAGGTTGATGCCTTCCGCGGCGGCGTCGGTGCAGATCATATATGCCGCGCCGCCATCAGCGGCCGGCTTGTCGAAGAAAGCGACCTGCTCCTGGCGCTCCAGGTAGTCCATTGCACCATGAATTCGGGCGACGCGGCCGGCAAAGCCCATCCCTTCGAGACTTTGGACGATGAAGTCCAGCGTATCGCGGTGTTCGGTGAAGACCAGAATCTTGTCGTCGCGCCATTGCGGGTCGCGGATTACCTCGCGGAGCTTCTCGAACTTCGAGTCTTCGCCGCGCTCATAGACCTTGCGCGCGAGATCCAGCAGATTGCGCACCTGGTTGCGCTCGGCCTCGAGCTCGCCGAGAGTGACGCCGACCACGCCCGCCATGGCCTCGAGCTCGGCCGCTTCGTTTTCTTCAAGCCCGTCTTCGGGCTCCTCTTCATCAGCGGTCTTGTCATCTTCGATATCGCGGACGCGAAGCCGTTCCTGAAGCGACAGCAGTTGCTCGGTGGTGAGGCGGCCTGAGCGGACGTCCTCGATGAGACCGTCGAGCTTTGCGAGCCGTCGCTCGAACGATCGCATCAGCGCATAGGTCGAGCTCGCGAGACGGCGCTGAAAGACGCTCATGGCAAGACGGGCGGCTGATCGATTGAGGATGCGGGCGCGATTGTAGTAATCGCGCATGTAGTCCGTGGTCTGGTCGTACAGCGCCTGTTCGCTCACCTCGCCTTGAGAAAGCTCGTAGCTGAACGTGTCGGACCAGCGGGTTGGATAGATGCGCGAACCATCGAAGCGCACCATCTCCTCTTTGGTGCGGCGGATAAAGTGCTGCCGGCGCGAATCGGGCGGATAGGCGTCGAAAGCCTCCTTGGTCGAAAGGACCTCCGGTTCGAGGAGCCGCCAGAGGCAATAGTAGGGAAAGTCCTTGCCCATGTGGGGCGTGGCCGTAAGCAGCAGCAGATGGCGGCAGCTCCAGGGCAGCCGATAGGCAGCATCGACGCCGTGAACGCCGGCGACCGCTTCGGCAAGCTTGTAGCGGTCGGTGCGCCGAATCGTGAAGCCGTCCTCCAGGCGCGCCGAGAGCTTGTGCGCTTCGTCAAATATCGCGAGGTCATATGGAGCGACTTCGGGTTCGCGCAGCCGGGCAAGCATTCGGTCGCCGGTCAGCGTGTCCACGCTGACGATTACGAGGTCGCCATCCGCGCCTGCGAACGGATTGCTGGCGCGTGCGTCAAGCCCGGTGACGATTTTGAAGCGCAGCCCGAATAGGGTGCGCAGCTCGCTCTCCCAATTCCCGATCAGGCCGGCAGGCGGGACCACTAGCACCCGGCGGATAAGGCGGCGCGTCAGCATCTCGCGGATGTACAGGCCGGCCATGATGGTCTTGCCGGCGCCGGCGTCGTCGGCCAGCAGGAATCGGAGCCGCGGCTGCGATAGCATGTGCTGGTAGACCGCGATTCGCTGATGCGGCAAGGGATCGATGCGGGAGATTTCGGTCGCGAAGGCGGGGTTGAAGATATAGCCGTAGGAAAGGCGCTCGGCCTCGGCCACCGCGCGCACGGTCTCGGGATTGGCGGAAAAATCGAGGCTCGGAGTTACGTCAGTATGCGATCGGCGGCCATCAGTTCGACTCGGGCCGTTGGCCTGCCGTAGCAAAGCGTCCAATCCGTGCTCCTCAGCGGCAAGAATCCGCTGCCAGGCGAGAGGAGACGGATTCGACTGACCGTTCTCCCAACGGTTCACCGACGCGAAGGAGACGCCCATCAGCTCGGCGAATTGGACCTGGGTCAGGCCCAGTTTGCCGCGCAGCCGCCGAATGCGCTGACCAGTGTCTCCCTGTGACGTGGCGTGGCCGCCGTCTGCCATCAAATCCGTCTTATATCATAGACAGGCAGTCAATAGAAAAGCTTCGCAGGAAGCCAAGCGTGACTCATTCAGGCACTATAACAAGTGCGATCGCGGCCAGGGGTGGCGCCTCGGAGTCAGACATCTTTTTCAACGGTCCCTCACCCGCGCCTTCGGCGCGACCTCTCCCGTCTTGGAGAGAGGTCCTTCATGCCTCTCCCTGTCGGGAGAG
>JAJPKP010000036.1 GCA_021323675.1 Pseudomonadota bacterium | reverse complement strand
GTGGGAACGCGCGGACCCGGAGAAACCCAGCTTGAAGTCGATCGCCGCCGCCTGCGCGAGCGTCTCACCCGCCTGCGTTCGCGCCTGAAAGAGGTCGAACGCACGCGCGGAATTCAGCGCCGCCGCCGTCTGGAAGTTCCGTACCCGACGGTTGCCCTGGTCGGTTACACGAACTCCGGAAAATCAACCCTGCTTAACGTCCTTACCGGCGCGGAAGTCGAAGCCGCGAACCGCCCGTTTTCCACCCTCGATCCGACCATTCGGCGGCTCAGGCTGCCAAACCGGATGACGGTGATGCTGGCGGACACGGTAGGATTCATCCATCGCCTGCCGCATATGCTGGTCGAAGCGTTCAAGGCCACGCTCGAAGAGGTTCGCACCGCGGACCTGTTGCTGCACGTGGTCGATGCGAGCTCGGAGCTTGCCGCGGAGCGGATGGAAATCGTGGACCGCGTGCTCGAAGAGATCGGCGCGGGCGCAACTTCCCGGATTATCGTGATGAACAAGGTTGACCTGATCGATGGCGCCCCGCGGTTGACGGGCAGAGGAATCGGGATCTCGGCTCTGCGCGGCATCGGACTTGACTGTCTGTTGGATGAGATCGGAAGGCGCTTGAGTGTCGCGCGCGAGGAAGTCACGGTGACGCTGGCGGCGAACCGGGGCGACCTGGTCGCTATGGCGCGGCGCGACGGCGAGGTGATAAGCGAAGAGTATCGTGACGGAGTCGTTTCGATGCGCGCGCGGGTGAGTTCTCCCGTCGCGGGCCGGTTGCGCAAGGCCGCTCTCGCCGAAGCATAATGGACCTGCGGGATTTCCAATGGCGGTAGCTTCTCCATCCAAGCCGGTTTCCGTCACGCGCGGCGTCCCGTCCCTGCGCAGCCTGCTCAACGTGCCCAATTTTCTGACCCTGTGCAGGCTCGGCGCCATTCCGGTTTTCCTGTCGTTCCTCAGCCGTCATCAGTATTCCGAGGCTCTCTATGTCTTCGCGGCGGCGGCGGTGACCGACGGCCTGGACGGCACGGTCGCGCGATGGTTCGATTCGCGCACCGAATTGGGGGCGTTCCTGGACCCGTTTGCCGACAAGCTGATGCTGCTGTCGGCGTTCGTGGTGCTGACCGTCGAGGAAGATCTGCCGGGATGGCTGCTCAGCGTGGTCGTCATCCGCGACGTGGTGATTGTGGGCGGCTATATGATGATCGCGTTCTTCACCGCTGAGAGGATGCCGGTGCGGCCGAGCTATCTTGGAAAGCTAAGCACCTTCCTGCAGCTCGCGTGCGTGATCGGCACCTTGCTGCGATTTGGCACGACTTCGCCGAGCTACTGGTACGGACTCCTTTACCTGACGGTCACCGTGACGGCGCTGTCGGGTGTGCACTACATGTATCGGGGTCTGGTATGGCTCGGCTCACGCGAACCTGAAATGTTCACCTGACAGACGGCGTGCCTGTCTGTGCGGTCGCGAGCGTCGGCGGGAGCTCCGCGTGACGCTTATTCTCTCGAATTCGTTTCGCATCGAAGCCTTCATCAGGCTTGGCGCGTTCGCGCTGATTTTCGCCGCGATCGCGCTGGCGGAAGGAGCGATGCCGCGGCGCAAGCGCCTCTTTGCGCGGAGCGCGCGATGGCCGGGGAACATCGGGGTTGCGGCGATCAATACGGCGGCAGTCTACGTCCTGGTCCCGGTCACAGCCGTCGGCGTCGCGATGATCGCCGAACGCGGGCACATCGGCCTGCTGCACGCGTACGCGATGCCGGCCGCCGCGGCGTTTCTGGCCGCGCTGCTGGCGCTCGATTTCGCTATCTACCTGCAGCACGTAATGTTTCACGCGGTGCCGCTACTATGGCGCGTGCATCGGATGCATCACGCCGATCTGGATTTCGACGTAACCACCGGCTTTCGCTTTCATCCCGCCGAAATCATCATTTCGCTGCTGATAAAAATCGGCGTTGTGATGTGCCTGGGTCCCTCGCCGATAGCGGTGCTCGCCTTCGAAGTGCTGCTCAACGGCACCTCGATGTTCAATCACGGAAACCTGGCAATCGACGAACGCGCGGACCGCTGGTTGCGATGGATCGTCGTCACCCCGGACATGCATCGCGTTCATCACTCGATCGTGCGCGACGAAACCAACAGCAACTTCGGCTTCAATCTGCCGTGGTGGGACTGGATGATGGGAACGTACCGGGCGCAGCCGGCCGCGGGTCATCTTGCGATGACGATAGGAATCGAACAGTTCCGCTCGCCCGCGGAACTGGGCCTGATTCGGATGCTGACGCAGCCGATGCGCGAGCCGGCGGGCGACTACCCGATTTCGCGGAGCTCGAGTTCGGTATGACGCGGGGGATCAGTTCGCCGCCGGTTTCGGCACTTCGGTTCCAAACGCCACTTTCAAGTCGTCGCCGTTGAACGGATACACGTGGACCATCCATCCGAACGCGACCGGAATAAAATTGCCGCCGGCCGTTTCGCACGCGGAAGCATCGTGAATGCTCCCTTCAAATCCGAAGCGTCCGTCCGCCATGAAGCCGACCCGCCGATCGAGTTCCAGGGCCCGCGGGTTTGCGGCAACCGGGATCGTGCCCGGAATGTCGGTCCGGCCGGCGCCGATCCTGTCGTTCAGCAGATCAGCCAGCGTGATGCCTCGCGGCAGGCAGATATTAACGTGCTGATGCCATCGAGCGACGCTGAGCGGAACCATCTCGTCCAGCTGGTCGGGCGTGTAATATGCGGGCGCACTGTACATCGCGCCCACCAGCACGTAGTCGTCCGGCGCGGTCCTGACATACAAGAGAGAGCCGGGATGCTCGGGGTCGAAATGGCCGTTGTATTCCCATCGTGCGGCTTCGTAGTCGGTGAAGTGGTAAACATCCTGGGGCACGGAGGGAAGGAAGATCCTGAATCCCTGCGAAAGAGCAACGCGGTAGTCGCGATACGGAAGCAGGGCGCGTCGCAGCTTCGCAAGCAGATCGCGGGCGCGGTCGGAATCCTGCGCCGTTTGCGGCCGCGGTTGCGTCATCTTCATGTGATCGCTCATGTGCATCCGCGCGCCCATCGCGTTCGGCGCATCGGCCATCGAACCCATCGCGCTCATATCATGGGCAAACGCCGCGCCCGCCAGGCTTGCGGTGAGAAGGATGGGGAACAGAAGCGAGACGGGTTTGATCATCGACTATCCTGCGCGCCCGTCCTTCCGCAGCCGAGCGTGGGTCAGCGACGGCAACTCGCGCCGCACGCGCTCCTGGTAGTCCAGGTCGATCGGAGCGAGCACGACGCCTTCCTGGTCCGCGGCGCGCGCAAGCACGCGTCCCCACGGGTCCACGATCATGGAATTTCCGTAATCGCTGAATCCATGAACGTTGGGGCCGAACTGAGCGGACGCGATCACATACACCTGGTTTTCGATCGCCCGGGCGCGAATCAGCGGTTCCCAATGAGCCTCGCCGGTCGGAAACGTGAAAGCGCTGGGAACCGTGACCATCTTCGCCCCCTTGAAGACGAGTTCGCGGTAGAGCTCGGGGAAGCGGATGTCATAGCAGATGCTGAGCCCGATCGCACCGATCGCGGTCTGCGCGCAGACGACTTCCGCTCCGTGCATCTTGGCGTCTGATTCGCGGATTGTTACCCGCCCCGGCAGGTCCACATCGAACAGATGAATCTTCCGGTAAATTGCCAGGCGCGATCCGTCGGGTCCGATCAGGACTGAAGTGTTGTAGCTGCGCGGCTGTCCCTCCGCTTTTTCCGTAATTGAGCCGGCGACCAGATGGATGCGAAGCTCGCGCGCCAGCGCCGTCATCCGCGCGATAGTTTCGCCTTCGAGCGGTTCCGCGGCGGCGCCTTCGTCGGATCGTTTGCCGCGCCAGTTGAAAACCTCGGGAAGGGCGGCAAGGTTGGCGCCTCGCGCGGCCGCAAGCCGAATCAGCCGCTCGGCGCGATCGAGATTGGCGCCCTTGTCCGGTCCCGCCGCCATCTGGATTGCTGCCGCCAGGAAAGTCATGTTTCCTCCGCGCGCATCGCTCTAGCCGCGCTCATCTCAGTAGCGGGGGACTGCGGGGTCAGCCTCGATCGCCCACGCATCGATTCCCCCAGCCAGGTTGATCGCCCGCTCGAATCCCATCCGCGCCAGATACATCGCAACCTGAGCGCTCCTGATACCGTGGTGGCATACGACGATGATTTCGCGGTCCGGATCGAGCTCGGCCAGCCGCGACGGAACGTCGCCCATCGGAATGTGCGCGGAGCCGGGAAACGGTGCGAGCGCGACTTCCTCCGGCTCTCGCACATCGAGGATGAAGGGCTGGTCGCCTCGATCGAGCCGGGCCTTCAGTTCGGCCGGAGTGATTTCTTCAAGTTGCGCCATGCGCCGATGATTACATTCGGCGCCCGCCCGATGCTACTGCGTGACCGCGTCCGGGAACAGCTCGACCTTGGCGAAGCGGGGCAAGGCCGTCGTCGGAACGCTGAACGAGAACTGGTCCGAGCTGCCGGGCGGAAGGGGAACGAAATGCGGCTTTTCGTTAAGGATGCGGCCGATCTCTTCGTCCTCGCCCATGCTTGCCGCTTTCAGGTTGTAGACGGTTTCAGCATGAAGGACTTTGCCGTCAGCATCCTCGAAGCTGAAGATCATCTTTACGTACTTCACCGGGCGGGTTCCGACGTTGGTTACGTTGCCGGCTACGACCAGGTTCGGCGGCATGCAGCATGAGTGCATGATGGAGTCGGTTTTGATTACGACCTTGACGTCCTTGGACTGGACCACCTGGGTCATGGGATGGTCGTAGTATGCCTTTCGCAAGGCTTCCTGCTTTGCTTGCTCGGAGTTGTTGAGCTGGACGTGGGCACCCGCGTAGGCGAGGTTGGCGATCACCAGTGCGGCGGCCAGCGCCAGGAAAGTGGCAAGTCCCTTCATGTTCCTGCCCTCTAGAGCGGATCTTGGTTGGCGTCCCCGGCAATGTCAACGTAGTAATTTGAGCCCGGCGCAGTGAAATGATTTCCGAGAATGACCTCAAGTTTATGGCTTTCGCGCTGGAAGAGGCGCGACGCGGCCTCGAACGCGGCGAAGTTCCGGTCGGAGCGATCGCCGTGGCCGGGGGTATCGTGGTCGGGCGCGGACACAATCGTCCGATCGCGCTAAGCGATCCGACCGCGCACGCCGAAATCGTCGCGATTCGCGAGGCGGCCCGGACTCTGGGCGCATATCGCCTGAACGAAGCCGCCCTTTACGTCACGCTCGAACCCTGCGTGATGTGCGTGGGCGCGATGGTGAATGCGCGTATCGCGCGCCTGGTTTACGGCGCTCGCGACGAAAAAGCTGGCGCGCTCGGCTCCGTTTATGACATCGGGCGCGACGGCGTGCTGAACCATCGAATCGAGGTCGTGCCGGGCGCGATGGAAGCGGAATGCGCCGAGCTGCTGCGCGAGTTCTTTCAGGCGAAAAGGCGGCAGGCTTGACCGCGGCGGCCCGCCTTGTCTAATGAGTGTTAGACCGAACCGAGGTTACGATGGAATCAGAAATGGGCTTAGTGGTGGATTGCGACTCGCACGTGATGGAGCCGCCGGATCTGTGGGAAAACTGGCTTGAACCGCGCTTTCGCGATCGCGCCATACGAATCACGACCGATCCCGCCGATGGCCTCGAAGTGCTGCTGATCGACAATCAGCCGCTGCTTAAGGGCGTGCTCGCCGGACTGGGCGGCGCCAATCTTCCCCGCCAGTCGCTGTTCGTGCCTGGACAGAAGAAATACCTCGATGGATGCCCGCCCGCGAGCTACGTGCCCGAGGATCGCGTGAAGATGCTCGATGAGTGGAGGGTGAGCGCGGGCGTGCTGTTTCCCACGGTCGGAATCCTGTGGGATGTGCCGGACAATGATCTCGCGACCGCGTACGCGCGCGCATACAACGACTGGATCAACGAATTCTCGTCACGCGCGAAAGACCGGGTGATTCCAATCGCGCATCTGGCGCTGCAGGACCCCGCCGCCGCGCTCGCTGAACTGCGGCGATGCCTCAAGCTGGGGTTCAAAGGAATTTTCCTGCCGCCCGAACCCATAACCGGCCGCCGCTTCTCCCATCCGGACTTCGATCCTATCTGGCGAGAATGCGAAGAAGCCGGAATTCCCGTTTGCCTGCATGTGATCGTGCGCTTCAACCGGGCGCCCGGCCTTCTCGGCAATTTCTATCAGCCGGGAGAATTCAGGGCGGTGTACGGATTCGCGCTCGGCGGCTTTGCGCAGATCGTCCCGGCCGTGATGACGATGGTGGCGGATGGATTGCTCGATCGGTTTCCGCGCCTCAAGGTGCTGTGCGTTGAGGCGGGATGCGGATGGGCGCCCTACATCATGGACCGGATGGACGAAAAGCATGAGCACCTGGGATGGACGTTTCCCACCCGGCTGAAGCCATCGGACTATTTCCGCCGCAACATCTGGGTGGTCGCGGAGCCCGAGGAGCGGACGATTGGATCGGTGATGGATCTATTGGGAGAGGACCGGGTGTTGTGGGGATCGGATTATCCGCATATTGATTCCACCCTGGAGGCGCCGCGTCTCATTCGTCAGAGCGTGGCCGCACTCAGTCCGCAGCGCCAGCGAAAGCTGCTGGGAGAGAACGCGCGCGGGGTTTTCCCGCTCTGACTCTCCCCGTTGCTTGCGCCGCAACTCAGAGAGGACCCGCGATGCCGAGCGAGAAGGCGAAGGAGAACAAGGCGTTGACCGCCACCTGCGTCGCATGCAGCAAGGCGGTTTCGACGGAAACCGCCGTCAGCCTGACCGGGGTTGAAGACGGTCACCGAAAGGCGTTTGTCGTATGCATCCCTTGCGCTAACAAGGGGTGGCGTCCGCCGGGCTTCAGGGGAGTATACACGGTGAGGCCGGTCTGACCGCCTCAAGTTCGCGATCCATCTTTCGCCATCCGCTTTGCCGCGCGTTCGGTCCTGTCGAGACGCGCCAATAATGACTCGTGTGCGCGCTTGGGATAGGGTGGACGGGTTTAAGGAGCTTGACGAATGGCCTTTATTATCTGCGACGACCATAACCTTGACGTGGAAGCGGACGGCGTCGACAACGCTGCTGCCAAGCAGCTTATGCTTACGGACTCGAAGTCGGACGCGACGCCGATCGAAAAAGAGATAATCGAGTTCGGCAAAATCCATCGCAACTGCAATATCCGCATCCTCGCAGGCTGACCCCGCCGTTTGACCGGAGCGCGACACCTGATAGATTCCCGCCCCGCGCCGGATCGTAATCGGCGGGAGGAACATATGAAATCGTGGGTCGTGCTTGCGGCGATCGCCGCGGTGCTTGGAGCGGCAATGCCGCTGCGCGCGGAAGACGCGGGCGACGCCGCGCAAATCAAGAACCTCGAGGCGAACTACGCCGCCGCCATCCGCGCCAGGGACATCGACCGCCTGATGTCCAACTACGTCAACAGCCCCGACCTTGTCGTCTTCGACCTGATTCCGCCGCGCCAGTACAACGGATGGGACGCCTATCGCAAGGATTGGCAGGGCGTGCTCGCGGGATGCAAGGAATCGCCGGTTTTCGAGGTGACGGATCTCGCAATCGATGGCGACAAGAGTTACGCCTACGGCCGCAGTATCCAGCACCTCAAATGCCCGGGCGCGAACGGCGGCGCGATGGACGTGACTTTCCGCGTGACCGACGTTTACAAAAAGATCGGCGGCAAATGGTTCATCGTCCACGAGCACATCTCCGTGCCGGTTGACCTTGAAACCGGCAAGCCCGACCTGAGCTCGAAGCCCTAGGCATCGCGATCGCTGCCGCGCGCGACAGCTTTCGCGATCGCGCGCAAAAATTCCAACGATGGGTTGACCCGTTTCCCGACACACCGCTAGACTGCCCGCGCGGGGTGGAGCAGTCTGGTAGCTCGCCGGGCTCATAACCCGGAGGTCGAAGGTTCAAATCCTTCCCCCGCAACCACGAGCATGGCGCCCGTGCGCCGCAAACATTCCTCTACCCGCCCTCGAATAGACGCGTCCACCTGAACGTCTTGCTCTTGAGAGCCGGTTAGATGCTCGATCGGATCTCCACGACCTGGCGACAACAATGGCTCTCCCGACCACACCCGAACAGCGCTCGACCGAAGACGCCGAGCGCGAGCGGCTCATCCGCACTGAGATGCTCGCGACGATGTTCCGGATGGGAACACGAAACCTGTATGGCGGTCTCGGCGGGATGGTGGCCGCGAGTGTCGTGTTCTGGCCGCTGGTTCCACATTGGAAGCCGATTTTCCTGGTGGTCACGTTCGCCGTTGCGACCCTCGCGTACCGGCAACTGTTCCATGGCTACGCGGCTAAGAAACGCGGGCCCGACGAAACAGAGTGGTGGGCGCTCCGCTACGTCGCCCTGTCCGCCGTCACGGGAAGCCTGTGGGGATTGACGGGATGGTGGTTCACGATCTGGTCGGCCCCGTTGGAAAGCGCGTTTACCGGATTGCTCCTGATGACGATCGTAACTTCGACGTTGTCGAATCGGGCGTTCTGGCTCCGGGCCTACTATGCATACGCAATACCGCTGAGCGTCCCCTTAATTGCCGCCTACCTGATGGAAGGCACGCGGCTCTCGCTCGCCACCGGCTCCGGCGGGATCGTTTATCTGGTCAGTCTCCTGATGTGGTCGGGAGCGCTGAACCGGTCGTATTACGAGACTATCGGGCTTCGGCATGAGAACCTGAGCCTGGTCAAGGAGCTTCGCGCCGCTTACCGCGAGGCAGAGGCGGGCAGCCGCGCCAAGTCGGAATTTCTCGCGACTGTAAGTCACGAACTTCGCAACCCGCTTAACGGCATCCTCGGGATGACGGAGCTGCTGCTCTCGACCCGGCTCGATCCGCAGCAGCGCAAGTATGCGACCGTGGTGCACGACTCCGGAGAGGTGCTGCTCACCATAATCAACGATATTCTCGACTTCACCAAGTTCGAGACCGGTTCGATCGACATCGCTCCGTCTGACGTCGCAATCGTGGACGCGCTTGAGAGCGCCGTCGATCTATTCGCGCCCCGCGCGCATGCGAAGGGCCTCGAGATCGCGACTTACGTGTCTCCCGATCTGCCGGCGACGATCAAAACCGACGAGGGCCGCCTGCGCCAGGTGTTGCTGAACCTGATTGGAAACGCGATCAAATTCACCGCCAGCGGCGGCATCTGGTGCGAAGCTGTTTCCGCGATCGACGAGAATGGACAGGGCGTGGTTCGCTTCGCCATCTCCGACACCGGCATCGGCATTTCGCCCGATGTGTCGGCACGGATCTTTGAACCCTTTGTGCAGGGAGACTCTTCGATTTCGCGCCGCTATGGCGGCACGGGTCTGGGGTTGGCGATTTGCCGGCGATTGATCGCGGCGATGGGCGGGAAGATCGGGGTAGAGGACAACCCCGGGTCCGGCGGAAGCCGCTTCTGGTTTACCCTGAAGCTTGATTCCGGCCGCGCCGCGGCAAATCCCGCCCCGAAGCCCGACGGTGCGCGAGTGCTGATAGCGGGATGCCCCGCGCTGACCGCGGAATCATTGTCCCGCTACATCCGCGATTCGCATGGCGCCGCGACCTGCGTGTCGACTATCGCGGAGGCCGTTTCCGCGCGCGCGATCGCCGAGACCCGCGGCCAGCCGTTTAACGCGATCCTGGTGTGTGAATCCGCGGTCCGCGATGAGCCGGCTCAATCCGTCGAGCTGGTGAAAGGCGCCGGCTTGTCAGTCCGGCTGGTGGCCCTGTGCCGCGCGGTTGACAACGAAGACGCGAGATCGTTCGCGGACGAAGGCGTCTCGGTGCTCTCGCTTCCGGTCCATCGCGATCAGTTGATCGAGGCGCTGTGCGGTTCGCAAGCTGCGCCGGCGGCTGTGGCAGTCTCGGCGCGCCCCTTGCGAATTCTTCTCGCCGACGATGCCTCGGTGAACCGGACGATCGGCTTGATTGCGCTGGAGCGGGCGGGCCACAAGGTGGATGTCGTTGGTGACGGAGAGCGGGCGGTGGAAGCGGTTCGCGGTTCCAAGTACGACCTGATCCTGATGGACGTGGATATGCCGGGGATGGACGGAATCGAGGCGGCGCGACAGATTCGCGCCCTGTCCGGTATCAAGCGCATCCCGATTGTCGCGATAAGCGCGAGCTCGAGAGAGGCGCTGGCCGCCCGATGCGATGCCGCGGGCATGGATGGCTACCTTGAAAAGCCGCTCCGTCCCGATCGGCTTCTGGCCGCGATCAAGCCCTACGCGGCTTCGCCCACACAGGAAGGCGCTTGACTCTCGCGCATGAAATCAATTTGTCAGCAAGCCCGTAACGGATTGTGATGGGTTGGATGCGGTGCGGACCGGGCTCGCGCGTCCGCGCCGCGCGTTTCTTTTTCCGCAGGCAGGCGCGTCACAGGCGATTGTTCCACGAATCCAGGAACACCAGCTTTTCCACAGGCTCACGAATCAGCGGACCGTGACCGCGTCCCACCGGGTAGCCGATCGGAACCGCGGCGGCTGTGTACCAGGGATCGGGAATTGCCAGCAGCTCGCGCACCTCGGGCTCGGATTCGCAGAGCAGCGTGGTCAGCACGCATCCAAGGCCCTCCGCGCGGCAGGCAAGCAGGAGATTCTCCACCGCGGTGTACACCGACCCGCCGCCGACTACCGACGGCCTTTTCTGCGCCGAGTCGGTTATCGCCATGTGATTCGGATTGAAGCAGAACACCGCGACGGCGGGCGTCTCACCGAAGTGCGCCGCCAGGTAATCGCCGGCCTTGAGCGTCCTCAGCGTCCGCTCGCGAACTTCGGCCGGCACCGTCGATGGGATCGCGGCATGGTAGTGTCCGACGTAAGCCTTCCAGCTCCGCGTGTATAGCTCGCCGAGTCGCTGCTTTTTCGCGCGATCCTTGACCAGCACGATACGCCAGGGCTGGCGGTTTCCTCCTGTGGGCGCCCAGGTGGCGGCTTCCATCACGCGCCGCAGGACGTCGTCGGGAATCGGGTCGGGACGCAGTCTTCGCACCGCCCGCAACGTTCGCATCGCTTCGTAAATTCCCATCTCGGCCATGATTTCGCTCTCCAGGTGATCTTCCGTTCACGCGGTTTATAGGCGCGCTTCGCGAGCGAACGCAAATGAGCTCCGGCATCAATCGCGCCTGCCCCGGGTTTGTCAAAGAAGCGCCCTTGTCGTATCGGTTTAGGCACGTTCCAACGACTCCGGGGGTTGCACATGCAGGCAGATCGGTTGTCGAAGTCGCAACAGGTCCGGGCCCGCCTGAATCATCCGATAATCGATTCGGACGGACACACCTTTGAGCTCGGGCCGCTGTTCATGGACTATCTGAAGGCGGTGGCGGGACCAAAAGTCGTCGAGCGGTTTCACACCGCGTACTTCGACTCCTTTGCGGATCCGCGATGGAGCAGCTTTTCGGTCGAGGAACGGCGCGAGCGCCGGAATCTGCGCCCGACCTGGTGGGCCATTCCCGCGCGCAACACGACCGACCTTGCGACCGCCATTCTGCCGAAGCTGATGTACGAGCGGCTGCCGGAGATGGGACTCGATTTCTCGGTGGTCTATCCGACGATGGGCCTGATCACGATCGAGCTGGCCGACGAAGAGTTGCGGCGCGCGGCGGCGCGCGCATTGAACCAGATGAAGGCCGACACCTTTCGCGGCCTCGAAGATCGGATGACGCCGGCCGCGTTGATTCCGATGCACACGCCCGAGGAGGCAATTGCTGAGCTCGAATTCTCGGTGCGGGAATTGGGGCTAAAGTCGGCGATGATGGCGAGCTACGTGCGCCGCCCGATCCCATACGCGGCGAAACGATGGCCCGAAGCCGCCCGGTTCACCTACTGGATGGACACCTTCGGCGTGGACAGCGAATACGACTACGACCCGGTGTGGGCCAAGTGCGAGGAACTCGGCATCGCGCCCACCTTTCATTCGGTGGGTTACGGATGGGGCAGCCGCACCTCGATTTCCAACTACGTCCACAATCATCTCGGCAACTTCGCCGCGAGCGCCGAGGCGGTCTGCCGCGGGCTCTTTCTCGGCGGCGTTCCCAAGCGCTTCCCCCGCCTGCGGTTTGCGTTCCTGGAGGGCGGGATGAGCTGGGCGCGCTCGCTCTACTCCGACCTTGTCGGCCACTGGAAGAAGCGCAACGGCGAAGCGATGCAGCTCTACAATCCGGCTGCGATCGATCGCAATATGCTCGTTGCGTGCGCGAAGAAATATGGCGATGGAGCGGTGGCGAATCGCGCCGCGGAAATGGTCGATTCGCTTCTCAATCGGATGGGCGCGGGATACGACCCGAACCTGCTCGACGAGTTCGCTCAGTCGGGAGTACGCTCGCCCGAAGATATTCGCGACGTGTTCACGACCAGCTTCTACTTCGGTTGCGAAGGCGATGATCCGCTCAATGCTCTCGCCTGGCAGGCGATGGGAACTTCGTTCGATGCGAAGCTGAAATCGCTCTACGGCTCCGACATCGGGCACTGGGACGTGCCCGACATGCGCGAATGCGCCGAAGAAGCCTACGAGCTGGTCGAGCACGGATTGATCGACGAATCGCAATTCAAGGAATTCGTGTTTGGCAATGCGGTCGAGTTCTGGACCGCGCTGAATCCGGATTTCTTCAACGGGACCGCCGTGGAAACGGCGGTCGGGAGGAAGGGAAAGCGAGGAAAGGATGAGTAAGCACAGGGTCTGCCGATGGAGGGAGACGGGGTGGTTGATGTCGATCGCCGCCGTATTGTTGCTTGGCGTGTCCGCAACCGCTCACGCGCAGTCGGTCTTGTGCGTCAGTGCCGGAAAAGTGGGATCGGGAAAAGCAAAGAAATTCGGATGCACGGGGCCGCTTTTCATAACGATCGGCGACGCGGTGAGCGTGGCTGCCGCGGGCGATGAGATCTTCGTCTTCAACGGTATCTATCCGGAAATGGTGACGATTGGCGCGAACCTCAACGGACTGGCGTTGATCGGGCAAAACCCGCGCAAGACCATTATCGACGCAAGCGGGCTTCCCAATGGCATCCTCTCGATGGCGTCCGGGGTGATAATCGACGGCTTCACCGTCGAGAACGCCAACAATGAAGGGATTTACGTACACGGAGCGGCCCCGCAATGCGCCAACCAGCAGTGCACTTCGGCCGGGCCGCCGATTACCGGCGTTACGATTCTCAGCAACAACGTGATCGGCAATGACCGGGCCCTCAACAACTCGACCTGCGCGGGCGTGCCGGACTTCGAGCAGGAAGACTGCGGCGAGGGTCTTCACATCGATGGCGTCGCGTTTTCGACGGTGGCCGCCAATCAGATATCGGGCAATGCCGGCGGAATCCTCATTACCGATGAAACCAACGCCAACCACGGCAATCTCATCGCGGACAATACTGTGACGGACAACATTCCCGATTGCGGGATCACCTTGCCATCTCATCCGCCCGCGGGCAGCGCGGCCAACATCGGCATCCCGTCCTTCGGCGTGTTCAACAATACCGTGCAAGGCAATCTGTCGCGGGGCAACGGAGCGGCGGGAGTAGGGATTTTCACGCCCACCCCTGGAACCGCATCGCATAACAATCTGATAGTGGGCAACACCCTGCTGGATAACGCCAATCCCGGCGTTATCTTCCACAGCCATACTCCGCTGCAGAACCTCAATTCCAACAGCGTGGTCGGCAACTTCATCTCGGGCAACGGCGCCGAACCCAATCCGGGGCCGACTGAAAACGACGGGCCGACGGAACCTACCGGGATCGAGATCTATGCGGATGTGGCCGCCGCGCCGCTTCTCAACACCAAGATCAACGGCAATACCATCCAGAATGAGACCAACGATATCTGGGTGGGTGCGCCGGGATGGAACAACTGCCCGGAGGGCGCAACCACACCGTGCTACAACGTCGCGGCCAATTCCAACAATCTGAAAGGCCGCGGTGCGGTGGGAGTTGACGGCACCGGCGATGCCACCGCAACTCTCGTTGACGCGACCGGCAATTGGTGGGGATGCCCGAAAGGACCGGGCGGCGCTCCGAAGTGCTCGACCGCGCAGGGCAGCGTCAGCACCACGCCTTTTCGGACATCGAAGGTAAATCCGTGAAGAGAGATTGGACGGGCTTCATCCAAACGCAAAAGCGCCGCGGCGATTTTCGCCGCGGCGCTCTTCGATTCGGTGCGGATGCAACTAGCCCAGCAGCGATCGGGCGACTGTCTCGCGATGCACCGGGGCGTTGCCCAGGTTCGCCTCGCCGGCGAGCGCGCGGCGATGGAACAGGTGCATGTCATGCTCCCACGTGAAGCCGATTCCGCCGTGCACCTGGATCGCCTCCGACGTGACGTTTTTCGCCATGTCTGACGCGTACGCCTTGGCCATCGGCACGGCGGTCTTTGCCTCGTCATTGCGGGTATCGACCGTCCAGCACGCGTAGTAAACGAGCGAGCGCGCGTTCTCGACCGCGACCATCATGTCCACGCACTTGTGCTTCACCGCCTGGAACGATCCGATCGGCTTGCCGAACTGCACGCGGGTCTTGGCGTAGTCAACCGACAGATCGAGCGCCTTTTGCGCCGTGCCGACCATCTCGGTCGAAAGCGCGGCCGTGGCGACTTCAAGGGTGCGCTGCAGAATCGGCCATCCCTGGTCGATCTTTCCTACAAGGCCTTCGGCTTTCACGTTGTCGAACTTTACGTGGCAGAGCCGGCGGGTCATATCGACGGTCTTGAGCTGGGTGATGGTGACGCCTTTCGCGTTCGAGGGCACCAGGAAGATGGAAATTCCGTTTTCGCCGCTGCCTCCCGTGCGCGCCGCAACCGCCATCCCGTTGGCCACGTGCGCATCGGGCACGAAGAACTTCTCGCCGCTGAGCACATAGTCGGAGCCGCTCTTCAAGGCCTTCAACTGGATGCCCGCCGCATCGAAGCGGCCGGCGGCCTCGGCGATCGCGACGGTTCCGATGAATTCGCCGCTCGCCATCCGGGGCAGGATGGACTTTTTCTGTTCCTCCGTTCCGCCTTCGATCATCAGCGGTGCGCCGAGCAGCGCGGCGGTGAAGAACGGTCCCGGGACAAGCGCCTTTCCGGCTTCTTCCACGATCACCGTCATGTCGAGGAAGCTTCCACCCTGGCCGCCGTAGTTTTCGGGGATCAGCAGCCCCGGCCATCCAAGCTCGACAATTTTCTTCCAGAAGCCCTGGTCATGGGCGGTCGCATCCGCCATCGTCTGGCGGACGAATTTGGTCGGGCAATTGTCGGCCAGGAACCGCTTGGCCGCGTCCCGCAGCATCTCTTGTTCTTCAGAAAATCCGAAGTCCAACTTCGATAGTCCTCCGTGGTAAATGGGTGGAATCCGGCTAAGGCCGCTCGAATCCACGTTTCTGGTACCACTAAGTCTTTTGCCCTTGCAAGCGTCCGCGTCCAACTCGCGCCCGCTCTATCGGGACAGTGCTTGCCAGCCATATCGAGGCCGATGAGAATGTCTGCGCGCGCATCCGGCGCCCGCGGGAGACTTCAAGTGAAACATAAAGATCTGGTCCGGGACGAATTCACCCGGCAGGCCGCCGATTTCGCCGCCTCGCCGCAAATCCGCGATCGCGACCGTATCGACCGGCTCATCGCGATTACCGATCCCCCGCGCGACGCGCGGGTGCTCGATGTCGCATGCGGGCCCGGCCACGTGTCGCTCGCGTTTGCCGAAGTCTGCCGCGAGGTGGTGGGTATCGATCTCACCGAAGCGCCGCTTCGCATCGCCGAACAATCGCGCCAGGAACGGAACATCGCGAACGCGCGCTTTCAGCTTGCCGATGCCGATCGCATCCCGTTCCCCGACGGCCACTTCGATGTTGTCGTATGCCGCTTCGCGGTCCATCATTTCGACGACCCGCGCAGGATGGTCGGCGAGATGGCGCGAGTGTGCCGCGTGGGAGGTACGGTCGCCATCCAGGACCTAATATCGAGCGAGCATTCGGATCGCGCCGAGTATTACAATCGATTTGAACGGCTTCGCGACACTTCGCACACGCGCGCATTGGCGCTCAGCGAACTGGCTCAAACGATCGCATCGGCGGGGCTCGAGCTGATGCGGTTTTCGTCCGACCAGTTCGACAATCCGGTGGAGCGATGGCTCAAGACTTCGCAGACCCCTCCCGATCGGGCTGCCGAGGCGCGCGCGATGATCGATCGCGACTTGAAGGAAGACCTGAGCGGCGCCACGCCAAAGCGAATCAACGGCGAGCTTTTCTTCACCTTTCATCTGGCGACGGTATGCGCGCGCAAGCTCCCGCGCCGCGACCGCGGGACCTCGGGTTAAGCTTCCGTGCGCCGCGAAGAAAGCCGCGGCTGAAATCAATGCTGTTCGCGCTCCGAGATCAGAGCGAGCACACCGGAATATTGAAGGATAGCGGTCGTGTCGCCCGCCGGCCCTATCTCGAAGCCGGTGAAGAATCCGCCGATCGGTATTTCGCCAAGATACTGCCGAATATAGGCCGAGTCGTGCCCCGGAATGTTGTACAGGCCGGAACCGCGCGAGACGCAATCGAAGTACAATCCGAACACCGGCGGCACAATGACCCGCTTTGAGAGACCCTCGAGCGTGTCTTTCAGATTGCCGCGGGCGCGTTCGGCATCCCGCAGAACAAATCCCACCGTGTCTCCCGCCTTGGGATGGTGAGCAACCGCGAGCGCGCCATGCTCCTGGCTGGCGCCCACGATGTTGCGCACCAGGAATTTGCCGCGCTCGATCGTGTCGGCCGCGGGATCCATCGGGACCGCGAGAAACACAAAGGCCAGGGCGCGCCGCAAATCGTCAACGAGCGGACCCGCAGCTTCGGAGAAAACCTCGTACGCGGAGCGGCCGTCGAGTTCCAGGATTACGTTGTCGCGCGCCGCGGTAACGCGATGGGCCGGGCCGATCGGCGCGCACGCCAGCGAGCTCGCGATGGTCAGCTCGAAATCGCCCGCAATCAGCATCCCGGACACGGCGTTGTTGCTGACCGTATCGCCGCAGAACACGAAGGTCTCGCCGACGGTACCGTCCTCGCTGGCGCCTCCGCCGGTTATGGCGACACCGGGAAGCTCCTGCGCCAGCGCGGGCAGCAGCTTTTCCGCATCCATGTTGTAGGTGTCGGCGAACAGGCACAGCAGATTGCTCTTGCCGAGCGACGGGCGCACGGCCCTCGCGATTTCAGCGGCAACCTCCGCGCCGCGCCCGCGCAGCGTTGGCACGAAGAAGCGGCGGCCGGCGACATCGAGTCCGCCGAACACGATAACCACCAGCGCGTGGCCCGACTCGACTTCGCGCTCGGACGCGATCACGCCCAGGCTGGAGCATCCCGCCACCTCGCGGGTTTTCGCTTCGGCGGCGACCGCGCGCAGGATCATCGTGTACGCCGCGCCGTAGGCGGTGGTCGCGAAGCACAGGGCGCCCTCCGCCTGCGAGAGGCCCGCCTGCTGCATCGCCGCCGAAGTCGCCTCCGCGGCGGCGGTGCGTGGATTGAGCGCGTTGGAAAATCCGATTCCGGCGCGAATCATACGATGCTCCGCGGCTAGCGTCCGCCGAAAATCTTCAGCAGATCAACCATCCGGCGAATGCCCGCTCCGAGCTCCTCGACGCTGATTCTTTCGTTCGCTCCGTGTATTCCTCTCGCTTCCTCGGGAGTGATCTGGATCGGAACGAAGCCGTAGGCGGTGATGTCCTTCTGGCGGAAGTAGTGGCTGTCGGTAAAACCGATGCTCATGGTTGGCACGACCGGGGCGCCCTTGTCGAGGTGTCGCGCCAGCGTCTGCAGCGCGCTCATCAGCTCCGACTTCTGCGGCGACGATACCGGGGGAAAATTCAGGATCACCTCGGTCTTCAGATCCTTGTTGTCGATCAGCTTGTTGATCGTATGCAGCATCGCCTTGGGATCGCTCCCCGGGAGAAGGCGGCAATCCAGCTCCGCCGATGCGGTCGCGGAAATCACGTTGGTCTTGTTGCTCGCCTGCAGCACGGTGGGAGTGATCGTGTCGCGGACGTCGGCATTCTGCTGCGGTTCTGAAACGAATTGCTTCAGGTAGGCCGGGTCTTTCAGCGAGCTTATCAAATCGAGCCACTGCTTCGGTCCGTGCGACAGCTCCGCCTTCGCGTGGTACTCGTCCTCGACCGGTCCGATGATCCGGATTGGCGATCGATATTCGACAATCCGCTGGAGTGCGGCGACCAGCTTCGTCACCGCCGTTTCCGCGGGCGGAGCGGACGCGTGCCCGCTCGGTCCGCTCGCCGTTATCCTGACCCATAGCGGAGTCTTCTCGGTAACCGATACGGAATAGTAGGTCTTGTGATCGTTGGGCTCGGACCGGATTCCCCCGCCCTCGTTCAATACGTAGCCGACATCGGAAAAGACCGAGGGCTGATGCTCGACGAACCATCCCGCTCCGTTGCGCCCGCCTTCCTCCTCGTCGCCGGTCGCGACGAACACGATGTCGCGGTCGAGCAGGATGCCGGCGCGCTTGATCGCCAGCATCGACATCAGGAAAACAACCGCGGGGCCCTTGTCGTCGATCGCTCCGCGGCCCCATATCACGCCGTCCTTCACTTCGCCCGAGAAAGGCGGAACCTTCCAGTCCTTTGGGTCTGCCGGGACGACATCCATATGGCTCAGGAGCAGGAGCGCCTTGCGATGCTTGCCGATTCCGTGCAGGCGCGCCGCGACGATCCCGCGTCCGGGCAGCGGCTCCCAGGTCGTGGCGGGGATTCCATCGGCGAGGAACTTGTCCTTCAGGAACTTTGCCGCATCCAGCTCGTTTCCGGGCGGATTGGTGGTGTTTATCTGGATGTACTTTGAAAGCAGGTCGGTCGCTTCCTGCGTGATCTTGTCGTAGTCGATCGGCTTGGGCTGGGGTGCTTTGACCGCGACCGCCTCGCGCTCGACGCGGCGTTGCGGTCCGGATGCGGCGGCGGGCGATGCGCCCGCGGCGGCGGCCACCGCGCACAACAAGATTGTCCATCGGAGGTGTCGGCGGCGGATCAGGTTCATCGCTCGCCGTAGTTGAAGAACTCGATAACGGTTTGCAGAAACGCGGCCGCCGGCGCGCCATCGACCACGCGATGGTCGAACGTCAGCGACAGCGTCATCATCGATCGCCGCGCGATTTCGCCGCGATAGATCGCGGGCTTCTCGACGATCCTGCCGACTCCGAGAATCGCGGTCTCGCCGAGATTCAGTATCGGTGTGAAGGCATCGACACCGTAGGTTCCGAGGTTGGTGATGGTAAAGACACCTCCGGTTACATCTTCGAGTTTCAGATTGCCCATCCGGGCTTTTTCGCCGAGCGCTTTCGCTTCGATCGCGATTTCGCGCAGCGCCCTGCGGGCCGCATCGCGAATTACCGGCACGATCAGTCCTTCGCTCAGCGCCACGGCGATACCGACGTTGATCGCGGCGGGCGCGACGATCTCAGCGCCCTCCAGCCGCGCCGCGAGTCGCGGATGGCGCAGCAGGGCGCGCGCCGCCGCATGCACGAGCATATCCGTGTATGTGACGTCGAAGTCGTTCTTCAGCCGGGTGCGAAGCTCGGTCGCCGGCGTAACGTCGGCTTCGGTCGTGATCGTGAGCTGCGCGGTCTCGCGCAGCGACTGATGCATCCGTTCGGCGATAGTCTTGCGCGCGCCGCGGAGCGGAGTTCGCGGCACCGCCGGCTGCGCCGTGGGTGCGGAAACGGCGGGCGCGGCCGCTTTGGGCTTGCTCGCCGCGCGTTCGACGTCTTCCTTCGTGACGCGGCCGCCCGGCCCGGTGCCCTCGATGCTGTCGAGGTTCACTCCTAGTTCCGACGCGAGCTTGCGCGCGACGGGGCTGACCGGCCGCCGCCCGCCGGTTTGAGCGGAAGCCGGCGCTTCGGGCGCGGGCGCGGATTGCCGGGTTGGTGCGGGCGATGCGGTTGCGCCGTTGGATGAGACCCGCGCCGCATAGCGTGCGCTTACCGCCGACAGATCTTCACCCGGCTCCGCCAGGACGGCGACCGCGACTCCGCAATCGACCGTGGCGCCTTCTTCGACCAGCCAGGCCGCAACTACGCCCGATGAGGGTGCTTCGACCTCGTAGAGAACCTTTTCGGTTTCGACCTCGTACAGCGGCTCGCCGGCGGACACCTGTTCGCCAACCGCCTTGAAGTACCGCTGCACGGTCCCTTCATGCATCGTGAGCCCGAACTTGGGCATCGCTACTTCAATCGCCACGCCTGAACGCCCCGGACTCGGTTCAGCTTCCCAGCACTTCGCGAATCGCCGCCTCGATTCGCGCTTCGTCAGCGACGGCCGCGCGCTCCAGCGGCGGGCTGAAAGGAATCGGCACGTCGAGCGATGCGACTCGTTTCACGGGCGCATCGAGCGAGTCGAAGGCCTTCTCCGCGACGATCGCGGCGATGTCGGCGGCGGCGCCGCCGCGCAGATGGCCTTCGTCGGCGATGACGATGCGGTTGGTTTTACCGACGGAACTCAGGATCGCTTCTTCATCCAGCGGGATCAGCGTGCGCGGATCGAGAACCTCGACCGAGACCTTGTCTTTCGCGAGCTTGTCGGCAACCTTCATCGCCTTCGGCACCATCGCGCCGATCGCGACGACGGTGACGTCGTCGCCGGCCCGCTTGATCGCGGCCTTGCCGAGCGGCACCAGGTGATCGCCCGCGGGCACCTCTTCCTTGAGCCGTCCGAGCGCGCCGTGCTCGAAGACGATTACGGGGTTGTCGTCGCGAATCGCGCTTTTGAGCAGGCCCTTCATGTCGGAAGGGCCGGACGGCACCACCAGCTTGAGGCCGGGCACGCTCAGGAACTGCGCGTACACGGTTTCCGAGTGTTGCGCCGCCGCGCCGCCCATCGCGCCGAAAACCGCGCGAAAGGTGATCGGCAACCGCGCCTGCCCGCCGGACATGTAGCGGAGCTTGGCGGCCTGATTGCACACCTGGTCGAAGGCGCAATAGAAGAAGCTTGCGAATTCGACCTCGCAAATCGGCCGCGTTCCCGCCATCGCCGCTCCCACCGCGGCCCCGACAAAGCCCGCTTCGCTGATCGGGGTGTTGCGCACCCGCTTGTCGCCGAATTTGTCGATCAGTCCCTTGGTCGCGCCGAACGCGCCGAGCACCACGTCCTCGCCCATCAGGAAGGTAAGCGGGTCGCGCTCCATCTCCTCGGCCAGCGCGGTGTTGATTGCCTGTATGAAATTCAACTGGGGCATCGCTCTATGCCTCCGTGTGCTGCACGCATCTCGTATGCTGGTTGCCTACACGTACACGTCGTCGGTTACTTCCGACGGGTCGGGCAGCTCGCTGCTGCGCGCGAACGCGATCGCGTCTTCGAGCTCTTTTTCGGTTTCAGCCACGATCTTTTTCAGCTCCGCGTCGGAAATTTTGCCGGACTCGAGGGCCCATTGCTGAAAGCGGATGATCGGGCATTTGCGCTTCCATTCCTCGATTTCGGCCTTCTTGCGATAAGCCTCTTCGCCGAGGAACGCCTGCTCGCCCACCACGTGCCCTTCCCATCGATAGGTCTTGCATTCGAGCAGGGTCGGACCTTCGCCCGCCCGGGCGCGCGCCACCGCCTCGGTCGCGTACTTGTAAACCTCGAGCACGTCGTTGCCATCGACAATATGCCCGGGAATTCCGTAGGCCTGCGCGCGCACCGCGATGTCCTTGACCGCCGTCACGGTCTGCATCGGGGTGAATTCGCCGAAGCCGTTGTTCTCGCATACGAAGACCACCGGCAGCTTCCAGACCGCGGCGAGATTCAGCGATTCGTGGAACGTCCCTTCATTGGAGGCCCCGTCGCCGAAGAAGCACGCACTAACGTCGTCGCGGCCCGCGACGACGGCGGCCAATGCCGAGCCGGTCGCGATCGGCAATCCGGCGCCGACGATGCCGTTTGCGCCGAGGATGCCGAGCGAAAAATCGACGATATGCATCGAACCGCCCTTGCCTTTGCAGTATCCGCCGCGCTTGCCGTAAATCTCCGCCATCATCTTGTCGAGCCGTCCGCCCTTGGCGATCAGATGGCCGTGGCCGCGATGGGTGGACGTGATGCGATCGGTCTTGCGCAGCGCCGCGCATACGCCGGTGGCGCTGGCTTCCTCGCCGATCGACACGTGCACGAAGCCTGGTATTTCGTTCGCCATCGCAAGGTCGCGAATCCTGGATTCGAAATGCCGAATCCTCTGCATCGACCGGTACATCTCCAGCAGCTTGTCTTTGCCGACATCCATAGCGGTCGCCTC
>JAJPKP010000061.1 GCA_021323675.1 Pseudomonadota bacterium | reverse complement strand
TCTTCATGCGCAAGGATCCGCCCGCCGATGCCCAGTACCTGTACGCCACGATGCTGCTGTCGCTCGCCGATCCGCGCCGCACGTTCGTGTTGAACGAACCCGCCGGCCTGCGCGAGGCGAACGAAAAGCTTTACGCGCTGAATTTCCCCTCGGTGATTCCGCCCACCCTGGTCAGCTATCAGATCTCGCGGCTCAGGCAGTTCATGATCGAGCAGGGCGGCGAGATGATCGTAAAGCCCCTTGGCGGCCACGGCGGCGAAGGCGTCTTCTACGTGCACAGCGGCGATCGCAATCTCGGCGCGATCCTCGAATCGGCAACCCGCTTCGAAGCCGAACCGATCATGGCCCAGCGCTATATCCCGGAAGTGCGAAGCGGCGACAAGCGGCTCATCGTGCTCAACGGCGAACCGCTCGGATGCACTCTCAGGGTGCCGCGCGAAGACGAACATCGCGGCAACATCCACGTCGGCGGCACCTGCGTGAAGGCGCCGATCACCGATCGCGATCGCGAGATCTGCGAAACGCTGAAACCGCGCCTGGAAAACGACGGCCTCTATTTCGTGGGATTGGACATAATCGGCGACTACCTGACCGAGGTAAACGTGACCAGTCCAACGGGAGTGCAGGAGATCGATCGGCTCGACGGCGTCAATCTGGAAGCGAAAGTGATCGATTTCGTCGAATCGCGATGCCGCAATCTATTCAGATAGAGCGCCGCCGCCCAAACCAGGTTCAGCGCCGAAGAGCCGCAACGCCTGCCGTGGAAAGATGCGAAAGTTCGAGCGGCGAAGCGCGGGCCCACCCCACCCGCCACGATGCGCGGCCAGGTGAGTCG
Source organism: Pseudomonadota bacterium (assembly GCA_021323675.1). Lineage (GTDB taxonomy): Bacteria > Desulfobacterota > Binatia > Binatales > Binataceae > JAFAHS01. The sequence continues at coordinate 158,064 of JAJPKP010000061.1, read as the reverse complement.
GCGGAGCACAGGACCGCGCGCGCAATCGGCTAAGGCGCCGCGTTTCGCATCGCCTCGGGGGTGAAGAAGGCGCGATCCACCGCGCCCATGTTGATGTACCAGCATTCGCGCTCAGGGGTGAAGGCGCTCGGCAGATAGCATCCGGTGCCGAACCCCGCCTGCACATCAACGTTGGTCGCCGAGACGACAAACACGCGAGGGAACGGATAGATGGCGACTCGCGCCTCGGGAACCAGCCGATCCCGGTACGTCATGAAGTAAATGCCGTTCTTCCAGAGCTGCCCGGCGCGATCGTAGGAATCGACATACGGGGTGAACATGATCTCCGAGTCCATGTACATCACGGTTCTTCCGTGAAGCGAGCCGCGAGCCTCGCCACCGCCTCGGCGCGGCGTGGCCTCGACGATGTAGATGTGGCGGTTCTCCCAGTTCTCGCGGCTGGGGCTGACGCCGCCGGTATCGCTCGAAGGATTCTCGGGAACGTGGGCGGCGTTGATCGGCGCGAGCATCACCCTTTCACCCAGGAACTTGTAATCGTATTCTTCGATCTTCGGATCGAACCCCGCGTAATGATCAGGATCGAAAGTCTGCGCGCCCGTAGAGGTGCTGAGGATCGCTTCGTCCAGGCGCCGAAGCCGGCGGGTTCCGGGGCTCCACGTCCAGGAATCGTCTCCCCGGTCGGGATTGCCGTAGCGGTACCGGATCAGACCTTCTCCGCGCGCCGCCTCCGGCGCCAGCACGGGATACAGCGCGAACAGGAAGATCCGATTGGTCTGCAGGTAGTCGGGGTCGGTTGGCAGCGGCTGGACTTCAGTTCGGCCTGTGGTCTTGTAGCCGGCATAGTGGCCGACCTCGATATGGTCGATGATGAACGGTTCGCTGCCCGGCCGAACATACGCGCTTTCGCAGCCGAAGAACCGCAGATCGTAGTCGTCGGTTTCGATCGGGATGTAGTGCTTGTTCCAGGCGAGTTTGATCGCGATATAGGGATCATTGGGATCGAGCAGCGGGAACGGGCGTCCGGCGACGTAGCCCTCAAGGCTGCGATGGTCGGGGCTTAGGCGAACCTGGCCCGAATACTTCTCGGTCGCCTCCATGTAGGGAGGCGGAAGCTGGATGATCGTCGGCGGCACGATCTTCATTCGCATCCCATGCCGGACCATGTAGAACACGCCGGGGGAAACAAGGTCCCTTACGCTCTCGGCGTTGGAAGCATCAATTACGTCGCCCGGTTTTGGCGCCGCCGCGCCGGCGGATGCGGCGGTCAGAAACAATGCGGCTGCCGCGACGATCACGGCTGTGGTGCGCATGCCCCTTCCTCCACAAATGAGTTTAGTCATTTACGAGTAGGCTCACTCTTACCCAGCGGATTGTCCAAAGTCAAGAGACGCTTATGCCGCTCTTCAGCCTCGCTGATACCGCCATCCGCGCGCGACGCCCGCATTTGACGCCTTTTGGAGAGCCCGTGATGATGGCAAGATCGGCGGCGTGGCAACGATTGCGAAAGAGCGCCGGAAGACCGCGGTGGAGGCCGAAACGCTCGAAGCCCCCTCCGAGGGACGGCGGGAGCGAAAGAAGCGCCGCACCCTTCAGCGCATCATTCGCGCCGCGCGCAGCCTCTTCGAGCGCAAAGGTTTTGAGGCCGCCACCACCCAGGAAATCGCCGAGCGGGCGGATATCGGAACCGGCACGCTCTTCAACTACGCCAAGACCAAGGAAGAGCTGCTGCTGATGGTCTTCCGCGATGACATGATGCCGCTGGTGGAAAGCGCGTTCGCAACCGCCCCGAAGCAAGCGCCGTTGCTCGACCAGATCGTGCACTACTTCGACCGCTTCATCGCGTACCATCGGCGCGACATCAAGATCGCCAAGGTTCTCATCCGGGAACTCTCCTCGGTGCACTCGCCCGAGCAGCGCGAGAAGAATCGCGAATTCGTAAGGTTCCTGGTCGGGAAAATCGCGGACCTCGTTCGGGCGGCCCAGGCGCAGGGCAAACTACGGACCGACGTACCGCCATTGACGCTCGCTCATAACCTGTTCGCGGTTTACTACCGGCTGCTTGAGAACTGGCTCGGCGAGTACATCACGCTGGACCAGTACGAACGGCGAATCCGTCAGGCGCTGGAACTCCAACTGCGCGGTTTTCTGATCGAGGAAAGCGAAACCGCGCTTTCGCGCAAGGCGCCGGCACGCCGCCGTCGCTGATTCGCTTTCGCGTCTGGCCGCGGGCGGCTCGACGCCGTCAATTTGGAAACGACAGTGATCGTTTTCGTCGAAGCGCGATGCCGCCCCAGCCGGGCAGAGCGCCCACCGGCGGGATTCGTCGCGAAAGAGTTGCAAGGCGCGCGGCGGAAAGATACGAATTAATGTTCGCGCGGCGCACCGCCACGCCACCGATACCTGCCACGGTGGGCAGGTAGCTCAGTCGGTAGAGCAAAGGACTGAAAATCCTTGTGTCGAGTGTTCGATTCACTCCCTGCCCACCAAAAACACTTCTCAAAATCAAACCTTTTTCCCCGCCGGACGAGAAGATCGAACTCGCGGACTGCGTCATCAAGTGCCCCTTCATTGCATCGGACGTGGAAGAGTGGTCCGTTCTGATTGCACTTGTAGTGCAAACTCCTCGATGGATATGAAACCTGGTGGCATCTAACTCGCTTTGATTCCGCAGCGCGCGAACGTCTAGTTTCCGACAGTCACTGGAGGTGCGACGACTGTTCCTTTTGAGGGAACCGTCACCGTGAATTCCTGCTGAAACGTTCCGAAACCCGATCCTTCGGGCCCCGTCAACAGGTGCAGGCTGATGTCGTTTCCGATCTCGCTTTGTTCGAAGTAGTGGCCATCGTCCGTCCGGTACAGTCGATACCGCCTCAGGTCCCTGGGATCATCGACCGCGCCCTGGTTCGATTCTTCTGCTACCAGCGTGGACTGACTCGGATCACACAACACCCCATGAATTCGCTCCGTCAGCTCTCGCTGCGGCGTCGTACGCTGTGCACACGCAAACTCGACGATTGCCAACATGACCACGACCCAACCGACCAACAACTGCCGTGTTTTGTCCCTTCGCGAGCTCCTTGATAACAACATGAGATGTTTTGAGCCCTATTCATTTTTTTCGGGCCAAATAAAGACACTGCATCTTATGTGCCATCCAGATTTGCACTACAGTGTGTTGTATGACAGAGACAGATTGTTCAGATTCGCGGCAAAGGAAAAGCGCGAACTGCCACCGACGAACCTGGGCCAAAGGAAATAGCACCCCTGCTCGTTGCTGATCGCCACGGAAAATGCGGATCAATTGGCTCCCGCAGGCAGTCTCAGACCATCCCCGTGCGAGCCCCGATGGCGTCATAAACTCGATGGTCACTGTTCCCTTTTGGAACAGTGGAGACCGAGCAAAGGATTTAACCGCGAATCCGCTCACGATGCGGCACTAATCGCGTGCATTCAGGCTGAACCGGGAACACGGTCCTAACATCCGCGTCCCCCGGCAGCTCGTTTGTCGCTCTGCTTCGGTATCGATTATTCTCTGCCGCAGTCTGGTATGAGCAACGTGGATCGACACGACAGGTCGCCGATTTCTGGCGATTGGCAGGAGTACTACCGCCGGCGCTGGATTTCAGCGGAAGATGCGGCGCGGTTGGTGATGCCGGGGATGCGGGTGCATTTTCCGCTCGCGGGCGGCAGCGTCGTTCAGCGCGCGCTCGCGGCCCGCGCCGACGATCTGGCCGGATCGATCGACGTGCGGGTCACGTCGCCGCTGGTCGATCCCGGATGGTTCTCCGGCGACCTGAGCCATATCTTCAAGCTCGAATTCGAGCTGTTTATCGGCAATGTCGGGCGTCCGGCGCACGATGCGCGCCGCGGATCGTACCTGCCCAATCTCTTCACCACCGCGTTCAAGGCCCACGATGAACGCCCCGGTGAAGCCAAGCCAATCGACGTGACCTTCGTCAACGTCACACCGCCGAATCCGAAGGGCTTTGTCAGCTTCGGACCCCATCAATGGAACAAGCGCGAATATGTCCGGCATGCGCGGACCGCGGTCGCCGAAGTCGATCAGACGCTCACGCGCACGCACGGCGATGTGTGGATGCACGTCTCGGAGTTCGACTACTTTGTCGAGGGCACCCCGCCCGCTCCCGACCCCGCGGTGCTCGAAGCCGAGCTGGCTCGGACGGAACCCGCCAAACGCGACGAGCTTCGCGCGATCGTCGCCGAGGCTGGCGTCGATCGTGTGCTCCCGATCGTGCGCTACCTGGAGCGGATGTCGCCGAATGAGGTCCGCATCCTGCTCGGAATCGCGCCGCCGCCCAGGGAATATGAAGCGATTGCGGGCTATCTGAGCGAGGTTGTCGAAGACGGCGTGACCATACAGATCGGCGTCGGCGATCCAAGCGCGCAGATGCCGCGGCTTGGCGCGTTCGACCGCAAGCACGACCTCGGCCTGCATACCGAGATGGTTGCGCCGGGAATCGCCCGGCTGGTCGATCGCGGAATAATCAACGGCCGGCGCAAAACCCTTCATCGGGGCAAAGCCGTCGCAATCGCATGGTCCGGATCGGATCCCGAAGATTTGCGCATCATCGACGACAACCCCGCTTTCGAACTCTATGACCCGAGCCACGTCCTGAACCTCTCCACCCTCAGCTCGAACTACCGCCAGACGTCGATCAACAACGCGTTGAGCATCGACCTGACCGGCCAGATCAACTCGGAAACGGTAATCGGAGCGCGGATGATAAATGGCACCGGCGGCCAGCCGGAAACCCACATCGGAGCATTCCTATGCCCCGGCGGCCGTGCGATCACACTGCTTCCCTCAACCGCGATGAACGGTGCGGTCTCGCGCATCGTGGCGCAGCACGAGGAAGGCGCGATGGTTACCATCCCGCGATTTTTCGCCGACACCGTCGTAACCGAGTATGGAATCGCGCGGCTCGCCGGAAAGAACCATCGCGAACGCGCCGCCGAACTGATCGCAGTCGCTCATCCTGACCATCGCGCGGACCTGCGCGCCGCCGCGGCACGCCTGTTCGGCTGACTACCTTGCGGGGGCGGAAAGAGGTTTGAACGAAAAAGCCGCGACGCCTGTTAGTTTGGATGAGCGGGAGTCGCGGCGGGTTCGTGGTCCGGCGGCGTCGCGCTTATGTCGGGCACGTACGATCCGAAAAGTTTGAGCCCGAGCGGTTTGCGCCAGACTCCCTGGGCCACAATCTCGAATCCCGTCCGCCTCGCGACCTGTACCGATGGGGAATTGTGCTCTTCCACACAATACCAGAAATTTCTGCCCGGCTTCCGCTTCAGCTTCAGAATCTGCCGAATCGCGAATTGGGCAAGCCCCTTTCCGCGATGCTCCGGGTCGGTCCAGGTACCCCCGATTTGGAGATCCTCCCCGCTCATAAACGGAAACCGCCAGTAGCGCGAGCTGAACGCCGAATAGTGGATGATCCGCCGCTCCCAGTAGATGCAGATGGCGCCGCATTCGAGTCCCGCGATGCTCAATGCGGCCCTGAACAGAAAACCGAGCTTCCTGCGCAAGGGGCATCTCGCGGGCCACGGGCGAAGGACCGATGGCGTCCACACGGACGCGGCGTATCCGCAAGCAAGCGCGAAATCGGACAGTTCGCCGAACGATCTTCTGAGGAATAGATAGCGTCCCGTTATTAACGGAGGGTTATCATCGCTCGCGGGGGCTGAACCTCGTTCGGCCTCGCGATTCGATCGCCGAACCTCGCTCGCCATTCGAATGCTCCTCCTGGTCGGACATTCTCCGCCACCTCTCCCCGCACCCGGTGGCGCTGGAATTCAAGCTATCAACCTCCGGGACGATGGGAAATCATTATTCTCGATTCGTTTCAGGCCGCCATCGAACGCCCACGCAAGTTCCAACTGGATAAGACTCTTTTAGAGACGCGGTGATGATGGCACAATCGTACGCGGAGATGACGGTGAGTTGCCATTAAGGCAGCAGTTCCGCGGTTTTGCGAAGAGGCGACGGGCGCCGCGGCTGGGTCCTCGAATCCACCCGGACCGGCATTCAACCCTCTTGCGGTCCACATTCGCCCGCGAGGCTTACTTTTACCAGGAAAGAGAGGACCAAGAGTTGAGACGCACAAGACTGGGAATTCTGGCATTTCTGGGAATCATGGCATTCGGCTCCGCCGCGCTTGCCGCGCAGTCGCCTCTGCGCCGCCTGCGCGGAACCTGCGTATGGCAGAGCGTTTCGTATCCCACCACGAGCGGCGCGGCGGCAAACGCCGGACCCGTCACTAACATGGCCCAGCTTACTTTCGATGGGCAAGGCAATCTGGCCATCGCCAACTACGACGTGAACATCAACGGCACCTTTTTCTCCAATGCTTCCGTCCAGGGCAGCTATCAGATCGATTCGAGCAATCACGGCAGCTTTACATTCACAAGCCCGGTGTCGGGGCGCGTCTTCGTTTTCGATTTCTTTCTGACGCCCAAACGAAAGGCGCTAAAAATCATGCTTCAGTCGGACAACAACCCTCCGCCGCTGCCGCGCGTCGCAAGCGGCGAGTGCCGCTTCGACGAGTAGCGGCGCGTCGCGCTCGGACATACGCCGCCCGGTCATCCGGCGGCGCATCGAACCGGCCGTTCGAGCCGCGCTGTACCCGTGTGCTTTGACGCTCTCCCGGCTGCCGATGAACGAAGGCCAAATCGCCATCATCGGCGGGCTTGCCGGAAGTGCGCCAAGAGCGATATGCGATGGTTGCGGACAGCTTCCGCTACGAGGAGCCGGATCATGGGCAACTGGAGAGTTGGCAATGTGAAGATTCATCGGGTGATCGAGTCCGAAGCAGTCTGGGACGGCACGATGCTGCTGCCCAACGCGACCGCCGAGAACGTCAGGAAGGAGCGCGATTGGCTCTCGCCGTTTTCGAGCGAGGACGGCAGAATCAAACTCACAATCCAGGCGCTGATTATCGAATCGCAGGGCAAGCGAATCCTGGTTGATTCCTGTATCGGCAACGACAAGGTCCGTTCCAATCCCGAATGGAACAAGCTCAAGCTTCCGTTCCTGCAGGATTTGGAAAAGGCCGGAAGCCCGCGCGAAAAAATCGACCGGGTCGTCTGCACCCATCTGCACATCGACCACGTCGGATGGAACACGATGCTCAAGAACGACAAATGGGTGCCGACCTTTCCCAACGCGAAATACCTGATCGGCGGCACTGAATGGGACTTTTTCTCCCGCGCCGAGGATCCGTTCCTGAAAGACCCGGTTGACGACTCGGTCCGCCCCGTGATGGCGGAAGGGATGAGCGAGCTGGTCGATGACAAGCACAAGATCACGGATGAAGTCTGGCTCGAGTCCACTCCCGGCCACACGCCGGGCCACTTCGCCGTGCGCATCTCATCCGCCGGACAGGACGCGGTGATCACCGGCGACCTGATGCATCATCCGATTCAGTGCCGGTACCCGGAATGGGACGACGCGTTCGACGTGGATGGGCCGCAGGCCAAGCGGACGCGCCGCGCGTTTTGTGAGCGCTATGCCGACGGCAGGACGCTTGTGATCGGAACGCATTTCGCGACGCCGACCTCGGGCAAAATCGTAAAGTACGCGGACTCGTTCCGATTCGTCCCGGCCTGATCGCGACGATTCGCCTTCAAGTCCGCAACCGAACGCTATCGAGGAGCAATGAGCAGATCACAACAGGCGAATCAGGAATCCGCGCGCCGAGTCCGGTTCGCATTCACCGACGAACAGGAGCAGTTCCGCGCGGCGGTGCGGCGCTTTCTCAACGACAAATCGCCGACCACCGAAGTCCGCCGCCTGATGGAAACTGACACCGGCTACGACCCATCCGTATGGCGGCAGATGAGCGATGAACTCGCGCTGCCGGGCATCCATATCCCCGAGCAATACGGCGGCGGCGGATTCGGGATGGTCGAGCTGGGAATAGTGATGGAAGAATTCGGGCGCTCGCTGCTGTGCGCGCCCTTCTTCTCCACGGCGGTGATGGCGGCCGGCGCGATTTTGAACGCCGGCACCGAAGCCCAGAAGTCCTCACTGCTTCCCGAACTTGCCCGCGGCGCGCGGATGGCCACTCTTGCCCTGACGGAACCGGATGGCGATTGGGACCCCGGCAAAATCGAAACCGTCGCCGCGCGCGACGCGGATGGCTTCCGGCTGAACGGCACCAAGAGCTACGTGGTGGACGGGCATATCGCGGATCTGCTGATCGTCGCCGCGCGCGTTGCGGGCACATCGGGGCGCGAGGGGCTGGGGCTCTTCACGCTGAAAGCGGATGCCGCAGGGATTGAACGCCGATTGCTCAAGTCGATGGACCCGACGCGGAAGATCGCGCAGATCCAGTTTCGCGGCGCGCGCGCCGATTTGCTCGGCAGTCTTGACACCGCCGCTGCCGCAATAGAGCGCACGCTCGACCAGGCGGCGATTGCGCTCGCCAACGAGATGGTGGGCGGAGCACAGACCATGCTCGACTCCGCCGTGGCGTATTCAAAGCTGCGGGTCCAGTTCGGGCGCGAGATCGGGTCGTTTCAGGCGATCAAGCACAAGCTCGCGGACATGCTGCTCGAAGTCGAGCTGGCCAAGTCCGCCGCCTATTACGCAGCGCAGGCCGCCGCCGTCGAAGATCCGGAATGGCCCGCCCTCGCCTGCCTTGCCAAAGCTGCCGCCTCCGAGACCTATCTGAACGCGGCCGCGAACTGCATCCAGATTCACGGCGGAATCGGCTTTACCTGGGACAATGACACGCATCTGTGGTTCAAGCGCGCCAAGAGCTCCGAAGTATTTCTGGGACAGCCGAGCTACCATCGCGAGCTGCTGATGCAACGCTGGGGAGTTTGATCGATGAGCAACGTCAGCGAAGCGGAAATCCGCGCCGAGGTGCGCGAATGGCTCAAGGCCAACTGGAATCCGGAGCGATCGCTGGTCGAATGGCGAAATATGCTCGCCGACTCAGGCTGGGGGATGCCGCAGTGGCCGCGGGAATGGTATGGACGCGGGCTGCCGGTAGGGGTCGCGCGTGCGGTGGAAGAGGAGTTTGCCGCAATCGGCGCGGTCGGCGTCGCCAAGTCCGGCGTGCGGCTTCTGGCGGCGGCCACCCTGCTCGAACACGCCTCGGACGACATCAAGAAAAGGTTCCTCCGCCGCATCCTTACCGGCGAAGACAGCTGGTGCCAGCTCTTCAGCGAACCCGGCAGCGGATCTGACCTCGCCGGCGCAACGACCCGCGCCGACCTGAAGGGAGATTTCTGGATCGTCAACGGGCAGAAGGTCTGGACGACCAGCGCCCATCACGCCGACTACGGCATCCTGCTCGCCCGCACCGATTGGGATGCGCCCAAGCATGAGGGGCTGTCCTTCTTCGTGATCGATATCCGGCAGCCCGGTGTCGATGTGCAGCCGCTCAGGCAGATGAACGGGCACGCATCGTTCAACCAGGTGTTCTTCACCGACGCGAAAGTTCCGAAGGAGAACCTGGTCGGCAAGGTGAACGAGGGATGGAAGGTCGCGATGACCACGCTGGCGCATGAGCGCCGCGGAGCCGACGGCCTCGCATCGCCGTCGCGCCGCGGACCGCGCGTCGGCAGGATTTACGCCGAAGAGCGGGCCGAGCTCGAAATCGCCAATCAGCCTTACACGTGGTATCCGCAACGCGCGGGACGCGTTGACCTGATCATCGAGCGCGCCAAAGAGACCGGTGCGAACCGCGACCCCAATGTTCGCCAGGAAATCGCCCGGCTTATGATTCTCGCGCGGTCCGCCGAATGGACCGCGCGCCGCGCCCGCGCCACCCAGCAGCAGGGCCGCCCGCAGGGCCCGGAAGGATCGCTCGGGAAGCTCGCCGCCAGCCACGTCGCGCGCGGCTGCTCGCGCGTGCATACGATGATCACGGGCACGGCGGCGATGCTGACGGGAAGCGACGGACCTCGCGACGGAATCATCGCGGAGATCCTGGTTTCGGTGCCGGCTGTTTCAATCGCCGGCGGCACCGACGAAATCCAGCGCAATATCATCGCCGAGCGCGTGCTGGGATTGCCCAAGGAGCCGCGCTTCGACACGGGACCGTTCCGCAACGTCCGAAGAAACTAGCCGCCTGGACACTTGGGTAGCGCGACGCCCACGTAGCGCAGTGCCCGCGCGATTCCTCCCCGCACCACATCTTTCGGAAATGATCGAGCCCGGCACACCCGTTGCTCTGAAATCACGGTACGGGAGGAATGCGACATGACTACGTGTAGAGTGATGCTGGCGATGGCGATGGTGTTCGCGGCCACCACGAGCGCACTGGCGCAAAGTTCCAGCGGCGGCGTGTACGGCGGCTATATCGGCAGCGAGCAATGGCAGCGCGATACGAACCAGCGCGCCCGCGAGCGCGCGATGAATCAGGCGCTTGGTGCGGCCAGCGGCGGGAGCCGCGGCGGATGCAGTCAGTTGCCGTCCGGATGGGCCAATCTGGAGGTCACGGTGCGTTTTCCCGCCTCTTATGGCGGCTACCCCGCGTGGGTCAACACGGCTGACTTGCTGCCGGTCACCGGCGACCTCGATTCCTTCATCAAGACCGGACAGGCTCCGGGCGCTCTCCAGAGGCCGGCACTGCGCGCCGGATCGGACTCGGTGATCAGTCATATGTGCGCTCCGGCAGAGAAGGATTACTGGGTGATTGTCGATTCGGGCAGGCAGCGGGTCGCGGTCGGCCGCGTGACGCTGGGCCCTGGCCCCGGACCCTATCGCGTAAGCCTCGACGCGCCCCCCATCGGACAATCCGGCCAGGGAGCGGCGAAGGACCAGCCACAGGCGCGGTCATCGTCAGGCCCGGCGACCAGTGCATATCCGCCGCCGGTCTCCTCTGGAGGATGGAAACCGCCGACGGTGGGCCCGGGCTACCTTGCACCGAACAACCACTAAGACACGCCTTTTTCGGGAGAATTTGGGCGCGAAGCGCCGGACGAAGGACCTCATCCGCCGCGCTCTATCGATACGGGGTTGTCCGCGGCGTCCCGATCGTGCAGTAGTCGGGACAACGGAGATCGACATGGACGAACAGGAGCTCTGCAATCTTTCTCTTCGCGAACTTTCGGAAATGCTTCGCAAGCGCGAAGTCGCTTCCGCCGATGTCACGCGCCGCGTTTTGGATCGGATTCGACGGCTCAATCCCCGCCTTCGCGCCTATATCACCGTGCTCGAAGACTCCGCGATCGCCGCGGCTCAACGCGCCGATGGCGAAATTGCGTCGGGACGATGGCGCGGGCCGCTGCACGGAGTTCCGGTCGCGGTCAAGGACCTGTGCTGGACCAGGGGCGTTCGCACCACCTGCTCCAGCAGCGTGCTGCGCGACTGGCGGCCCGAGTCGAGCGCAACTGTCGTAACGCGCCTGGAAAATGCCGGCGCCGTCCTGCTGGGCAAGCTGAATCTGACGGAATTCGCGGTCGCGTGGTACAGCCCGGAGTTTCCGCCTCCCCTCAACCCCTGGAATTCAAGCGTGTGGCCGGGAGCCTCATCCAGCGGATCAGGCGTGGCGACGGCGGCTGGTTTGTGCTTCGGGTCGATCGGCACCGACACCGGCGGCTCGATTCGATTTCCAAGCGCATCCAACGGCATCGTCGGACTCAAACCGACGTGGGGAAGGGTCAGCAGGTACGGCGTGTTTCCGCTCGGCGAATCCCTTGACCACATCGGACCGATGGCACGGAGCGTCGCGGACGCAGCGTTGATGCTCACTGCGATCGCGGGGCACGATCCCGCCGATGACACTTCGCTTCGCGCGCCGGTTGAGGACTACGCGGGCGCGCTCGACCGGGGCGTAAAGGGAATCCGTGTCGGCATCGATGAGAAATACATCGGCGAAGCATCGGCGGACGTCGCCACCGCCGTCCTCACCGCCGCGCGGGCAATCGAAAAACTCGGCGCCCGAATCGTCAAGGTCGCAATCCCGGATACCGATGCATCCCTGACTGCGTGGACCACGCTGTGTGCGGCGGAGACGCTGGCCGCTCATGCCGAGTTCTATCCGAAGCGCGCAGCCGAGTACGGGGCCGGGTTCAGGTCGTTCCTGGAATTGGGCACAAGGGTTCGCGGATGCGACTACGCGGATGCGCACATGGCGCGCGAAAGGTTCGCGAATCTGTTTCAGCCGGTCTTCGATGATGCCGACGTCATCGCGTGCCCATCGATGCCATTCACGTCAATCCCGGCCGATGCCATAGCGCCGGATGCGGGAGCATTCACAGGGCCTAATCCCCTTCTGCGCTACACCGCACCGTTCAACCTCAGCAGGAACCCTACTCTGTCGCTGCCGTGTGGAGCGGGAGCGCCGCCGCCGAGTTTGCAACTGGTCGGACGCCGGCTTGGCGAGGCGACGCTGATTCAGGTCGGATCTGCCTTTGAGCGCGCTACCGAGTGGCATCGCCAGCATCCTGATTGCGGCTGACCCTCAGCCTTCTCTCTGCGCGAGCGCCTTCTCGAGCTTCGCGTCGTAGCCGTAGATGTCGTCGAAGAAATGGACTTCGTTATCCGGCTCTACGACGGCGGTGCTGTAAAGAATCAGTACGGGAATCGGTTTGTCCAGATTCACCTGGACGTTGTCGACGGTGCCGTTCATGGTTTCCGCGATTCGATCCGGATTCCATCCGGGCTTGTCGCGCAGCACCCAGGCCGCGAGCGCTGCCGGATTTTCCACCCGGATGCATCCGTGGCTGAAGTCGCGGCGCGCCCGCGCAAAGAGCTGGGGCTGAGGTGTCCCGTGCAAATAGACGTTGTAGTTGTTCGGGAAGATGAACTTGACGAGCCCCAGAGCATTCCTCGGTCCCGGCTTCTGCCGGATGGCGAATTCGCCCGATCGCAACCCGTCGAGCACGTCATCGGACACCGTGCCATCGGTGATGATCGATCCGCCGCGGCCGACAACTTCGTAGTCGTTCTGCGCCAGGTAGTCCGGATTTCGCCGAATCTTGGGGATAAGCTCGTTGCGTTGAATATCGGTCGGCACGTTCCAGTACGGGCGAAAGATCACGTAACGCATCAGGTCGGCAAAGACCGGCGTCTGCGATCGATACGCCCTGCCCACAACGACCTTCATCGACAAAAATTCCGCCGGCTGCCGGCGCATCGTGCGCAGCCGAAATTCTGGAATATTGACCACGATAGGCGGTTCCGGGAATCGCCGCGGAATCCATCGGTAGCGTTCGAGTGCCAGTTCAAGCTGCAGCAGGCGGTACGCGAGCGGCTTGTTCAGCTCGGAAACCGTGGCGGCCCCCAGGACGCCGTCCGTGGCAAGGCCGTGGCGACCCTGGAAATGTTTGACCGCATCGACGACCCCACCTCCATAAACGGTGCCGACATTGGACAACTCCTGGCCCGCGGCCAGATCGCCGAGTTGCCGCAACCGCGCGATTAACTGCGGCACTCCCACATAAGCTTCGCCCGGATGCACCGATTTATCCGGGACCGGGAGCCGCGCCACGTCCCCCTGGCCGGCAAGCTCGATATATCGCGGCAGCACCGCCTCCAACCGCCGGTAACCGTCGTACGGCGGCTCCACTTTCGCGATTGCCGAGGCCACATCCGATGCGTCTATCACCTGGCTGCGCAGATGGTCGGCAAGATCGTACTCCTTCGATCCCATCTCGAGGCCGAAGGCGAATTGCTGCGGATTAACGCGTCCGACGTGCAGGTCCGAGACAAAGCGCATCGCGCATACCGTCATCGCGAGATCGAAATGCTCTCGATCGCTGTCCGATGCAGGCGGCGCGCTGGACGTGAGTTTCGTCACCCGGCTGTCCCATCGCGTCGCGTCGTAGTCGCCCGGGTTGAGGCCCTTGAGATTGGCCTGCTTGAACAGCGCTATCATCGCCGTCGCCTGCGAAGTCGGATGGCGTTCACGGATCCAGGCAAGGCTGTAGCCGCCTTCCCTGTAGAACTTGTCTATCTCCTGCTTGTACCTGGCGAAGTTCGGATAACCGAGGTCCGCGAGCACGCCCGAGTTTATCAGCGAAACCATCTCCGCCTGTTCCGGAGTGTAAGCGCTCGAAGCAGCGGGCTGCGGCGCGGCGGTGGCCGCGCCGCCGGATGCTTTCACCGATTGCGCAAGCACGATCAGCAGGGCCAATGCGGCGATCGGTACCGCCAGGCGCAGAGGTCGCGTTCGACATGCGGCGGGAATCGTTTTGAGGGTTTCCTTACGCACGCGGAATCACTTACTGCAGAAAATTTTACGGGTCTACCCGAAGCGGGATCGGCAGGGTCTATCGAAAACTGCGCGAGCGGGCGCTCGATCGCGGCCCTCGGCGCGAAAATTCATCAATCAAGGCATCCCGCCGAAAGTCTGCGCGCGTAAGCGAGCGCAGCCAGGTAAATTCACTTCCTGCCAAGCGTGTCGGGGCGGCGCTACGCCGAAACTCCATCGGCTATCGCTTGAATAATCGCGCTTTAGTCGAGCGTCTAAACGGATAGGGGTACCGGCCTGCCAAGGAGACGTGACCGGTCGGCACAGTCGTTTTCAACTAACTGTGGCGAGCGTGTCTCCACGTGCGTCACACATAAGGAGAGTTGATCATGTTGAGGCCTGGCAGAGACAAGGGTTTCGCCACGCCGATTCCGCTCGGCCTGGCTGGGCTCGCGACCTCGACCTTCCTGATGGGAGTCGCAATGATCTTTTCGCCGGCATCGATGGAGCCTTATCTCACGCAGGCGATCATGTTCGGCGGATTGGCCGAAATCCTGGCGGGAATGTGGGCGTTCGCGTATGGCGATCCGATGGCGGCTACTTCGTTCACGTTTCTGGGTTCGTTCTTCGGATGGTGGGCGCTGGCGCAGACGCCGCTCTTCGGCGCTCATACGGCGGCCGCGGCAAACGGGATGGCATTGGTGTTCATCGTCAGCGGAGTAGTCACGCTCTATCTGTGGATCGCGTCGTTCTACGAATCCGCGGCGTTCAACCTGGTGCTGCTGTTCCTGTGGATCTGCATGGGTCTGGCGGGAATCGCGATGTTTGCCGGCTCGACCGTGCTCGCCGTGCTCGGCGGGATCTCCGGAGTGATCTCGGGATTGATCGGCGCCTACGCGTCATTCGCCGATGTGTACAACGCCACCAGCCTTCAGGAAGTTGTGCCGATCGGCGAGTCGAAGACCGTGCGCGAGCGGGTTGAGCAGGATGAGCACGAGAGGATTCGCCGTCTTCATGCAACCGACGGCGAGACCCATCGCATGAGCGCATAGCTCTGCGGCCGGCTCATCCGGACCCTTGAAAGCGGCGCCGGCAAGATTCCCGAAGCGGAAACGTCTTCTGCCTCAGGAATTCTTGCCCGCGCCCAACGCTATACTTCGAGTCCGCGCCAGCCTTCCGGCGCAAGAAGGTGTACTGCGCGCGCCGCTCTCCTCGCGACCTCGAGCGCGAGGTGATGGATAAATCGCACCCACTCGACTAGTTAGATCGCGAGCATACCTGCGAAGACCAATATGCGCGGGGCATGCGCAAGAACCGGGGGTATCGCAATGAAGTACACACGCATTTACGCAGGCGCGGACGGCGAGTCGCATCTGGAAGACGTAAACCCCGAGATGAAACCGGCGGACTACGCTTCGACGATATCCGCAATGATTGCGGCCAAAGGCGTGATCTTTCGGGAAACGCGCAGCGGCGAATACTTCATCGATTGGCACAACGCTCCTCGCCGCCAGTTCGTCGTCAATTTGAGCGGCGAGGTCGAGATCGAAGTGAGCGACGGCGAGAAACGCCGGTTCGGACCCGGCTCGATCCTGCTTGCGGAAGATGTCACCGGCAAGGGGCACATCTCGCGCGGGATTGGAAACTCCGAACGCCGCACCTTGTTCATTCCCCTGGCCGACCGGAGCTGAAGCGGAAATACCGCAGGGCCAAATCCACCGCGCCGTTCATCGCGCTTCAAACCTGTCGCCTTGCGCAATGGCGACAGCCGTCGGAGGGTCACGGCGAAGGTTCCGGCGCGGCGGCCCCTGGTTGTGTGCGCTGCACGGCGAAAACCTCCGCGAGCACCGCGTTCAGCGCCTCATGGGTCACGGGCTTGCTCACATAGGCGTCCATCCCCGCCGCGAGGCACTTTTCGCGGTCCCCGGGCAGCGCGTGCGCGGTCATCGCGATTATCGTGCTGCGCGGCCCTGATCCTTCGCGACGGCGCAATTCGCGCGTCACTTCATAACCGTCCATTTCCGGCATCTGGCAGTCCATGAAGATCAGGTCGTAGTGATGCCGCGCGACCGCGTCCAGCGCCTCCAGCCCATTGGCGACTGTGTCGACTTCAAGACCGAACTTGGAAAGCTGAAGCTTGGCCACCTTCTGATTGAGAGGGTTGTCCTCGGCGAGCAGAACTCGAGCGCTGACGCCGGGCGGAAGATGGAATCTGCCGGGAGCGGTCTTGCCCGCCTCAGTCACCGAAGCGGGCGGCTTCGCCAGCCTGGACAACACTCTCACGATTGCGTCGTAGAGCATCGACTCGGGAACCGGCTTCGTCAGCCAGTCGCCGAAGTCCAGATTGGCCAGCCGTTCCGCAAAATCGGTCCGCGAGCCTACCGACGAGACAAAGATCAGCAAGGTGTCGGCAAGCGCGGGATCCTTCTTGATCAGATGCGCAAGCTCAATTCCGTCAGTCTCCGGCATCATCACGTCAAGCAGCGCGATTGGATAGCGCTCGAACGCCCTTTGCATCACTTCCAGAGCTTCCTTTGCCGAACCAACGCTTCGCGGCTGCATCCCCCAGGCCCGCGTCTGGCCTTCCAGAATGCGCCGGCTGACCGCGTTGTCATCGACGATCAGGATTCTCATGTTGGTCAGCGCGACAGGCCGCGGAGAAACCGGCCTCTGCGCCCCGACCTGCCTGCCGAGCTTAACCGTAAACCAGAAGGTCGAGCCTTGTCCGGGCTTGCTGCTGACTCCGATCGTACCCTGCATCGCCTGAACCAGTTCGCGCGCGATCGACAGGCCAAGTCCGGTGCCACCGTAATGACGCGACGTGGACGCATCGATCTGCGTGAACGCCTGGAACAGCAGATGCTGCCGTTCGAGCGGGATACCGATGCCGGTGTCTTTGACCTCGAAGCGCAGGATCGCCTCCTGGGGATTCTCGCCGAGCTTGCTCACCGCGACATCAATTTGGCCCTGCTTCGTGAACTTCACGGCGTTGCTGAGCAGGTTTAGCAGGATCTGCCGCAATCGCCCGGGGTCTCCGCGGACGAGCCGCGGGACGTCGGGATCGATCGCCAGCGTCAGTTCGAGGCCTTTGCCTCTTGCCTGATCGGAAATCAGATCCAACGCGTCCTCGGCCGTCTTGTTCACGTCAAAATCGACCTCTTCGAGAACGATCCTTCCCGCCGCGATTTTCGAGAAATCCAGGATGTCGTTGATCAGGCTGAGGAGTACGTCGCTGCTGGCACGCACGTCGGTCGCGTATTCGCGCTGTTCGGGGGAAAGCTCAGTATCAAGCAGAAGGCCGGTCAGCCCGACTATCGAATTGAGCGGCGTTCGAATTTCATGGCTCATGTTTGCTAGAAATTCCGACTTGAGCCGCGCGGTCTCCAGGGCGGTATCGCGAGCCTTGGCCAGGTCCGCCTCCATGCGCTTGCGCTCGGAGATGTCGCGTGCGGTCACCGAGAGTGCGATCACCGCGCCGGTCGAATCGATTATCGGCGACTCCGTCAGGCTCACGTCGAACACGGTTCCGTCGCGGCGCACGCGCTTGCTTTCATAGACTTCAGGAGTGCGCTGTTTCTGAACCGCGCGCGAATGCCGCACCAGTTCGGCGCGGCGGTCCAGCGGAGCCAGCAGAGCCGCGCTCCGGCCCACAATTTCGGAACTCTTGTAGCCGAACAGCCTCTCGGCGGCGGAGTTCCAGCTCGTGACGACCAAGTCCGTCGATTCGCTGAAGATCGCATCGGCCGACGACTCGACCACCGCCGCGAGCAACGAACGTTCCTTTTCCGCGCGCTTCTGCTCGCTGATATCCCGCACCGCGATCAGAATTCGGCGGTTCGTGCCGCTTATCATCACCGAGACATTCAGCGACACCGGTATCGTCGCCGCCGTCTTTGTAAGCATCCTGAGCTCGATATTTCCGAGATGCCCCTGGTCGCGCGCCTTGCCAAGCAGGTCGGCTGCCGCCAGCGGTTCGGTAAACAACGAGGGCAGACTGATTCCGATCAACTCCTGTCGCGAATATCCGGACAGTTCGGTGGCCCGCTCATTTACATCGGTCAGAACAAGCTGAGAATCGCAAACCAGCAATCCGTCCGGCGATGACTGAACCAGGCTGCGGCTATACTCGCGCTCTTCGCGAACAATTTGTTCGGCTTCGCGTTGCTCGGTGACATCGCGGGCAGCCCCGATCACGCCGTACACCTTACCCGCCCGATAAAGAAGCGAGGCGTTGAACGATACGGGAATTTCGACGCCGTTGATGCACTTGATGGTCAAATCGACGTTGGCCGCGTAACCGTCCGCGATGGCTTTCCTGATTGCTTCCCGGGCGGGACCCGGATCGGCAAACATCGAGTCGAACGCCGAACCGAGCAGATCCTTTCTGGGCAACCTGGCGAGTCTCGCGAACTGCTCGTTGGCATCGACGATGCGCAAGCTGGCATCAACCACCACGAGCGCGTCGACGGAGGACTCGAACAGGCCCCGGGCGTACTCGTGCGCCTCGCGCAGTTCGCGCTCGGCCTCCTTGAACGGCTTGATATCGTGGACGATGCCGGCGACGCCGGTGATGCTGTTCGATGCATCCCGGATTGGAAATGCGCTGACCAGGAAGGTCGCGTTCAAGCTCGGTTGCTCGGATTCGTAGGCAACCGGCTCTCCGGTTTGCAGAATGCGCTGCAGAACCTCGCGCTCCTGGACAAGATGCTCGGCCGGGATGAAGTCGCGCAACCTGTGGCCGAGAGCCTGATCCTGCCTTACGCCGAACGCGCGCTCGGCCGCGGGGTTCCAGGATATGACCCGCCCTTCCCGATCCACCGCAACGATCAGGTCGGTGCTGGCATCCAGCACCGACGCCATCATGGCCAGGCGCTGCTCCTTGCGGTTGCGCTCGGTGACATCGCGCACGATATTCGCGATTCCGATCAGGCTGCCGCGCGCATCTCGAAGCGCAGTGATGACGATCCACACCGTGATCCTGCGCCCGTCCTTGCAAACAGCTTCCCCTTCGACTCGATGAACGAAGTCTGCGATTTCCCGGGCCTTTGCCACCCCCGCGCGCATCTCATCGCGCACCACCTCGCGCATTTCGGGCGGCACATAGAGGTCGAAGAAGTCCTGGCCCAGAGCTTCTTCGGCGGAGAAGCCGAAGATTTCCTTGGCGCCGCGATTCCAGCTCGTTATTCGCCCTTCCGTATCGAGGCTTAGAATGGCGTCGTCGGAAGATTGAACAATCGCGGCCAGCATCGCTTGTTGGCGTTCGACCCGCATACGCTCGGTCACATCTCGCGCATCGATGACCAACAGCGATTCACCGTCCGGGCCGACTGCCGGGGCGGCGGCGCCTTCGCATTCAATCCAGACACCGTCCTTGCGCCGCACAAAGAAGTCCGCGGAAGCGTTGGAGCCGGTTTCAACCGAGCGCAACCGCTCCCTGACCACCGGCACGTCCTCCTCTCTCAGAAAGGAAAATATGCTCTTTCCGAGCAGGTCTTCCGGGCTAAAACCCAGCATCGTCTCCGAGGAACGGTTCGCAAACCGAATCACCCCGGAGGGATCGACCACGATGATCGCATCCGAAGAAGTATTGAGCAGCGTGCGATGGTATGCCTCGCTCTTCTCGAGCTGCCGCCGCAGCCGGTTGTGCTCGGTTATATCGCGTACGATGTTCGAGACGCCGATAAGGCGGCCGCCGGAATCGTAGATACCGGACGCCGCAATCCAGATATCGACCCTGGTTCCATCCTTGCGGATCGCCTGTCCCTCGATCCGGTACAGAAAGGGAGCGGACTGGTCTTTGATTCGTTCGATCCCGGCACGCATGTCGGCTCGCGCAAATTCGCGCACCTCCGGCGGCAGGTACAAATCGAAAAATTCCCTTCCGACCGCTTCTTTTGCCGAAAAACCAAAGACGCTTTCCGCGCCGCGGTTCCAGCTTGTTATCTTTCCTTCGAGATCGAGGCTCAGAATCGCATCGTCGGATGACGCTACAATCGCCGCGAGCATCGTTCGCTCGCGCGCTGCCCGTTTGCGCTCGGTTATGTCGCGGCCGCTGAGCACCACAACCGGCGCGCCGTCGAGTCCCTGGGCGGAAGCGGCGACGGCCTCGCAGTCAATCCAGCCGTTGTCCTTGCGCCGCACCCGAACTTCGCAAGGCGCGTTGGGATTGGTATCGACGGTGCGAAGCCGCTCCACGAAGAGGGCTGAATCGTCCGGGTGAACGAAGGAAATCACGTTTTTGCCCAGCAGTTCTTCAGGTCGATAGCCAAATGCCCGATGCACTGAATCGCTTGCGAAGCGGATAACCCCTGAAGGATCGGCCACCAGGATAAGGTCCGAAGATGCGCGCAGCAGCGCCTGGTAGTACGCCTCGCGCTTTTCAAGCTGATCGCGAAGGCGCCTGCGCTCGGTGACGTCGTGCGCGTAAACGACCGCCGCCCGGCGGCCATCATGCAACGTAACCGCCCTGCCCCGCATCTCAGCCCACACCCAGGAACCGTCGCGCCTGCGCACTCTGGCTTCCACCTCGGTGCGCCCGTCCTTGAGTGTTTTGATGATCGTTCGGACGACGTTCCTACGGTCCTCAGGATGAACGAGATCGAGGGAGTTGCGGCCAATTATCTCTTCGAGAGGATAGCCCAGCGACTGCGGCATCGAGACCGCCGAACTCGCATAGAGCATCGTCCCGTCCGGCGCGATCAAAGTGGTGACGTCGGCGGCGCCATCCACAATCTGCTTGTAAAACTCGGCCTCGCGTTGCAGGGCATCTTCGGGGGACGATGAGGATTTCGATCCGGCTGCCTGTGCCGCCTCGCTCACGGTTGCCCCGACGTCGCCATCATCGCGAGTCTCTTCTGGCAAGCGATGGTTTTCGGCATCGCTTTGCGAAGCGCGACCAGCCGAACCGAGACTCTGCTTCCTTGCCATCCGCCTTTCCCGAACGATCGGCCTTTTCCCTAACCGCCAGTTTCAGGTGGCTGCCGCGAACACAAGAAAGAAGAGCATGCTCGGAGGAGGCGTGAACGCGAAGCCAGGGTAACGTCTTGCGCGATAGATCATTTGGTCCCACGACCGATTTCTGAAGGAGATAAAAGGAAGCAAGAGCCGAGCCATGGCGGCCATCGCCCCAAGGCGGGATCGCGCGAAGCCTGCCTGACCGATGTAACCAAACGCGACATCAGTCGGCTTCGATGGCTCCCAGCGGCACAAATGCTGGTCCATCCGGTTGCCGGGACGGAGACCGGTCAGTGAGGCTCGTAGCCCTGTGCGCGCGGGTTGAACAGGTTGTTCGAGGGAGGATCGAAATCCAGCATGCCTGTCTCTTCGCTCAGATTCAGGGACAGGAAAAATCCGGGACGATCGCTCGGAACGTAGAGGTCATCGCTCAACTCCATCCCGATTTCGCCCGTCTGCGAGGCTACTCGGCTCCAGATCGGAACCAGCGTGTCCGGCGCCGCATCCCGGTAAAATTGCGCCCCCAGCAACAGGTAGGTTTCCTTGTCGAGAAACACGTTTGCGGGAAGGATACTTTCCGGCGCCGCACGGGGCGTCATCCGCAAAACCCAGGCAGACCGCACCTCGCAATCCAGGTCGCCGAATTTGGCCGAGTTCTGGCGGCGGACGATCGCGGTTCGACCGCCGTTCGCATCCATGCAGGCAAGCATCGGTTGCTCGCCGAGCAGCTTGTACGTGTATGCCTCAGTCTTGGGCGGCACGTACTCCCACCATAGTTGCGCACATGCGTAAGTACACGACTGATGCGGATAGCCGCCCTTCCATTTCATCCGCCGCCATCGTCGTATCGCGGAGGGAAAGAACCACGCGTCGCTGCTGCGATCCGGATCGAGATACTGAATCATGATGTAGGAACTGGGCTCGGGACCGCAGTAATTGCCGCGCTGCTTGAACTCGACCGGAGAATCGCGATGGTGCGCATCGGCAAGATCCCGCAGCGTGTGCATGAAACGCATGATCACGATCTGATCGCAGCTCCCCTCGTTTCGAAAATCGCGATGCGAGTCATCCTCTGTCAGCGCGCCGGGAGCAGACGAATTCACCACCCAGGCCCGCGTCTTCTGCATCGCCGACAGCCTAAGCTCGGACGGAATGAATGGCCCCCAATGCCAATCGTAGGCGATCTTGACCGCGGCGTTGGGATCGGCCGAATCGATGATCGGAAACGGCAGACCCGCAACGTAATTTTGCATCGCGCCCTGCGAGTCGAGGCGTACCTGCGCCGAGTAATGCTCGGTCGCATCCTGATAAGCCCGCGGCCACGCGATGGGCCGCGCGGCAACCACGCGCGCCGCCAGGCCGTTGTCGATCGCAAACGCCATCGCACTCGGAACCATCCCGGAGAACTGCGCGAGGTTGCCGCGATCGATTACCGTCCCGGGCGGCGCTGACGACGCCACGGACGCCCCCGGCTCAGCCAACGCGCTTGCCGGGCCGCTCAAGCAGGCGGCGAGAAGCGCGATCGACAGCGGCGAAAAAGCGGAACAGCGGCTTCGGCGAGCAGTGTGTCGCCGAGTCTCTCGCCCCAGGCCGGCAATCTTCAAATCCATTCTGAGCGGCGTTTACACCGGGCCGTCACGAGTTGGCAAGCTGGCGCGAACCGGCGGCCCTGGCAACAAGGGCAAGGTTGACAGGCCATCATATCGAGGGTATTTAACTATCTCGTTATTTAACTAAATGGTTCATTACGAACCTGCAACAACAGACACGGAGGAAGCAATGAATCAGATCGTTTCGCGGGACCAATGGATTCAGGCACGAAAACAGCTCCTCGCGCGCGAGAAGGAGTTCATCCGCATCCAGGACGAGATCAACGCGCAGCGCCGGCAGTTGCCGTGGGTCAAGGTCGAAAAGGAATACGTCTTCGACACGCACGAGGGCCCGAAGACCCTGGCGCAGCTTTTCGACGGCCGCAGCCAGCTTATCGTCTATCATTTCATGCTGGCGCCCGGGCGGCGGGTCGGATGCGTGGGATGCTCGTTCCTGGCGGATCACATCGACGGGCCGAACGTTCATCTGGCAAACCACGACGTGACGTTTATCGCGGTCTCGCGCGCGCCGCTGGCCGAAATCGACGAATACAAAAGGCGGATGGGATGGCGGTTCAACTGGGTGTCGTCAGCGCCGAGCGACTTCAACTACGACTATCACGTGTCGTTCAGAAAAGAGGACCTCGCCAAGGGCAAGGTGTACTATAATTTCGAAATGACCGACGCCACGATGGAGGATCTGCACGGCACAAGCGTTTTCTTCAAGGACAAGAAGGGCGACGTCTATCATACGTATTCCTCGTATGGGCGCGGCGACGAACGCGGACTGGGAACGTACATGTTTCTCGACATCACGCCAAAGGGCCGCAACGAAAACGGGCCGAACTTCAACCTCACGGACTGGGTGAAGCGGCACGACGAGTACCCGGCGGCAAGCAGGGCGTGATTTGGAAGGCGCCCTTCCAGGGGCGCCTATCGCTCGATCGCGACTCGAAGGCCGCGCGATTCCCGGAGGGATGGGTATAATCCGGGCCGTCGCGCGGCCGAGCGAGCCTCAGGCGATCACGACTGTGACCATAGCGTGGCGAACCATCCGCTCGGGTTGGGGCGCCTTGGGAAATGCAAATCACGATTGGAGAGGAGGATCATGAGATGCAGTTCAATCCTTATCTGAATTTCGATGGCCGCTGCGAAGCGGCGTTCAAGCTCTACGAGCGATGCCTCGGCGGCAAGATCGAGATGATGATGAGGCACGGTGAATCGCCGATGGCGGACCGAGTGCCGCCTGAATGGCGGGAAAAGATCATGCATGCGCGCCTGGTCTTCGGCGACAAGGTCCTGATGGGTTCGGATACCCCGCCAAATTCCTACGAAGCCCCCAGAGGCTTCTCGGTCTCGGTTAGCGTTGACTCAGTCGCAGATGCGGAACGCATCTTCAAAGCCCTCTCCGAGAACGGCGCGGTGCGGATGCCGCTGCAACAGACTTTCTGGGCCGCGCGTTTCGGGATGCTCGTCGATCAATTCGGCATTCCCTGGATGATCAACTGCGAGCGGGGATGATCGTGCACCAGGCTCAAGGCGGCGCGGCTTCCGCGAGCGCATAGCCGCACGAATTCGCGCGCACTGCTCCGCGCCACGGCGGGACTCGGCGGATCCGCGCATGCGCCCGCGCTCCGCTTCTCCCGCCGTGTGCGCCGCGAGAATCTGCCCTGCTTCGCTTTCAAATCCGCGCGAATTGTGGCACCAGTCGGTCATCTGCTTACGACGAGGTTGATGGCCATGCTGCTCAAGGACAAGGTCGCATTGATAACCGGCGCGGGCTCCGGAATCGGGCGCGCCAGCGCGATTCGATTCGCGCAGGAAGGCGCCAGGGTGATGGTCGCGGACGTTCGCACCGAATCCGCCGGCAACACCGCCGCGGAAATCGCCAGCGCGGGAGGCACCGCGAACTCGATCTCCGTGGACGTGCGCATCGCGGCCGACGTGGAGCGAATGGTCAATGAGACGGTGCGCATCTTTGGCCGCCTCGACATCCTGTTCAACAACGCCGGCGTGTATATTCCCAAGACCGTCGTCGAGACCAGCGAAGAAGAATGGGACTGGGTCGTCGATGTATGCCTTAAGGGAGTGTTCTTCGGCTGCAAGTACGCGATACCGCAGATGATAAAAGGCGGCGGCGGAGTGATCGTCAACACCGCCAGCGGCGCAGGCATCGAAGGAGTGCCGCGGCTCGGCGCGTACCAGGCGGCCAAGGGCGGCGTCGTCATCATGTCGAAGGGAATCGCGCTCGACTTCGCCCGCGACAACATCCGCTGCGTCTCGATTTGCCCGGGAGTGATCGAGACTCCGATCGCGGAGAACTGCAACCAGATCCCCGCAGGCGCTTCGCAGCAGATCTGGTCGCGCAGCGGGATGATGCATCCGCTGGGACGCAACGGAAAGCCTGAGGAAGTGGCGGCGCTGGCCGCGTTTCTCGCCTCGGATCAGGCCGGTTTCATCACCGGAGTGGCGGTTCCAATCGATGGCGGATTCAACGCTGGCGCATGGATTCCGCCCGAATTGATGCGCAACTCCTAACGGTCAGGCACCGCCAGGGGCAACGCGCGCAGGCCGCGCGTAATGAACGATCCGCGGTACGAAAGCGCGGCCGTTGGATCGGCAAGCCGAATCTCCGCGCAGCGCTCCACGATCGCCTCGAACGCGATGCGCGCTTCGAGCCGCGCCAGCGGCGCGCCGAGACAGAAGTGGATTCCTTCGCCGAAGGCGAGATGCTCGTTCGGGGTCCGGCCCACGTCGAACCGGTCCGGCTCGGGAAACTGAGCCGGATCGCGATTGGCCGCGCCGAATATCACCGCGACCATCGCGCCCGTCTCGACCGGGGTTCCGCTGATGCCCGTATTCTCGGCGGCAAAACGCATCAAGGTCTGCACGGGACTGTCGTACCGCAGCATCTCCTCGACCGCGGACGGAATCAGGGACGGGTCGCGGCGCAGGCGCTCGTATTCGCCCGGGTTTCGAGCCAGAGCGAGCAGGCCATTGCCAATCAGGTTGGTGGTGGTTTCATTGCCGGCAATCAGCAACAGCACCACGAATGCGAGCAGTTCGTCGGACTGCAGCACTTCGTCCTGATCGTGCGCGGCGACCAGGGCGCTCACCAAATCATCACCCGGCGCTTTGCGCCGCCGCTCGATCTCGCGGGCGAAGTATTCGCGCAAGGCCGCAACCCCTTCGCGCACTTCGGCGCTTACCGGCATGCCGGGCATCGTGGCGCTGTTCGATGCGACCGCGTCGGACCATCGCCGAAAGCGGGCACGATGCTCGGCGGGAACCCCGAGCATCTCGGCGATGATGACGACCGGAAGCTGGTCGGCGAATGCGTTCATCGCCTCGAACCGTCCGTCGCGGATGCCTTCGTCGAGCAGCGTTGCGGCAAGTTCGCGAATTCTGGGCGCGAGCGATGCGATGCGGCGCGGGCTGAAGTCGCGCGCCACCAGCCGCCGCAACCGCGAATGGACTGGCGGATCCGAAAACGGCATCGTCGGCGCGCCGCCGAACGGATCACCGCCCGGGTTGATCGCGTATGGCGGAATCTTGCTCGAAAAATGCGAATGATCGCGGAGCACCGTCACGACGTCGCCATAGCGCGCCGCCAGCACCACCGGCAATCCGAAATTCGCCCGCTGCGGAGGTCCGGCAAGCAGCGGCCGGTAATGAGGGTACGGATCGATGAGGAATGACGGATCGAAAGGATTGTAGCCAGGCGCTTCTGTCACACTGCCATCGAAATCCGAAACGGAAATAATTGCAACCGCGACCGGCCCCGGGCTCCGGCCGGACGATTTTTCCGGCGATTGCGCCACCGCGAACCCGAGGAGTGCCGGACGAACCCCCGCTGCTTGACAGGCTGTTGTTGAAACTGCGACATGAATGAGCCGCCGGACAGGCGCTTCGCTTTGGGATCACCATGAACCTTCCCACTCAACTGCCGCCGTGGATGACCTTGCGCAGGGCGATTGCGGGCGGAGTCGCGCTGACCCTGCTGGCCATCTACTTGTGGCCGCGTTCGGAGTTTTCCGTCGAGATCGTTCTGTTGACGATGGTTCCGGCGATTTGCGGCGCCGCGCTGTGGGCCGCGACCTTCTGGCATACGGCGAGAGTTCAGATTGGCCGCCGGAAACTCAAATACCGGGAAGTCAGGCGAATCGCGGGAATAGTCGCTCTGGCCTGTCTCCCCTTTCTGCTGGTCCAGCGCTTCTCGATTTATCTTCAGAACCAATCCGCCGCGGTGTCGCGCAGAGCCTCCAATGCGGCGGTTCGCCGGGAGCGCCCGCGTTTTGTCGCGGCGTTCGCGCACCTTCAGGGCGATGATCACGATCGCCGGGTCGAGCATCTGGTGAACGCTTTGTCCGCGATGGACCGGCGCCTGGCCATCACCCCAATCATCGTGAATCGCACGATCGACGTGACCGGATCTCAGCGAGCCATTGCGCATATCGAGGCGATGGGCCTCGCGGGCGATGCGCGCGCAAACGTGCTCACCTGGGGCGCGGTGTCACCGAGCGGAAACGCCGACTCTGCCTTCCAGACAGAGCCGGGTTTCGAAACTCCATTCTCGGGGACCTACATACCGAGCGATTTCAAGCTCCCTGACCTGGGCGGAAGCGATTTCGATGACGTGCTTCGCCTCCTGGTTGCGACTCGAAGCGTGATCTTTATGCGGGAATGGGGCTATGCGTGCGGCGACGCGCTTGAACCCCTGATCCAAAAGGTCAGCTCGATTGCGGAAAACAAAAGCAGGAGCTCGGGATGGTCGCTCGATGCGCGCGCAAGGGTCGACTTCATACTGGGGGCCGCCGAGAGAACCTCTGCCTATGAGATTCAATCGCGCGATTCGCTGCGGCGCTCGGCCGCATACTTTCAGCAGGCCCTTACAGAGTGGAGCCGCGATCGCTTTCCGCTGGAGTGGGCGATGACCCAGACCAACCTTGGCGCGACCCTGGAGATTTCGGCGGCGAGCGAGATGAACGAAGATACTCTGCAAAAGGCGCTCGATTCCTATAACGCGGCGCTCGAGGTGTACCGCGCCCACTCGGACGACCTTGATGTCGCGGGGATGCACTATCGCGCGGGGTCGATGCTCGAGGAAATGGCGCGGCGAACGGGCGACAGCGGCGACCTCCAGAAGGCGATAGATTCCTATCGCGCCGCGCTCGCCGGTTACGACGTACGGAGTCATCCGCTGATGTGGGCGGCGGTCCAGCGAAGGCTTGGCCGTTCCCTGAGCCTCCTGGCGGACCAGCGCGGCGATCCTGCCATCGAGGCTCAGGCTATCGAAGCGTTTCGCGCTTCGCTCGGCGTCTATGAGCGGCGCAGAGATTCCCTTTCATGGGTTCTGGTTCAGGAAGAACTGGCAGGCGAGCTCGCGAATCTCGGCCGGGCAACTTCCAACCGGGCGTACGTCAAACAGTCGGTCGCAATGATCCAGAATGT
The DNA here is from genome assembly GCA_021323675.1 of Pseudomonadota bacterium. Taxonomy (GTDB): domain Bacteria; phylum Desulfobacterota; class Binatia; order Binatales; family Binataceae; genus JAFAHS01. Next base: position 129,905 of record JAJPKP010000061.1, on the reverse strand, counting down.
GCTCGAAAACTTTCCCCGCGATAGCGATCCCGCTTTGTGGGCGGAATTGCAAACCACGCTCGGACACGGACTCATGATACTGGGCCTTCTCGAATCGAACGCGAGCACCTTGCAGCAGGCAGGGGCTGCCTATACGGCGGCGCTATCCGCGTTAAGCCCGGATCGCAATCCGGTGGCGTGGATGGAGGCCGAAGACGGCCTGGCGGAAACCTTCCTGGACCTCGGACATAGGACGGCCGACAAGTACTATTTCGAATTGTCAGTTCAGCACTATCGACAGGCTCTAAAGGCTTTCAGCCGCGAAAGAAACCCCATCCCTTGGGCGTGGGAAAAGTACAATCTCGCCGGCGCGCTTTTCGACCTGGGTTCCACAGAAAACGGAAACGCGCACCTGCTGGAATCGGTCCAGTGCTACCGCGATGCGCTTTCAGTGCTGTCCAGGGAGAAGAATCCGCGCCAGTGGCGTGACACCGAGGACAACCTGGGTGTGGCGATTGCGGAACTTCAGCGCCGCGGCTGGAACGGAAGCTGAAATTTCATCTTCCTTTCGCGGCCAGAACCGTTCGATCGGACCCCGACTCCGCCAACACGATGGCCTGGTATGCGAGCGCCGGAGCGGCCACGTTTGAGGTGGTCGCCAACGTCAGCGCGAACAACTCCCCGAACGCCTTCATCATCGCCGAGAGCCCGGCAGGATAATAGCCCCCTCCAAGTCTTATCGCCGCGAGCGCGAGGTAGTACGGCGCGCTGGACAACGCCATGATCGCCAGGAGCGGTTCGAAATTTCCCGCCGTCTGCCGCCATGCCGCCACCAGGCCTTCGTAACGGCCAACCGCGATGGCGGGAAAGATGAACGCGATCCGCACAAATGCGAGCAGTTCAGCCACGCCCACCAGCAGAATCAGCATCTCGCCGGCGAAGGTGATTCCGCTCTCGAAGATTCGCTGCCCATAGCGATACACCGCCATCCCCGGAGTCAGGAGAACCACAACCGCGAGCAACATCAGGAACGTCGCGATTAGGTACTGCCATTCAATTCGAGTGAAAGCGAAGGGCCGCTCCGGGAGTTTTGCTTCGGATCCTTCTATCGCAACCCTGGTCCAGATCACCGAAAACGGGGTGAACAAGACCAGGTGCGCCACCCCCATCCACGTGCCCGCTCCCGGCACGGAGAAGTGCCACAAAACCCATTCGATCAGCCGCGCCGCAAGCAGTCCGCCGAACGGAATCCATCCGTATTTCGCCAACTCCGGCAGATGCTTGAAAGGCAGGGCTAGAGTCTCGAGGACGATCCCGAGGATCGGAAGGCGTATTACGGTAAACCGCGAGCCGTCTGACTGTTCGTTACGAGCCATCAGGATTGTGGGCAAGTCTGCCAACCGCAATGCGGGCTGGCAAGCCCGATTCCCGGCTCCGGCGCCGGAAAAAAAAGGCCGGACGCTCCGTTAGAGAGTCCGGCCTTTTGCCATCCCGATACAGGTACGCGAACTTACTTGCTCGCGCCACCCGAGGAATCGCCCGCCAGCGGAACCAACTGGGCGATTTGGCACTGCACCATCGCGTGCAGCTTGTTGTCGATCTGGAAGAAGCGCGTCGTCTTGATCTGCGAAATCACCCCGCGAAATTTGGGGATGAATTCCTTCTGGGCATCGAGGCGGGCCTGCGCAATCGCCACCACCTCGTCGAGCTTGGCCTTGGCATCCTGGTCGGTAAGACTGTTGAACGCCTTTGCGAATGCGCGCACTTCCGCGGCGTGGCGCTGCTCCAGGGCATCCATTTTGGCCTCGTACTGATCGTAAAGCGGCCAGAACCCTTGCGCTTCCTGCGGGGTCAGCGCCATCGCCTCTCCGACGAGGGCCTTGCGATTTGCCTTGGCGGCCTCAAAATCGAGTTGCCGCTGCGACGGCGCCCCAGACTGAGCCATCGCGGGCGAGATCAAGCCGATAGCAGCCAGGGCCAGCGAGCCGAAAGCGCACCCGATGACCAGTTTTTTTATCCGCATGAACGAACTCTCCTTTTGATAACGTCGTGAAAGCAGTCGCGCCGGATGCTGATTTATTCATCGCGCAGAGTCAAGTAGTCGAGCCTGCTCGTGTCTACAGACGCGATAGCCTATGCATGATGAAAACGCCGAGATAACGAGGACGCAATGCAGAAGTCACCTTCCCTCCGCGGTCTCCTTCGATTCCAATCGTCCCGCGCCGGCGCGTTCCTGGCGGTCTTTCTTCTCATCGCCGCCGGACCCGTCCTTGCGCAGACCGCGCCGGGCGACGCCGAGTTTCGCCAGGCGGTGGACAAATTCATCGAGTCCGAACTGAAGATGTTTCCAGAGCGGGCAACCGAGCTCGGCGACCATCGCTTCGACGATCGGCTCGACGACATCTCCGCCGCCGGTATCGCCGCGGAGATCCGCCACGCCGGCGAATGGAAGCGGAGATTCGAATCGATCGACCCAAAGACGCTGTCGCCCGCCAATGAGGCGGATCGCGAATGGCTGGCAGCGCGATGCGACGGCGAATTGCTGTACACCGAGGAACTGCGCACTTACCAGCGGGACCCGGGCATGTATCTTCCGACCTCGGCGGTTTATTCGCTCATTCAGCGCGATTTTGCTTCTCCGGCGCAGCGCATGAAGTCGGTCACCGCGCGCGAGATCGCCTCGCGGAAGAATTTCCAGTACGCGCGCGAGAACCTGCGCCCCGAACGCGTGGCGCCGGTCGCGATCGACATCTGTCTGGAACAAATGCCCGCGACTATCGCGTTCTTTGAAAAATCGCTCCCGCAGGCCTTCGCCAGCGTGCCCGACGGGCCGGATAAGCGCGCCTTCGAAGCCGCCAATCGCGCCGTAATCGACGCGATCACCAGGTACGGCGACTGGCTGCGCAACGACCTGCGGCCGCGCGCCGCCGGCAACTACGCGATCGGCGCGGCGGCGTACCGCCGGATGCTCGCGGATGCCGACATGGTGGACGTGCCGCTCGACAAGCTGGAAGCAATCGGCGTCGCCGAACTTGCGCGGCTGCAGGACGCGCTGCGCAAAACCGCCGCGCAGATCGATCCTAACGCGACCCCCGCCGAGGTAGTCGCGCGGCTGGCAAAGGAGCATCCCGCCCCCGATCGGATTATCCCGGAGGTCAGCCAGGGACTGGCCGCCCTGCGCGCATTCGTAGTCGAGCATCACCTCGCAACCATCCCGTCGCAGGTTCAGCCGATCGTCGCGGAGACGCCACCGTTTATGCGCGCAACCACGTTTGCCTCGATGGATACGCCGGGGCCATTGGAAAAATCGACCGAGGCGTATTTTTACGTCACCCTCCCCGACCCGTCATGGCCTTCGAAGCAGGTCGAGCAGTTGCTCGCCTTCTACTCGCCGCCAACCATTTCGGATACGTCAGTGCACGAGGTTTATCCCGGGCACTACGTGCAGTTCCTGAATAACAGGCTTAATCCGGACAAGGTCCGCACAATCTATCACTCCGGTTCCAACAGCGAGGGATGGGCGCTGTATTGCGAGCAGATGATGCTCGAGGAGGGATTGCACTCGGGCGATCCGCGTTATCGGCTGGCGCAATTGCAGATGGCGTTGATGCGAGCGTGCCGGTACCTGGTTGGAATCAGGATGCATACGAAAGGCATGGCGGTGGATGAAGCGGCCGCGTTTTTCGAGAAGAATGCCTATCAGACGGCGCATAACGCACGCGTCGAGGCTCTGCGCGGAACCGACGATCCCGGATACTTACGCTACCAGTTGGGAAAGCTGATGATCCTGAAACTGCGGGAGGACGTTAAGAAGAACGAAGGTGCCGCGTTCGATCTGGGCCGCTTTCATGATCGGTTCCTCGCGCAAGGCGCCATTCCTGTTCCGCTGATTCGCCGCGCGATGCTGGGCAGCGAAGGATCGCTGTTCTAGCGCTGAGTTCAACCGAGACGGCGAGCTTACGCGGCTTCCTGCATCGCGACGCCGCAATGCTTCGGAATTTCAGCCGAGCCGCAATCCGCGCCCATCCAGCATACGAGCTTGTCCTGGCCCGCCACTTTCCCGATATGCATCGGACGGTTGCAATGCTTGGGCGAGTCGATCTGATGCCCGCACTTCGCGCATTTGAGCTTCGCCGCCATCGTCATCCTTCCTACTTTTCCGGGTTCTGTCCGGCCGGCGGAACCTTGGCGGTGCGCCCTGCCAGGACTTCATCGATAAGCCCGTACTCGACCGCTTCCTGCGCGGACATGAAGTAGTCGCGTTCGGTGTCCTTGGCGATTTGCTTCACGGATTGGCCGCTGTGCTTGGCCATTATCTCGTTCAGCACCTCGCGCAGCCGCAGGGCCTCTTTGGCATAGATTTCCATGTCAGTCGGAGGCCCTTCGAAACCGCCGGAGCCCTGGTGGATCATGATCCTGCTGTGCGGCAGGCCATATCTGCGCCCCTTGGCGCCCGCGCACAGGAGCACCGCCCCCATGCTGGCCGCCTGCCCCACGCAAAGCGTCGATACGGGCGGCTTCACGAACTGCATCGTATCGTAAATCGCCAGGCCTGCCGTGACCGATCCTCCCGGCGAGTTGATGTACATATTGATTTCGCGCTCCGGGTCTTCGGACTCGAGGAACAGGAGCTGGGCGGTAATCAGGTTTGACAAATCGTCGGTGACGGGACCGCCCAGGAAAACGATTCGATCCTTGAGCAGGCGCGAATAGATGTCATACGAACGTTCGCCGCGGCCGGTTTGCTCCACCACGTAGGGAATCAGGATGCTCATATTGAATACGAGGCTACTACGCACTTCCGCGTGGGTCGAGTATCGCCAGCGTCCGCGGAGCAGCGCGAGCGCAACGAGCCCTTTGAAGCGCGGGGGCGCCGGTATCTTCGCCGGCGCCCCCGCATCGGACTACCTGAACCACACGGACTACTGGCAGCCGGGGAACTTAAATGACGCGATCCAGGTGCTCCACCCCGGAGCCGGTCCCGTCTTGTTGATGTATTCGGTTGTGTACCAGAAAGTGCAATCGTCGCCCGGGTCGATCGAGAGCGCGCTGTAGTCGCCCCATCGGCTCGTGCCCAATTGAGAGCCCTTCGCCTTCAGTATCACCCCCTCGGCCTCCATCTTGCCCGCCGGATCGTCGGGCGTACGTCCGGTGAAGCGGATTCCCGGATGCATCCCGCCGCTCGAAGCGCTGTAGCCCACCGCGATATCGCCGGCGCCATCCATGCCGATACTGGGCATCCAGCGCCATTTTTGGTCCGGACCGTAGGTTCCCTGCTGAAAGACCGCGGGCTGAGCGGACAGGCCGCGCACCTCGTACCATCGAATCGATGCGCCTTTGGCGAGGACGCGATTGGTTCCTTTGACCACACGCGCGACCGTGTGGGTCGCAACCAGCGATTCGTGATCTCCGAAATTGCGATACGCCGCCCGATACATCATCCGGTCGGACAGCTCGTCCAGCTTCTGGCCGGTTCCAGCCTGCGGGATGCACCCCGCTCCGCCTTCGTCTTCGCTGTTGGCGATCGGACCAGGTTCGGTTTCCATACAGGCGGGAATAAAGGCCGCAACGGGCAACTGGACCGGAGCCGAGAATGACGCCTGGTCGGGATTCTCAAAGTCCGCGTGCAGTTTGTAGATGTTCAGCGCGCTCGCGCCGCCCCCGAGCCCGAACTGCACGAAATAATTGGGAGAACCGCCCGGCGGAGGCGTCGGACCATCCCAGTCCGATGGCACCATGCCAAAGGTCGAGGGAGAGTCGAAGCACTCCTGCTCGGCGGGCATTCCGGCAAGCATCGCGGTCCGATCGAACGCGCAGGCACGCCCGCCGATCCGATCTCCTCCCGGAGTGAACATGTTGAACGAAAAGTAGTAGCCGTCCGGCCATACGCCCATATGCGGGTAGTCGGCGAAATTTTCGCCCATATCGAACGCATAGCGATAATAGGTCCCCATCGCGTCTGACGTCGTCGAAACCGCGACGCATTCCAGGTATGGAGGCTCAGCCGTGAACTGGCTGAGCACCCAGCGGCCGGCGGCCTTGTCGTACTCGACGACCGGGTCGCCGTCGTTGCGTTCTTCACAGCCTCCGCCGAAGCCCGCAAAGAGAGTATTTCCGTCCACCGGGCCCATCAGAACGGCTCCGCTGCTCTTGTCGAAAACCGCGAGGCTGGAATTGACCCATTGTACGAATTGGGTCGCGCCAGCCGCGCCAGATGTGTCGGGCGGAGTCGAGGACGGCTCGAACGAACCCAGTCCCACCCCGATTCCCTGAAATCCCGAGGCCACCTTTGCACGCTGCGCGATAGCGGCGCGTGACTGCAGCGCCATATCGCTCGAGGCCGTTCCGGGCACGGCCAAGGGAATCTTGCGCAACGGTTTCACCTGTGCCGAGACCGAAGTCCGCACAGCCGCGTTCGTCTGCGCGCGCCGTGCAAGCTCGATGAGCGGAGGAGAAACGTCAACCTTCACGGCTTGCGCCACACGCACCTGTGCGCGAGCCGCAATCGCGGAGCACAACACGGCTCCGAGCACCACCGAAACAGACCCCAGGCCTCTCCCTGTGATTCGCATTTCAGACCCTCTGAGCGCCTCCTTAAACAGCCTGCCGCAATGATTGGAATTGCCGGCAGAGATTTGCGGCTGGTGTCTACCAGAAGTCGAGACGCGACTGTTTGCCTGAGCGTTCCGAAAGATTTGACCCAGCGTTCCGAAAAATCCGCTGCGCAGGCGGCATCCGGCTGCGATTCGTTAGGCCCCAAAAATGAGACCGTCCCGATTTGATCGGCCTAAGCGGATTACTTGATTTGTGCGACCGCTGCTCGGAGCCGCTCGACCGTTCGCGATTTGCCGAGTACGGCGATTACTTCGTAGATACCGGGGCTGACGGTGCCTCCGGTGACTGCCACACGTACCGGCTGCGCGAGTTGCCCGAGCTTCAAGCCGAAGCTGGCGAGAACCTGCTCGAAGGCCGCCTGCACCGATTGTTCACTGAAGTCGCCGCCGATGGACTCGATCCGGTCGGCCAGCACCGAAAGCGGCTCCTTGATTTCGAGCTTCAGAAACTTCGCCGCAGCCTTGGGCTCGATCTCGATCCGATCCTTCAGATAGAAGTCGGCGAAGTCGACGAGCTCGACGAGCGTCTTGGCGCGCTCGCGCAAAGTGGCAAGCATCTTCTGGAGCCATTCATCGTCGCCGGGGATCGAAAGCCCCTTGCGCGCGATGAACGGTTTCACTTCCTGCGCGAGCTGAACGAGCGGCCGCTCCTTCAGATAGTGGAAATTGAGCCAGAGCAGTTTTTCGGCATTGAAGATGCCCGCCGATTTGCCGCAGTTGGCAAAGTCGAAATACTCGAACATCTCCTCGCGCGAGAAGATCTCCTGGTCCCCGTGGGACCATCCCAGCCGCACCAGGTAGTTCAGAAGCGCTTCGGGAAAATAGCCAAGATCGCGGTAGGCGAAGACGGACGTTGCGCCGTGCCGTTTCGAAAGCTTCTGGCCGTCCGGCCCCATCACCATCGGCAGATGGGCATAAGCCGGCGGGGTGAGTCCCAGCGCGTAGAAGATCTGCATCTGCCTTGGGGTGTTGGGCAGATGATCGTCGCCGCGCACGACGTGGGTAATTTCAAAATCGGCGTCATCGAGCACCGTCGCGAAGTTGTAGGTGGGAACGCCGTCCGATCGGAAGATGATCAGATCGTCAAGTTCGCTGTTGTCGAAAACCGCCCGGCCCTTGATCAGATCGTCAACCACCGTCTGGCCGGCGCGAGGCGATCGAAAACGAATCGTGTAGTTTCGTCCAGCCGTCTTGTCCGGGAGCTGCACGTTGCCGAGGTCGGCAACCGGCGTGCGCTCGCGGCATCTACCGTCGTATCCGGGCTTGCGATGCTCGCGCTCGGCCTGCTTGCGCATCTCATCGAGCCGCTGCGCGGTGCAATAGCAGGGATAGGCTTTGCCCTCTCGCAGAAGTTTGAAAGCGCCTTCCCGATATCGATCGAACCGCGTCGACTGGAAATATTTGGGATCGGGCGGCCCTTCGTCCCAATCGACGCCCAGCCATCGCAGGCTTTCGAGAATTTCATTCAGTGACTCCTGGGTGGAGCGCTCCCGATCGGTATCGTCGATCCGCAGGATGAACACGCCCTTGTTATGGCGCGCGAACAGGTAGGCGAATAAGCCCGAACGAACGTTGCCGATGTGCAGCGAGCCGGTAGGGCTCGGCGCGTAGCGAGTGCGAACCGTCACTGATTACTCCCATTCGATGGTGGCAGGCGGCTTGGACGTGATGTCGTAAACGACGCGATTGACGCCTTTGGTTTCGTTGGTGATTCGTGACGACAGGCGGGCCAGGAAGTCCGCGGGCAGGCGCGCCCAGTCGGCGGTCATGCCGTCCTGAGACTCGACCGCGCGAATCGCGATCACGCTTTCGTAGCTGCGGCCGTCGCCCATCACGCCAACGGTCTTGAGCGGAAGAAGCACCGCGAACGCCTGCCAGAGTTTCGCGCCGAAGCCGTCGCGCGCGAACTCCTCCACGACGATCGCATCGGCGCGCCGCAGCAGCTCGAGCCGGGCGCGTGTGACCTCGCCGACGATCCGCACCGCCAGTCCCGGCCCCGGAAAGGGCTCCCGGTCGACAATCTCGGAGGGCAGTCCGAGTTCGCGGCCAAGCGCGCGAACTTCGTCCTTGAACAGCAGCCTCAGCGGCTCGATTAGCTCGAGCTTCATCCGTTCCGGGAGCCCGCCGACATTGTGATGGCTCTTGATGACAGCGGACGGCCCCTTGAACGAGACCGACTCGATCACGTCCGGATACAGAGTCCCCTGCCCCAGGTAACGCGCGCCGCGCACGACCTCTTCGGACTCGAATACGTCGATAAACGTGCGGCCGATGATCTTGCGCTTCTCTTCAGGATCGAGCACGCCGGCAAGCCGCCGCAGGAACAAATCGGACGCATCCGTCACCGTGAGGTCGATTCCAAGCTTGCGCGCGAACACTCGCTCCATCCGCTCGCGCTCGCCCGCGCGCAAGAGTCCGGTGTCAACGAACACGCATTTCAGGCGATCGCCGATGGCGCGATAGATGAGCGCGGCGGCGACGGCGGAATCAACGCCGCCAGACAACGCCATCAGGACCCGATCGCCCTCGCCCACCCGCGCGCGGATCTCGCCGGTCTTGGTATGGACGAAATTCGCCATCGTCCACTCGCCCGGCTCGCCGCAAATTTTCAGCACGAAGTTGCGCAGCACCTGCGTGCCGCACGGCGTATGCACAACCTCCGGATGGAACTGGATTCCGCGCATCCTGCCGTCGCGCGTGCAAAATGCGGCATAGGGAGAGTTGTCGGTGTGGGCGATGGGATGAAGCGAATCGGGAATCGACTCGACCCGGTCGCCATGGCTCATCCAAACCCGATGCTCGCGGCCGGACAGTCCTTCGAAAAGGGCGTCCTGATCGTCGATAACCAGGGTTGCGGGTCCGTACTCGCGCGCGCGGGAACCGACGCTCCTGGCGCCGAGATGCTGCGCTATCACGTACAGGCCGTAACAGATCCCCAGCACGGGGCATCCGAGCCTCAGCACCTCGTCATCGATATCGGGAGCGTTTTCCTCGTAAAGGCTTGCGGGACCACCGGACAGGATGATTCCGCGCGGATTCATCGCGCGGATTTTCTCCACCGCGAAATCGAACGGATGAATTTCGCAGTATACGTTGGCCTCGCGCACGCGCCTGGCGATCAGCTGCGTGTACTGGCTTCCAAAGTCGAGAATCAGAATCACGTGTGAGTGCCTTGGCGATTTAATATACCGGACCGCCAAGCGCGTACGAAGTAGAGCACCCGGCGGGTTTCCACAAAAGCGTGGCGCATACGGGACCCATCTCCACGACGCGATTATCCGCGGCGTTCATCTCCGACAAACGCATCACGCCGCGTCTGCCGGACGCCCAATCAGCGGTGGCGCGCGGTTTTGGAAGGTTTGACCGCGCCCTTGGGGCCGACAAACGTCCGCCCAGTCCTTCGAAACTCCAGCCGCAGCGGGGTGCCGACCAGCTTCAGGGCGCTTCGATAGCGGCTTTCCAGGAAGCGGACATAGTGCGCGGGGATGTCGCGTTCCAGGTTAGAGAAGAAACGAAGGCGCGGCGGGCTACTGGCCGTCTGCGTCACGTACATCAGGTTCAGCCGGCGGCCCCCCACCAGCGGCGGATCCATCGCTTCGAGTGCCTGGGCAAGGACCCGATTGAGCATCGAGGTCTGGAACGTGGCGCGCCACGAATCGCCTGCCTTGACCGCCGCCGGAATGATGGCGCCGATACCGTCTCCGGTCAGCGCGGAAGTGAAGACCATCGTGGCATACGAGAGAAACGGGAACCGCTCCTGCGCGTCGCGAACGAAGGCGGGAATTTTGCGCTCCTGTTTGGCTGCCGCATCCCACTTGTTGCACACGATCACCATCGCGCGATCGCTGCTATCGACCAGCCGCGCCAGCCGCGCATCCTGATCGGTGATGCCTTCGGTCGCATCGATCACCAGCAAAACGACGTCGGCGCGGCGGATCGTCTCGATCGCGCGGCCCACCGAATGGCGCTCGAGTTCGCCTTCCACGCGAGTCGGACGCCGAATTCCCGCGGTATCGATCAGGAGCACCTCGTGGCCGCCCGCACTGAGGCGCACATCGACCGGGTCCCGCGTCGTGCCGGGGGTTGGAGAAACAATCGCGCGCTCGAATCCGGAGAGCCGATTGAGCAGCGATGACTTGCCAACATTGGGACGCCCGATGAGAGCGAGCTTGAGGTCGGGCATCCTGGCCGGCTCGGCCTCGGCCGGCGGCAGCCGCGCGGCGATCTCTTCCATCAGAAGGTCCACTCCCAGACCGTGGGTGGCCGATACCGCAATCAAATTCTCCGCGCCGGTTGCATAGAACTCGGCAAGCCTGCCCTCCTGCGCGGGAGAATCGATCTTGTTAACGATAGTGATAAGCGGGCATCCGGTCTCGCGGACCAGCGACAGCGCTTCCTTGTCCGATTCGCTGAGACCGAGGCGTCCGTCGAACACGAATACGACCACATCGGCGACGCCGACGGCGCCAAGCGCCTCCGCGACCACACGCTCCGACATCGGCTCGCCGCCGAGCTCGAGCCCGCCGCTGTCGATGACGGCAAAATCGCGCCCGGCCCACGAGGCGCGTCCGAAATTGAGATCGCGGGTAGTGCCGGGGATCGGGCTGGTGATCGCGCGAGCGCCCTTTGCAATGCGGTTGAACAGGGTCGATTTGCCTGCGTTGGCGCGCCCTACGAAAACCACGGCGGGCAGACCGCCGGCAAGGGCGCGCGCGGCTTTTCCCTCGCGCCCGGGCGAAGATGCGTACCGCGCGCGGCTCACAACCCGTACTCCGCCACCTTGCGCGGGTCCCGGGTCCATCCGGGTTCGACCTTCACGACCATTTCGAGAAAGACGCGAGTCCCGAAAATCTCCTCGAGTTCGAGGCGCGCAGCGGTGCCGATTTGCTTGAGAGTTCTGCCGCCCGCGCCGATTAGCATCCCCTTGTGCGAATCACGTTCCACGATGATGAGCATCGCAATCCGCTTGAGCTTGCGTTCCGGCTCGTCAGTGAACTTTTCGACCCGAACCGCCGTGGAAAACGGAATCTCCTGCCGCATCGCGAGAAAAATCTTCTCCCGCACCACCTCTTCGGCGATCATCCGTTCGGTCTGGTCGGTGTACTCGTCTTCGGGCATCAGGCTCGGCCCGGCCGGCAGCATCCCCTTTACGGTGGCGACGAGATCCTCGACGTTCTCGCCCTTGAACGCGCTGACCGGCACGATTTCGCATCCGGGGAACTCCCGATGGAGTTCTTCGATCATGGGCAACACCCGCTGGCGCGGGATGAGATCGACCTTGTTGATCACTATCACCATCGGAGCCTTCAAGGCGCTCAACTCACGAAGCAGCTCGCGGTCGGCGGGGTCGATCGATTCGCCCGCGGCTATCACTCCCAGCACGACCTCGCCTTCGGCGAACGCCCGGCGGGCCGCTTCCACCATCCGCCGATTCAGTTCCCGGCCCGACTCGTGGACGCCGGGAGTGTCGATGATGAGAAGCTGGGCATCGGAGTCATTCCGGATACCGAGAATGCGGCGGCGCGTGGTTTGTGGGCGCGGCGTGACGATCGCAACCTTGTGGCCGACGATACGGTTGAGGAGCGTGGACTTGCCGACGTTCGAACGTCCGCCCAGAACGACAAATCCGGCGCGATGTTCAGGCGCGCTTGTCACGCAATTCCTGCTCGAGCAGGTCGAGCGCTTCGCGCGCGGCCGCCTGCTCGCTTTGTTTCTTGCTGCCGCCCGCGCCGCTGCCGAGTTCGCGCCCGGCAATGCGAATCCGCGTGGTAAAGCGTTTGGCGTGATCCGGGCCCTCGGCTGAAACCAGCTCATAGACCGGCTGCGTCCTGAAGCGCCGGTACGCCACCTCCTGCAGCTCGGTCTTGTAATCGCGCTCCGCGGCAGGACCGCCGATGTCGCCGGTAAAGAGGAATTCGACCACGCGCTGCGCGGGCGCGATCCCGCCGTCAGTGTAGATTGCGCCGATCAATGCCTCGAAAGCCGCGGCGAGAATTGAAACCTTTTCTCGTCCGCCGCTTTTCTCCTCGCCTTTGCCGACACGGAGCAACTCGCCAATCTCCAGAGCCTGAGCCTTGAGCGCGAGAGTGCGCGCGTTGACGATCGAGGCGCGCAGCTTCGAGAGCGTGCCCTCTTTGGCGCTGGGAAACTGGCGCATCAACAGGTCCGCAATCGCAAGGTCCAGGACTGCGTCGCCCAAGAACTCCAGCCGCTCGTAATGCGCATCCGATCCGATCGCGGCGGCACTCGGATGAGTGAGGGCGAGTTGCAGCAGGTCGGGTCTGGAGAACGAGTAGCCTATGGTGCGTTCGAGGCGAGAACGAGCGCTCTCAGGCGGAGCTTTGAGCGCCGGTTCGGCCGCTCGCGTGCCGCTCCACCCGAACAATCTTGCCAACCAATTGAGCGCCTTGGACAAGGGATGCATCAACCTCGACTTCGTGATTTGTCAATTCGTCGGAGCCTTCCGTCAATACCCGCAGATAGTTACGGCTGTAACCGGAGAGCATCCCGCGCGCCGACCGTTCTTCAAGTAACACATTAAGTCTGGCGCCGCAAAAGCGCCGGGCGAATTCCACGCGCTTCTCCTCTCCGAGATGCCGCAGCGCCTCCGCGCGCCCGTGTACTTCCGAATGCGACACCTTGCCGGGAAGCTTCGCCGCGGTCGTCGCCCCCCGCACCGAATACGGAAAAACGTGGAGGTAGGCCAGCGGAAGCGATTCGATAAACCGCAGCGACGACTCGAAGTGGCGCGCGGATTCGCCGGGAAATCCGGCGATAATGTCGGCGCCGATCGCCGCATCCGGCATCGCCGCGAGCACCCGCTCCACACGCCCCCGGTAGTAATCGCGATCGTACCGCCGGCGCATCGCGGCAAGAATCTCATCGTCTCCCGACTGGAGCGGCAGATGCAGATGCGGACAAAATTTGCCGCTGCCGGCGATAATATCGATGATCTCGTCGCTCAGCTCTTCCGGATCGAGCGAACTGATCCGGATGCGCCCGATCGGGGATCGCTCGGCGATCATCTCCAACAATCCGGCCAGGCTGATCGAGGGGTCCAGATCGGCGCCGTAGCCGCCCAGGTGCACGCCCGAGAGGGTAATCTCTCGGAAGCCGCGCGCGGCGAGCCGATCGATCGCTTCGATTATGCGGCGCGGCTCGACGCTCCGCGAAGCACCGCGCGAGATTGGCACGATGCAAAAGCTGCAGAACTGGTCGCATCCTTCCTGGACCTTCAAAAATGCGCGGGTCTGGCCGGAAAGTGCGACCGCGCCAAGTTCGATGTCGGCGCGCTGCTTGCGCAGATTCGAGACCATCACGCGCTCGTGCGCCTCTCCCACAACCGCGCGCTCGAGATCCCCGGGACGGCCCAGCCCCACGACGGCATCCACCGCTTCGGCGTCCGCCAGCGCATCCGGGTTCGCCTGCGCAAAGCATCCGGTCATCACGATCTTCGCACGCGGATTCCTGCGGCGGGCGCGGCGAGCGAGCTTGAGCGATTCGGAGTCGGCGCGATCGGTAACCGTGCAGGTGTTGATTACATAAACGTCGGCGGGTTCGGTGAAATCGCACCGTTCCATTCCCCGGGCGGCAAGGCGCGACTCGATGATTGCCGAGTCGTACTGATTGACCTTGCATCCCAGCGTGGCAATCGCAAACCGCATCGTTCTCACGCTTCCAGCGCCCGCTCGATAAATCCGCCGCCCACCACTTCGTCGTCGCGGTAGAACACGCATGCCTGCCCGGGCGTCACGGCAGGGCGGCCTTCCAGAAATCGCACTTGCGCCCGGCAATCCGGCCCGATCGACAACTCCGCGGGCACGGGCGTTTGACGGTAGCGAATCTTCACGTCGACGCGATGCGGCGTACCGCGCTCGCACTGCCAATCGACCAGGCTGACTTCGCGTGCGATTAGCCCGGCCGCACCGAGTTCATCACGCCGTCCCACAACGACTGTGCCGTTGTGGCTGTCGATCCGGCGAACATACATCGGCTCTCCGGCGGCAACGCCAAGTCCGCGTCGCTGACCGATCGTGAAGTGATGGATACCGGCGTGGCGCGCGAGCGTGTTGCCGGAGGAATCGACGACGGCGCCGCCGCGGACATCGCCGCGGCCCGCCGCGCGCTCGACGAAGCCCGCATAATCTCCATCCGGAACAAAGCAGATCTCCTGGCTCTCGGGCTTGTCGGCGTTGGCGAGTCCCAGCTCGCGCGCCCTCGCGCGCACCTCTGACTTGGCCATCGCGCCGAGCGGAAAAATCGTGCGGGACAATTCTTCCTGCCTGAGGGAGAACAGAAAATAGGACTGATCCTTCGAGTTGTCGGCGGCGCGCATCAGGCGAAAGCGCCCGTCCGCGCCGCGAAGAATGCGCGCGTAGTGGCCCGTGGCGACATAGTCCGCGCCGATCGCCCTGGCGCGCTGCCAGAGGCGATCGAACTTGATCTCCCGGTTGCACATTACGCAGGGGTTCGGGGTCCGCCCAGCCAGGTATTCGGAAACAAAATTGCCAATCACGCGCGCCGCGAAGTCCTCGCGCAAGTCGACGACATAAAATGGAAAATTCATGCGCTCCGCGACTCGGCGCGCATCCTCGAAGTCCTCGTGCGAACAGCAGGTCGCCCTCCGGCGCGGCAGATGCGCCGCCTCCGGCGTCAGGCGCATCGCAACGCCCACTACTTCATAGCCGGATTCGCAAAGCAGCGCCGCGGCGACCGAGCTATCGACGCCTCCCGACATCGCAACCATTACCCGCGCGCCCATCAAACCGCCTCGCCAATTTCCGCCGGTTCAGCCGCGGCGACGCGGCGCCAAACCCGAGGAATGATATCGATCGCGGCCGCGATTTCTTCGGATGTGGTGTTCCATCCAAGGCTCATCCGCAATGAACTTCGCGCTTCGGCGGCACTCCTGCCCATCGCGATCAACACGTGCGACGGCTCGACCGCGCCCGCGGCGCACGCCGATCCCATCGAGACTTCGACGCCTTCGAGATCAAGAGCGATCAACATGCTCTCGCCAAGCACGCGCGGGAAGGTGAGATTCAGGGTATTTGCCAGGCGACCGTCGGCCGGGCCGTTGAGCCTGAGCCCGGGGATACGCGTCATCAACCCGGAAAGCAGCCGCTCCGAAAGGCCGCGAACCCGTTCGCGCTCGGACGCCATCGCGATTCTCGCCGCTTGCGCTGCGGCGCCAAATGCCGCCGCTCCGACAAGATTCTGCGTTCCCGCGCGCCTTCCCCTCTCCTGCGGACCGCCCAGAAGAATCGGCGCGATTTCGCAATCATCCCGAATGTAAAGCGCGCCGATTCCGGCAGGCGCGCCGATCTTGTGTCCGCTGAGCGTCATCAGATCGCAGTCCAACGCCGCCACGTCGATGGCGACGCGGCCGGCCGCCTGCGCCGCATCCAGATGGAACACCGCGCCGGCATCGGCCGCGCGAGCGGCTATTCCGTCCAGGTTTTGAATCACCCCTACCTCGGCATTCACCAGGCCAAGCGTGACTAGAGCGGTTGATTCGTCGATCGTTTCGACCACGTGGCAGGGAGAGACTCGTCCGTCGCGATCGGGCCTGATGCGCACGATCTCGAAACCGCGGCTTTCGAGATTCATCAGCGGCGCCAGAATCGAGGAATGCTCGATGGCGGAAGTGACGACCCTGCGCCGCGAACCCGCTCGGCGCAGCACACCCTCGATCGCCAGGTTGTTCGATTCGGTACCGCCGCTGGTAAACACGATCTCTCGCGCGTCGGCGTCGATTAGGTCCGCCACCTGGGCACGCGCGTTTTCGAGCGTTCGGCGCGCCCACTGTCCGGCGCGATGGACCGACGAGGGATTGCCTTCGCCGCCAGACAGCACCCGGCTAATCGCGGCCGCGGCTTCGGGCCTTACGGCAGTGCCGGCGTTATGGTCGAGAAAGACGCGCATTTTTCGGCTCATTCCGAGCTTTTGCGAGGCATATAAACTATCGCACCGGCGGAGGTGGAAAAAGATGACCGTCTCGCACCGAAGGATTTTCGGATGCGATCGGACAACTCGACGGCTCCGCGTCGGCCACGCGGTTGCTGGCGAGCCGATGCGGGCCTAGCGCTGTTTTGCTACTTCCGCCGTCCGGTCAGGAGGATGATGCTCGCTGACTTTGTCTTCGAGACAATCCTGCCGCTCTTCAATTTCTTCCATCCGCACGCCGAGGCGGTTGAGCTTTTCCACCAGGTTGTTGATCGCGCGGGCGACCGGGTCCGGAAGCTTGCCGTGCTCCAGTTCGGCGACATCCTGCCGGGCGCTCTGGCCTTCGATCACCTTGCCGGGGATGCCCACGATAGTTGAATACGGCGGCGCCGAAGAAACGACGACCGCGCCCGCTCCGATTCTGCTTCCGCGGCCGATTCGCACCGGGCCGATCACCGACGCTCCCGCGCTCACCATCACGTGATCCTCGATGGTCGGATGGCGCTTCTCTTTTTTGAGGCTCGTGCCGCCCAAGGTTACGCCCTGGTAGATGAGGACATCATCTCCGATCTCGGTCGTTTCACCCATCACGATTCCCATCCCGTGATCGATGAACAGCCTGCGGCCGATCTTTGCGCCCGGATGAATCTCTACGCCGGTCAAAAAGCGCGACAGATGGCTGACCAGTCTGGCGATGAGCTTGAGATGATGGTTCCAGAGCCAGTGCGCGACTCGATGGAACCAGATAGCGTGCAGTCCCGGGTAGGTCAGGACGATCTCGAGGCTGGACCGCGCGGCCGGGTCGCGTTCAAAGACAGTCTGGATGTCCTCGCGCATGCGGCTTATGAGTCCCATGCCCGATTCCTCCTTGACGCGTCCGGAGTCGCTAAGCTCTGTTCTCGCTCGCATCGTCATGCGGGTTCGAGGCATGGGCCGCGCGCGGCTTCGCGCCATTGTGCCTCGCGTGATGGCGTAGGCGAGGCTTCACGTTATCCTTGTGAAGCTTATACTCGACTGAGTCAATCAGGGCCTGCCAGCTCGCTTCGACCACATTGCTGGAAAGGCCCACCGTACCCCAGCGCCGTTTGCCGTCGGTCGATTCAATCAGCACGCGCACGCGCGCGCCGGTTCCGGCGCCATTGTCAAGCACACGCACCTTGTAGTCGGCGAGCTGCATCGCTTCGAGGTTCGGATAATACGGGATCAGCGCCTTTCTGAGCGCCGAATCCAACGCGTTCACTGGACCGTTGCCGATTGCCGAATTGCGCGTACGAACCCCGTCGGGACCTTCAATAATCACCACCGCTTCGCTGAACGGCGCCTGGTCCTCATGCCACTTGTCGTCGAAAACCCGGAAGCTGACGAAATTGAAATGCTCTTTGGTCAGGCCCAGAGTGCGAAGCATCAGCAACTCGAACGACGCGTCCGCACCGTCATAGGCATAGCCCTCGCCTTCCAGGCGCTTGAGCTCGTCGAGCAGCAAGGCGATTTTGTCGTTGTCGGGACTGATATCGATTCCGAACTCGCGCGCCTTGTAAACGATATTGGCGCGCCCGGCGAGCTCGGACAGCAGCACCCGCCGATCGTTGCCGACCGCGGCGGGGTCGATATGCTCGTAGGTCTGCGCGTTGCGCTGAATGCCGGAGACGTGCAGGCCCGCCTTGTGCGCGAACGCGCTCCGCCCGACATAAGGCTGGCGAGCAAACGGAGTAACATTGGCGAGTTCATACACCAGGGTTGAGACTTCGCGCAGGTTCCTGAGCCTGGCAGGCGGCACGCAGTTGTAGCCAAGCTTGAGCTGGAGATTGGCGATGATTGAAACAAGATTGGCGTTGCCGCATCGCTCGCCGAAACCGTTGACGGTGCCTTGCACCTGGATTGCGCCGCTGCGAACGGCGGCGATCGAATTTGCCACCGCGACTTCGGAATCGTTGTGGCAATGGATTCCGACCGGGCACCTCACGGCTGCCTGCGCCGCTTTGACCGCGGATTCGATCTCGTGCGGCAGGCGCCCGCCGTTCGTATCGCACAGGCAGATCAGGTCGGCGCCCGCTTCATCCACTGCCTTGAGGCACGCGATCGCGAAGTCCGGATTCGAGAAATAGCCGTCGAAAAAATGCTCGGCATCGAAGATGGCTTCATCGACCCGCTTCTTCAGAAAAGCGATGGTATCGTTCAGGATTTCGAGATTGGCTTCCTGCGATATCCTGAGCGCCTCGCGCACGTGAAGATCCCAGGTCTTGCCGACCACGGTCGCGACCGGAGTCTCAGCGCGCAGCAACAACTGCAGATTGCGATCCTGTGCCGCGCGGATATTGGCGCGGCGCGTCGATCCAAACGCGGCAATCTTTGCGTGGCGCAGCCGGACCTTGCGGATCTCGCGAAAGAAAGCCGCATCGCGATCGTTCGATCCCGGCCATCCGCCCTCGATGTAGTCGAAGCCGAGGTCATCGAGACGCTCGGCAACCTGAACCTTGTCCGCGACGGTCATCGAGACGTCTTCCGACTGGCAGCCGTCTCGCAGCGTCGTATCGTAGACCTGGATGTGTTTCGCAACGGCCATGAGCCTACACGGTCTCCCCCGCGAACTGGATCGCGTCATTATCGACGAAGGCGTCGTGAAGCGCGCGCATCGCCAGTTCGCCATACTTGGCGTTTACCACGACCGACACCTTGATTTCAGAGGTCGCAATCATCTCGATATTAATCCGCTCGCCGGCCAGCACCTCGAACATCCGCGCCGCCACTCCGGCGTGAGTTCGCATTCCGACTCCGACAATCGACACCTTGGCCACCTGCTCTTCGTGGCGCACGCCCGACGCGCCAATTTCGCTCGCCACCCGGCGCACCAGGTCCAGCGTCCGGCGCAAGTCGTCGCGGTTCACGGTGAAGGTGAGGTCGGTGCGGCCGTCCGCGCTGGCGTTCTGGATGATCATGTCGACCACGATTCCGGCTTGCGCGATAGGGCCGAAGATTCGGGCGGCGAGGCCCGGACGGTCCTCCACGCCGGTAATCGTCACTTTGCTCTGGTTCAGGTCCAGGGCAACTCCCGAAACGAGCACGTTTTCCATCGATTGATCCTCTTGTCCGACCCAGGTCCCCTCCGATTCGTTGAAGCTGGAGCGAACCACGAGCGGAACGTTGTAGCGACGCGCGAGCTCGACCGAGCGCAGTTGCAACACCTTGGCGCCGAGTCCCGCCATCTCCAACATCTCGTCGTATGAAATGCGTTTGAGTTTTCGCGCGTGGGGGCACAGGTTGGGATCGGCGGTATAAACGCCGTCAACATCCGTGTAGATTTCGCAAGCGTCGGCTTTCAGCGCGGCGGCAAGCGCAACCGCGGTCAGGTCCGAGGCGCCGCGGCCGAGCGTCGTGATGTCGCCGCGCGCATCCACCCCCTGGTAGCCGGCAACCACCACGACCTTGCCAGCATGAAGCTCTTCGATCACGCGCGCGGGTTCGATCGATTTGATGCGTGCGCGGCCGTGGTTCGAGTCGGTTGCGATGCGGAGCTGATCCGCAAGGAAAGAAATTGCGGGAAATCCGAGTGATTGCAATCGGATGGCGAGCAAGGCTGCCGAGACCTGTTCGCCGGTCGCCACCAACACGTCCGTCTCCCGAGGATCGGGGGTCTCGCAAAGTTCGGACGCGAGCTTGAACAGGCGATTGGTTTCACCAGCCATCGCCGAGACCACCACGACCATCCGGTCTCCAGCTCGTTTGCAGCGGGCGACCCGGTCGGCGACCGCCTTGATTCGTTCGATGGAGCCAACGGAGGTTCCACCGTATTTCTGGACTATCAACGCCATTCGAGGAATTGCTCATTCTCCCCGAAATCACGGGGTAAATTGTGATTATGATTGGAATTTCAGGGGTAAACCAGCCCCTTGCGGCCGCGAATTGCTCTCGCCCGGCGATCGCTCGGGACGGCACGGCGAGGCGGTGGTTCTTTCAGCCGAGACGCGCTGCGATCTGGCCCATCGCGGAAGTGTCGTAGCCGCACAGGCTTGCGAGCTCGCGCGCGAACCTTGCCGAGGTCAGCGCTTCCATCATCGCGCGAATCGGCACGGATTCCATCTCGCGCTCCGGAATCGCCAGATCGTAACGCTCGTCACGGATAGGGATAAAGCCAAGGCCGTACGTATCCGCCGCGACCCGAATCGTCATCCCAAAATCAGCCTGGCCCACCGCGACAGCTTCCGCGACCTCGAGATGCCCCCCGACTTCCACATCGTAGCCCGAGATCGTTTCCGGATTGACGCCCAGATCCTGAATCGCCTCGTCCAGCGCGTTTCGAGCGCCGGCGCCCCTTTCGCGATTAACAATCCTGAGACCGCGGCGCGCGAGATCCTGCACGCCGCGAATTCCGCGCGGGTTTCCCGGCGCGATTGCCAGGCCGAGTTCCCATCGGGCGAATCCAACGAGCAGCATCCGCCGATGGCCGAATGCCTTGCGCACCGCATCGAGATTGTATTCTCCCGTCTTGCGATCCCGGAGATGCACGCCGGCAACATGGACCTGCCCGGCGGCGAGCGCGTCGAGCGCGTGCTTGCTTGCGAGGCCTAAAGGAACGATGCCGACGGGAGAGTGATGGCGGGTGACCCAATCGGCAAGGATGGAGACCGCGGGATCGCATCCGGCAATCAGCAGCGTGGAATCAATCTCCGCCGCGGAGCGAAAACTCTCAACATCGGCGCGAGTGCCGTTGACCTTTTCGATAACTCCAGCCGCGCACGCGAGCGTGTGCTGCGCCGCTGAGTATGGGATGGCGATCAATCGCCCGCCGACTCGGCCGAGCGCTACGGCGCTACCCTGCCTGTTTGCGCGCGAGTGGGCGGGCGCAACCAGAACCGCCTCGATTCGCTCGAAAGAACGATCGCCAAACAGCGTCTCGACGGTCTCGCCGAGTTCGCGCGCCAGCTTGAGCGCCACGCCGACGCCGGGCTGATAGACGCCCGTTTCGATCGCGCCGAGCGCCTGCCGCGAAATTCCCGCGCGCCGCGCAAGTTCCGTCTGGCTTATCTGGCGCGAGATGCGCGCCTTGCGAATGCGGTCCCCGAAATCCGCCATGATTCTCGTCGTCGCGCCACGATCATGGCACGAAGACACTGCGATGACAAAGTGGCGCGCGGAAGTGGATGTATCCGACGTCTAGCCCCCGGTCTCCCACACCGGGTCCGTATTGGAACCCAGCACCTGCGGCATCAGGTAACTCGACCCGTCGTGCTCGACGAGCACGATGCCGCAGTTGGAGGGGACGTGGGCGCCTTCCCACTGGCCGGTCACATGGGCCCATAGCGCGCGCATCACGCCGCCATGGCTGACGATTACGAGTTCGCCTTCGGCATAATCGCGTGCGATGCGGTCGAAGACTGGTGCGGTTCTCGCGCGCACATCTTCCTGGCTTTCGCCCTCGGGCGGACGCCATTCCCAGGACCGCTCCGGGCGATAGGAAGGATCCCGCAGGACAGAGTCGTAAGGCTTGCCGGCAAGCTGCCCGAGACTTTGCTCGCGAAAAGCGTGCTCGATTTCGACGGTGATCCCGAGATGATCGGCGATGATACGAGCGGTCTCGCGAGCCCGGAAGTAGGGGCTCGCTATCACCAGCGACGGCTGGAACATCGCCTTGATACGCTCGGCGGCCTCCCGCGCCTGGCGGCGGCCCAACTCGGTTATCGGCGCCTCGGGCGAAGTCGTGAAATGGCGGATGCGGTTTCCTTCGCTCTCGCCATGGCGGACCAGGATCAGTTTTCCCATCGAGCAGCCGGCGCTCCTCTCGCGTCAACTATAGCAGGCACGCGGGCGGCGTGGATCGAGCCGGCGGATTATCATTTTGTTTCGTCCGCGCCGCCGCCGGCTCTGTCGGCATAAGCTTTGGCAAGCGCGCGGAAAGGCTCAATCAGGTCGATTGGCAGGGGAAACACGGTGGTCGAATTGCGTTCGGTCGCTATTTCAGCCAGCGTCTGCAGGTAGCGGAGTTGCAGCGTGATCGGGCTCTTGCCCATGATTTCCGCCGCCTCCGCCAGCCGCTGGGCGGCTTGAAACTCGCCTTCCGCGGCGATCACTTTGGCGCGGCGATCGCGTTCCGCCTCCGCCTGTACCGCGATCGCGCGCTGCATATCCTGCGGCAGGTCGATGTTCTTGACCTCCACCAGCGTCACCTTGACGCCCCAGGGCTCCGTCTGCGCATCCACGATCTCCTGCACCCGCGCGTTGAGTTTCTCGCGCTGCGAGAGGAGATCGTCCAGTTCGCTTTGTCCTCCTACCGACCGCAGCGTGGTCTGCGCAAGCTGCAGCGTCGCGAACAGATAGTTGGCGACCTCGGTGACCGCGCGCGACGGATCCACGACCCGAAAATAGAGAACCGCGCTGACCTTGACCGTCACGTTGTCGCGCGTGATGACATCCTGCGGCGGAATGTCGAGCGTCACCGTGCGCAGATCGATTCGCACCATCCGTTCCACTATCGGAAGCACGAAAGTCATTCCGGGACCGCGGTAAGGCGCAAGCCGGCCGAGCCTGAACACGACCGCGCGCTCGTATTCGTTGAGAATCTTCAAGCCCGTCAGCACGTAGATCACCACAATTACGAACAACACTCCGATTCCGGATGCCATGCGGGTGCTCCTTCAGCTCGATCGCTCGACTACGACTTCAAGGCCTCTTACCGCCATCACTCTGGCGCGCGTACCGGGCGAGAGCGGCTCCCCGCTGACCGCGCGCCAAATCTCTCCGTGTACAAACACCTTGCCGGGAACGCCGGGAGTGATCGCTTCCCGAACTTCGCCGATTTCTCCAACCAGTCCTTCCGCGCCGGTCCGCGCCCGGCTATGCCGGCCGCGCGCGACCAGGTAGCCCACGCTCAGGATTATCAGGGCCGAACCCGCCGCGGCGCCATAGATGATATTGCGGCTCACCACCAGATTCGTTCGCGAGGTGTCGATGAACAGCAGCGAGCCCATCACGAACGCGACAATTCCGCCCAAACCAAGGATGCCGTAGCTGGTTATGTAGGCCTCGGCGATCAGCATCCCGACCCCGAGCAGGATGAGAAGGAATCCCGTCACGTTGACCGGCAGGACCTCGAACGAAGCCATCGCCAGCAGCAGGCAGATAGCCCCGGCTACGCCGGGCAGGAAGACACCCGGATGCGCGAATTCGAAGTAAAGCCCGATCAGCCCCGCCATCAGGAGCAGATAGACGATATTGGGATCCGACAAAATGTTGAAGACTTGCTGGCCGATAGTCATGCGGGCGCTGCGAATCGCTGCGCCCGCCAGGTCGAGCGTAACGTCCTGACCCGCCACGCTTGTCTTTCGGCCGGACGCCTGTATCAGGAGGCTGGCCAGATCGGGAGCAACAATATCGATCACGTGCTTCTGCAGCGCTTCTCGCTCACCGATTGCTACGCTGCGCCGGACCGCCTGTTCCATCCAATCTTCGTTGCGGCCCCGTTGCCGCGCGATACTGCGGGCGAAACTGGCGGTGAAGTTTTCGACCTTCTGGCCCATCACACCGCGGATGTCCGCCCCACCCTCTTCCACCGGATGCGCCGCGCCGATGGTCGTCCCCGGCGCCATCGCCGCGATGTTGGCCGCCTCGGCGATGAACGTTCCTGCCGATGCCGCTCCGGCGCCGGATGGAGCTATGTAGGAAATGACCGGGACGGGAGCGTTGAGGAGGCTCTTGACGATGCGCTGAGCGGAGGCGAGAAGTCCGCCGGGCGTGTCGATGCGCACGATGACGGCGCTGGCGCCCTCGCGAGAAGCTCTGGCGATCGAGTCATCCACGTACTCCGCGACGGCGGGATTGATGCCGCCGTCGATCTCCACCAGCTCGACCCATCGCTCCGCCGCCGGCTTTTCCGCCGCGACCGGCCATGCGGCGGCCGCCGCGATCACCAGAGCGGCCGCGCATGCCGCAAGCCGGACCCGAGCGGTCACGAGCCTCCGCGCCGCGGAATCGGCCGCCCGAGCTCTTTCATCACGAGCTGGATATCCTGCCATACGAGCCGCTTGTCCGCGGGGTTGCGCAACAGGTACGCCGGATGAAACGTCGGCATCATCCGGATGCCCCGCAGTTCATGCCAGTTTCCGCGAAGCTTGCTGATCGGAGTCTTGACCTTGAGGAGCGCCTGGACTGCGAAGGTTCCGAGCCCGACGATAACGCGGGGGCGGACGAGTTCTATCTGCCGGAACAGGAATGGTTCGCACGCAGCGACCTCATCGGGTTCCGGGTTTCGATTGCCCGGCGGACGGCACTTGATGACGTTGCAGATGTAAACCTCCGAACGCGGCATGCCCATCCCGCGTTCGATGATATCGGTAAGCAATTGCCCGGCGCGCCCGACAAAGGGCTCGCCACGCAGATCTTCGTCCGCTCCGGGCGCCTCGCCGACAAACATCAACTCGGCCTTCTCATTCCCGACGCCAAAGACCAGGTTGGTCCGCATCGGCCACAGCTTGCATCGCCGGCAATCGCCAATGAATTCGTGCAACTGCTGCAGAGAGCCGGCCGCTTCGAGGCCCGGATACTTCGAGAACAACTCGACAGACCGCGCGGGCGGCTCCGCTTTGACCGTCGGCCGCGGTTGCGCTTCGGGCGCCGGACGTGGGACAGCCTCGGGCTCGCGCGAGGGGAGCGGCGATGCGGCCGCCGGCGGCTCGCCAATCGGCAGTCCGTCCATTCCTTCTTCGCGAATCTGTTCCACGTAATCGCGCAGGGTGGCCAGCAGCGTGCGGCGATCGGCGGATGGATGCGAGTCGCTCATCTTATCGGCTAGGATACAAGAATCGGACGGCTGAGCCTGCATGCCCGCAAGTCGGCGGGCGGCGGCGCAGCAACGCGTGGCAAGTCAACCTCGATGATAATCGCTTCGGCCTGCTGCCTCATCGCGCTGATAGTGCTCTCCCCCGACCCCGCGCTGGCATGGGGACCGGTCACCCATGTCGCTTTGGGGGTCCAGGTACTGGCGACGGTTATCACCCCCGACCATCCTCTACAAGCCACGCTGCTGAATCTGCCAGAAGTATTTCTTTACGGAAGCCTTGCCCCCGATATCGTTCAGGGCAGGCGGCTTCAAAGCCGCCTGCGCCGGCATTCGCACAATTGGGAGACGGGGCTCGGCCTGCTCAAGTCGGCGCATGGAGAGGAGCAGCATGCGCTGGCATACGGATATCTGGCTCATCTGGCCGCCGACGTAGTGGCGCACAATTATTTCCTCCCCGCGCGCTTCATCGGCCGCTTTGAGAAGGGACTCGCAAGCCATCTTTATACCGAAGCTCGCTTCGACAGCTTTCAGGAAACCGGCTTTCGGGACCTGCTGATCAAGCTGCTCGATATCGACTTCCGGGCGCTGAACAAAGCCCTCAAACGTGCCATCGACTCTCCGCTGTTCTCCTTCACGGCACATCGCACGATTTTCGAGGGCGGCCTTCGCCGTATCCGTCAATTCGACAGCGTCATTCGCGCGCTGGGCGGCCCTGATTCGGCCGAGCTCCAGGACTTCGAGTTGTTCAATCGCTCTTCATGCAGCGCGATCGGAGGAATTCTTGGAGGGTTGGATAAGGCGCCTGCCTGCCGGTTCGATCCGATGGGAGCGGAGGCGATTCACGGCGCGCTCAGCCTGCGGCGCAAGCTGCAACGGCTGGTTAGAATCGGTCCGACTGCGGCCAAAACGGCGCGCGAGATGTCATCCACCATGCTCGAGGACGTGCGAGCGCATCTGAGGCAAAGCCCGTTTGCCGCCTGAGCGCATCGAAGTCCAACCCAAGGCAGTTCTCCTCGCGGACCATGATTGACATGCCAACTCTGTACAAGGATCGTGGTTGATACCTATGTCATCCGGAACACGCACTGTACTGGTCACCGGCGGCGCCGGATTCATCGGATCGACCCTGGTTGACGAACTGATCGCGCGCGGCCATCGCGTGCGGGTAATCGACACGTTCGCGACCGGCAAGCGCGAGAATCTGAATCCCAAAGCCGACCTTGTTGAAAAAGACATTCGCGACCTCGAGGCGATTCGCCCGGCATTCTCCGGGGTGGATTGCGTGTTTCACACGGCGGCATTGGCGCGCGTCCCGCTGTCAATTGAAAAGCCGCTTGAAACTCATGCCACCAATGCAACCGGCACCTTGAATGTCCTGGTGGCGGCGCGCGATGCTAAAGTGCGCAGAGTAGTCAATTCCGGGTCATCGTCGGTCTATGGAGATCAGCCGTCTCTTCCTCTGCGCGAAGATATGCCGGCCAGCCCCCTGAATCCGTATGGACTGCAGAAGTATATCGGCGAGTACTACACTCGCCTGTTTCACCGGTTCTACGGGATACAGACCTTAACGCTGAGATACTTCAACGTCTTCGGACCGCGGATGGCGACCGAGGGAGCGTACGTAACGGTGATCAGCGTGTTCCTGAGACAACGGCTGGCGGGCGAGCCGCTGACGATCGACGGCGATGGAGAGCAGACCCGCGACTTCACTCACGTTCGCGATGTGGTGCGCGCAAACCTGCTTGCGATGGAGTGCGAAGTGGCGGACGGCCGCGCAATCAATATCGGCGCGGGCAACAATGTCAGCGTCAATCAGGTCGCGCAAATTATCGGCGGTCCGGTGACTCACCGGCCGCCCCGTCCGGGCGACCCGCGCGATACTCTGGCTGACAATAGCCAGGCACAGAAGATTTTGGGATGGCGTCCGGCGGTCGCCTTTAAGGAAGGGATCGCGGAGCTGATTCAGCGGGCCGGACTACGAGCGGAACTCTGATCGCGGACGGTGGGAGCTAATGGGCGCCTTTGCGGCGCAGCACGGCAGGAATTGTCTTAAGCAGTATATCTACGTCGGTCTTGAGTGATTGATCGCGGATGTAACCGATATCCAGGGCGGCACGGTGTGAGAAGTCCTTTATCTCGCTTCTACCCTGAACTTGCCAATAGCCGGTAATCCCGGGCTTAACCGACAAGAATAAAGGCCCGTATTCGCCATACTGCCCGATTTCAGGAGGAACTATCGGCCGCGGTCCGACCAGGCTCATGTCGCCTTTGAGCACGTTGAAGAGCTGGGGCAGTTCGTCGAGGCTGCTGCTGCGCAGGAAATTACCGCCAGGAACGATTCGCGGATCCTCTCCTTTGGGGAGCTTGAAATTGTTTTCGACATATTTTTGATAGAGCACCGGGTCGGCGTGCAGCCTCGCTTCGGCATCGGGGTACATGGTCCGAAACTTCAGTATTCTAAACCGCTTTCCATTCCTCCCAAGTCTCTCCTGCGAGAAGAATACGGGCCCCGCGGACAACAGCTTCACCCAGAGGGCACAGAGCAACAGGATGGGAGCGAAGAGAATCAGCAACAGAGATGCGCCGATCAGATCGAGCAGCCTCTTCGCGGCCGCTTCTACCGGATCAACGCTGTAGCCGCCCAGGGAAAGGACCGGGACGCCAGCAAACTCTTCCAGGTTTCTTCTGAAAAGGGTGCCGTCGAAAAGTCCTGGTACTATGTGCACACGCTTTCCCATTTTTAGAAGCTTCAGGACCGCGCACTCCAAATCCGCTTGCGCGCTCTCCAGCGTGAGAAACGCTTCGTCAAAATCTTCCTTAATGATCTCGCCGGAGTTGGCGCTCGAAAATGTCGTGAGCCCTGCGATACGGTATCCGGGACCGCCTTCCTCTCTGATGAAACGCGCGAACTTGCGCGCACAGCCGGGCTCGCCCATGACAACGATCCGGCGAATGTTGAGTCCCTTCTTCCTCGCCTGATTGAGAAACGCGCGAACCGCCAGTTGCCGCGCGGACAACATCACAATGCTGACCGGAAAGAACGCGAGCAGGAAAACTCTGCTGACGATGTTCAGTTTGAAGAAAAACGTCAGTGCGGCCACCGCCATCGCCCACAAAAGCTCGGTGGTCACCTGATCGCGCAAAAGTGGCCACAGATGATCGGCGCGATGCGATCGGTAACTCTCCCGCCACTGAGTCACCGCGATCCATATGATCAGGCTCGTCAGCAGCAGAAGCTCGTACTGATGAAGCACCTCCTGCTGGGGAGCGATCCCGCGCAGCCAGGGAAGCACCATCATGTGCGTCGCGTCCTGGCACCCGATCGCGGTAACGGCGAACGCGGCCACAATCAACGCCAAATCGACCGCGCGCGCGATCCCGGAAAACGTCGCGGGCTTTTCTTTCAACATCTACGATCGGGTTTGCGAACCGAACCGGCCGGGGCAACGGATCGCGCCGTCAATCAGGCGACCGACCATCGCCGCTCGCCGTCACTGTCTTCGAGATACCGCTCGGTGCGGGGGGCTTTGGTTATCCGCTCGACTATCGCATTGATTCCACGAACGAACGCGCTTCGGTCAAACCGGCGCGCATGTTCGGCGATCGCGGCCGCGGAGAATTGCGGCGACTTTCGTTCGAAATCGCCTATCGCTCGGTTCAGCGAATCGGGCGATTGTTCGTCGAAAAACACTCCCGTCCTCCCTTCCACGACTGTCTCCAGCGCGCCGCCGCCTCGGTACGCGATCACGGGCTTCCCGGACGCCATCGCTTCAACCGGAACGATTCCGAAGTCTTCGAGGCCGGGGAAAATCAAAGCCCGGCAACGAGCGTACTGTTCACGAATCACCTCGAACGGCTGCCATCCGACAAGCCTCACGTTGGGTCTCGCCAGGGCGCGCAGATCGTCGAGCAGTGCGCCCTCGCCGATTACCGTGAGCTTCCTGCCGCTGCGGTTGAACGCGGCAATCGCCAAATCGATCCGCTTGTACGGCACAAGCTGACTGACTACCAGGTACTCGTCATCTTTTGGTTCCGAAGGAGAAAACGCGCCGATATCGACTGGCGGATGCACCACCTGCGCTTCGCGCTGATAATAGGCGCGCACGCGCTGAGCCACGAATCGCGAATTGGCTACAAAGGCACTGACTCTTCGCGCGCTTTCCGCGTCCCACATCCGCATATAGTGGGCGATGAGCCGCATGGCCATCCTGCCCGGCCCGCGCAGATAACGAAGATGCTCCTGGTAAAGATCCCAGATATAGCGCATCGGAGAATGGCAGTAGCATAGGTGGATGGCGTCCGGCCTGACGATTACCCCCTTGGCAGGACCTGACTCACTGCTAATCACGAGGTCGTAGTCGCGCAAATCGACCTGTTCTAGGGCAATCGGCATGACCGGCAGGAACCATTGATGATGCCGCCTCGCGCCGGGAAGCTTCTGAACGAACGTGGTGTGCACGCGATGGCTCCGAATCTCTTCGGAGATTCGCTCGGGCACATAAACGTGCGTGAAGATGTCGGCACCGGGGAACATCGAGCACAACTCCTCCAACACTCGTTCTCCCCCGCGCATATTCACAAGCCAGTAATGAACCAACGCGACTCGCAATCGCCTATACTCACTCCGGATAGTTGGAGCGGTCAGCCCCGGGCATCCGCGATGTAACCATTCAGGAGTTCAGCGCCCTGCTGTACGCTTCGAGGTGGCGTTCCGCCGTCTGATCCCAGTCGAAGCGAGCGGCGCGCCGCTTGCCCGCATCGATCAGGCATGTGCGCAGCTTCTCATCGCGGGCCGCCCGGACTATCGCGGATGCGAGTTGTTCCGTGTCGCACGGATCGACCATCAAGGCCGCGTCACCTGCCACCTCGGGCAAAGCAGTACGATTTGAGGCCACGGTCGGGGTGCCGCACGCCATCGCCTCCAGCAGCGGGATACCGAATCCTTCCGACAAAGAGGGAAGCACGAACACGTCGGCGGCCGCATACAGGACGGGAAGCATGCGATCCGGGACATAGCCAGTGAAAACAACGCACTCTCTCACCTCCGGCGGAATTGCCAATCTCGCGGCAGTCATGAAGCCTTCGCGCTCTCCGGCAATCACAAGGTGATGCTCAAAGCCGGGCTGTCGCCTCGCAATGGAAAAGGCGGCGATCAATCCGGCCACGTTCTTGTTCGGCCGGACGCTCCCGACACACAGGACGAACGGAAATTTGATTCCCAGTTCGTTTCCGACCTGCTCCAGCGCCCTCCGCTTCTCGATCGGCCGAAAGATCTTCGGATCCACCCCTGGATGGCAGACGCTGAGACGCGCGGCCCTCGCTCCATATTGACGGATGAAATCACCGCGCACGTAATGCGATATCGTCAGGATCTGGTTGGCCCGCCACAGCGCCCAGGCGATGAACGATCTTGCGAACGCGCGCTTGATGCGGCCTGCGCCGAATTCCGGTGTGAACTGCGTCAAATCATTCACGGTCACCACCAACGGCTTAGGCCATAACAGCGGAACATTGTAGTGCGGAACGTGCAGAAGGTCCGCGCGTATGGCGCGCGCCAACGGAAATCGATATTGCTCCGCGAGGCTGTAGGCTCGCGCATCGTACTTTACGTATTCGACATTGGCAGCGCCGATATTCCAGGCCTCGCGCGGGTCCTCGCGGCCAAGGAGGATCAGCCGCTTTACCTGGTTCGCGATACGAGGAACGACGTTCTTTACGATTCTGCCTATTCCAGAACCCAGCCGGGAGTCGATCACCACCGTCGCGGACGATAGCGGAATCGTCATGACGCTCCGCGCGGAACGATTACGGTTGGATTCACGTCCGCTTCATTCGATACCGGGGCGCCGGTAGGAATGAATACCGCACTCCTTCGCGTTCGATCCATTTTCCCACCACCATCGGCCCGCGCGAAAATCATTGCATGGGCCGGTCGGACGCGTGCAAGGCGCGCATCCGATGCTGCGGTATCCCTTGTCGTGCAGCTCGTTATACGGCAGCCCCTCCTCCCTTACATATTTCCACACCATCTCTTCCGTCCAGTCGGCGAGCGGGTTGAGTTTAATCAGACCGCCGTGGTCGTCGTCGCGCTCGACAAGCTGAACCTGGCTGCGGCTATGGCTCTGATCGCGGCGCAATCCCGTAATCCATGCATCCACGCCGTTCAGAGCGCGCCTCAACGGCTCAACTTTGCGCACTTCGCAACAGAGGCGGCGCAGTTGGGGACTTCGAAAGAAGAGGTTGATGCCGTGGGCGGACACCATCTCGCGCACCCGCTCCGGATCGGCGCTGAAAACCTCGATGGAAGCGCGGAAGAACGCTTCGCAACGTTCCATCAGCGCGTACGTTTCGGGGTATAGCCGCCCGGTATCGAGGGTGAAGATGCGGACGGGAGCCCCGATCCGCGAGAACATGTGCAGAATCACGATGCTCTCGGGACCGAAGGAGGAGCAGAGCGCGAGCCTCTTTCCAAACCGCCGCGCGGCCCATCGAAGCAATTCGACCGGGTCTCCGCCGTCGAATTCTCTTATCAGGTCCTCCGGATTCGATCTGTCTGGCCGGTTATCGGGCATTTCCCGCTCCTGTCGCTCCTTCCGCGCGAGAGTGTATCTGAAGCTGCTAGGCGGTGATGACGTTGTTGGCCCCGGGGCGGCAGCCTGCTGTCGCGTTGCGCGTGTCGATCACCAGTTGCGCATTGGCGACGATCATCTCGTAGTCCACATTGCTGTGGTCGGTGACGACAACTACCGCATCCGCTCGCTTGAGCGCCTCCTGCGTAAGCTCGACCGATCGCATCGGCGCAAACAGATGGCGAGATTTCAAAACCGGGACGAAGGGATCGTAGTAGCTGACCTTTGCCGCCGCGCTCTCGAGTAATTGAATCATCGCCAGCGCCGGCGACTCCCGAACGTCCTCCACATCACGCTTGTAAGCAACTCCGATCAGCAACACGCTCGAACCGTCCAGCGGTTTGCCTCGCGCTTCGAGAGCCTTCGAAAGCCGGTCCACCACATACCCCGGCATCGCCGTGTTCACCTCTCCGGCCAGCTCGATGAACTTTGTCTCGAAATTGTATTGACGCGCCTTCCACGACAAATAGAACGGATCGACAGGGATACAATGACCGCCCAGACCCGGGCCCGGATAGAAGGGCGTGAACCCGAATGGTTTGGTTGAAGCGGCCGAGATCACCTCCCACACGTCAATACCCATCCTGTCGAACAGCAGCTTGAGCTCATTCACGAGCGCGATATTGACGCATCGATAGATATTCTCCAGCAGCTTGGCCGCTTCCGCGACTCGCGCCGACGACACGGGAACGATTTTGTCGATCGCGATGCGATAGGCAGCGCACGCCACCTCGCGGCACTTCGGCGTCACTCCTCCGACTACTTTAGGGATCGATCGGGTGCAAAATTTCGCGTTGGCGGGATCTTCCCGTTCCGGAGAGAACGCGAGAAATATTTCCTCTCCTGCTCGTAATCCGCGCTCGCCCAGGATTGGCAACATGACTTCGTCCACCGTCCCGGGGTACGTCGTGCTCTCCAAAACCACGAGTTGTCCCCGATGAAGGTGCTGAGCGACCGCCTTCGTGGTGTCGATAACATAGGTCAGGTCCGGGACACGGCCTTCGCCCAACGGAGTGGGAACGCAGATTATTGCGGCATCGCAGTTTCTGAGATCGGCGAAATCCGGCGCCGGGTAAAATCTCCCGTTCTTTACGATTCTCGACAGGCGATCTGATGAGATGTGTCCGATATAGCTCTCGCCGCGCGACAACTTTTCTATCTTCGCGGAATCGATGTCGAATCCGACGGTTGTTACACCGCTCTCGGCGAAAGTGCAGGCGAGCGGCAAGCCGGCATAGCCGAGACCAAGCACACCAACACGTGCGGTCCGTTTTTCGAACTTCTCGATAGCTTGATCTGCGATACTCACACATCCTCTCATCCGCCTTGACACTCCACGAAACACCCGAACGGCACTCGCCGGTGTCGCGCGGAGCCAAGACGACAACGCACTTCTTCGTCCGTCGCGGACGATGTGGTTTGCGGCTTGTTAGGTTGCCCGGAAAGAAAACTGAGATAGTTAGCTAAATTGTACCCAGTTGAATCGAAGCGCAGGTGCGACATCTGCGTACCGCCGCATCGCGCTCACACAGGAAATACCCCAGGGCTATCGCGCTCACGAGCCACGGGTACACGAACGTGATCTGAACTTCGATTCCCTGCGCGAATAACTGGAACGCGGCCAGGACGATCGCCAGTTCCGGCAGGCGCGGCTTTGCCTTCCGCACGATCCGCCACGGTCGCGCCACAAGCCACACCAAATATGCAAACAATGGCAGCCCTAATTCGCCGGTATAGCTGAGCAGCCCGATTCCCGCTCGATCCAGGATTTCATCCGAACCCGGAATTCCAACCTCGGGATCGTTTCTCACGAGTCCGTAATTGCCTATTCCGACGCCCAGGAATGGATGCAGCTTCACGAGCTTGGGCATCACGCTTACCGCGGCCGCCCGGCCCGATCCGATACTGGGATCCTGGGCGTGGGTCGCCACGACCTCATCGAAGTGCTGATAAATGATCCAGTATCCCTCGAGTCCGGCGACTATAGGCGTGGTCCATACGAGCAGAAGCGCGACCGCGGCCATCAGGGGCAGATAACGGATGCGCATGCGGACGACCGATCGCCAGGCGAATATGCCGATAAGGCACAACGCGCCAGCCTTCGACTTCGACAGAATCATGCTCAGCAACAGCACCGGAACGACAACGGCCCAGAAAGCCGCGCGACTCATGTCTTTGAGAACGTATCGCCGAAACGCCCCCATAAGGATCACGCTGACCGCATAGAGACCGAACTCGCCTCCCTCGGCAAACAGCGCGCGCGCTCTGGCGACACCGCTGTCGGTCAGGTAGGCGCCGATCAAGTCGGCGTGAGAGAAAACGAGCGCGGTCCAGCTTATGATCGCGTAGGTTGCGTAGAGGACTCCGATCCACACATAGAGTCTTGCGGCCAGGCGCAAAAGCCGCGCATCACGACCCATCATCTGCGCAAAAAACACGAGCGCGCCGACGCACAAGAGGGTCTCCATCAGAATCGCGGCGGACGTGAAAGGAGGCGAATGCAGCAGGTTTCCTTTCGCAACGGTGGGTGGATGGAACTCCAGCCGCAGGCTGATCACGGCGAGCAGCGAGGCGGCAGCCAGAAAGACCGCCCATTGTGCCAGAAGAATCGCGAGCGGACGTTCCAGCTTGAATTCCCCTCCCGTCACTACGTCCAGGCCGCACCATCCGAACAGCAGCATCAGAACCGCTTCGATCGCCTTGATATCCGCGACTTTGGCAACGATGACCGGCGCGAGTATCCATACGACGAAAATCAGCCATCCGCGCGAGGACACCTGCAGCGCTCCTCTCCGCGATATCGTCAAGCTCGATTATGAGGCCGTCGTTCGTCGCGATGCGCGTGCGCGACCGCTTCGGCATCGGGGTGCGAAATGGCGACTCTGTTCTGCCCACGGTGCTGCGGCGATTTCTCATTTGCGCCAGCCTGCGGTTCCCCCAAGGCGCGCCTATAGACCGAGAGCGTAAGCTGAACGCATCGACGGCGATCGTGCATCTCGATTGGATATGAATTGACCTTGAGCGATTGCCGAGGTCGCTCGAGCATCTCCAGTATCGCCGCCTCGGAAATCTCAGGAAGCACGGCTTTGGGACAATACCGATCGAACTCTCTTACACCGGGCGGACATACGACGGGAACGCCGAGACCAATCGCCTCGATACAACTGCGAGGCAATCCCTCGCTTCGAGAAGGAAGGATGACGCGATCAGCGCCAGCCATCAGCGCCAGTACTTCTTCTCGGCGAAGCGCTCCCAACAGGCGGATCGATTTAACCCTTGCGGCGAGAGTTTCGAGAGCCGGAAATTCATTCAATCCGGCAAAGAACAGATCGGGCGAGTGGGCGCCGTAGCGCGTTCGATATTGAAAATACGCGGCGAGCAGCTCGCGCACCCCTTTTGCCTCGACCGCCCTCCCCACGAAAAGGAAATATGGCCGCAGGCCCCGCACCGCGCGCCTTGGACGGCGCAATTCATCCAAATCGATCGGCATCGGCACCCGAGTGATTCGCTCCGCCGAAGCCTCGGCAGCGATCTTTTCGCGGACGCCTTCGGACACGCAGATAATCGCCGGCCAGGCGGCTATCGCACGCGGATCGAAGAATCGATCGCGCACGTCGGCGACCGCGGGAATCCCCAAAAGGCCGACCATAACCGTAGTCCACCGGTAGATGTAGCGATTGTGAAAATGGACGAGGTGCCGGCCTCTTCGCATTGCGATCCAGATCAGCAGGCAGAAGATGATGCTCTGAGTGATCGCGAACGTGGCCGCATGCAGAATCGGATTTTTTCGCACGAGACTGTCGCGCCGGGGAAGAATGCCGAGAATCGCAAGTTTTTCGGTACGCACAAAAAAGTGGTTCGGATGATATTCGGTCAGAAGAACGACGCGCCCTATTTCATCAAGCTCGCAGAGCTCCCGCGCGAGAATCTCCGAATAGGTCGCCGCGCCACCCGTGTAAGGCGGATACAGACTGAACAGCATCCACACCGTCATCCTCTTTGGCATCGCAAGAACGCCGATCGCTCAGAGCTCCAAAGGCGCCGGTCGTTCGGAGAGCGGACCCTGAACTCGCCTGATTCGCTCCGACTTGTTGCGCTTGCTCCGGCGCGAACGAAGCCACGCGAGCGGATCGAACGCGTAGCGTGAGCCGTCGATCGCCGCCACGCCTCCCGCCATCGAAATGGTGTGCAATCCGTGGCGACAGGGACCGCCCGGATCGGGTGCCAACGAACCTGTCGGCTCCTCGCTGAATGTTTCGGGAGTCAGTTCCACGACCCAATTGAAGACGATCCTTGCGCCGTAGATGACCGAGCAGTCCTGGGCCGGCCGAATCAAAGCTCCTTGATAGATGAACGGCCGGCCCGCACCGCGCGCCGACCGCGGATCGATCTTCACCGGATTTTTACGGTGAGGCTTCCATGGGCCGAGCGGCGAAGAAGCGTGCCACATCATCAAGCGACCCTGGCGATCGACAGGATCGGTGTGAGCGAGCCACCAGCGGCCGTCATATTCGAAGACCGTCGGATCGATCGCCCTGACCCCAGGCAGCATCTCACCTACTCGTTCCCATCGATCGGGGAATGAAATCGCCCGATAGAGCAAAGGAGGTCCGGCTTCGGCGCGTTCCGGAAGGCAATAGGTGTCGCCTTCGAAATCGAACAGGAACGGATAAGAAAGGTGGACGTCGGGTTCCTCGATCACGATACCGGCGAAGTCCCACCGCGTTTCGTGGCCGCGCCATGCGGCGATGACGCCGCGCCCGTCTTCCTCCCTTACATACTCCGCCAGGATGATCCGTCGGTCTCCGGCGGCATGGATGAAGCAATCCGCGACGAAGTCACGCCCTTCTCCCTGCGGGAGCCATCGCACACCGAGTCCGGCGGCATCGACAAACGGATCGATGCGGGACGCGTCAGCAACTCCGATGTTCCACTGGCGGCGAAAGAATTCCCGGAACGCCCGGAGGCGAAGCGCGCGTGCGGACAGCATGAGCGAGGCCTTTGCCGCCAGACTCACAAGGCCGCGATGACTGCGTGTGGCGACTGGGGCGCCGCTCTTCGTAGGAAACTGCGATCCGCCGAGGATCTGGCGGCACGCCAAAGCTGGAAAATCCAGGCATCCCGCAAATATCTGCTGGCGCGTCGCGCGGTAGGAATGCCGCTCTACTCCGAACCATCCTCGGCGCAATACAACCCGGTCAGGACCTGCGCTCCTCCGGCATACGAGGGCAACCTCGTATACCGTCTTGCGGTCCAGAAGCTCGCGTAACGCGAAACTGTCGCATCGCGAGTGGCTGAACGACCAGATTCCGTGACGCGGAAACTCGCGGAAAGGTGGCAGCGCTCGGGAGCTGAAATCAATCGCGAAATCCAGCCTGCTCAGTTCATCCGCAGCTTCTCGCGAGCCATCCGACAGCTTCACAAGCCGTTTGCCGGCAAGGGGAGCGATGCCCGCATGCCGCTCGAGCGGGCACCCGCCGAACCAACGCTTGAAGATGGCCCACGCGGCTCGATCAGTCCGCGATTGCCCGTCCGCGACAGGCAGGTCATTGAGCACGACCAATTCGAGTCGCGCGAGATTCTCCCGAACCATCGCGTCGAGGCATTCGCTTTGCCACGTCGCGATGGAGATCGAATCGAGAATCGCCCCGAAGCGCAGGGCGGCCGTCATCGGATGTCCGTTTCAGACCCCTTTCGAACCGGGATCAACGACCGAACTCAGAACAGCGTGTATATGAAAGGTGCTACCGTCGAGAATTGCGCGACTATCACCAGCGCTCCGATCAGCAGCAGAACCGCGACCAGCGGCGCGAGCCAGAACTTCTTGCGCTCGCGCATGAAGCCCCAAAGATCGCCAAGCAGCTCAAACATCAGAATGGCCTGTCCATCGTCGAGGGCGACAGTTGCCGGCTGGGCACGCGATAGCTGTCGCATTTCGGATCGAAGGTCCGTTTCATCGGGTCGTGGCCGCAAAGGCGCATCACAACACCCGCCGGCGTGACTATCGCGTAGAAGACAACTGTCAGGATAAGCCGGGAATTGATCCATCCAAGAACGCGACCCGCCGCGGTCCAGGCGCGAAACACCTGCCGCAGCGCCTGAGGCGCAATCAGCGCCGGCACCACGAGCAATACGCAAACGATCCACGGCCACGCTGGAAAGGGGCGATGGCGCAGCCACGGCATCAAGAGGCCGAACAGCGCGGCGAAGATTGCGCCGGTCAGCAGGCCGAAGTTTCGCAATTCGGCGCGTTGCGCTTGCTCGCCGTTATTCGGCACGTTCGAACCCATTGCTCAGTCCAGCTCGAATTCCTTCTTCCAGGAATCGTTCCGCTCGAACGCCGGCTGATCGCTTTTTGCCAGCAGACAGTTGCCGATCGCCAGATAGTCCATCTCGGTCCGCATGAAGCATCGATAAGCGTCTTCCGGCGTGCAGACAATCGGCTCGCCGCGGACGTTGAAGGAGGTATTTACCAGCACAGCGCATCCGGTCAGCCGCTCAAACGCCCGGATCAGTTCATAGAAACGCGGATTGGTCTCGCGATGGACGGTCTGGATGCGCGCCGAATAATCCACATGGGTAACTGCCGGAATAGTGGAGCGCGGGACATTGAGCTTTTCGATGCCGAATAAACTTTCCTGTTCCGGACTCGCCTTGACGCGCAACTCTTCTCGCACTGGAGCGACCAGAAGCATATAAGGACTGGCCCGGTCCAGATCGAAGTAATCCGCGACTCGATCGCCGAGCACCGCCGGCGCGAACGGCCGAAACGATTCCCGGTATTTGATCTTCAGGTTCATCACCGATTGCATGCGCGGACTGCGCGCGTCGCCGATAATCGAGCGCGCGCCCAAAGCCCGGGGTCCGAACTCCATCCGCCCCTGGAACCACCCCACCACATTTTCGCCCGCGATAAGTTCGGCGACCTGCCGTATCAAATCTTCATCGCCGAGCCGCCGGAAGCGGGCGCCCAGACTTCCAAGACTCGCCTCTATTTCGCTGTCTGCAAACGAGGGCCCGAGGTACGACCCATGCATCGAATCGCCTTCGCGCGGCTCACGGGGCTTATCGTGATACTGATACCAGGCGGCCAGCGCGGCGCCGACCGCGCCGCCAGCGTCGCCGGCGGCGGGCTGAATCCATATGTCCCGAAAAGGCAGTTCGCGGAGAATTCGCCCGTTGGCAACGCAATTCAGCGCCACCCCGCCCGCCATGCACAGATACTTCACGCCGAGTTCTCTCTCCACCGTGCGGGCGAGGCGCAGCACTACTTCCTCGGTGACCTTTTGAACAGAGGCGGCAAGATCCATCTCGCGCTGCGTGATCGGGGTCTCCGGTTTGCGCGGCGGACCGCCGAAGACACGATCGAAGTCGCCATTCGTCATCGTCAATCCGGTCGCATAGTTGAAGTAGCGCGTGTTGAGCCTGAACGTTCCGTCCGGCTTGAGATCGATGAGCTCGGTCAGAATCAGGTCCGCGTAGCGCGGCTCTCCATACGGTGCAAGCCCCATCACTTTGTATTCGCCGGAATTGACCTTGAAGCCCGTATAGTAGGTAAACGCCGAGTACAGCAGCCCCAGAGAATGGGGAAAGTCTATCTCCCACTGCGCAGTCAGCCGGTTCCGCTCGCCCGTCCACACCGAGGTCGTGGCCCACTCGCCGACCCCGTCAAGGCACATCACTCCCGCGGTTTCGAAGGGGCTCGGAAAGAACGCGGAGGCGGCATGAGCCTGATGATGCTCCGTGAAGCGCAGAGGCGGCAACTCGGATCGCTTTACGCCTCCCAGTGCCGCAAGCTCGTTTCGCATCACAGACTTCAGGTAAAGCTTCTCCTTAAGCCACACCGGCATCGCCGCCGCGAACGACGCGACTCCGCGCGGGGCATAGCCGAGGTAGGTCTCGAGCAATCGATCGAACTTGGCAAGAGGCTTGTCGTAAAAGACAACGTCGGTGACGTCTTTGAGCGTCAGACCCTGCGCCGCAAGGCAATAAGAAATGGATCGGGCCGGGAAGCGGGCGTCGAACTTCTTGCGAGTGAAGCGTTCCTCCTGCGCCGCCGCCACAATGTCGCCATCGACGACCAGAGCCGCCGCACTGTCATGGTAGTACGCGGAGATGCCGAGAATTCTGCGCGTGCACATCGCTTGCGGGGACAGATGGTACCGCAACGGCGAGATTTAGGGCACCCATGCAAGAGCCTTCTTCTCCCGTGCCCCGTTTCCATTGCGGCCTTGCCCATTCGCATGCGACGAGTCACCGGTGAACGGACAGCGAACGATCAATCAGTGAGCGAACCGTGAACCGAGGCGGATTTCGCCGGCAGCGGCCGTCCCGCTGCAAAGTAGAGCGAGGGCGAAGCGACTGAGGCTCCGTATTTTGCCAGGAGCAGTCTCGCCATCGATTTCGCCTTTCCGAGCAGCGTGCGTTTTTTGCTTCCGAAGGCGGTCCGCTTCAGTTCCACCACCCCGAAATGCGGTTCCAATTCGCCTCGCATCGCGCTCAGCGAGAAGGACTTAAGATGGCCCCATCTATGGAAGACATTTCCGCAGGCGGGACACACCACTTCGTGATCGCTCAGATTTTCTCTGTAGGGAACCGTCCCCAAAAACCATCCGTCGGTCTTCAGGATGCGGGCAACCTCGCTGAGTCCTTGCGCCCGGACGCCTTCGTCCAGATGTTCGAGAACCTCGGAGGCGACAGCGAAATCGAAGGATCGCGGGTCGAACGGCAATTTCGCGATGGAACCGTGGTGGCTTTCGATGCCTCTGGTGCGGAGCCTTTTGACAACTCCTTCGTCAGGATCAAGCGACACTATCGAGAATCCCGCCGCCGCGGCGGTTTCCTCAAAATACCCGTCGCCGCTTCCGATACTCAGAATTCTGGCATCCTTGGCGCGCGCTCTCCCTCGGACCTGTTCGAGCAGAAAGTCCAGGCGCGGCCGTGACAACAGGAACACGTCCGGCGTGACATTTTGATAGTACTCCCATATTTTGCTCTGATCGCCCACCCGCTTCAGCCCTCTTCCCGCGGGCCTTCCGAGATCTCCGGCCTGGCCGCCCGCGATTCTTTCCGGTCTTGATGCCTCCCGGCCCCAAGAGAGGTTCGCGGGAGCGACGACCGCAGAAACGCCCCCGCCTTCAAGCGCAGCCTGCCCGCTGGACCGGCAAACGTGTAGCTGTGTTCCTGCACCTCGGCGCCGCCGAAAGATTGCTTGAAGCGGGTTATCGAACGCACTTCGTCGCTTCTGCCGAGGCCGCCGAAGTCGTAGATCCGCATTCCCCGGGACTTGTAAAGCTGGATCTCGTGCCAATGGAGATAGCGATTCAAAAACCCCGAACTTCGCGCCACTTCCGGGTTGTCG
The DNA here is from genome assembly GCA_021323675.1 of Pseudomonadota bacterium. Taxonomy (GTDB): domain Bacteria; phylum Desulfobacterota; class Binatia; order Binatales; family Binataceae; genus JAFAHS01. The sequence continues at coordinate 88,607 of JAJPKP010000061.1, read as the reverse complement.
AGACGCGCGGACCCCGAAAGATGCAGGCGCACCCGGCGCAGGCCTTCATCCCGCAGCAGGCTGTGAACGCATACCGGCTCCCCGCCGAGGTAAGCGACGAAAATGTCGCAATGCTCGCGCAAGGCCTCTAGTTGACTATGCGTCAGCGGACGCGCGTGGCGCTTCACTGCCGCAAACCGGTTGTATATTCTGAAAAAGTCCGCGCGGGACCGCTCATCGTTCATCCCTATCTCAATCTGGTCGCGGCACTTCTCGGCCTTTCTGATTTCGTACCGGCAGGACTTCGGATCCATCGCGCGGTACAGCTCCTCGATCGGCTTGCTCAGGTCGATGCAACTGGTTGGAAAAGCCTCGTAGTGGACCATCCCCGGCCGCCCGGACTCAATGGGACATCCGGCCTGAATAATGTGGAGCACTTCGTTGAAGCTGCGCTCCACGAGCAACCGGTCGACCTCATCCTTCACCGGAAAGAACGCCAGACGCGTGCGCCACAAAAACTCGCGGAATTCGATCACTACCATCGGCACCGGATGCCGGCCTCAGCGGGGCTGGCTGTGCTCCAGCTCTCGCGTCCGCCCGGATGGATCCATCTCCAGCAGTGCGAGCAGCGCCGCTTCGGTCTCATCGGCGAGGCGCATGGTGTCGAAGCCTTCCGCAATTCGATCACTGCATCGTTGTCTCAGCGCCTCACCCTCGGTTTTGAGGCGATCCAGCAACGTGTCGCATCCGGATGCCAGCGCTTCGGCGTCACCTTGCGCGACGACCACGCCCGTATCGCCAACGATCCATTCAGTGTCTCCCGCACCGGCGACGACACAGGGGACCCCGCATGCCATCGATTCGCCGATCGCGTTCGGAAATCCCTCGCCGAACCTGGAGCACGACACGGAGATGTCGAGCGCGTTGTGAACGGCCGGCATATCGCTTCGAGAGCCGGCCCAGATGACGCGATCGCCAAGGCCAAGATCGATGGTGAGTTTCCGGAGCCCGCGGGCATAGTCCTCAGTTCCGGACCCGACGCAGACAAACCGCACATCGCTGCGATAACGCGTCAGGCGCTCGGCCGCATTCAAAAAGATCTGATGCTCTTTCATCGGGTGCAGCCGCGCGACCAGACCAATCAGGTATTCATTATCACCAACACCCCATTCAGCGCGGACCCGATGCCTTAAATCGATCCGCCGCTTGAAACGGCCGATATCGATTCCGTTCGGAACTAGTATTGTCCGCCGGCAGCCGAAGCCTTTCGCGCGGTAGTAATCGCGGCCCGCTCGCGAGTTGAAAATCGCAAGGTCGGCAAGGAACGAAAGACGCAGGGCGAAATTAAACCATGCGTGCTCGAACGCGTCGAACTCTGCGTATTCCCTATTGTTGGAACCTCGAATTCCCCATACCACAAATGCTCCCGCCGACTTGCCGGCAAGCAGCGCGAGAAGATTCGAGAAGTTCATGTAGCCGTGGATGACGTGCGGACGCAGGCGGCGCGCCAGCGCGATGAGCCGCCAGATGAACCGAACATCCCTGTCGCCCTTCTTCTTGCCGAGTGAAACGACCGTTGTCCCTTCAGTCTCGGCAAGTTCCGCTTCCAGAGGACCCCCGTCTTCGAAGCTTACCACCGTCGCCTGAAAATGACGCTTATCGAGATGATTGACCAATTCAACCAGTTGACGTTCCGCGCCTCCGTATTCGAGCGACGGAATCACGAACATCACTCGATACGGTCCGCTCCTCCCGCGCGCCGCGGACGCACGAGACTTTCCGCGCCACGGGGCTTCTCTCTTCTCCGAACTCCCGTTCCTCCGGTTTGCCGCGATCGAAGGCAGCCGCGGTTCCTCAAGGGACTCTCGATCGCCGCTCATGCCCATCGCGCCTTGAGCTCCCGAAACAGAAGCCACGCAACGGTCCCACACGACGCGACATAGACCACCGATGTCGAGAGCGCTATTCCCGCGACGCCGAGGTACCTCATGAACACGACGTTAGCCGCGATATCGACTACCAGATTGAGCGTGCATACCCAGAGAATCAGATAATTCGCTTGCAACGCGACAATTAATCGAACGAAGAACGTGCCGATGATGAAAAAAGGAATTTGAAAGGCGTAACAGGCGAGAATACGTCCCGCCATCCGCCCTTCCGCGCCGGTGAAGGCTCCGTGCTGATACACGAGCGCGACGAGCCCCTGCGAACACAGCACCATCACTAGCGTAACCGGCACGGCGACCGACAAAGTAAGCAATGTGTAGTTGCGCAGGAGCCGTTTCACACCTGCCCAATCGCCGATCGAGACCAGCCGGCAAAAGACCGGCGAGACCGCCGTGTTGAGCGCCGTGGCGCCCATGCTCACAAACGGTTGCACCAGGCGGCCGCCGTAATTGAGGAGCGCCACACTGCCGCTCGGCAGCATCGCCGCCATCGCCTGATCGACGGCTGACGTGCTCGCCATCAGCGTTTGCCCCGCTCCCGCGTATCCGAACTGAACCAGCACTTTTCGCAGGGTCGCGAAGCGGGGGCGCCGCACCGGCATCACGCCTATGCCGCATCGGTTCAGTGCCACCCCTGTCGCCGCAAGCTCCAGGATTGAGCCCGCGACCAGGCTGACCGAGTAGGAATAGATTCGGAAGCGTTCTGCAAACATCCCGACCGCGACAAGTGTTACCATCGGCGTTATTGCGGAAGCGCCGACTGCGGCGGCAAAGCGGTTTTCCGCGTTAAGGATCGCGGCCCAGACAACTCTAACGCCGCCGAACACAGTGGTGGCGGCCACGATGAAGCACAGTCTGCGGCATAGCTCCAGCTTTTGCGCGCTGAATCCGGAGCCCAACAGCGGAAGCGCGTATGGCGCCAGGGTTGCGCCGACAATCGCGGCCGCCATGAGTCCCGCAATCCCGAGGGTGTTGAAAGAAGAAAAGAGCGTTCGCGCCGCTTCCAGACCTTCGTTCTCCCGCGCGTCGATGTACGCGGGCATGATGCTGACGCCGAGCGCCCCGCCCACTACGTTGATAAGAAAGTTCGGCACGAGCACCGCGATGTAAAAGGCGTCGATCTCATCGCCCGCACCGAACTGGTGCGCCACAACGATTTCCCGCGTCAGCGTGATTGCGCGCACGCACAATGAAAGGCCCGCCACGACGATCATCGAGACGAACACACGTTTCGACTCGGAGCTTGCGCGCCACGCGGCGACGCGCGCGCGGAGTTCGGCACCTATGGATGCAGCGGCAGCCAATCTGGAAGGACAGAGATCGAGCGCGTTAGCAGCCGGCGCTCGCGGCTTCGCGAAATCTTGCCGGGTTCGCGCTATCCACGAACCGGCGATGCCACAGTTCGAGCATCAGCAGCGAAAACAGATGGTTGTGCCAATCCCGGACGCCATCGAGATGTTCTCCGACGAGTTTCTTCACGGCAGACGGCTTGAAATACCCGCGGCCAAGACTCGCCGCGCTGAGCAGCACGTCCGTCAGGTATCCGGCAACATCGCCGCGAAACCATCGGTCGAACGGAACGTCGAAGCCCTTCTTGGGCCGGGCCGCGGTTTCAAGGTCCAGGATCCGCCCGAACGCCTTGCGAAAGATCGCCTTATGCACCGAGCCGTCCAGCTTGAAGCGAGCAGGGAGCCGCGCCGCAAATTCCATGAACTCGTGGTCGAGCAGCGGAGAGCGCGTCTCGAGTCCCACCGCCATCGCGGCTATATCCACCTTCGGCAGCAGGCAATCAGACAGATAAAGGTTCACGTCAAGATAAAGGGCGGCATCGATGCTCTCCTCGCCCGCTTGATTGTAAAGAGCGAGAATCAGGTTTTCCGGGTTCGGAGCTTCGACCAGCGCGGCAAAGCCATCGCTGTACATCGCGCGACGGCGGGCGCGACGAAAGCGCGTCAGCGTGCGCGCGTAGTTGAGGCGCCGACCGCTGGCAAGCACCTCGCCAACAGCCGCAAGACGTCCACCGGCCAGGCTTTCCGGCATCGCGTCGGCGGCTCTGCGCGCGGCCCCCGCGGCGATTTTGAGCAACCCGGCCGGAAGGCGATCGAGATATGCGAGCCGCTGATGGATAGTGTAGCGATCGTAACCCGCGAAATTTTCGTCACCGCCATCTCCGTTCAGAGCGACCGTCACGTATTCGCGCGCCATCCTGCACAAATAGTAAGTCGGCACGCATGCCGCATCGGCATATGGTTCATTGTAGTGCCAAACGAGCTTCTCCAGGACGTCGATCGACTCCGGCGTGACGCAAAACGAAAGATGCTCCGCTCCGAAGTTCTCGGCGACAGCCTTCGCATAGGCGCTTTCGTCGTACGCCGGCTCCTGGAATCCGATCGAAAATGTTCGCACCGGACGTGAGCTCAGTCGGCTCATCAGGGAAACGATCGCACTCGAGTCGACTCCTCCGCTCAGAAAAGCGCCCAAAGGCACGTCGCTAATCATTCTCAGGCGAACGCACTCTGTGAGCTTTCTTACGATTTCTTCGCAGGCCTCATCCTCCGAAATCTCAAGCTTGGGGGAATACTTGAGCTCCCAGTAGCGTTTAACCTCGACCTGGCCATCGCGAAGCGTCAGATAGTGCGCAGCCGGAAGCTTGCAAACTCCTTTGAACGCGGTCATTGGACTGGGGACGTAACCGAGCGCGACATAGCAATCGATCGCGATCGGGTCCGGCTCCACGACGCTTTGTGGATGCGCAAGGATCGCTTTCGGCTCGGAGCCGAACACCAGCCTCTTTCCATCCCATCGATAGTACAGCGGCTTTTTTCCCACTCGATCGCGAGCCAGAAAAAGCAGACGCTCCCGTTCGTCCCACAGCGCAAACGCGAACATCCCGCGCAGCCGCCTGAGGCAATCGATCCCCAGTTCTTCGTAAAGATGGATAATTACTTCGGTATCGGTCCGCGAACGGAACCGATGCCCGCGCGCCGCGAGCCAGGATCGATGCTCCTCGAAATTGTAGATTTCGCCGTTAAATACGATATGGACGCGGCCGTCCTCGTTGCTCATCGGCTGGCGCCCTTCGGGGCGCAGATCGATCACGGACAGACGCCGATGCCCGAGCGCTACGCCGCGCCCGATGTAGCTGCCGCAGTCGTCGGGCCCGCGATGCGCCAGCGTGTCGCGCATCGCGCGCAGGACAAAAGCGTCGATGGTCTCCGCGGGATCGACGCTGACTACGCCGCAAATTCCGCACAAGGCGAGAGTTCCCCTATTCGCGAATCTTTTCGGGGCGCGCCGCCGCTCGGCGAGAGGAGTCGAGGCCTACGCCGTGCGTGCGCGTGGCGACTCGCGCTGGCCTTATCGGACTGCCCGATGCCGCGGCTTGCTTCTCCAGAAACCACGAGACCGTTTTGGCAATGCCCTCGCCTCGCGATACTTCCGCGCGCCATCCCAGCATCTTTTCCGCTTTCGAGGTATCCGAAAAATTGCGCCTGACATCTCCCAGCCTGGGTTCGCGGTGCGCAACTTCGATGTCGTGGATGCCGGCCCTGCGCAGTTCCGCGACCACATCCTGCAAAATCTCGGAAACCGTCGTCTCCCGGCCCGTCGCGATCTGGAAGATTTCGCCTCCAATCCCCGGCGATCGGGCGGCGAGCAACACCGCGCGCACGAGATCGTCGATGTAGAGGAAGTCGCGGGTCTGTCCGCCGTCGCCATAGACCTCGAGCGTTTCGCCCGCAAGAGCGGTCGCGATGAATTTGGCGACCACGCTGCTCTTGTGAGCCGATCCGGGCCCGTAAACATTGCCGAAACGAAGCGCCACGGTCTCTACCCCAAAGGTGCGAAAATAGGCCGAGCAATATCCTTCGCCGGCAAGCTTGCTCGCTCCGTACGGCGAGACCGGACGCGCCGCCACTCTCTCGTGAATCGGCGGATCGCATTCACCGACCGGCGCGCTGCTCGATGCGAATACAAGTCGCTTCACTCGCCCTTTCCGGGCCGCCTCGAGATAGTTGAGCGTTCCGATCACGTTGACGCGGCAATCCCTCCGAGGATCCTGAACGGAAAGCGCCACGCCGGCATTGGCTGCCAGATGCACTATCGCGTCGGCGCCTTCCGCGGCTCGGATGGCCAGATCCTCGTCGCAGACATCGCCGATAATCAGCTCGACTCCGGGTCCTTCGGCCATCGCTCCGGCCGCGAATGTCTCCGCGAACTCGCACCCGGCCGCGAGAGCATCGCGCGATCCTGTGCTCAGATCGTCAACGATTCGGATGCGATGAATACCCTCGCTCGCGAGCGCGCGCACCAGGTTCGACCCGATAAAGCCGCATCCTCCGGTGATTAGCACTTTCATCGCGCGCCGCCGCTCCAACTGACTCTCGGCCTGACCTTCTTCAGATCGATCTCGTGCCGGTACGGCACCAGCTCCCTCAACATCGCCGTGAGCACATCCTCGGTCATCAGCGATGGTTTCAATCCGAGTTCGAGGAGGCCGCTGTTTTTCGGGTTGTAGTAATGATCTTCAGCCTCCTTGCGGGGATTGGCCACGTGATCGACCCGAACTTCAAGGTCGAGACGCGCGGCTGCCGCCCTGACCCGCAGCGCGATGTCGTTGACCGAGAGCGTCTCGGTAAACTGATTGAGAATTCGAAGTTCTCCCCGCTTGACAGGATTCTGAATAGCGAGCCGCACGCATTGAAGCGTGTCTCGAAGATTGAGGTAGCCGCGCGTCTGTCCGCCCTTACCATAGACGGTCAACGGGATTCCCGCGATCGCCTGAACCAGAAATCTGTTGACCACCGTGCCGAAGATGTCGTCGTAGTGAAAATTCGGCATCAGGCGCTTGTCCAGATCGGTCTCGGCGGTGGACAGCCCATAAACCGGCCCCTGCATCAGATCGGTCACTCGCAACCCGCTACTTCGCACGTAAAACCATAGAAGGTCGGTGTCCAGAACCTTGGTGGTGTGGTAAAGGCTCCCGGCCTGCCGCGGAAACAGAAATTTGTCCTTCCGGCCCGCGTGTTCGATTTCTATCCAGCCTTCCTCGATATCTATTTTGGGTGTGCCGTATTCGCCCATCGTGCCAAGTTTCACGATGTGGCAGTCGGGCGCCCGTTCGAGAACTGCCCAGATCAGGTTGAAAGTCGTATTGAGATTGTTGTTCAGCGTAAGGCGGGCTTCATCGAACCCGATCATCGAATATGGCGCGGAGGGCTGTTCGGCATAGTGAATCGCGGCCTCAGGCTGGAACTCCGCGACCACGCGCGAGAGAAACAGATAATTGGCGCAATCCCCAATCGCCACTCTGATCTTTGGTCCGCCCGCTGCCGCAAAAATCTCGGCGCGCTCCTGCAGGTCGGGATTGCGCATCAACGCCTGCGACCGTGTGCGTTCGGCTAGCAGCCGGCGCAGATAGTTGTCGATCGTCAATACTTCGTGGCCCTCGGCCGCCAATGCCATCGCAGTGGGCCATCCGAGATACCCGTCGCCGCCGAGAATCAGTATTCGCATTCAGAAGCCTTGTTCCGATCCGGCATCAAGAAGACCGCTTCGCTTCAGGTACTCTCGCAGTTCTTCACGGCTGAGAAGCTGGCCGGCCGATGAATTGTAGGGTTTGGAGGCCGGGATGCACTCCAGGCCGTCGTATCGGACTTTTCCGGAATTTCCTCTGCCCACCGCGGCGGGCAAAACGATAAAATAGCGGGACGACTCGAGGGTGTGCGTCACCTCTTCGTCATTCAGCAGTTCTTCGAACATCTTCTCGCCCGGGCGCACCCCGACTTCCTCGATTTTGATTGCACGCCGGTTGTGCCCGCCGCACGGCGCCAGCTCATCGATCATTATCTCGGCCAGGTCGAGAATCCGCATCGCCGGCATCTTCGTGATGAAGACCTCGCCACCCTTCATCAGGAACGCGGCGTCGAGAACGAGATTCACCGCGTCGCCGAGCGTCATGATGAATCGCGTCATATCGCGATGGGTCAGCGTAACGGGTCCTCCTCTCGCTATCTGAGAGCGAAACACCGGTATCACCGAACCGCTCGAGCCGAGCACGTTGCCAAAGCGGATTGATGCGCAGACCGGTCCGCGGCCGGCGCAGTTCATATGCGCCGCCGTCATCAGCCGCTCCGCCATCAGTTTCGACGTGCCCATCACGGTGGTGGGATGAACGGCCTTGTCCGAGGAGCAGAGAATGACGCGCTCCGCGCCAACCGCGATTCCCGCGTCGAGCACGTTCAGAGTGCCGAGAATGTTGGTCAGGACCGCGTCGCCGGGCGAATGCTCGCAGATCTCGACGTGCTTCAGCGCGGCCGCATGCATCACAATCTCGCATCCCCTGAACCGTTCGATCAGAGTCTCGCGGCTGCGCAGATCTCCCATATACAGGTGAACATCGCGCCGGTTGCGGTAGAGCTGCCGCAAAAAGAAGATGCTGCTTTCGCTGTTGTCGATGCCGACTATCTCGGCGACTTCCCGGCTAAGCAGCTCCGACACGAGGCTCCTGCCGACGGAGCCGGCCACCCCGGTGATCGCGACCCGTTTGTTTTTCCAGTCAGAGTTTTCCGGTTGCGCCATCGGCGTCCTGAATCTTTCTCCCGTCCTGAGCTGAGGATGCTGTTGAAGCGAGTGATGCGGGGACGAGCGAGCGGCGGCTTCGCTCTCCCGGCCTGGGACGATTTCAGCGGCGATCGCCTGTGAAGGCGGAGCGCCGCTGCAATTCGATGCGGCGCTCGCGATGCTGGCGCGTCATTTCACGCATGACCGCGATTGCCGAGGTGACGATCAACGCGAGCAACGCGGCAACTGACGCATCCAGGCTCCTGCGCGGACTGTAGGGCTTGTCCGGAGCTGCCGGCGGCTCGAGCACGGTGAAAGCGAAGTCCGCTTCCACCTGGGCGAGCTTCAATTGCTGCATCTGCTTCGCGATGAGCTCGTACAACTGGGTTTGAAGCAGAGCGTCGGAAGTGACTCGCGCCTCTTCCTTCATCGACTCGATTGCCGCCGCCGCCCCCTGCACCTCGCGGCTGCGCAGCTTCTCCCGCAAATCATCGATGTAGTAGCCGAGCAGGCGTTCAGCTTCCGGGGGCGAAGCAGCTATAAAGTAGAGCGTAAGGTTGCCGGTCTTGGTGGAATACTCACATTCGAACGACCGCTTTATTCTCTTGTACGCGCGCCAGCGCGGGTCATTGTTTTCCAGGCTGGACAGCATGCGATTGTCACTGGGCCTGGAATACTCCCGAAAAATTCCGTGGCGCTCCATCAACGCGGTATTGAATGCAAAACTCTCAAGGATAGTGATGTATTCCTGGGCTTCCTCGGCGCCCGGTCCGCCTCCCCCAAGAATTCCCGCCATCGTGCTGAATCCCCCCGGCGCGCCGCCAAATCCGCCGATGATTCGGCTTGCTGTGGTAGCTTTTGGCTGCGGACGAACAATCGCCATCGCGCGGAAGGTTTTCGCCATAAAGAGGCTGGTCACAATAATTGTCAGTACGGCGGCGCCGATCATCCACGCCGCAATCTTCATCCGGTCGGCCCAGATGGCCTCAAGGAAGGGAACGATGTCGATGGTATCATCGTGATGGCGCCACGCCGCCATCGCGGACCCGGCAACGTCCTCGTGCGGCGCGTGAAACGCCTCTTCCCTTCTGCCTTTCAGGCTGGCATCCGGCATCGTGCGGTTCCGCGGATTTGCTTATCGTATTGCGGGTCCGCTTGTTCGGGACACGCGCGGAAGAGCGGTTAGTGCCATTCGATGCTCTTCCACAGAGGCGCAAGCCCGATCGAAATGGATGCGACCGCCCGGACTGAATCGGGAGCCCCGTAATTCAGGCGCTGCACATACTCCAGCGCGACCCTCCCTTTTCCGTAGAGCAGCGCGCGGTCGTTTCCGATCTCGGCGACCTGGGCAAGGCGCGAGACGTCACACGCGATTCCTTCGCTATGCTCCTTGCCGAGCGACGAATACGGGTAGTAGGCGGAGTTCGCCGGATACACGAAATGCGTGTTTCCTTCGTACAAGCTGGGAGCCTGCTCCGTATAGAAGAAATCCAAATCCGCCTTGTAGCGAATTCCGCCGAGCCATCGCCCGAACTGCACGTCAACCTGCGACGCGTTCGGACCGATCGGATGGCCGAATAGCTGGCCGTCGTAGGTGAAGTAGAGCGAATTGCCGTTCTGGATATCGTACCCGCCGGACGTGACAACCCATTCGACGCGGAAATCGGTCAAACCGTCTTTCGTAAGGCGCGGAAGGTAAGCTCCGCCCTGATAGGCGACGTTGAGAAACGGCATATAGTGCCCGATCGTCGGCACCTCGTAGGTCAGGTTGTCGGATCCTGCCATCTCCTGATAGAGCTGCAGATTTCTCAGTTTCGGAATGTGAAACTTGAGAAAGATTCCGCCGCGCGACTTGGTATTGCCGTTGGCGGGATTGCCTGTCGCAATCCCGGTAAATCGCCCGAGAAATCCCGTAAAATCGTAGTGATCGTTGTCGCGGCCGCCGAAAATGATCGCGCGCGTGATGCCGAATTCGAACCACGGCAGCGGCTTGAAGACCAGGGTATGCCCCGCGATCCAGGGATGCTGCGAAGTCGCGCGATCCGCATCGAGCTGCCCCATGAATATCTGCCTGCGGCCCGGCCCCAGGTAGCGCAGAATCCACGGCAGATAGCGCGGATGAATGTTCTGCACGGTCAGCGCATAGAAGGGCTTCGCATTGTCCCCTTGCGACAGCGAGCCGTACTGCCCCGTCCCCCACCATCGTTCTTCCTGTCCGAAGGAAATGGCCGTATTGCCCAGGCTGACTACCGCCTCCGTGCCTAGAAGTTGGCCGCGGCTGGTGCCCGCAATGGCATGCGTAAGCGGCCCCGCAATCGCGCCCTCGGCGTATCCGGTCACGAAGCTCCCCATCCCGGCCCAGCCTGATGCCCGGATTATCTCGTTGCTGCCCGGATCGGTCTGTAATCCGTCATTGTTCGGCAACAGCGGCGTCCCCTCCTGGGCGTTAATCGGCCCGTTGGGACCGGTGAGCCAATGGCGCCTGGAGCCGGCTGAATATACGTACTGCCCTGCGACGTCCTGCAACGGGTGGATGATGTTGGGCAGTTTGTCCTCGGAATTGCTCCTGAGCCATCCGATCTCTTCCGAAAGCTGGCGGTCGAGCACTTTTGTAAGTTGAACCGCGAGCGGTTCAAACTTGTCTTCCATCCGCATGTTGCGCTCGGCTTCGAGCGTAAGCCGAGCCGCTTCGACACGGCTGAACGGCCGTATTTCTGAAAAGTAAGTATCGAGATAGCCGAGGCCGTCGAGCGTCTCGAGCTCCTCGTAAATCGGGCTCTCCATCGGGATCATCACCACATACGTGGAGGCGCGAGCATAAGCCGTGGCGCAGCAGATCGCCGCGAGAACGACCGACACCGCCGCGGCGGCGCGGGGCTGCACGGCGCCAAACATTCGCGCTTATCGCTCGACCATCCGCGGATTTCTCGCGGTCGGGGTCAATGCGGGATGCTGCCGCAATCCCTGTCGGCCGATCGCGCGCGCCGCAGCGAATCAAGCTGCTCGAGCGCCTCCATCTCTGCGTCCGGCCGTCGGGACATCTTCCTGGCGCGCGGGGCGGTCACGCGCGATCGCGGGAATTTCGCGGGCCACGAACCGGTCAGATATACCCAGAGCACGCGGCCGATGTATTGCTGAGTTTCGGCGAAAGGCGGAAGACCCGCGTAGCGCCAGACCGCCCCCTCGCCCGCATCGTAGGCGGCAAGAATCATCGAGAGCTCATCACATCTCGCGTCATCCCTGCCGCAGTAGAGCGCGCGCAGGTGAGCGAGATACCGGGCTGCTCCCAGGACATTTTCGACCGGATCGCGCGCGTCGCGCACGTGAAAACGAGCCGCAGTGGAGGGCATGAGCTGCATCAAGCCGACCGCGCCCTTTTGGGAAACGGCATCCTCGCGGCCCCCCGATTCAACTTCCGCCATCGCCTCCAGCAGGTCGGGGTCAAGGTCGTACATCTCGCCGACGGCCCTGAACAGGGCGTGCTCGTCGAATTTGCCGCTCTCGCCTCGCAACTGCGCGGGCCGGCCCGCGACCGGCGCTAAAATCAACGCCGCGAATACGATCAGAGCCGCAGCCTGCGCGCGAAGTCTCACGCCTCTAGAGTTGAGTGGCGAGAAGACCGATAACCGCGAGTCCGGTGGCGGTGTTGGCCACGATCGAGGTCACGTCCTTCGCGTACTGCAACCCCGTGATGTAGATAAGTTTCTGCGGCACGTAGATCGTGTCGCCGGGCTGCAGATACGCATCCATCAGGCCGCCGGAGACGAGTGGCAGCGCCGGAAAAATCTGCGATCTGCTCATCTCGCGATAGCTCTGATCGGTAATCACCGCGCCGTTGGCCTTGATGACGAAGATATGATCGGCGTCTCCGGTCTGAGCCACTCCGCCTGCCTGTTGCAGATAGTCCTTGACTCTTAGATCGGGCTCAAAGATGAGCGCCTGCGGACTATACACTTCGCCAAGCACGTTCACCGACGAGGGCTTGCGCGGAACCACGATTACGTCGTTGTTCTGCAGAACGAGGTCGCTGGGCGAACCGGGAAGCAGATCGAGCGACGCGATATTAAGCGCAATCCGTCCCGGGGGAGTGTCGTTCTCGGACTCTTTGAGCAGCTTTTCCACCATCGCGAGCGCGGCCGCCTTGTCGCCCGGAGCCGACGACTCCGACAACGGCTGAGGCATCAACGACACCATCAGGAGATCCTCCTTCAACCGTTTACGGCTCTCCGCCAGCCTCTCGCGCTGCATCGCTCGGACCGATTCGCGTTCGAACACGATCGCGGGCAGATAGGCGTCAGCGCGAAGGCCCCCGCAGTCGCTAAGAACCTCGGACAGGCGTTCCCCTTCCCGGATGACGTAGGGGCCGGGGCGCTGCACCTGGCCGTGAACTCTCACTTCCCAGGGCTTGTGCCAGTTGGACGCCTCCTGAACGAAGAGCTCGTCATAGCGGTTTAATTCGGGATCGTTTGTGCTGCCGGGGACAAGCGCGGCGGCAATATCCACGTCGATATAAGAGTGCCGCGTGGTCGCGCCGTTGACGATCTCGGTGCGGGCCAAAGTGCCGCGTCTCTGATAAGCATCGTCTTTGAGCCCGCCCGCCTCGTAGATAAGGTCGCTCAGCTTCATTCCTTGCGATAGAGGATAGGTCCCGGGCTTGCGCACCGCCCCCCGCACCGTAACCGTCGGAACATCGTTCAAGTCGTTGTCGCTGTACACCGTGAGTTCATCACGTGGGGCAAGCGCCACATCGAAGGTGGGAGAAGTGCTTTGCAGTGCGGCGCCCAGGTCCACGGGCAGATACTCGATTCGCTGGGTAGGCGCAACCCGCCGCCGAATGGTCGCGTAATCCAAATATGTATGGTCCGAAATGCCCTCGCCTTCCCGGATCAGGTCGGACACTCGCATTCCCTGGCGCCATTGGTAGGTTCCCGGCCGATTGACGTTCCCTTTGAGTACCACCACGTTCTGCTGCAAAGGCAAAACGGGAAACACTTTCACGAGATCTCCGTCGTGGATTGGAAACCGCGGACGCCCAAGGTCACCAAGCTCCACATCGAGCGCGATGCGCCGTTGATGGTTGTCGATTCGCTCGACCTGGACCCGCTGGGCGTAACCGAAAGCGCTGACGCCTCCGGCCAGGGCGAGCACACTGCGAAGATTGGCTTCGCCCTTGAGTTCGTAGATGCCGGGGCTGTTCACGTCGCCCGTGATACCCACGACCGGCCCGATTACCGGCACGAAGATCACGTCGCGCGGTTCGAGCCGGACATCGCCGGACGAATCGCCGTGCAGCAGGATGTTATAGAGATCGATCACCGCAACCGTGCGGTTGCCCCGGCGCAGTTCCACGTTGCGAAGCGTGCCGACTTTGGCGATTCCGCCCGCCGCCACCAGCGCGTTGGTTATGTGCGAGAGCGCGCTGATCGTGTAGAGGCCGGGCTGATTCACCTTGCCCATCACGAACACCTGGATCGTCCGAATTGCGCCCATCGTGACGTTCACCTGCACGCCCTCGATCTGTCCGGTGCGCGACTCGATGAGCTTCTTGGCCTGCTCGAAGGTCAATCCCGCGACTGGAATCGGTCCGAGATTGGGCATCAGGACCGAGCCGTCACGCTGCACCGGCAATTTGAGAGTCCGGTTCACGCGTCCCCAAAGCAGCACCGTCAAGTTGTCGCCGGGGCCGAGAATGTAATCCTCGCTGACAGGCACGTTGGTAGCCGGTGCAAAAGTCGAGACCGGCTCCGAAAAGACCGAATAACCAAACTGCTCCAGATGCTCCGAAGTCGGAGCTTCGGGCTGGCGATACGGACTCGCCAGACTCCGAAACTCCTCTTCTATCGGTGACGTTTTCAGCTTCTGGCGGCGTCGTTCGAGTTCGAACTGCCGCGCGATTTGATCGCGGTTCTGTGCGCTTGGCCCCTGCCGTCCGCCTCGCGCTCCCCCTCGCGCTTCCTCAGCGCATTGTCGCAGCTTATCCGCCTGATCCGCCGCAAACCCCATCGACGTCGCCAGCGCCTGCACGTCCTGATCGCTCAGGTGCTTGGCGGCCACCCTCGCGCATAACTCCTGAAACTGGTCTTCAGACAGATTGCCGCCCTGATACTCGCCTTTCAGCCGCTCGAGCTGATCGGGCGAGATGTTCAAATCCTGCATCATCGACCCGCCGGCTTGTCCTAATCCCGCCTGGTCTCCCGATGAATTTTGATCAGAGCCGGACGCCTCATCCGGCGATCCCGGCTGATCCTCTCCAGGTCCGACCACGAAGTCCTCAGGATTGACGGACGGCGTGGCGTAGCTTTGGGCCGACGCAATCCGCACCGTCGTCGCCAGCATCGCGAGCAGCGCCAACAACGCTGCTCCGAACGATCCGAACCGAAGAATGCTTGACACGATAGTAAGCGCGACGCTATCGAACTACGTCACTTGCGCACTCATGCGCTCTCCGCCACACGGCGGACATAGTCCGGCTTTTGAACACCGAAGGCATCACACAGAGTATTATGAAAACTACCTACGCGGCCCTTCTGCTGCTGCTCACAAGCGTCACGATGGCTGGAACTGTCTCGGCCGCGTCGCGCCAGGCGCAAGTCGTCTGTTCCGAAGATGTCATCCCCGGCAACATGGTTGTTACCGCCACCGGAACCAGTCCGATTTGCCACGGATCGTGCAGAGCACGCAAAATCGAGCCGGTTCGTGGCTCGGTCATGATCATTTGCGCCAATCAACCCGTTCCAAATGACTACAGTCTTGACAGTGTCACCACGACACCCGACTGTGGATGTCTGAGCAACGAGGACAACGCCTACGTAATAAAGAGAATTGAAGCTACAGAGACTTCTGACGAGGAAGACACCCTGCCGACTTCGACGCCAACGCCGACACCCGGGATGCGAACGACACAGTCGCTCTGGGAGCCGATACCGGAGTTTCGGACGGGCGAGTAGGTATTACTTGGATAGCCAATGGAGTTAGGGTTGCCCTCACGTTGTTGAAGCCGCAGGCGTAGGGCGAGCGTCCGCCCTCCCGATATCTCCGGGCTCTGGTCCGCGCAGTTTTCCACCCGCGCCTGATAGCGCTCATTGACGCATCGGCGGCAGCCGACCGTACCGAAACCGCTATTTCGGCCTATCTATTGCCCACGAATTCGGCGAGGATTTGCCAAACCGAATGCGCGACGTCCTGGTCGCAAGGTTTTCGCTGTCCCTGTCACTGCCGTAGCGATTTCATCGCTCATCGGCAGGCCCCTCTTTTCTCTACTGGTGCGATCGAGACCTTACCGCTTCCTATCCAGTGATCGCGGTTAAGAGTCCCGACTACTGTCGCAGTCGTGTCTACGTAAACGTGATACATACATAATGTCAAGATGATACAACAAAGTGATAGTAACAGGCCGGAAACGCGAGGATGTGACTATTAAACCGCGTATTAGACCCCAAAGAACAGAATTGTCCCCGATCGGCGCCGACCTTTGTCGATGGTCTCCATCATGCGAACAGATAAAATGAGGTGAGCGAGGAATTTATGGGAGCAACATAGCCAATGAATGCCCTGAGGCGGCGGCCACAAGCTGCCGCATCGCTGGTTCACAACGTTGTAAGCGCTACGATTGTAGGGCTCGATGATTTAGAAAGGCGTGCGGCGGATCGGCCGATAGGCCCTGTCCATCTTTACGTAGCAGGTTTGGTCGGGAATGTTCTAAACGTATAGTGAGAGTGGAAGGTTCTGGTTGGTTCGTTCCGAGACGATGATGAAAGCATCAACACGGTCCCATAGTTGGCATTTGCGGTCTTTTGTTAGAGGTGTTGTGGCCATATCGCTTATGGTCGCGGTTTGGGGATGCGCAGTTGCTTCGCCTCCGATCAAGCATCCTCCGCAGGTGGTTGCGACTCCGCAAACTGGCCATCTTACAACCTCCTTGCAGGCAGGTTCGCCTGTCGGCGATATCCAACCGGTTTACGTATCGATTGCCAACGGTACGAACGAACCGTACGCGGTCGTGCCCAGCCAGATTTTTGCTATCAACGATGCGGGGGAACGAGTGGCGCCGCTGGCTCCCGAAGAGGCGGCCAGACAAGCAGGCGGGGCGGGAGAACTCAAAGCCGCTCTCGGCAGTGCCGCGGTAAGCGGACTCGCGGCTGGAGCGGTTGGCGCGGGCTTGGGTGCTATCGGCGGAGCTGCTTTGGGCGGAGCGGGGACCGGCGCGGTATTAGGCTCGGTGATCGGCGCCGGCAGCGGCATGCTTAGCGGCGCATCACGCGGACAAAGCAAGGCCGACCAGCAGGCCAGCGAACAGATCGCCGGATTGGCCCTGCGGCCGGAGGAAGTTCACCGCAACTTCACCGTGAGCGGCTATGTATTTTTCCCAAAGGGCGAATACCGCGAAATCGAAATGGTACTTGTCAACCGGGAAACCGGCGACACGGAAAGTATCCGCCAACCATGGCGTTGATCGCCGGGACGATCAGGCTTGCAATTCTTCGATTAGCGTTTTTGCCTCTTTCAGGTCGGCGGTATCGAAGCCTTCGGTAAACCTCCGGTAGGACTCGATCAGACGCGTGCGCACACTCTCGCGGTCTCCACGCTGCATACGCCGGCGCGCCAGAACGATCTCCGCCCGAAGCTTGTAGGCCAGCGCGTTCTGCCGATCCGCCGTTTCGATCGCTTCAAGCAGGCTCTGTTCTCCCTCTGCGTGCCCCGCCTCGTTTCCAGCGCCGCCTCCGGCGAGCCGGAAGCTGCCGATAATTCGCTGCATCTCCGCCTCGTCGGTCAGTTCGCCCGTTTTGCGGGCGGTCGCAAGCGCCTTGGTTGCAATGTGGAGCGCCTCCTGCTCCGCCAGCGCATGCGCGCGAACCAGCGTCTCGAGCGCGGCGACTTCGGCCTGTCGTGCGCTGCCTCCGGTTGCTTCGAGCGAGTCGAGGCCCGATCGAATCCTCATCGATCCCTGGCGAGAATCGCCGAGTTCGGCTTGCGCGGTACCCAAGAGCACCTCTCCCCACGCGCGCCACAACTCCAGCTCTTTTTCCGCCGCGTAGTTGACCAGCTTCTCGGCCCAGGCCGCCGCCGACAACCAATCGCGGCAGCGTTCGTAAATCGAGGCCAAACCGGTGAGCGCCAACGAGATGCTGTGGGCATGTCCCGATTCCTCGGCAAGCGCGACCGCCTCGGTGGCATGTTTGCGCGCTCGGTCGGCAAATCCCAGCCGCCACAGGTTCATCGCGACATAGTTCTTGCCGAGCACGCCGGGCTCAATTCCGTAGGTTAGAGCGTGGAGACGATGTCTGGCGGGATCGTAGAGAGATTCAGCCTGCTCGAAGTGCCTCAGCGAATCGCGAAATTCTCCGCGGCTATAGAGTATCGCGCCGATAACCAGCCGTGCTTCCAGAAGAAGGTCAGGATCTTGCGCGTGATGAGCCATTCTCAGCGCTCGCTCCGCGAACTTCTGCGCGGCATCGAGTTCGCCTCGGACGATGTGGAACTTGGCCGAGCCTAACAGAACCGGAACGAGGGCCGGAGTATCATCCATCCTCTCAACCAGCTCTTCGGCGCGGGCGTATGCCTGCTTGACGGATGGCGCCGCGATGCCGAGTCGCGCCATCAGGGCGGATCCCAGAAGCATCCGCAGCCGCAATTCCTCGCCGCTGCGCTGCGGCCCCGCCGGCAGCGCACCGGCAAGTGACAGCGCCTTTCTGGCCTGCGCGATCGCGGCATCGTATGCGGAACGCCCAAGCTCGGTTTCAACCGATGCGCCAAAGTATTTGACCGCGCGTTGGTTATCGCCCGCCTTCTCGAAGTGAGCAGCCAACTCGGCCGCCACATCGCCCGCCCGGGTGCCGTATGCCGCCTCCATCCGTTCGCCGATCCGCAGGTGGTAGCGGGCGCGGCGGGCGGGATTGACGCGGTTATAGACAACTTCCTGGTACAGCCCGTGAACGAACGAATATCGCGCCGACAAGGTTCCGTCCGGCCACTGCGTGATTCCCCTGCGCCGGAGAAACCGGCCGCGCCGGACCAGGTCATCACAGCGATCCTCCCATGGCTCGATCGCACCGTCCCTTCTCTGGCCAAGTGCCGCCCGGAGATTTGCCGCCGGAAACTCGACCCCGGCAACGCTCGCGGCTTCGATCAGCCGGCGGTCGTTGTCCGCCAGCATGTCGAACTGTTTTTCGATCATGTCGCGCAGGCTGTCAGGCACCCCGATGCGCTCGAGGTCGTCAGCACCGACCTGGCGGCTGCCGTCATCGAACTCCAGCAGCCGGTCGGAGATTGTCACCATGAACAACGGATTGCCTTCGGTGCGGCTGAAGACCTGGGTGGCAAGATCCAGCGATACCGACTCGTTTCCGATTCGGCGGCGAAGGTAATCGGCCACCGCGCCCTGACCAAGAGCGTCGAGCTCGAGAAGCTCGCATTGATGGCGGCTGTTGAGATCGCGAATCATGTCGTTCACCGGCCGCGTGCGCTCCTCCTGCAGACGAGCGGTGCCGATGATGAGCACGCGCGCTTCGCCGCCTTGTCTTGCCTGGTAGGATATGAGTTCCAGCGTGGCGCGATCGCTCAGGTGAAGGTCCTCGAAGACCAGTATCACCGGACGCACTGCCGCCAGCAGTTCAATCGCTTCGGCGAACTCCCGAAGCCTGCGCGACAGCGGCGCGGAAGCTGAATCGAGCCGAACCGCCGGCAGGTCGGCGGCCGCCACCAGTCCGGGAATCTCAAGCGCCCAGCTCGGCGCATATTTGAGGAGAACACGCCTGACCTCGGCGCCGCTTCTCCCGCGGCACATCTGCCCAAGCGCCTCGAGGATCGGCAGGTAGGACTCGCTTTCTCCATACAACTCGACGCATTGTCCGCGGCCTGTCCAGGACGCTGTTGGCCGTTCGGCGGCAGCAAGAAACCTCTGGACCAGGGTGGTTTTGCCGATTCCCGCCTCGCCGCACACAAACACCACCCGCGTGGCTCCCTTCAGGACGCGCCTCCAGGTTTGGGAAAGCGCGGCAAGCTCTTCCTGCCGCCCCACGAAGACATCGTCCTCGCCCTGAACGGAAGCGGGATCCGTCGCAGTTACCTGCGCGATGAATCGATAGCCGCGTCCGTGGGTGGTTTCTATAAAGCGACAGGCTTGCGCATCGTCGCCCAGCGCGTCGCGAAGCTCGTGGATACACACCGTCAGGGCCGCGTCGTGGACATTCACGTCCGGCCACAATGCCGTCAGAAGTTCGTTCTTGCTTAGGAGCTTGCCAGCGTGTGCAAGGAGATAATCAAGGAGAGCGAACGTCTTTGGTCTGAGAGCAATCGAGCGGTCACCCCGCCAGAGTTTGCCTCCACGCCGATCCAAGCGAAACGGCGGGAAATGAAGCTGGTTATCCATCTGGTCTCCGGCCTGACACAAATTTTACTAATCTTTTAGATTTTTCAAATGGACGTTGGCTTCCACGCGCCTCTAAGCCTCCACTACAATCGCCGCATTGCTCGTAGGCGACCTCCTTGTAGTTTGGGCTTGAATTGACTAGCGTAGAACGCCGTTCGGCAAGAGGCATCAATTCTGGGCGTTAATGGCGAAATCACGCTTTAACGCTGCGTTACGCAACTTTGATTTTCCTGATTTGCGCGCGAATTCGAACATAAATTCATCGAAAACCTATTTCCATCGCAGGAAGGTTTCTTCTACTTGAGTCAAACGCTTCGAGTTTCAGGAAGGGCGGGAATGGTTCCTATGGCAACAAGCGGGATCAAACGCACGATTGGCGAGCCTAATATCACCTCCCGGGCGCTGGGCGCCCTTTGTCTGGTCGTCCTGGCTCTGATGTGGGCCGGATGCAACGGCAGCAGCGGAGGAGGAGGCGCGCCGGCAGTATCGGCGGTCCCAGCGACCAATTCCAGCGTCATCGCGATCGATTGCAAGCGCCAGCGCGCATACGTGCCACTCGACTTCCTCAACGAGAATCTCCACGGGCAGGTCGCGGTGCTCGATTTGAGCGTTGACCCAGACAAGGGCGATCCGTTGGTTACGGTCATCGATATTGGCCTGGTCGCCCTGCCCCGCGCCGCCGCCGTTGACATCAAAAGCGGCACGGTTCTGGTCCTCGCGGACAACGCAGTCACGACAGGAACGCTGCTCCTGATCAACGAAGCCGACCTTTCGATTTCCCAGGTTTCGTTTCCGACCGGCAGCAGACCCGGGCCGACTTCGGGCGTCGTGGTCAATCCTGACAACAACACCGCCCTTATTTCGATGAACGATGCACCCGATTGCAGCAACTCAGCCGGATGCACCGGCGAGGCATTGTTCGATCTCGGCACCGGGACCTTCGGTCCGTTGCTCATAACGTCGGTCGATGTGAACGCATTCGGCCTGTTACCGAAGACCGACTTGACCATCTCGACGTCGGATTTGGCCGCGTTTCTGCTGCTCGTTCCTCATCTGGGCGACCCGCCGACTCTTTGTCTCCTGGTCGATCAAAATGTCGTCAACCTTGATGCTGACCCAGACGGTGTCGGCGTCGATCCCACGACCGATATCTGGGTGGTGGGCAATTTCGAGTCCCCGCAGGTGAGCGTGATCAATCTAAACCGGTCGACGTTCAACGGATTGGGCACCGACGCCTGCTCGCTGGACGAAGGTGGAACGCAACCCAATTCCGTAAACCACGACACCCAGGTTGGCTCGATCGGGATGCCGGGCGTCGGGGTGAATCCGCTCACCCACAAGGCGCTCATCACCGCGGACTCTTCCAACGAGATCGCGCTCCTGAGTCTCCCGACCGGCAAGGTCAAACAACTGAAAGATTCGCAAGTAAAAAGCGTGCACAGTTCGATACCGTCGGATCCTCTCGGGCTTCCGTTCCAGGCTGCCGAGTTTCCCTACGGCACGGACATCGACACCTGCCACAACCTTGGATACGTGATCGACGACTTTCGGACGTTCGTCGTTCAGATCAATCTGGCGAAGCTGCAGAAGAACCCGCAGACGATCGCGACCGCGCTGCCGGCCGGCAGTTGCGCCAGCCTTGCGACGACGTCCAGTTGCGATAACGGGCACGGCGTGAAGTTCTTCCCGTTGCCGACGGTCAGCGGTGGAGCGGCGACGAGCCTGCCCCCGCAGTTTACGGCGGGCAGCAAAGCCGGAAGCGCAAAGGCGGCCGCGAAGATTCGAAGATAAGGTGGCCAAACCGCGTCTAAAATCCATCCGCTCAGTTCCGGCGTGTGTGATATCGGGCGCGGACAGCCGCGCAGGAGTTCGATGAGTATGAATTCATTCTCGACGATGATTTCCCGGAATTGGGCCCGGATTGCCGCTGTTTTCACAGCGCGCAGCAAGGTCATCAAGCCGCTGGCGATTGCAAAATCGGCGGTTCCGATCGCGGTTGTACTGGTTGTCGCGATGCTGGCCTCGCCGGCCGCCGCGCGCCGACATCACAAGAAAAATCACGCGACAAACCCGCCTCAGGCGACGCCACCGGCGCCCCAGGCTACCGCGACTCCTGAATGCGAAGTTCAGAGAAACTACGGCATATTGTCCAAATGCATGGTCGATACGAAGACCAAGGATGTCGTCGTCGGCGGCAGCGATTCAAAAACCCAACCGGAGTGCAAAGGGAACGTCACGGTTTACGTTGACACCGCCAACGCCAGCTACGGCAAGATCACGATCAACGCCGGAGCCACGGTAAAATTTCTCGATCGCACAGCGCAGCTTCCAGTCACGCTGACGACTACCGGCATCGACGTATTCGGAAGCCTCGAAGTCGGCAACGCCAAGTGTCCGATTGGCACCATCAACCCCGCGACCAACGTCACTATCAAGTTCACCGGCGATAAAAGTCCCAACTGCGTCAACAACGATTGCCCCGGCTACACCAAGGGAATCCAGGTCGAAAAGGGCGGATCGCTGAGGATGTACGGGCTCAAGGGCGTTCCACCCACGGGCGTGAGCTGGACCTACCTCGGTGACGCGGCCGGCCCTTCGAAATACGACGCAACACACAAGGTGGCGGTTCCCGCCAAGTCAGCCACGCAAATCGTGGTGAAGGACGATGTCACCAAGAAGCCCGGCGCGTGGCAGGCCAACGATTGGATCGTGGTGGGCGGCACCGGTTTCAGTCCGTTTGAATCGGAATTCGTTCAGATCGCGGGTTTTGGCGCTCTCGACAAAAACGGAAACCGGATCATCAACCTCTCCCCCTCGACGCCGCTCAAGTTCTATCACTTCGGATCGCTTCCGCCGACCGGAGGCATGACGGACGGCTCCGATCGCAACTACGGCGTTGACGAGCGCGCCGAGGTCGGCCTCATCACCCGCAATATCACGCTGACCTCCGTCACTCCCGCCACCGGAACGAGCAACCATTGGGGCGGCGAGATCAAGTTTCTCCAGGGCTTCAACGAAGTTTCCATCCAGGGCGTCGAGATCTCGAAGTTCGGCAAGGACAAGCTCGGCAGCTATCCGATCCATTTCCATATGGATCAAGACGTGGCGCAGAAGCCGCTCCTCGATTCCAACAGCATCCATCACAGCTATAACAAGTGCATAGCGATCCATTCGACGCAGAACCTGACCATCTCGAACAACGTCTGCGCGAGAATCACCGGGCACATCTTCTACGAGGAGATTGGCGACGAGGACAACGTCACGTTCAATCACAATCTCGGCCTGGGCGCGATGAGCAACTGGTTCGACGTGAACGACGGTGGCACGCCGGAGACCGCGCGTAACACCCTCATCAGCAATTCCTGGTGGGTGGGCGACAACATGGTCGATCCGCTCAACCAGGATTCAAAGAAGATGCCGTTCGATCAATTCAAGATTCCGGACACCGGAGACCAGACCGCCGGCACGGTCGGAAGCTGCATGAAGTTCGGCGACAAGAACACCAATGACAACGGGTCATTCATTCCGACCGGAACCCAACCACCGTGCAACTCTGGAGAGTATTACTATGAACCCGCGAGCGGTTTCTGGATTGTCAATCCCAGCACGAACCTGACCAACAACTCGATTGGCGGATGCCAGGGCGAGGGCAAGGGATACTGGTACGTCCCGCCGTTCCGCGGCAGCCAGACCCTGCAAAGCAAAAAGTTCATTCCGGTAGGCACCTACACCGGAATCGGCAATCCTCACGGAACCTTCGTCAACAACCGGGCGCATGGCTGCGACTCCGGGCTCTATAGCGGCGACAATCAGGATATCAACGCCGAAGCACTGCAGCCCTATCAGAACGGAGTGAAGTCTCCGACCAATCACGCGACGATGGCCGAATTTACGGGCGTTACGGTCACGCGCAACCGCTTCCGAGGAATCTGGCTGCGGCCAAGCTTCTATACCGTCAGCGGCGCCCGGATTGCCACCAATCGCGACGGAATCTCGCTGGTAACCTCCGGCGGACCCGACGGCAACTACCCCGGAATCTACTCGCTGCTTAGCGATTCGGTGATAGTCGGGATCAGCCAGAACAACGTCGACCGCTTCGGCCCCTGCCCCTCGATCCGGCAGAGTTCGCAGGGCCTCGGACAAATTGGCGGATGGAACTTCGGCTGTATTGATAAAACCGCGGCTGCAAAAGGCCAGCAGGGCACCGGCGCCGATCGAATCAACAACGGCTACCCCGACAATCGCTGGAACATGGCCGGTTACATGATTTACGACGGGCCCGCGCTCATTTTCCACGATCGGTTCGTCAACTTTAAAGCCGACCCAACGAGCCTGCTGACCACCTACGACACGGCTTACCTGAACAGTCCTCCATCGCCGATTCCTCCGCCTCCCAACGGAGTGTACGAAGGCGACGCAGCGCTCGGATGGTTCCAGGGAAACCTCAGTTCCTATCCGGTAGCAACAGCCAGCGAAAAGCTCTCGTGGGATAATGTCGATTTTCGCCACCAGGTTTACACGCAACAGGTCAACATTTCCGCCTTCAATGACGGCGACAAAAACACCGCCATCATCGACCTGGACGGAACCCTGAGCGGGTACACCGTCAAACCCACCAGCGACGACAGCCTCGATGGCAAGCTGCATCCGATTTCTCTCAACAACCTCGAACTGAACGCGGCCGGCAGCACACCGGGCGGCTCGGTTGACGAGTGCCAGGCGACCGGCAAGCAGGACAAGAAGATGGAAGGCCGCGCCAACGCAAATTTCTCCCCCGGAGAGGCGGCAGCCCTGGAATTCCAGACACTGTTTCCAAATCCGCCCGACCCGAATGCGGATAATGACCAAAACCGTCACGATCAGCACGTTACATTCACGAAGGATTCCACCGAGTTCAGCGGAAACCTTCGGGAGCATCCGGAGATGGTATTGTCGGGCCGCGATGGACAGGGCGTGTGGGAGCCTAAAATCCAAAGCGGTTACGGCTATACAATCACCGCAGACCAGGGAATAGCGAGTGTTGTCCACGTCGCGGTCGTCGATACCGTAAAACCAAATATCTCCGCTGACAGTCCTTTCTACGTCCGCGTGGGTATCTGCTACACCGGAACCGGATCGAGCACTCAGAACAACCATCCGAACTCCGCAAGCCTGTTCACCATCACCCAAGGATACCGATCATGGGGCGGCGGCGGCGTCGATCCGACCGATCAGGAGCTGAGGAAAGCCTATAACCAGCTTGACGGGCAGGCGAACGGGCTGACCTCCAAAGAAGCATGCTTCAACCTGGACCGTCAGAATTACAAAAAGGACAAAAACTGCCCATCGGTCGGCGTGATCCCTGTTCCTACGAGTGGCACGTGCCCGACCGGTTCCCACAAAGACAGCAATCGGTCGCTCTGCATATATGACAAGGCGACGCTCACACCCGCCAATTCGATCTCGGAGCTGACTTCCAACGGCAAGCCGGTTCTGGACAAGTATTTCTATGACCCAAGCACCGGATGGCTCTTCCTGTACGTGGCCCAGGTCAGGCCAAATGCCACCGGCCCGTCGCCTTTGGGCGCCTGCACGGGCGACAGCTCCACGGATCCGTATTTCTGCCCATCCAAAAACGGGGGCGAGAGCTACTATGTTTGCCCGGCGGAAGGCTGTCAGGATTACGGCATCGTCCTGAACGATTCAACCTGGTCACCCTTGGCCTCCAAATGCCCCGATCCCTACGTAACCTACGGCACGCCGGCCACGCCCACGCTGGATGGCAACCTGGTTGCGTCGAGCGGCGGCACGGTCGTAAACCGGACCGAGGATGGCGGAGCAGGCGGTCAGTTCCCGCACTACAAGCCGGTCGCCGAACCAACGGGCTGTATTACTCCGTAAGGTTCAACTCGATACCGCGATCGTGAGGGCTGCCGGAATTCTCCGGCAGCCCTCTTTCTTTCTTCGTGTAAAGAAGTTCCTGAAGCGTCGGCGGCAATTTGATCTTTCCCGCTGAAGAATCGATTATGCCCCGCGGGGAGGCATTGTCACATGAGCCAGATTCATCACCGCGTTCATCACTTCATCAAAACCTCGCGCAAGGAGTACCGGGCGGGCGTGCTCAATGCCGAGGACCTGGATGCCGACCCGATTTTGCAGTTTGGCAACTGGATGGACGAAGCGATCGATGCGCAAGTGGACGAGCCGCATGCGATGACGCTGGCCACCGCAAATCGAAGCGGCGAGGTTTCAGCACGTGTTGCGCTGCTGAGACGCGTCGATAACCGCGGGTTTGCCTTTTTCACCAATTACGAGAGCCGCAAGGGGCGCGACCTCGCCGAGAATCCCAACGCCGCCCTCGTCTTTCATTGGCCGTCACTCGAGCGCCAGGTGCGTATCACGGGAAAAGTATTCAAAACCGAAGCCGCGGAGTCCGACGAATACTTTCGCGACCGCCCGCGCAGCCATCAGCTCTCGGCCTGGGTTTCACACCAGAGCCAGCCGATTCCAGATCGGCATGAACTGAACCGCGTGATGCGCGAGATGGAGCATCGCTTCCTCAACCAGGATGTCCCTCGGCCGGCATACTGGGGCGGCTATATTCTCCGGCCCGAAGTCATCGAGTTCTGGCAGGGCCGGCCCAACCGCCTGCACGATCGGCTGTGCTATCGGCGAATCAACTCGCAGTGGATTCTTGAGCGGCTCTCACCCTGAAGTGCGCCAGGACCGAGAGTAAAAGGTCTCCGGCGATCCCTCAAAACAGCGAATCCACCGGAGACCTCGACACGCTAGAGGAGAGACGAAATTACGACGATACCGCCCGATCCCGGCGCTCCTTTGATTGCCGGATCGGCAATTACCATCTTGCCGCCGATGAACTTCATCGAAGTCGGATCCGCCAGGTTGCTGGCGAAGGGACGCGCAACGCCCTTGTACACACGATAGAGCGAGCCGTCCGTGGTGCCACCTTCGGCCGATGCGGGCTTGCCAAAATCCGCGATGAAGAACGTATCGCCATAGGAACCCCAATTTGCCGGCGAGGTGCCGAATCCGCTCGGGCGGATGAATCCGACCAGATAGGGATCGTCCTTGAGCTTGCCGTCCGGGCCGACCACGCCGATGCGCCCGACTTTCGCCGCGCCCTGCATCTTCGGCCGCATCCCTACCAGCATCATGTTGGGAGCCTTCGGATCGCTGGCCGGCGCAAAGCCGATGGTCGTCAGGTCGAAAGCGATAGGCTTGTCGAAGGATCCGAAGGCGGCCGCCTTGCCGGACGAGTCGATCGCATAAATCGTCGAATTGCCGGCGGTCGCGGCATACAGCTTGCCGGCATACGGCGTTCCCGCTGCGCCAAACTGCAGATCCCGGCAATCCGTGGGCTTGCCCCCCGCGGCGTCCGGAAGCTTGGCAAACGTGCTCACACCGCCTGACGAGTCGATTGCGTCCACCTCGCACGGCCCCGCGGCGTCATCGCCGGAAGCCAGAACGTAGACCTGCCCGCCGGCTCCGAACCCTGAAGGAGCCTTAGCAACGCCTGCGGGATGTTTCACTTTCGATTTGCCGGCCAACTCGGTGGTTTTGCCGGAGAGACTGACCGAATAAACTCCCCCTGCCGCATCCGATACAACCATCCCGCCGCTCGCGTCGTTCACATAAAGCGGCGAAGTGAGGGAGGTCTTGAGGACGGTGGCCTCGTACGGAATCTCGACCTCGACGCCTTTGGATTTGCCGGCCGCAAGCGCCCGGGAACTCGGGGTCAGCATCGCAGCGGCGCCAAGTACTAGGCCGGAGACAACGATGCCCAGGAGGAGGTTATTTCTTGATTTGTTTTGCGATGAGTTCATCCAACGCCTCGTTCACGAAGTATCTCTGGCTCGGGTCCCTATCGTCCAGCTCGGCTTTGCGCCGCGCGGTCCAGTCGGCTATCGCAATCAACGCCGCCTCCGACAGCAGGTGGAAGCCCAGCGCGTCAGCGACCTTTCGAAGATCGTCGCGGAGCTCGTCCGGCAGGTCGATTTCGATTCGAGCCATGGGTTAGCCCTTCCATATAGTCTTTGTTGCGGGGCATCGTCAAAATGAAACTTGAGATGTCCCGATTGGAAAAATGGTCCGGTTCGCTGGTCGAGTACCTCGATCGCGGCCAGTTTCGCGCCGGCCTCGTGGTACGCGAACAGGATCGCCATGTGGCGATCGTTGACGCGGCCGGACAGGAACACCTGGTGTCACGCGACCTCGTGATGCTCCAGCATCCCGAGCGCCGCCCGGCGCGCGATCAGGCCTCGGCCGCAATCGCGGCGTTTCAATCCGAGCGCGCCGAGCTCGCTGATGAACTCGATCTCAATCTGCTCTGGGAGGTGGCGCAGGAACAAGGGCGCGGATTCTCGGCCGCTGAACTCGCGGAACTTTTCTTCGGAACGCGATCGGCGGTGGCGACCTCGGTGATGCTTGAAGCGCTAATCAATGACCGGCTGTTTTTTGTCCGCCGCCATATGGAATTTGTGCCCCGATCCCCGGAGCAGGTCGAACGCCTGAGGCTTCAGCAGGACCGGATTCGCGGCCGCAGCGAAGGTGCGCGCCGGACCCAGTCGATGGTTCGTGACATCCTGAGCGGCGCGGTGCCACCGCCCTCACCCGAGACCGCCGCTTTGGCGGACGAGCTCGCCAAGTACCTCCGCAATCCATCCACTCGCAGCCGCGATTTGACCCAAATACTCACCGCCGCCGCCCCCGACCTCGATCCCGCCGAAACCTGCTTCGAGACCCTCGAACGCCTCGGCGCAAAACCCGACGCTCCGCGCTTCGCTTTCATCGCCGGGCTGCCCACGCGCTTCAGCGATGCGGCCCTCGCCGAGGCCGCGGCGGCCGTGGCGGCGCCTCGGCCCTTCATCGACGCGGGATTTACAATCACCATCGATGACGACGACACCGTTGAAATCGACGACGCGCTGTCGTGCGAGATGCTTGCGAGCGGCGGGCTCAGGGTGTGCGTACATATCGCGCTGGTCGCGGACTTCGTGGCGAAAGGCGGAGCGGTCGATCAGGAAGCCGCCAGCCGCGCAACCACCGTGTATCTGCCCGAGACGACGGTGCCGATGCTGCCCGAGAGCATCTCGTCCGAACGCGCGAGCCTTGTTCAGGATCGGGAGCGGCACGTCCTGACCACCGACCTCACGATTTCGCCATCCGGCGAGATCGAAAACGCGACCATCTACCCGGCGCGCATCCGGATCGTAAAACGCCTCGATTACGGAGAGGCGGACCGCGCGCTCGCCTCCGCACCGAGCAATGACCGCGTCGGCGCCATGCTGCGCCTGCTGCACCAATCCGCTGGAAAGCTGCGCGAGCGCCGGCGGATGGCCGGGGCCGCGATGGTCCATCGCCGCGAGCCCAAAGTCATCGTGCGCGACGGAGACATCCAGATTCGCGTGCTCGACAGCAACTCGCCAAGCCGCAGCCTGGTGGCGGAATTCATGGTGCTGAGCAATTTCGTGGCCGCGCGATTCGCCGCGGAAAACCGGATCCCAATCATTTACCGCGTCCAGCCGGAAACGCGCGGCGAGGGGCAGCGCCCCCGCTTATCGCTCTACCCCGAGTACCACGCCGGGGTTGGACTCGACTACTACGCCCAGTTCAGCTCGCCGATCCGCCGTTACGCCGATCTCGTGTTGCAGCGCCAGTTGGTCGCTTCGCTGGCCGAACGTCCCGTCCAGCCCTACAGCGTGGAAGAATTGCTTACGGTGCTGGCCGGCGCCGAAGCCGCCGAAGCCAGCGGACGCGAACTCGAACGTCGTGCAAAGCGCTACTGGATTCTGCGCTACCTTGAACGCAACTCGATGGGTTCACCCCTTAAGGCATTTGTCGCCCGAGAAGGTGCCACTGCCGAGCTGGCTGACTTTGCGGTAAGGGGAACCCTCCGCGGCGCCCCAAGCCTTCCCGACCAGAGCCCGGTATTGGTGCAGATCAGCCGAGTTGATCCGCTCAGAGGATGGCTTGCGTTTGACTATTTGCGCTCGATCGACAGCGATCCGGAAGGAGATTCATGAACAGAAAAAGGGCGCGGCTGCACGCGTATCGGCCGGCCGCGCCCCTCTTGTCTGGCTCGAGTGTCTAAAACCTAGCCCTTGAAGCTGTCCTGCTCGAGGCGCCAGCGGTCAATCGACTCGATGTTGAAACGCCAATCGCTGCCCACTTTGAAAGCCGGCAGGTTGCCTCTCTTCAACTGGCGATAGATCGTGGACGGATGCACCTTCAGGTAATCTGAAAGCTCCTTGACCGTTAGAACATGCGTGGTGTCCGACTTCATCTCCGTTCTCCCCTTTCTTGTGCGAGCATTACATAGGCTGCTATTGCGGCCCAGTGCTGAGTGAAACGCAAGAGGCATGCCGACAATCCGTCTAGAGATTTCCTAGACGAAACGGGCCTAAGTTTCGAGCTAATACTCCGATCAGTGCTGACTTTTTGGCACTTGTGACGGGAAATTGGCAGTCTGCAGACTAAAGTTGCTTGATAAAGACCACGATTTATAAAGACAGACTACTCCAGCGGTCTCCTGCCGATCACTCGTCACCCAAGCTCGTTTCGCTGCTTCTCGATCAGACGCGGCCGATGAGCTTCGTCGCAGCTGAGTCCACTTCCTTGAGCAGACCCTGCTCGTCCGATGCTCTCGTTAGGAGAATCAGGCGATGGACCCCGGCTTCAGCAAATCGCTTGGCCGTATCCAGATCCACTGGCGGACGTGGCGTCACGCTAATCTCCAGCTCCTCGAACTTGCGACCAGCCTTTGCGCAGGCCTCGCGGAGGCCTTCGATGCACTTGCGAGCGCCATCGACATCCAGCGCGAAGCCGTACCATCCCCGCGCCAGCCGCGCTGCGCGACCGTAGGCCTCGGGCGTGTGGCCTCCGAACACTATCTCCGGATGCGGCTTCTGGACCGGACGCGGCATCGCATTGACGCCCTTGAAGCTGACCCATCGGCCGGCAAACTGAGGCTTTTCCATCGACCACAACGCGATCATCGCCGCCAGAAATTCCTCGCTCCGGGCTCCCTTGTGGTCGAAAGGCGCCCCTATCGCGTCGAACTCAGGCTTCAGATAGCCGACGCCGATGCCGAAGATGAGCCGGCCTTTCGAGAGCACGTCGAGTGACGCCAATTGCTTGGCGAGCACCACCGGATTGCGCTGCGGCAGGATGATGATTCCGGTGCCCAGCCGAACCCTGCTCGTGTGCGCCGCCACGAAAGCGAGCGCCACCGCGGGATCGTCCATCGGATAATCGGCAGGCACGGGAGACGGGGGAACCTGCGGATCGGGAAGGATGACATGCTCACCCGTCCACAAGCTCTCGAAACCTGACGCTTCCGCGGCGCGGGCCACTGTCGCGGCAGTGTCTGGAAAGGCGCAGGCGCCGTTATTGATTCCGAATAGTCCGAATTTCATGAGGCGATGCATATCACGAGGCGAGCCTGGGCAGCCAGCGTCGCTCGGACAGCGCGGCCGCCGTCGCGCCATATGCCTGCGACGCGAGATTCCGCCCGCGGGTCCGTTTCAGCTATTGAAGATTCGCTCGATTGCCGCGGTGGTGCGTGACGTCGCGCGCGCGATCGCAATCAGATTCCCCGCCAAACTCAGCACCTTGAAGATTCCCGCGCCCGCCGGCACCATCAGGTCCAGCGCCGACGAATCCCCGTTTCTGAGCCTCTTTTCCAGGACAGGATCGAGCTTCGCGCAAGGCAGACCCGGCATCGCCTCGGCCAGATCAAGAAGGCGCGCATATTTCCAGTCGCCCGATTCCAGAGCTTGCAGGACCGCCTCGAGCGGCGACGCATCTTCAATCGAATAGCCCGCTGTCCACAGGCGCCTGAGTTCCGCTAGATGAGCGGCGGAGCCGAGCGCGATCCCGATGTCGCGCGCTAGCGATCTGATATACGTTCCGGGCGAGCACACCGCCTCGAGGCGAATCGAATCACGCGCCGCGGCCTCCAATTTCAAAAGCCGAATTTCGACCTCGCGCGGTTCAGGCGGTTCGATTTCGACGCCCTGTCGCGCGAGCCGGTAAAGCGGCACGCCGGCGCGCTTGATGGCCGAAAACACGGGAGGCACCTGCGTTATCTTGCCCGTGAACCTGCGCTCGATCTCGGCGAGGCGTTCCCTGTCCAGCGGCGGCACCTCGGCGGTTCGCACCACCTCGCCCTCGCGATCGAGAGTGTCTGTCTCCGTTCCCAAAGCGATCAGGCCCTGATAGCGCTTGTCGCCGCCCTCCATGAAATGAGCAAGCTTCGTCGCTTCGCCGATGAGAACCGGAAGGACGCCGGTTGCGAACGGATCCAGGGTCCCCAGATGGCCGACACGGGCGGGCCTGACCACCCGCTTCACTCTGCGAACAACCTCAGCCGAGGTCATCCCGGACGGCTTGTCCACTATGACAATCGCATTCATTCGCGGAGCCATCCAGCATAGCCCGCCAGATCGGGCGAGATAAGACAGTGAAAGGCGCAAAGGGGGGAGGACCGGCCTCGATCGACGGGGCCGGCCCTCCGGGTCTCGGGTTGGGTCGAGAACGCCTAAAGCCTTTGCGCCGCGCCTTTACGGGAGGTTGCGCGTTCCGGCGCGCGCATCGGCGCTTAAGCCATCGCTATTCGGCAGGTCCCTAAACGAACGTTTAAGCAAACCAACCGTTTAGCAGATAACTATGATCGCGCTCCTCAAATTTCAAGGGGGAAGGGCGGCGCCCTTTAACAGCCAGGCAGCATCGCGCAGCCTAGTCCTTGCTCCTCGCTTCGCGCAGCAGCTCGCCGATGCGCGCGGCGCGCTCCGGCCCCGGGTCGAACTCGAAGTCGAGTTCCGGAGTGTATCGAAGCCCGAGCGAGCGCCCGATTTCACGCCGGATAAACCCGCTGGCGCTCCGGAAGCCCGCGATTGCCGCGGCGGCCCGCGCCTTGCCCTCGATATGCGAGAAAAACACGCGGCCGTGCCGCAGATCGTCGGCCATCGTAACGGCGGTCAGTGTCACGCCGCGCAGCCGCGGATCCTTGAGGTCCCTGATTAACATCCCGGAAACCTCGCGCAGCACGAGTTCCGCCACCCGCTCCGCTCTGCGTACTTCGCTCACCAGCTTTTTTTCGAACCGGTCGCCGCTCTCGCGGCGCTCAGTAGTTGATAATCTCGAGTTGTTCCTCGCCCAGCGGAGCAAGCCCGAGGGAGTCGATGAAGTTCACGACCTCGCGCAGCGCGCCATCCACGAAGGAGCGGTCGCTGCCAACCTGGCAGATGCCCAGTTCCGCGCGCTGCCACATGTCGTGACCGTCTGACTCGGCGATCGAGACGTTGAACTTGTTGCGCACTCGGTCTTTGATCGCCCGCAAGACCTGCCGCTTGCCTTTGAGCGAGTGATTTTCCGGCAGGAAAAGCGTAAGCCGCAACACGCCGACGACCATTGCCCCTCCCCTCCTGCACGCGGCGCCCGCGCAGGGCGCCAGCGGAAATCAGGTCTGAAGCTGTTTCTCCGCCGCAGCCTGGCCTCGTGGCGACTCGGGTCTGGCCGGCTCAAGCTTTCTCAGCACAGCTTCCATCTCGAACACTTCGACTACATCGCCGGGCTTGATGTCGTTAAAGTTCTCGAGCCCGATACCGCATTCGAAATTGGTCAGCACCTCGCGGACGTCGTCCTTGAAGCGCTTGAGCGACCCGATCTTTCCTTCCCACACCACGCGGCCGTCGCGCACCAGGCGCGCCCGCCCGTTGCGCGTAACCTTGCCGTCGATAACCATCGAACCGGCGACCGTCCCGCCAGGAACGCTGAAAACCTTGCGTACTTCCGCGCGTCCCATCTGCTTTTCGCGATAGGTGGGCGACAGCAACCCTTCCATCGCTTCGCGCATGTCGTTGATCGCCTCGTAGATGACCGTATAGAGGCGAATCTCGACGCCCTCTTTCTCCGCAAGCTGAGCCGCTTTCGGCTCGGGCCTGATATTGAAGCCCACGATAATCGCACCCGAAGCGGCGGCGAGCGTAACGTCGGTTTCCGAGATCGCGCCCGCGGACGTATGGATTACCTCCAGCTTCACCTCGCTGGTCGATAGCCTGGTCAACGCTTCCGACAGGGCTTCGACCGAGCCGTGCACGTCGGCCTTGAGGATGACCTTGAGCTCCTTGACCTCGCCTGCCGCCATGCGCTGGCTCAGGTCTTCGAGCGAAATCCTGCTGGTCTTGGCAAGCTCGCCTTCGCGCTGCTTGGAGCGGCGATATTCGGCGACCTGGCGCGCTTTCGCTTCTTCCGCGACTCCCACGAACGCGGTTCCGGGTTCCGGCACGCTCGACAGACCGAAGATCTCGACCGGCGTCGACGGACCGGCTTCAGAAAGCCGCTCGCCCCGATGATCGAGCATCGCGCGCACTCTGCCGTAACTGATGCCGCATACGAACGGATCGCCCTGGCGAAGCGTGCCCTCCTGAACCAGCACCGTCGCCACAGGACCGCGGCCGCGATCGAGCTGCGATTCGATTACAGTCCCCCGCGCGGGCCGGTCGGGATTGGCCTTCAGCTCCATCACGTCCGCTTGCAGCAGCACCATCTCGAGCAGGCGCTCGATACCCTCGCCGGTGCGGGCTGAAACCGGAACGGTAATCGTATCGCCGCCGTAGTCTTCGGGAATAAGTCCCTGCTCGGTGAGCCTCTGCTTGACGCGATCGACGTTCGCCTCGGGCAGGTCAATCTTGTTGACCGCGACGATAATCGGAACGTTCGCCGCGCGCGCGTGGTTGATGGCCTCGATGGTCTGCGGCATCACGCCTTCGTTGGCGGCAACCACAAGAATGACGATGTCGGTGACCTTGGCGCCCCGCGCGCGCATCGCGGTGAAAGCCTCGTGACCGGGAGTGTCCACAAAGGTAATCAGCCGGTCATGCGCCGACACCTGATAGGCGCCGATATGCTGCGTAATTCCGCCAAATTCCTTCGCGGTGACGTTCGTATGGCGGATCGCGTCGAGCAGCGAGGTCTTGCCGTGATCGACGTGGCCCATGACCGTCACGACTGGCGGGCGCGGCTGGGCTTCGCCCTGCGCCTCTTCGGTCGTCTCCTCGATCGCCTGCTCGGCGTCGAACGCGACGTTCTCGACGCTGTAGCCGAATTCGCTGGCGAGCAAGGTCGCGGTATCCACGTCGAGGACCTGGTTGACCGTGGCCATCTGGCCCAGTTCCATCAATTTCTTGATCAGGTCCCCGGCCTTCACGCCCATGTTGCGGCCCAAATCGCCGACCGTTACCCCTTCGGTAATGCGGACAACGCGCTTGGAAGCCTTGGGCGTCGTGATCTCGGTTTTCTTCTGTTCCTTGCCCGGAAGGGCGCGCCGCTTCTTGGGTACGCGCAACCCGCGCAGTTCGCGCTCGGCGGTAAAATCGACCGTGCCCTTTTTGACGACCTTCTTTTTGAGGCCTCGGGCCCCGGGCTTTCCGGAGCCGCCCGGCGGCGGCACCGCTTCCGGCGCGGGCGCAATCGGCGCACCGAACCTGCCGGGTCCGGAACTCGGCCGTGCCGGCTGGCTCGGGCGCGTGGGCGCTCCGGTCGGACGGGCCGGTACAGGAGGCTTGGCCCGCAAATCGATCTTGCCGAGAACCTTCGGGCCTCGCTGCCCGTCGTCAAGCGAAGGCGCCGAGGCTGCCGTCTTGGTCAAACTGATTGTCGCACGGTCCGCCGGAAGCGGCGGCTTCGGCGCACCGTTGCGCACCTCACGAGGCGCAGCCGGTCTGACCGGCGCACGCCTTTCTTCCATCTTGCGAGGAGGTTCAACTCGCGGCGCGGGAGCGGGCTGAGCAGGAGCGGCTTCCACCACCGGCTCGATTGACGCGGCCGCTGGCTCTGCCACCGGCGGCGGTGCTTCCACTTGGGGCGGCGGCGCTGGCGCGGGGGCCGGTTCAGCCATCTCTGCGAGCGCCGACTCGGCTGCCGGCATCGGCTCAGGCTGCAAAAATGCCGGAGGCTCGACGACGGGCGGCGGAGGCGGCGTTTCCAGAAACGGCGCAACAAACGGCTCTTCGGCCGGCTTTTCGACTTCGAAATGAAACGGCTGCTCCGGCGCGCCCGCACCTGGCGCGGGCTCCGTGTGCCGCCGGCGCATCACGGTGGCATTCAGCCGCTTCTCCACGATCTTTCCGGCGCTGGTCTCGACCACGGTTTCACGGCGCAGCACGGCCGCGCGATGTGCCTGCTCGTCCAGGTCGGCCTTGATACGATCAATCTCGTCCTGGCCGAGGAGGCTTGAGTCTGAATGCGCATGCGCGAGCTTGAGGCGAGTACAGCTTTGGAGCACGTCCTCGACTGAAACGCCCCACTCGTTCGCAAGGGTTTTGATACGCTTCCGCGCCATCTTTTCTATTCTATTCGAGCGACGGCTCTCTATCCAGTCGCCCTCTGATCGCCTCAATGATTGAACTTCTCTGGTCTCGGTCGATCTTCATCCTGAGCGATCGAAACTCTCTGGCCCTGGATTTCAGGAACCGCTCCATGCATTCCGTGCGCGGATGAAGATATCCGCCGCGTCCGGGGGCTCGCGCTCCGAAATCAGGAACCAGGCCCCTTTCACTCCCGACAATTCGAACCATCGCTTCCTTGCGATCCCGCGTCATGCACCCGACACAGGTGCGCATCCTGGTCGCCCCGGTTGGCGCGGCCGCCGTCTTCGGGTCCTTCGATGCGGGAATAGTCTTCGGCATCCCCTCAGGACTTTTGTTCCGCGGTTTCCGGCTCCTTGCCGGCCGCTTCGACAGCCGCCTCCGCGGCTTCGGCTGCACGCGCCTTGTCTGCTTCGGCTTCCGCGGCCGCGCGCGCTTCTTCCTGTCTGCGCTTCTCCGCGACATGCGCGCGGGCGGCGGCGATGATCTGCCGGGCTCGTTCGGGGCTTATTCCTTCGACATCGAAGTTCTCTTCGTCGGCTTCCGCCAATTGTTCCGCGGAACGGAAGCCCCATTGGAAGAGAAGCTCGGCGTTGATATCGCCGATGCCGGGAATCGCGTTCAGCGATGCGCGCGCGGCTCGCGCCTCTTCTTCGGCTTCGGACTCGCTGCGCACGTCGAGTTTCCATCCGGTGAGCCGATGCGCGAGGCGAACGTTCTGGCCGCGCTTGCCGATCGCGAGCGAGAGCTGATCGTCGGGGACGATCACCTCCATCGCGTGCTCGTCCTCATCGATGATCACCTTGGAGACCTTGGCCGGCGCCAGCGCGCGGCAAACCAGTTCGGCCTGATCGTCGGTCCACGGAACGATATCGATCTTTTCTCCGCGCAGTTCCTGAACCACCGCCTGGACGCGGGTGCCCTTCATGCCGACGCACGCGCCGACCGGGTCCACGTCGGAATCTTTCGAGTAAACGGCGACCTTGGCGCGTCCGCCCGGCTCGCGCGCGCATTGCCGGATCTCGACGATGCCTTCGTACATCTCGGGCACTTCCTGGGTGAACAACCCGATCAGGAAGTCGTTGGAAGTGCGCGAGAGCACGATCGAAAGGCCCTTTTCCGACAGGTCAACATCAAGGATAAGCGCGCGGATGCGATCGCCCTGGCGGTAGCGCTCGTGCGGAATCTGTTCCTTCTCGGGCAGGATCGCCTCGGTGCGTCCGAGGTTGACGATCATGTTCTTGCGCTCGAAGCGTTGGACGATTCCGGAGATGATCTCGCCTTTGCGATCCTTGAACTCGTTGTAAATCTGTTTGCGCTCGGCGTCGCGAATATGCTGGATGAGGTTCTGCTTCGCCGCCTGCGCCGCGATGCGCCCCATCGTGGCGGTGTCGAGTTTGATCAGAATTTCGTCACCGACCTGGGCCTCGGGATCGTACTTGGCGTGCGCCTCCTCGAGCGTCGCCTCCGCCGAGGGATTGGTCACGTTCTCGACGACGGTTTTGATCTCGAACAGCTCGATCTCGCCGAGTTCGTTGTTGTAGCGCGACTCGATGTTGCGTTCGGCGCCGAACGTCCGGCGCGCCGCCGAATGCATCATCTCCTCAACCGCGTTGATCACGATCGATTTGTCGATGCCTTTTTCCTTGGAGACCTGCTCGATGACCCGATTCAGATCAACCTGCATAGCGCCTCCCTGAAGCGTAACCGCTTCCGCCAGTCCACTGCGCGATGCAAACGCCGGCTGGAGCAATCGCTCCGCGGGCATTGACGCCAGTTTTTAGTTCAATCGCCAAAATCGTACTCGTAGTTGGCTTCCTGCATGTCCGCGAACGCGATCGTTACGCGCTTGCGGCTCGATTCGTCGTCCAATTCGATTCCCGAGGGACCGACCTCCACCAGCCTGCCCGTGAAGGACTTCTGGCCATCGTGCGCGCGATTGGTCCGAACCTTCACCCGCTCGCCGCGCACCGCCTCGAAATGTTCCAGCTTGCGGAGCGGCCGGTTCAACCCCGGCGACGAAACCTCCAGCGTGTACCGACCCTCGATAGGGTCATATACGTCGAGCAAATCTCCGAGGACCGGGCTCAGCTTCTCCAAATCATCAAGGCCGATCCCGCCGCCCGGCTTGTCCACCAGCAGCCGCAGCAGGGAACTGCGCGTGCCCTTGCGGTATTCGACCGAGATCAGTTCATAGCCCTGACGCTCGATGTGGGGTTCCAGCAGTTCCGCCACCTTCGCTGCGACCGGATGGAGCGCTACTACAATCATCGTTTGCGCTTCGTCCCGCAGCCAAATAGGCCAATGTTTCCCGATGACGCCAACAAAAAAGTGGGCACAGGCCCACTCGGATGCCCTAGGATACCCCGACCGCGCCACGGCGGCAAGGTGGGTATTCTTTCCCGCCCTGCAGAGGTCCCGCCGGCAAATCGTCCCGCGGGTTTGAGCCCACTTCGGCCTGTGATATGCGGGATCGATGAAGATTGAAGCGGCGCCGCTGGACGCGATGTACGACGAGCCGATCCGCATACGGCTCAGCGGCTTCCCTGCTTTGCGCCGGATCACCCTCAGAGCCTCGGCGATAGACGGGCGAAACCATCACTGGAACTCCGACGCGGCATTCCTTGCCAACCCCGATGGCGTCGTGGACCTCTCCATCGTTCCACCCGAGTCCGGCACGTATCAGAATTCCGACCCCAACGGCTTGCTATGGTCGATGCAGCTCGCGCGCGATGTTGCCGAGCGGACAGCCTTCGCCGTTACGCGTCCTGACGCCATCCGCGTACGGCTTTCGGCGGAAATAGATGGCGCCGAAGCGGCTTCGGTCGATCTGGTCCGCCGGATGCTCGTAAGCGGCGTGATTCGCGAAGACCTGCGCGATGAGGGTCTCGTCGCAACGTTCTTCCGCCACGAGACGGGCCCGCGTCCCGGTATCATCATGCTCAGCGGATCCGGCGGTGGACTCGCCGAGGATCAACCTGCCCTGCTGGCAAGCCATGGCTACGCGGTTTTATCGCTTGGTTATTTCCTGATGCCCGGATTGCCGCAGGAGCTTATCGAGATTCCTCTCGAATACTTCCAACGGGCGATCGCCTGGATGAAACGAAATCCGGCTGTCGATGCCAACCGCATAGCGGTGATTGGCGCATCGCGCGGCGGCGAACTTGCGCTTCTGCTCGGCGCAACCTTCGAGGAGATAAAGGCCGTGGTCGCATACGTGCCGAGCGGCGTCGTATGGCCCGGAATTGGCTCGCCGGGACCCGTCAGGCCGGCATGGACCTCAGGCGGCAAAGCGGTTGAATTCATGGAGGCCCCGCCGCCTGATCCTTCCCTATGGAGCAGGCGCCCGGTCGCCCTCAGATCGTGGTTTGCCGAAGCGATCGCGAACCGCGACAGCGTCGCGCGAGCGTCGATCGCGGTCGAAAGGATCGGCGGGCCGGTTCTGATGTTCTCAGGAACGGACGACCAGATGTGGCCGTCGCTGAATCTCGCCGACCTGGCCGTGCAGCGGATGATCGATCGCGACTTCCCTCATCCGTACGAGCACGTAAGCTACGCCGGCGCCGGCCATTTCATCCGCTTCCCGTACAGTCCAGTAATCAGCGAGATTTCGCACCCGCTCACCGGAGTCACGATGGCGCTTGGCGGCAGTCCGGAGGCGAATCACATCGCCAACCTGGATTCCTGGCATCGCTGCCTTTCGTTTCTCAAGCGGTTTTTGGGATAACCGCGCGACCGCGCGCCGTCTCACTCCTCGTCATCGCGAAGCTTTGCAAGCACCGACAGATCTTCCAGCGTGGTGGTATCGCCCAGGGTCTGGTCGCCGGATGCGATCTGGCGCAGCAGGCGGCGCATGATCTTGCCGCTTCGCGTCTTCGGAAGCGCGTCGGTGAACCGGATTTCATCGGGCCGCGCGAGCGCGCCAATCTCCTTGACCACGTGCTTGCGCAATTCCTCTTTCAGCGTGTCGCTGCCCTTGCGGCCGCCCTCGAGAGTGACAAACGCGACGACAGCCTGTCCCTTCATCTCGTCGGGCCGCCCGACCACCGCGGCTTCCGCCACGGTCGCGTGAGAGACCAGCGCGCTCTCGACTTCCATCGTGCCCAGCCGGTGTCCCGACACGTTCACAACGTCATCGACCCGGCCCATGATCCAGAAGTAGCCGTCTTCGTCGCGGCGAGCGCCATCGCCCGTGAAGTAGCATCCCTGTATCTGGCTGAAGTACTGCTGGCGATAGCGTTCCGGGTCGCGAAAGATGGTCCGAAGCATCCCGGGCCACGGCCGTTTGATGACGAGCAGTCCGCCCTGATTCGCGCCCACCCGGGCTCCATCGTGGTTCACCACCTCAGCGGCAACGCCCGGCAGCGGACGGGTGGCCGAGCCCGGTTTGGTTGCGACCGCGCCCGGCACCGGGGCGATCATGATTCCGCCGGTCTCGGTCTGCCACCAGGTATCGACGATCGGGCATCGCTCGCCGCCCACCACCTTGCGGTACCAAATCCAGGCTTCCGGATTGATCGGCTCGCCGACGGTTCCGAGCAGGCGCAGGCTTGAAAGGTCGTGCTTCTTCACCCAGGAGTCGCCCCATTTGATGAAGGTGCGAATCGCGGTCGGAGCGGTATAGAAGATGCTCACGCCGTACTTCTCGATTATTTGCCAAAACCGGTCTTCGTGTGGAAAGTTGGGCGCGCCTTCGTACATCACAACCGTCGCGCCCGCCGCGAGCGGACCATAAACGGTGTAGCTGTGCCCGGTTACCCATCCGATATCCGCGGTACACCAATAGACATCTTCGTCCTTCAGGTCGAACACCCACTTCATCGTCATCAGGGCGTGCGTCAGGTATCCGCCGGTCGTATGAACCACGCCCTTGGGTTTGCCGGTGGTACCGGAAGTATAGAGCGTATAGAGCATGTGCTCGGAATCCAGCTCCGCCGGCGGGCATTTGGGGCTTTGGCGGGGTACGATTTCATCCCACCATTCATCGCGGCCCCTGCGCATCTCGACCTTGTTGCCGACGCGCTTGAGCACGATGACCTTCCGCACCGAGGGGCAGCGTTTCAGGGCTTCATCGACGTTGTTCTTGAGCTCGACCTGCGCCCCGCGCCGCCATCCGGCGTCAGCGGTGATGCAGACCTTCGCTTCGGCATCGTTGATACGATCGGCGAGCGCCTCGGCTGAAAATCCGCCGAACACCACGGAGTGAATCGCGCCGATACGCGCGCACGCCAGCATCGCAATCGCGGCTTCCGGCACCAGCGGCATATAAATCGCCACGCGGTCGCCCTGCTTAACTCCAAGTTCCTTGAGCGCGTTGGCCGCCCGACCGACCTCATCCGCGAGCATCTGGTAGGTCAGCACGCGGCTGTCGCCGGGCTCGCCTTCCCATATGATCGCGGCCTTGTTGCGGCGCGCGCCTTTCAGATGCCGATCAAGGCAATTGTAGGAAGCGTTGATAGTTCCGCCGACGAACCACTTGGCGAACGGGAATTCCCATTCCAGCGTCTTGTTGAACGGCTTGAACCAGTCGAGATTGCGGGCGCATTCGGCCCAGAAGCCTTCGGGATCTTCTTCGGCGCGCCGGCAGAGCGCTTCGTATTCCGCGACGCTCTTGATCGAGGCACTCGCGCTGAATTCCGCC
This sequence comes from Pseudomonadota bacterium, assembly GCA_021323675.1. Taxonomy (GTDB): domain Bacteria; phylum Desulfobacterota; class Binatia; order Binatales; family Binataceae; genus JAFAHS01. Next base: position 46,745 of record JAJPKP010000061.1, on the reverse strand, counting down.
GGCGGCTCGAATTTGCGGGCTTCGTTCAGAACGGATTCGATGTTGCCCGTGGGATTGGTAGCCACGTTCATACCCTCCCGCGCGCTTCGCGCGTTTTTAGGCTCAAGTACAGGGTAGCCGCGTCGCCGATTTCGTGCCGATTCGACCGGATCTCCCGCAGCCGCTCCAGAAGCTGGCTCTCGATGCTTGGGGCGAGCTCGGCCGCAAGTTCCACCGCCCGAGCCGCCCAGCGCAGCGCCACGCGTCCCTCCGGCCCGCCAAAATCATCAAAGAACCATGCACAGCTAGTCAGCGATGCCTGCCCGCAGCGCGCCATATCGAACAGACGCAGCAGCCGTTCACGCGACACTTCGCCGGCGACGCCGAACTTGATGAAGAATTCCTCGTGCACGGCGGGATTCGGATCGATCAGCAATCGAATTGCCCGGCGCAGCGCGCCCTGATGGTCTTTGACCAGCCCGGGAGCGAACCGGTCGTACACCGCCGCGCCGTGGTTGTTGACGAACTCCATCGCTTCGCGCAGCGGCAGGCGCCAGTCCTGGCGCGTCCCGGCTTCGAGGCGGCATCCGCACTCCGATCGCCATCGCTCGACGCCATGCGCGCAGCTCCACGAACTCGCGCCATTGATGGAGAATTTCCCGCGCGCCCCGTGCTCGGCCAGATATTGCTCGCAATTGGTGACAACTACGTCGTGACGACGCTGCAGCAGGATCAGCGCGCGCGCCAGTTCCGCGGCTCCCTTCTTCTTGTGATGTCCGAAGGTTTCTCCGTCGGTCGCAATCATCAGCGCGGACCCTTCGGGCAGCGCCAGCGCGGTGGCAGCTATCCATTCGGCAAGCCGGGCGCCATCGTCGAGTCCTTCGCCAAACGAAACCGTCCCGGACATCTCGCGATCGAAGCGGAAGACCGCAACCTCGGCCGCGCCATTGCTCCATAGAAACGGACCCGCGGCGCGAGTACCGGAATCCTCACCCTGATATTGCCCCTGCTCCGGACCGAGGAGAACGAACTTGATTCCTGCCGCGGCGACCGCCGCAAGCGTGTCATCATCTGCAGCGCACTCGGGCAGCCACATCCCGATCGGACGGCGATCGAACCGGAAAACGAAGTCTTCGATGCCCCATGCTATCTGCAGTTCGCGGTCGCGTGCGGACAGAAGTGGCAGAATCGAATGGTTGTACGCCTGCGCGATCGCGTTGCCGTGACCGCTCAGGCGCTCGCGAGACAGCGCGTCGCCACGCAGCATCGCGCGATACGCCGCCTTGCCATGCCCCTGCATCCAGACCGCAAGCGTGGGTCCGAGGTCGAAGTTGATCGTTTCGTAGTTGTTGCGGACGTGAACGACCGTGCCCTCCATCGTATGCGCATGGGCATTGGCCGTGTAGCACTCGCTCAGGATGCGCTCGTTCCAGTTGGGAAACGGCGCCGCGCCGGGTTCCGGACTGATAAGGCCGGTCCAGGGACTCTCCCGCGGCGGCTGATAGAAATGGCCGTGAATGATGATGTAACGCGGTTCCGACATCGTATGATCTTGTTTAGCGCGGGCGGGCGGATGGCCGAAAGACCACCCGCCCGCCGACAATCAACAATCAAATGAGGGCACTGAGGCCCGGTAGCAGCGGCTACCCGGCCGCCGCGCGGAAGGAACCGCGAATGGCCGGCTCGCCCTTCTGGTTGACGACTACAAGGTCGCCTTCGATGAGCTTTTCGCCGTCCTTCTCCAGCTTGTTGGTAACCTTGCCGGTGCAGGTCACCGTGTCGCCCGGCCACACCCGGGTCGCAAAACGCACCTTGAACTGGCGCACGTTGCCGATTCCCACCCAATCCGTCAACGCTTTCGAGAGCAGACCGGCCGTGAACATTCCCTGCGCGAATACGGTGGGGATACCCGCCGCCTCAACGAACGTTTGATCGTAGTGGAGAGGAACGAAATCGCCCGATGCGCCCGCGTATCGAACAAAGTCGGGCCGGGAAACCCCCTCGACCACGAACTTCGGAATTTCGTCGCCCACCTTCACCGAATCGTATTTCAGTTTTGCTGCCATGATGCTTTCTCCGAACGTTGGACGGTCACTACGCCTTGACCGCCTGGCCCGTCTCGATCAGCGTGGAGCGCGATACCGCGACCTTCTCGCCGCGCTGGTTCGTATATTCAATCTCGGTGACAAGAAACGTCATCTTTCCGCCGCGGCCGCCCTCTTTCTCGTAAACATCGGCGACCTTGCTCACGCCGGTCAGTACGTCGCCCACGAAGATCGGCTTGAAAAATTCGAACTCCTGCTCACCGTGCAGGATGCGGCGCAGATCGAAGCCGCCGAATCCGGGGCTCGAGTCGGCCTCGGTCCAGAAGGCGCTGGTCTGCAGGAAGGTGACCGGAACCGGAATTCCCCCCAACTCCTTCTTTGCCTTTTCAGGGTCGAAGTAGACTGGATCCGGGTCTTTTATCGCACGCGCAAACTCGCGCACCTTGCTCCATTCGATAGGCATTTTGAACGGTTTGCCCGTCTTGCCGATGATGCTTTTGTCGGCCATCCTGCGTTCCTCTCATTTGAAAGTGTACAACCAAGGCTTCCGAAAGGCGCGGATTTGCACCCTCCTCTTCCGGAACGTCCCGGAATTGCCGTACCACGACCGGGCCGCGCGCCACAAGCATCGCGCGCCGGACGATGGTGTCTCCCTCCCGCTTATCCTTCGACGTTGCGGGGGGCCTGGCCGCCATCGACAATCAACAGCGCTCCCGTCACGTAGCTCGCCGCCTCCGAGGCCAGGAAAATACACGGGTAAGCGATCTCTTCCACGCGCCCAAACCGCTGCAGAGCCCGCGACCGCGCGACCATCTCCTTGACCTTCGGATTCGGCCATACCCGCGGCGCCGCCCCTTCGGTATCGATAGGGCCGGGGGCGATGCAATTGACGCGGATACCGTGAGAGCCCCACTCGCCCGCGTGAGAGACGGTCAGATTGATGACGCCCGCCTTGGAGGCTCCGTACGGAAGCATCTCGGGCGATCCATGCACGCCGGCGGTCGAGGAAATATTGATGATCGAGCCGCCGGACTTCTGCGCCATAAACTGGCGCGCCGCGGCGCGAGAGCAAAAGAACACCCCGTCGAGATTTATTCCGACCACCGCGCGCCATCCGTTCGGCGAGAGGTTCAGGCTGGGAGTGGTGATGCTGGCGCCGTGGTTGTTGATGAGCACATCGAGCCGGCCGAAGTGCTTTACGGCCTCGGCCACCATCGCATCGCACTGGGCCGCATCGCGAACATCGCACTGCGCGATCTCGCACTTGCCACCCGCTTTGCGAATTTCGTCGCGGACCTTCTCGAGATTTTCGACCTTGCGGCTTGCGATAAGCACCGGCGCGCCACGCTGGGCGAATTCCTTGGCGATAGACTCGCCGATACCCGTCCCTCCGCCGGTTACGATCGTTACTTTGTCTTCAACGCTGAATGGATCCTTCAACCTGTTCACTCCTTAGCTGGACTTTGCACCGGCCGGGCCGCGTCGATTTGACGGCGAGCGGGGACGAGTCAAACGATCCGATGCGGCGAAACCTCCGCCACAACCGGGCCGCATGCGATGAATATAACGACCGGGCGGCTAAATCCAGCAACCAGGCCAGATTCCGCCGGGATGCCGGACCGCCGTGCGTCAGACCGCGATACGCCGCGATCGGGAACGATGGCGCCGCTGGCTCATCCCTTTGGCTCGAGGCGTTATTTTGAGCCGGAGATGCTGGCTGGTGTTGGCCGCGGCCGAGCCGCGTCGCATCGCATGCTTCCATGCGATCATCCGCCGCCGCAGTACGGCCGGGTTGATTCCGAGCGATTCGCAAACATTCTCGAAGCTGAAGCAGTACCGATTGGGGCTCTCAGCCATTATCCATCGCTCTGAATCAACGTAAAGGAGCCGCTTGCGCGTGCTGCGCGATGTGACCCCCTGCTGATACACGTTTATGGCATCCGCCAGCAACGCGAGCATCAACCGCTGCTCGCCGGTCAGGCGATGCCCCCCGGAATTGTCATAAAACTGGCTCGGAAGTATCTGATGCAACCCGATGACGCCGTCGAGGATCGCGTCTGATCCGTACTGTACCGTGCCGCCCATTCCTTATTCCGCCGGGAGGAATACGAACCCAGGGCGAAAACCGCGCCGCCAGGTTCGCTCATCGACCGCGATGAGACCATCCCTAACGCGGTTAACAACAAACCCGCGAACTTGGTTCCCAATTTCTTAACGATGGCCGCAATGGAAGAGCGGAGGGTCTATCTACCGAGTGCCCCGCCCAGACGATCCAGGTCCGCATGCGCCTCGGTCTCGGCATCTTTTTCGGCTGGGTCGCCACTCGATGCCGCGCGTTGATAGTAGTCAAGCGCGTGCTCGCGATCGTTCAGCGCCTCATATGCGCGCCCGACGTTCAACTCGGCTCGCGCGTCTCCGGGGCAGGCCGACAATGCGTCCTGATAGTAGCCGAGCGCCTTCGAGTAGTCGCCGGATGCGTACTTTTCTCCGCCCTGCCGCGTGGCTTTCGCCATGACATCGCGATCGCAGGAACCCGGCGGCGGCATCGGGGTCGCGTAGCTCTGCTGCGCCTTGAGCGTCGCGATCTCCCTCTGCATCTGCTCGATCTGCTCCTGTTGCTGCTCGATCTGGGTCTGGTTCGCCTGAAGTGCCGCCGACTGGCATGAGGCCGCTGCGAGCGCGAAAACGAAGATAAGCGGGAACAGCCGGACAGGAAGGGAATGTGCCGTCATGGCGCTACACCATACTCAGCGAACCGTCCCCGCTGTCAATGCCGGCAGACCGCATATGGACGATCAGGGACCGGCACGCACGACCACCCCGGCCACGCCGGTTGAATTCAGGCCGTCCGCGGTTGTTCCGGTCACCTCGATGACGTAGCTGCCGGGTTTTGTGTAGGTGTGAAAGAACAGCGTCGGCGGCAGCGTCGAAAACTGGCCATCACCAAAAGTCCATCGATAGCTGACAAACGGGCTCGAAAGCGGATTCGCGTTCGAGACCATAAACCCCACGGTCAGCGGCGCGATGCCGTAAGATGGAACCGCTTCGACCACCATCCGCGGAAGATGCGGAAAATCGATCGATGGCGACGAATTCGCTCCGGGCGCCCCGGCCTCGGCCGGACCGCCCGCCATCGGAGGATTGCTGTCCTGCGCGGCGGCTTCGCCCGCCGCGATGCAGATGGCGACCGCCAGCGCGAGCATCGCGGCCGCAAGTCGCGACACGATGCCGGATGCCCGCGCCAGCCCGCTCGGGTCCAGACTCACTGCATCACTACTCCGCCATCAGGATGGAGTATCGATCCGGTGTAGTAACGCCCCTCCTCGCTCGCCAGAAACAGCGCCGTGTTCGCGACATCGATGGGCTCGCCCATCTTCTTGAGCGGCACTCGCTCGATGAGCTGTTTCATGAAGCCTTCGGCCTGCTGGATATTCGCCGTCATCGGAGTGTTGATGAAGCCCGGGCCGATGGCGTTGGCGGTGATTCCATAGGGCGCCAGCTCGACCGCAAGCACCTTGGTCAACATCCAGACGCCCGCCTTGCTCACTGAATATTCGCCGACACCGGGCGTCGGAAGCTTGGCGGCGCCGGAGGAGATATTGATGATTCGGCCGCCCTTGCCGGCCTTGATCATCACGCGCGCGACCTCCCTGTCGGTAAGAAAGACGCCGTCGAGATTGACGCTCAGCACTTTCTTCCAGTCTGCCAGCGGCTTCTCCGCAAGCGGTCCCATCGCGGGATTCCCCTCTTCCCCGTAGCGGGCGTGAGAGATTCCTGCCGCCGCGACCAGCACATCCACGCCGCCCAGCTCCGCCACGCATCGATCGACCATCGCGGCGACTTCCTTTTCCGCACTGGTATCGACCTGGTGAGCGACGGCCTTGCGGCCGAGCGCGCGCACCTTGGCCGCGGTCTCCTCGGCTGCCGCGAGATGGCGATCGGCGACAAACACGTTGGCGCCTTCCTCGGCGAAACGGACCGCGGTGGCGCGGCCGATGCCGCTGGCGCCGCCGGTAATCAACGCGTTCTTTCCTTCAAGTCTCAAGCTCATCGTATTGCTCCAGTCGGATCGCGCGCTGCGCGATCCGATCGGTTTGTTACCATGCACGCGGGCACGCCCGCCAGTGGACGCATTCTTTGCTCGCTTGCCTGCCTCCATTAGGATTTAGCGTCATGGCTCATCAGCAAGCGGCTACCGCATGGCCGGAGCCGACCAGCCGGTTCGTAGAAGTCGATAGCGTAAAACTTCACTACCTGGACTGGGGCGGAGACCCGGAAAAACACACCTTTCTTCTGCTTCATGGCGGCGCTGCGCACGTCCATTGGTGGGACACGGTTGCGCCCCTGCTCGTGCCGCACGGGCGTACGATCGCATTGGACTTCCGCGGTCACGGACGCAGTTCGTGGGCAAACCCTCCCCACTACGGTCCGCAATGGTACACGCGCGACGTGCGCGGGATGATCGAGCATCTGGGAACACGCGTCATCCTCGTCGGACACTCGATGGGAGGAGCGGTCGCGCAGTGGGTCGCAACCACCTATCCGGATCTTCTCGAGGCGCTGGTAATCGTCGATGCGCCTCACGGACCTCCCCCGCTCTTCCGCCGCCTGATGTGGCGATGGCGCCGCAAGGCCCAGGGCGGTGTGCGGCCCGAACTGGACTCATCCGAGGCGATCAAACGCAAGTTCCGCCTTCAGCCCCCCGGAACCTATCTGGCCAAAGAAGACCTCGAAAGGCTCGCGATGCTGGGTTCGGAAGAATTGCCCAACGGCAAATGGGCGTTTCGGCTCGATCCCAACACCCGCGCATGGCGAAAAGTCGAAGGCCGCACCCGCAAGCCTCAGATTAAGAAGCTCAGGATGCCGGTGCTGATCCTGCGCGGCGCGGAAAGCACGCTCGTCAGACCAAGGCAGGCGCGCCGGATGCACGGGAAAATCAGGCACTCGGTGATGAAGGAAATTCCGCGCGCTTTCCATCACGTGCCGCTGGACAACCCGTCGGAAACCGCCAACGCGATCATCGACTTTGTCGAATCCTGCCTGTGAGCGGCGAAGTTCGGGGCGCGCCGCTTTCGTGCCCGCGGAAGGCCGAGACAGGCGGCGATGTGAAGACCAAGGGTTACGCGCGCGGCAGGAAGTCGCTCAGATCCATCGCGAACTTGCCGTCGGTCAGGCTCATCGCCTTCGGCGATCGCTTGAGCTGAAGTTTATCGATGTCCTGCTCGCGCGGCAGCAGAAAGACCGTGTCGCCGGCATTGATGGACACCACGCGCACCCGCTCTTCGCCTCGCCGTTCGGTTCCCGCCACTTCGTAAGGGTTGACATGATAGGCGAAGCCGCGCGCGCGAAGGATATGATCGTCGCATTCCTCGACCACCCCGACGAACACGCGCGTGTTGTCCTCGCGGAACAGGCGCTTGTCGATTATCACCACCCGGTCGCCATCGCGCACTGCCGGCATCGTAAAAGTCCTCCCTGAATCCCTTCCTGCCCAAATATACTACCGCCAGCCGGTCGAACTCATGCCGCGGCAAGGGCCGCCCGACCTTACCAGACTCTCGCGGCAATCCGCAGCCACGCGCGTGGCCGAAACGGGGCGTATGTTAATGATAGTCCCGCACCTTTCAGGCATCGCGCGCGGCTGGTACGATCAACTATTTAACGATGCTCGCGCTCGACAACATAACCAAGTCCTTTGGCGCGCGGACGGTCCTCGATCACGTCACGTGGTCGATGAACGACAACGCGCGCGTGGGGCTGGTCGGCCTTAACGGCGCGGGAAAATCCACGCTGCTGCGCCTGATCGCGGAAGTGTTCTCTCCGGATTCAGGACGAATCGCGCGACCGCAAAAGACCCGCGTCGGTTATCTCGCTCAGGACGCCCCGGAGATGGGAGGCCGCAGCGTGCTGGCCGAAACGCTTTCGGCGCTTGACCGCGCCCAGGCGCTGGATCGCCGCAGGCGCGAAGTCGAGGAGATTCTTGCGCGCGAGCACTCGGGACCCGCCCATGACAGCGCGCTCGCCGAACTCGGCGAGATTCTGCACGAACTCGAGCGTCACGACTTTTACAGCGCCGAAAGCCGCGCGACCGCCGTGCTCTTCGGCCTGGGCTTCAAGGAAGAAGACTTGACGCGCGATGTCGCGGAATTTTCCGGCGGAATCCGGATGCGAATAGCGCTGGCCAAGCTGCTTCTGGACTCGCCCGAGTTCATGATGCTCGACGAGCCGACCAATCATCTCGATATCGAAGCGCGCAACTGGCTCGAAGATTACCTGCAGTCATACACGGGCGGAATCATCCTGGTTTCGCACGATCGCTATTTTCTCGATCGGGTGACCGATCGGACCGTCGAGCTCGCACGCGGCAAATTGACCGAGTACCACGGCAATTACTCGCGCTACCTGGTGCAGCGCGAGGAGAGATTCGCGCTCGAGATGGCCGCATACGAGAAGCAGCGCGCCGAAATCGAGCACATGGAAGCGTTCATCAGCCGCTTCCGCTTTCAGAAGAGCAAAGCCGCCCTGGTCCAAAGCCGCATCCGCCAGCTCGAAAAGATGGAGCGGCTTGAGCCGCCGGTCGGCGCCGAAAAGCCGCCCTCGATTACTTTTCCGCAATGCGAGCGCAGCGCGCGGCGCGTGTTCGAGATGCGCGGCGTCGTCAAGCGCTACGGCGATCTCACCGTCTACGACGGCATCGATCTCGTCATCGAGCGCGGACAGAAGATCGCGCTGGTCGGCCCCAACGGCGCGGGAAAATCCACGATGATGAAGCTGATGGCGGGAATCGAGCCGCTCACCGCCGGACAGCGTATGGTCGGCGACAAGGTCGTCATCGGATACTTCGCCCAGAACCTCGCCGAGTCCCTCAACTACGACAACTCCGTGCTCAAGGAACTGAGCGACAACTCGCAGGGGATGACGACCTCGGAGATTCGCGGATTGCTCGGCGCGATGCTGTTTTCGGGCGACGACGTCGAAAAGCGCGCCGGCGTCCTCTCGGGCGGAGAGCGCGCGCGCCTTGCGCTCGCCAAGGTGCTCGCGCGGCGCAACAACTGCCTGCTGCTGGACGAGCCGACCAACAACCTCGACATCATCGCCAAGGACAGCCTGCTCGAAGCGCTCCGGCGGTTCCCCGGAACCGTGATCATCGTCAGCCACGACCGCCACGTGCTGAACGAACTGGTCACCGAAGTAATCGAAGTTGGCCAGGGCCACGCCATTCGTTACCTGGGCAACTACGACGACTACCTCGCCAAGAAGGCCGAGATGGAGGCGCGCGCCGCGGCCGCATCGAACGGCGCAAATGCGAAGCCTGCGCCCGCCCCGGCGCCGATCCGCAAGGAGGTCCAGCCGGCGCGCGACCGCGATCAGGATCGCGAGCAGAAGCGCCGGATGGATCGCGCGGCGAAAGAACGCGCGCGGGTCGAGGCCGAAATCGAGAAGCGCGAGAGCGAACGCGCCGCGCTCGCCCAGGAAATGAACGATCCGAACTTCTACCTGGCGCGCAAGGATGCTGACGACTTAATCGCGCGATACGAGCGGCTCGGCCGCGAAGTCGACAAGCTTTACGCCGAACTGGTCAAATTCGAAGAGCATCCGGCGGCAAAATAACCGGCGGATACTTCGAATCGACAGACGCGATCTTTCGGGCGGCCTCGCGCGCCGTGGTTCGCGGGCTTGCGATTCAGGACTGCTCCCGGAAAAAGGCCCGGATGTCGTCAGCGAGAAGCTTCGGCTCTTCCATCGCCGCGAAATGCCCTCCGCTTGGCATCACCGTCCATCGCTTCACGTTGAGCACGCGCTCTGCCCAATGGCGCGGCGGGCGCGCCAGCTCTCCCGGAAACATCGCAACCGCCGCCGGCGCCTCGATTCGGGTGCCGGGCTTGAGACGCCAGGGATGGTGCCGTGCCTCGTAGTAGAGACGAGTCGATGAATTAATCGACTGGGTGATCCAGTAGATCATCACGTTCGTCAAAAGCTGATCCTTGGTGAAGCGCGATTCCACGTTGCCATGGCAATCGCTCCAGGTGCGGAATTTCTCGACGATCCATCCCGCCAGGCCCGCCGGCGAATCGTTGAGCCCGTATGCGAGCGTCTGCGGCTTCGTTCCCTGAATCCATTGATAACCGGTCTCGGCCGTGCGGAACTTTTCCATGTCGCCGAGAAACACCTTCTCTTCGGGCGTCAGCTCGGGAGCATTGCGGCCTTCAGCCGGACCGATCGGAATCATGTTGAGGTGAATTCCATACAGATGGGCGGCATAGACCTCGCCGATCCGCGCGGTAATCGCCGACCCCCAATCGCCGCCCTGCACCGCGAAGCGCTTGAAGCCGAGCGCCTCCGTCATCAGATGGAAGAAGATGTCGGCGATCGCCTGGATATTCATCGCGCGGGCCTTCGGATGGTCCGAAAAGCCGTAGCCCGGAAGCGAAGGCGCGATGACGGTGAACGAGTCGCGCGGATCGCCGCCATGCGCGGCCGGATCCGTCAGCATCGGGATGATTTCCATGAACTCGTAAACCGATCCCGGCCATCCGTGAATGAGCAGCAGCGGCTTCGGATTCGGTCCGCGGCCCTGCTCGTGGATGAAATGAATTCCAAGTCCGCCGACTTCGGCCCGAAAATGGCGAAAGCGGTTCAGATGGGCTTCATGCTTGCGCCAGTCGTAGCGGGTGCGCCAGTACTCGATAAGCTCGCGCATGTAGGCGAGGTTCGTGCCGTATTCCCATCCGGTGTCCGGCACTTCGTCCGGAAGGCGCGTACGATCCAAGCGCGCCTTCAGGTCCGCGAGCACGTCGTCAGCCACCGCAATCCGGAACGGTTCTGGTTTTCGTTGAGCCATCGCCTGCACCTGGTTTCACGCGGTAATCCGCCAAAGTGGTTCGCGCTGATCTCCGCGCTCCCGCGCCGCAAGAGTCCTGGCCGCCGGGGGCGCAATCGCCGCCGCCATGGATGAATCGGGGAGCGTACCCGTTTCCCAGGGTCGCGCCCGATTTTTATCGCGGCCGGACAGATCGCGGACTAGTGACCAAAGCGGACTATGCCGGTTTTTTCGCAAGGGCTTCTTTGGCAAGTTCGCTGGCAAGCTTGCCGTCGAGGCGCGCGCCAAACCTGTCGCGCAATGCCTTCATCACGGGACCCATCTGAGACGCTCCGCCCGCGATGATTTCCGCGACCGCCGCGCGCACGTCATCGGCGGAAACTTCGGCGGGAAGGTACTCGGCAAGGATCTTGGCTTCGGCTTCGTTCTGATCGATCAGGTCGGCCCGGTTCGCCTGTTTCGCAAAGCCGAGGGCTTCTTCGCGGCGCGCGCGCTCGCGCTTGATGATCTGTACGATCTCGGTTTCGTTGGCCTCGCGCCGCACGTCCTTTTCCACCCGCGTGATTTCCGCCAGCACACCGCGAATGGTCATGGTGCGCCGCGTGTCGCCGCTCTTCATCGCGGCCTTGAGGTCGTCTTGCAGTCTTTTTTTCACAATAGCCCAGCGCCGCGGCGGCCGGGCAGTCGCCGCCGCGCATCGCCTTGTATAGTCTGTTGCGCCGCTACTTCTTCGCCGACTTCTCGGTCTCGACGTCTTCCCACTTCGGTGGCTCGGTCGCGGTGAACTTGGTTCCGTCCACCTTGTAGTTGAAGACGAGCGCTTTTTTCTTGCCGGTCGGAGTCCCTTTGGAGGTCGGATCGCTCTTTTTCGGTTTCATTTCGGGAGCGGTGAGCTTGGCCTCCACGGTGCCGCCTTTGGGTACGTAGTTGAAGGTCGCCTTGTCCAGATCGACGTAGAGCTCGCCCGAGGACTTCTTCTCGCTCTCCTGCGCAAGGAACTGATCGGAGTCACTGGCAACGGTGTCGAACAGCGCCTTTTGCTGCGCGGGGCTAAGCGGATTTTTGGGTGCCGGACCGCTCATCGCCGGTCCGCCGCCGCCACCGCCGCCTCCGCCGGTGCTGATCATCTTCTTGACTTCAATTGCGTGGGCGCTCGCCGGAACCAGGAAAGCGGCGAGCAGAAGAACTATGCTCCAGGTTCGATAAGCGCTTGGTTTGGCAGTCATGGTCGTAACACCCCCATCCTGCGACGGCTTATACCACGCCGTCTTGTTATTAAAAATAACACCGCGCGGCCTGAACTTTTAAGCTCCGGGGAATCAGCGGCCGGCAAGCCCCCCCTGCAAGCCCCGGCAAATCGACTCGTCCGTGCGCCTGAAACGGTCTTCGACTTCACCCCTATCGCAGCGCGAAGCGGATGGGCACCAGGACCCAGCTTTCGACCGGATGGCCGTCGCGGCGGGCCGGAACGAAACGCCATCGGGTGCGCACCGTCTCCAGCGCGGAGACGTCGAGGTCATCGAACCCGGATGATTCGGCAACCTCGACCCGCTCTACAAGGCCATCCGCAGCCACCAGCACGTGAAGGATGACGGTGCCCTGCTCGGCACGCCTGCGCGAGCGGGCGGGATACTGCGGCGCGGGATTCGAGCCGTAGTCGGCGTGCGCGAGCTGCATGCCATTGCCGAATCCCCGGCCGCTGCCCGTTCCCGTTCCGGCGCCAAAGCCGCCTCCCGTATCGCCGGTGCCGGAGGCTCCGCCAGTGCCGGAGCCGATGCCACGGCGCGAATGCGGGCGGAGAGCGCCTCCGTTCAGATGCGCCATTACGCCCGGCCTCGGCGCCGGCCTTGCCGCATCTTCGATGACGACCTGAGCGGTATCGGCTTCCAGGTCCTGAGTGGACCAGTCCGGGCGCGTGGGCGCCTCGGGCATCGGCTGTAGTTCCATCGGCACACCGCCGGAATCCTTGCTTCCCCCGGATGCGCCGCCAGCGCCGCCTCCCATTTCGATTACGTAGGCGAGCACCCAATCGTGACCATGCTCAGGCAGACGGGCGAAATAGAAGATCGCGCCGATCAAGATGATGTGCGCGGCGAGGGAGGCGCCAAACGAGACGAGATGGCGCCGCGGACGCGTCGGAGCGTCGCTTCCTGAACAATCACCAGGACATTCTGGATCGTGATTCGCCAACCTGCTGCTCTTTCTCGCGCGGAGGAGATCGGCAGCAGGAAAGCGTACCCTAAGGCACGCGCGCCGGAAGCCTCCCTCACCCGCGAAGGTCCAATCGGCTTCATCGACTCGGCTGGTAGTCTGGCTCGGAGCATCGCGGCCAATCGCGATACTCCCCACAGTTGCGGGGCAGCGCCGGCCTCGAACCGGCTTTCCCAACGCGAGTCGAAGATGACACTAGCGGCTCGCGAGAATCAGTCAATAGCGCCGAGGCTAAACCAGCCCGGCTTGCGGGAAAGATCGAGGGCGTCCTTTGACATTCTGCGGGGTCGGCGCTATGAGGTTGTGTTCAGAAAATGAAGGATCATTCATTCAAGGGCGCATGAGCGTTCGCGAACGTCATAGGCGCGAGCGGCGCGCGCGCAGCGATGCGATCCTGGCGGCCGCCCTTCGCGTGTTCGCCGAGCACGGCCTCGAACATTCCACGATCGAAATGATCGCGCGCGAGGCCGAGGTCGCGGTCGGAACCATCTATCTCTACTTCTGCTCCCGCGACGATCTCTTCCTGAGCCTGCTGGTGGAACGCGTCAATCAGCTCCGGGCGCGATACGTCGCGATTCAGTCGAGCAATCTCGCGCCGCTCGATGAACTGCGCGACATTGCCGCCGCCTATCTCGATCACATCCGCGAATCCCGCGAGATGTTCCTGAGCCAGCAGTCTGCCGGATGGGGCAAGCTGAGCAGGCGCATCAAGCGCGCCTCCGAGCTTCGCAACTACAAGCGCGTCCTCGAACTCAGCCACGAAGTGTTCGGCCTCTGGGAGCGGACGATCGCGCGCGTTATCGATGCCGGACTCATCGCCAATGCGATGGGGCCCGCCAAAACCGCCGCGGTGATGTGGGCGAGCATCAATGGCGCCTTCATGTTGCTCGGCGACGACAATTTCTTCAAAGACATCACCGGCCTCGACCCGGAGCACTTCATCCACGAGGCGCTCGAGTCCCATTTGGTGAAAGATCATTCGTTGGGAAGGATCGCGGGCGATCAACCGATCACCGCGGCAACCGCTCCGGCTCGCGACGCTCATCCGGGACATCAACGGGCGCGGCTGGCCGTAGCGGGGTCGAAATCGCGAACGGGAATCAACGGCGGGACCGGCAACGGCCACGCCGAAAAAATCGAGGAGAAAGAATCGCACGCAGTCGCTGCTCGGGGCTTAGCCTGATCGGGGTGGCGCAGGGGCAAAGGAGATGAGCTTATGAAATTCACATGGTTTCACCTGATGCCGTACCGGTTCCTGCCGGAAGACTTCAAGGACAAGTACCGCAGCGTTTGGGTCGACATCCCGCGCAATCTGTACGATCCCAAGGTCGGGCATCGCCTGTATAACGACTATCTCGATCAGCTCGAATTCGCCGATGCGATGGGTTTCGACGGCCTCGGCGTCAACGAGCATCATCAGAACGGCTACGGGATGATGCCGTCGCCGAACCTGATGGCGGCGGCGTTAACGCGGCGCACGCGCAACGCCAACCTCGTGGTCCTGGGCAATTCGATCGCTCTCTACAACCCGCCGGTTCGGGTCGCGGAGGAATTCGCGATGCTGGATGTGATGTCGGGCGGACGGCTGATCGCCGGTTTTCCGGTCGGCACCTCGATGGACGACAACTTCTGCTACGGCGAAGTGCCGGCCACCCTGCGCGAGAAGTATTACGAAGCGCACGACCTGATCGTGAAGGCCTGGAAGGAGATGGACATCTTCTCCTTCAACGGCAAGTACACCAAGCTGCGCTACGTAAACCTGTGGCCGCGCCCGATCCAGCAGCCGCATCCGCCGATTTGGATTCCGGGCGGCGGCTCCGTCGAGACCTACGACTTCTGCGCCGACCACGACTACCAGTACAGTTTCCTCAGCTATTTCGGCTACATCGCCGGCAAGAAAGTCGCCGACGGCTACTGGGAAGTGATGGCCAAAAAGGGCAAGGAACCGAATCCGTACGCGATGGGCTTCGCGCAGGTGGTCATCGTCGCCAACTCCGACGAGGAAGCCGAGCGCCTCTATTCCCCACACGTGGACTACTTCTTCAACCGCTGCCTGCACGTGTACAACGGCTTCGCCGATGCGCCGGGCTATCGCACGGTCAAGACCATCAAAGCCGGACTGCTCGGCCAGGTCGGCAAGCAGGCGGACCTGCGCCGCGACGGACTTACCTGGAAGGACTTCGTCGACCAGGGCTTCATCATCGCCGGCTCGCCCAAGACGGTTCGGGAGCGGCTGCGCGAAGCGATGAAGACGCTCCACTGCGGACATCTCATGATGCTCATGCAGATTGGCTCGATGCCGCCCGATCTGGTGAAAGCCAGCACGGAACTGTTCGCAAAAGAGGTCATGCCGTATATGCGCGACCTGTGGAGCGAGTACGAGGATCGCTGGTCGCCCAAACGCCTGCCCGAGATCCAGAGCCCCGCGCCGGTGCACTTCGAGAAGGGCGGCGCCAACGGCCAAACGCGTCCCGCGGGAATTCAGTCGGAGGTTCGCAGCGCGAAATGATTACCACTCATAAATTGCTTGGCGGCAAGTTCTCCGTCGAACTGCATCAGTTCGGTTCGGCCGGAGAGCCGCTCCTGTTCCTGCACGGTGCCGGCGGCCTGACGGGCGTCGATCCGTTCCTCGAAGATCTCGGCAAAGACTTCAAGGTCTATGCTCCCCATTTTCCGGGCTATGGTGAATCGACGGGGAACGAGCACATCGACGACGTAATCGACGCCGCCCTCTTCTACCATCAACTGATCGACGAACTGGGCATCGCGCCCGCGAACGTGGTCGGACACTCGATGGGCGGGATGCTGGCGGCCGAAGTCGCCGCGCTCTGCAACCATCGGGTCAAGAAGCTCGTGTTGGTGTCGCCGGCGGGTTTCTGGCTCGAAGAGCATCCGATTCCCGACTTCTTTGCGGCTGACCTGACCGAAATCGGTCCCCTGCTCTTCCACGATCCGAACTCCGCGATCGCCAAGATGTTCACCGCGATTCCGGAGGACTTCAAGGCGCTCGAAGCGATGTACGTCGAGCGCGTGAAGCGGCTCGCGACCGCGGGAAAATTCCTGTGGCCGTTGCCCGACCGCGGACTCAAGAAGCGCGCCTACCGGATCTCTTCACCGACCCTGGTGGTTTGGGGCGAATCGGACAAATTGATTCCGCCGGTGTACGCCAACGAGTTCACCAGCCGGATCAAGGGCGCGAAGGCGGTCACCATCAAGCAGGCCGGGCACATGCCGATGTACGAACAGCAGGCTGAGTTCGTAAAGGCCGTTCGAGGTTTCCTCAAGGGCTGAAAAGACCGCATACTCTGCCGGTCTGACAGGCGAGGGTCTTGCGGGCCCTCGCCTTTTTTTGGCGCTTCCCGTGAGGCGGCGCGCTCACTGCCGCCATTGCACTCACCCGAAGGCCGACGATTCCGCCTCAGACCCGGAAGCCCGGAAGATCGGTTCCGGACCAGATTACCGTTTCCCTAATCGCGCGCGATCGAAGAGCGGCGAGCGCCTGCAAGTCCGAATCGCGGCGGTACTCTCGAAACGAACGATCGTCCGGAAAACTTACGATATGGACCTCGTACGGCAGGTCCTGGCCGTCGGCGGGCGCGACGCGGATGCGGCGGTCGATCGCGCCGCCATACCGCGCCATGATTCGCGCCGCCTCCGTTTCGAATTGCTCGAATTCCGCCTCGCGTCCCTGATGAATATGCAGGACTGAGATCATCGTCACCCTTGCCGTGCTCATGAAAAGCATGCGTATCATGAGCGGCCGTCCCGCGCATCCGCGGCCCGACAAGCGGGCGGCATCCCAAGCCTCGGACGATTTCCCGAATGCCGACTTTCACGCCCACCCTGCTAGAATGCGCGAGCTATGCTTGGGCGGTTTGGCCGCCTTGATTGGACGGTTGCCTGGTTACGATGGCTCAGACGAAGCGAAGAGAGTTGCCAACGAAATTGCGGCGCGTGAAGCGCCTGACCGCACGCGAGCGATGGCTGGCGGTGTTGGACCGGTTTTCCAAAAGTATCGAAACTCCCAAGTCGGAGCGTATCTGGGCACCGGCTCTGGAAACCGCATCGCGCAGCCGAATCCTGGCGATACAGCAAGAGAAGTTGCGCGCGATGGTGCCCTATTTGTACGAGGAGAGCCCCTTCTACCGCGAGCGCTTTCGCGCCTCGAAGCTCACTCCCGCCGACATCCGCTCGGTCGCCGACCTCCCGAAATTCCCCGTGATGACCAAGGACGCAATGGCAGCCGATGTGGCCGAGAATCGCCCGTGGGGAACCTACACGCCTGTCAGCGACAAGGTCTGGCGCGAGCGGGGATGGATGGTGTTTTCGACGTCCGGCACCACCGCGATTCCACGATCCTTTCGCTACACGCAGACCGACGCGCGGCTGTGGGCCATCACCAGCGCGCGGGCGCTGTACGCGATGGGAGTGCGGGCGGGAGACACTGCCCTCACCTGCACCAACTATAACCCGCACGTTTTCTTCTGGTCGCTGCATTACGCTTTCAATCTGATGAAGGTCGCGGTGGTACCGGGGGGCGTTCCGACTGAACGCCGGCTCGCGATGATCGACCTTTACCGCCCAACCATTCTGGCCGCCACGCCTTCATACGCTCTGCATCTGGCCGGCGCGATGCGCCGAGCGGGAATCGATCCGCGCGCCAGTTCGATACGGATGATCATCTGCGGCGGCGAGGCCGCATCCGGTATCCCTTCCACCCGCCGGCGAATCGAGGACGCGTGGGACTCGGAGATGCACGATGTTTACGGATGCACCGAAGCGGTGCCGGGTGGATGGGCATACACCTGCCACGAAGGACTCGCGTCGAGCCCGGTTTCAACCCATGTGCAGGAGGATTTGCAAATCTGGGAACTGGTCGATCCCGAAACGATGGAACCGGTTGCGCCGGGTGAACGCGGCCTCACCGTCGTTACCAATCTCAACTCGGAAGGATCGCCCCAGTTGCGCTTCCTGGTGGGAGACTTCACCAGCTTCGACACCTCGCGATGCGTTTGCGGGCGGACGTTTGCGCGCGCGGTGGGCGGATTCAGCGGGCGCGCCGACGACATGCTCAATATTCGCGGATTGAAACTGTTTCCCAGCGTCATCGAGGAAATCGTTCGCGGCATCGAGAGTCTCGACGATGAATTCCAAATCGTGCTCGAAACCGACGGAGTGCTCGATGCGTTCACGATCGTGGCGGAAACGCGGGTCCATCTGGATGACGGCGCGCGGACCGAAGTGTCGCGCCGGCTTGAAGCCGAAGTGATTCGCAAATGCGAGCTGCGACCGCAAATCCGGATCGAGCCGCCCGGCACATTGCCGCGCACCGAGTTCAAGGCACGCCGCGTTATCGATCGTCGCCACACCCTGTAGCTTGCGAGGCGCGCGCCAACCCTTGACGTTCCCGCAATGTCAGTTTTAAATTGCAACCATTATGAAAATCTATGATTTCACCCAGGCTCCCAATCCGCGCCGCGTGCGCGTGTTCCTTGCCGAAAAGGGAATTACGGTCCCTTACGAGCAGGTCAACATCGCGGCCGGCGACAATCGCAAGCCCGAGTTTCTGAAGAAAAACCCGATGGGCGGTCTGCCGGTGCTCGAACTCGACGACGGCACCTTTATCGCCGAGTCGGTCGCGATCTGCAGGTACTTCGAGGAACTGCATCCGGAACCCAACCTGATGGGCAAAGACGCCAAAGAAAAGGCCGTCATCGAGATGTGGAACCGGCGCATGGAGTTCGAGGTCCTCGCTATGACGGCCGGCGCCTTCCGTAACACCAGCGAGTTTTTCAAGGGGCGGATTCCCCAGTCGCCGGACTACGGGGAGATTTGCAAAAACGCGGCGATCAAGCGGCTCGAATGGCTCGATGGTGAGCTCGCGAACCGGAAATTCGTCGCCGGTGATCGTTTTACGATCGCCGACATCACCGCGCTCATCGGCATCGACTTCGGGCGCGTCACCGGCATCAGGATCCAGGACGGCCAAAAGAACCTGGCGCGATGGCATCAGGAGGTCTCGAGCCGCCCGAGCGCCAAGGCGTAAGCGCCGAAGCCGGGTAAGCATCGCTTTTCCGCGTGTCGCGGCGCCTGGATATCGAGCCAGCGCCGCGACACCACTCCACCCCTTCCCATTTTCTGAGCTGACGAACGCCGGCTTACGGCATGATCGGCGTATAAAGCTGATACAGCATGAAGTAGATGATCACGCCGGTGATCGAGACGTAGATCCACAGCGGCCACGTCCATCGCGCGACCTTCCGATGCGTCGCGAAGCGCCCTTTCAGGGCGAAATACAAAGTGATCAGCGCGAGCGGAACGATCACGCCCGCCAGCATGATGTGTGGGATCAGGATCGCGAAATAGACCGGCCGAACCCATCCGGTGCCGCCGAAGCGAACCTCGCCCACGTGGTAGTGATAGACGAGGTACGAGACCAGGAATATCGCCGAGACGATCAGCGCGGCGATCATGCACGCGCGATGCGCCGCGACCTGCCTGCGCTTGATGAAGATAAATCCTGCGATGAGCAGAATCGTCGCGGTGCCGTTCAGGATGGCGTTTAGAGGTGAGAGCGCTGAGTAAAACATCGGGGGACAATTAACCACAGACGAACCAAGGCACCAAGCGAAGAGACCCTTGGGCTGGTGCCCTGGCGATTGGAGACCGTAAACCCGTAAATGGCGCGGCGAGCCGCAAAGGAACTCCCCGCCGCGAAGGGAGTTCCGCCGCTAAGACTGCGGAGCGGCCGGCTGCGATACCGGGGGAGCGCTTTCCGCGCTCTCATGTACTCCGACTTGTTCCTCGGGGTGGCGCTGATGAGTCCACGCTCGGGAGCTCAGGTCAGGCCGCAGCATCAGGTAGCAAAACGCGACCAGCACCATCGGAGTGGCCGCGATCACCCAAAGGCCTTTGCGCTCGATCGCCAGATGCATGAAATACATCGCGACCAGGGTCGCCTTCGCGATCGCCAGCGCGACCAGCAGGCCGATCTTCAACACCGTGGGAAAATTCATCGCGTATACGAGCAATTCCACGCCGGTCAGAATCGCCAGGTAGATGAAGATTGCGATGTAGTTGGGCTCGGCGTGAGCCTCATGTCCGGAAACCTCGGTTGCCATCGTCCTATCGCTCCTCCCTCTTGCCCGCTGCGCGCCGCTAGATCAGATAGACAAAGGTGAAGATCAAAATCCACACCAGATCGACAAAGTGCCAGTACAAGCCGGCAATCTCGATCAGCTTTGCGTCCGCAACCGTGTAGGCGCGCTGGAACGAATGCATCAGCAGCGTGCCCAGGTAGATCACGCCGCCCGTGACGTGAAGCCCGTGAAAGCCGGTCAGGATGAAGAAAGTGGCGCTGAACAGGCTGGTCTTGATCGATAGATGCTCTCCCCAGATCAGGTGATGCCACTCGTAAGCCTGGCATCCCAAAAACGCGATTCCTCCGAGCACCGTAAGCCCCAGGAAACGCTGCATCTTCGCGATATTGCCGTGCGTGATTCCAGACAGCGCCTCGACCATCGTCACGCTCGAACAAATCAGGATGAAGGTCATGACCGCGGTCAGCGAAATTCCGAGCCAATCCGCCGGGTCGGGCCAATTGACGTTTTGATAGCGAAGCGCCCCGTAGGCGGCGATGCCGGCGCCGAACGTCATCGCGTCGCCCGCCAGGAACGTCCACATCCCGAGCTTGCCGGAATTGCCCGGCGTTAATGACGGCTCGTACTGATCCGCTACCGCTCCATGTCCATGAACTTCTGCTGCCGCAGCCTCACTCATCTTCGTCTCCCCGTCGAAGAACGTTTCGTGAACTTCCGGTCAACCAACTCCTGACATGAAAAAACATCGGCGGGCGAAGCCTTCAAAACCCCCGGCTCTCGCGCATCACGATGCCGCGTTCCGCCGCGCGGGCGGACCGCACGCTTCGCCCCCTGATTAACCTCATCAGCGGCCCCCGGGCTACCTTCGCACCACGGACGAAACCGAATTCGTCTGAGCCTTGCGCTGCGCGCGTTTCCAGGCCGCGAACACGATTCCACCGATCGCCAAAACGGTGAAATACGGACCGGCGAGCATGAACAACACGCTCGCGTTGTACGCGTGGCCGGCGGTGTCGCCCGGCGGCAATCCGCACATCGCGCATGCATTCGCAAGCCGCGGCGCCGCGGCGATCATCGCCGCCCCCATCGCCGCGCCAATCAGTTTCACTCGCCTGTTCTCCATCGCTTCGATCCCCCTGCGGCCTACATCAGGTAGACCAGCACGAACAGAACCGGCCAGATCGCGCATACGAAGTACCAGTATGCGGCGATTCGTTCGACGCCCGCCGCGTTGCGGGCGTTGTAACGGCCGCGAACCGCCACCGCCGTAACCGCGGCAAGCCAGATTACCGCCGCGGTCACGTGCGCCCCGTGGCATCCAATCAGCACATAAAACGTCCCGCCATAGTTTCCGCTGCGGAGCGTCAGCCCGTGCGCGACCAGCCGCACCCATTCAGAGCCCTGTATGCCGAGAAACAGAACTCCCAGCACCAGCGTAACGACGAGCCATTGGCGCAGCAGGCGCTGGCGGTTCTGATGAACCGCTCGCACCGCCAGATACATCGTCCCCGCGCTCCCAAGCAGCACGAACGTGTTCACCCACGTCACCTGGATCGGCAGGTGCGGCAGCGAGGGCGGAGGCCAGAACGGCGCCGACATCCGGAAAATCAGGAACGACCCGATCAGTCCGCTGAACAGCATCATCTCCGACGCAATCAGCATCAGCACCGCGAGCAGGCCGCTCGGAATGAATTGCTGTTCGCGTTCGTCGCCGCCCCCGTCGCGATATCCGCCTCTGCGCTGCGCGGCAAGGATCGGGCGAACCTTTGCGGTCGTCGCCGTCATGGGAGTCTCAATCCTCCGTGTTTCGCCATGATCGTTACGACCGAGACCATCACCAGGAACACCATGACGCCGATGAGGATCTTGAGAACCCGGCGGTTCTCATCCCGGACTTCATGGCGGCTCACCAGCGGTTCCATCGCGTCAATCCTCAGAGCTTGTCCACCACCATCATCAGCAGCACGATCGGCAGGTAAACCAGCGATGCGAACAGCAGCCGTCGCGCGGGATGCGGCTCGTCAGGCGCCGAAACCATCGCGATCCCGAAACCCAGCATCCCGGCGCTCAACACCGCCGCGACCACCAGGTACGGTGTCCCCGCGACGCCCATCAGGGTGGGCGCGATACCGACCACGATGAGCGCGATGCACGCGGCGATCACCACGATGTCCGACGGATTGCCCCATCGCGCGTCTTCCGGAAGCAGCTTGATGCCGGCGCGGCGGTAATCGTCGCGATAGAGGCGCGCCACCGCGAACGTATGCGGCAGTTGCCACAGAAACATGATCGCGAACATCACCATCGGCTGCAGCGCAACCGTCCCGCGCACCGCCGCCCATCCCGCCACCGGCGGCAGCGCGCCGGGTATCGCGCCGACGATGTCGCAGGCCCACGTCACGCGTTTAAGCGGGGTGTACGCGAACAGATAGATAACCGTTATCGCGGCGGTTATCGCCGTGCAGAGCCAGTTGGTCGAGACCGCCAGGTAGCCAAGCCCCGCCGCGGTCGCCGCAAGCCCGAATATCAGCGCTTCAAGCGGCCGCAGCCTGCCGTCTGGAAGCGGGCGATGGCGCGTGCGAAGCATCAGCGCATCCGTGTCCCGCTCCATGTATTGATTGAGCGCAAGAGTACCGGCCGCCGCGAGCGCCGTGCCGGCCAGCAGGTTGATGGCGAGCGCCAGATCGAGTCCGCCGGGCGCAGCAAGATAAAAGCCTGCCAGCGTCGTCACCAGCACCATCGTTACGACGCGAGGCTTCGTGAGCTCGAAATAGGCGTAAGCCTTGGCGCGCCACGCGATCGCTTCAGAACTTGCCACCTCAGCCTTGACGCTCATGCTGACACTCGGCGCGCGACCAGGTTGTTACCCTGCGCGTGAAGAACATCACGGCGCCCCGGCACCCCGAAGAGATGCCAGGACCGGATGGTCAGTGTAAGGCTGGTGGCAAGCACGGCCGCACCGACCGCGACGTGGCTGGTGGTGGGAAGCACGGCGCGCCCGCTCCAGATCGTCAGCGCGCCCAGCGACACCTGCAGCGCAAGCAGCAGGATCAGTCCCAGCGCGGGGCGGCGCAATTGCGCTTCCTCCCGATGGAACCTTAACACCCGGATTACGGTCCAGATGACCAGCACCGAGACCACTACGGCTCCGATACGATGCGCGAAATTTACCGCGATGAACTCGTTCCAGTAGGGCGGGAGGATCTGGCCGAAAGCCAGCGGAAAATCGGGGATGGCCAGTCCCGCGCCCAGATGCCGCATCAGAGCGCCGACCAGGATCTGAAGGTAAACCGCGGCGGTGGTGATTATGGCCAGAATTGCAAGCGGAGGATGCGCCTCGCGTTCCTCGCGTCTTACCGTACGCTCCCATCGCGGATTGGTGAAAATCGCAATCGACACCATCACGCAGAAAAACGCCTGCGCGGTGGCCGCGTGCGTGACCGCGATTGCAAGCGGCAATTCGAACAACACGGTGATACCGCCCAGCACTGCCTGGACGATAATCAGGCCGAAGGCGGCCAGAGCCGTATTGCGGACCCATCTGCGCCGCTCCACGCGCATCGCCCATGCCGTGAGGATGAGCGTGACAATTACGACAAAGCCCGCGACCACGCGATGGCCGAATTCGAAGCGAATTCCGCCTTGCCAGGCCGGGATCAGCTTGCCGAACGCGAGCGGCCAGTCAGGAACGGCAAGCGCCGATCCGGTCGAGGTGACCAGCCCGCCAACAAAAATCAGGCAGAACGTGGCAATCACCGCGAACATCGCGAAGCGATGGAGCGCGGCGTTGTCGCTGCCGGCAATCCGGTTCTGAACCATCCTTTACTACGAACCTGCCCTCAATCGGCCGCCGTCGCGTGCTCCACGGGCTGCCATTGCGGCAGGTAATCCTCCGCCGACTCGGGCGAGCTGTACTCGTACGGACCGCGATAAACCACGGGCACCGGTCCCGGCCAGTTGCCGTGTCCCGGAGGCGACGGCGCGCTCCATTCGAGCGTATTCGCATGCCACGGATTTTCGGTGGCCTTCTCGCCCTTGTAATAGCTCCAGATCATGTTCGCCAGCAGAAGGAACTGCGCAGCGCCGAGCACAAAAGCACTGATCGAGATGAACATGTTGACCGGTTCGAGCGGCTTCAGAAAGTCATACTGCGTCGGATTGTAGATGCGGCGCATGTGACCGCCCATCCCAAGGATGTGCATCGGAAAGAATGTGCAGTTGAACGCAACGAACGTAATCCAGAAGTGAACCTTTGCTAGCGTTTCATTCATCATACGTCCGAACATCTTCGGAAACCAGTAAACGATCCCCCCGAAGACCGCGAACAGACTGCCGCCAAACAGCACATAGTGGATGTGAGCGACGATGAAGTAGGTGTCGTGGATGTACATGTCGACCGGGGTGCAGGCCATGAAAATGCCCGACAATCCACCGATTACGAACATCGCCACGAACGACAGCGCATTAAGCATCGCTGATGTATAGTGAATATCGCCCTTATACAGCGTGCCGAGCCAGTTGAAGGTCTTAATTGCCGACGGCACCGCGATAACCATCGTCGTCAGCATAAAGCCCTGCCCCAGCGCCGGATCCATCCCCGACTGAAACATGTGATGGCCCCAGACGATCCATGACAGAAACGCAATCGCCGCCATCGCATAAGCCATCGCCCGGTAACCGAAAATCGGCTTGCGCGAGAACGTCGCGATCAACTCCGACGCGATGCCCATCCCGGGCAGGATCATGATGTAAACCTCGGGATGCCCGAAGAACCAGAACAGATGCTGCCATAGGAGCGGTTCGCCGCCGCCCGCGGGCAGGAAAAAGTGCGTCCCCGCCATCCGGTCGAACAAGAGCAGCGCAAGCGCGGTGGTAAGGACCGGCAGCGCGAGCAACAGCAGGATTGCCGTGATGAAGAGCGACCATATCACCAGCGGCAGCCGAAAGAAGGTCATCCCCTTCGTGCGCATGTTGATGATGGTCGTGATGTAGTTTATCGAACCCATCAGCGACCCCACCCCAAGCACGATGATGCTGATGCACCAGAGGTTTTGCCCCCAATCGACACCGGTGTAGAGCGGCACCGCGCTCAGCGGCGCATAGGAAGTCCATCCCGCCGCCGCCGGCCCGCCCGGCACCCAGAACGACGACATCATGATTACGCCCGCGACCGCGCTGACCCAGAACGAGAGCATGTTCAGCTTGGGAAAGGCCATGTCGCGCGCGCCGATCATCAGCGGAATCAGGAAGTTGCCGAAGCATCCCACCAGGATCGGCATCACCACGAAGAAGATCATGATCGTGGCGTGCATCGTGAACTCGGCGTTGTAGGTGTTGGCGGTGATGGCGCTGTCCTGCTGCAACGACTGCGGCAGGATCTTGAGGAAACTGAACTGCGTGTCCGGCCACGCCAAATCCAGCCGCATCAGCATCGCCATCAGACCGCCGATCGACATCATGAAGAGCGCCACGAACAGGAACTGGCGCCCGATCATCTTGTGGTCCTCGGAAAAGATGTAAGTGCGCCAGAAGCTGAGCTCGTGATGCTCGCCGTGGGCGCCGTGAACCGCAACCGCTGCCGTGCTGCTCATCTAACGCTATCTCCCCCGCGCCGTGAAGTCCGGCGTCTGAACCTTGTTATTGGTTGGCGTATTGGTCCTTGAGCCACTTCTGGAAGTCGGCCTCGGACTCAACCGTAAGAGTGCCCTGCATTCCCGAATGGCCGAAGCCGCACAACTCGGCACACGGAATCTCATAGGTGCCGGGCTCCTTGGCCTCGAACCATACGTGAATCGTGCGCCCCGGAACCGCGTCCTGCTTAAGGCGCATATTGGGAACGAAGAAGCTGTGGATCACGTCCTTCGAGGTGAGGTCGAAACGCACCACTTTGTTCACCGGAACGTGCATTTCATTCTCGACCGTCAGCGCCTTGGGTCCGAAATTGCCATCCGGGTCCGGATAGGTGATCTCCCAGTTGAACTGCTTGGCGGTGACTTTGTAAAAGACCTGTCCCGGCGGACCGTTCTCCTTGATCTCGGCCCAGGTCGATTTGCTCAGCGTCGCCAGCGCGATCATGATGACCGCCGTTGCGGTGGTCCAAAAGATCTCGAGCCGGGAATTGCCTTCTATATATTCGGCTTTTCGTCCGGGGCGATGGCGGTATTGGAAGAGAAAGACGACCATCGCGATCATGACCGCGGCCCAGGTGATAACGGTGATCCAGAAGATCAACAAGAACAGCCAGTCGACCTGCGGCCCAAAGGTGGAGATATCGTGAGGGAACCACAAATGTTCGAGCATCTGAGACCCTAACCCCCTGCGCGCCTGTTACGCGCTCTGCCTGCCCCTAAAACCGTTGCACACCGCGGAGATACTGCAGGATCCGCGGCGGGGTATGTATGAATTCGGCGCGATTATGTGCATCAGCCCCATGATTAGTGAAATGAAAAATTTTCGCTACGTCATTCATCCAAAACTTAAGCAAAAAATCAATCGCCGCCGAAATTCTCACGATTTTACGGACATTTATTCCTCATTCGCCCTGACAGCCTCTCGCGCTCGTCGCGTCGTCATCGCTCCGCTCCCTCGAATCTCCCAAGCCATCGCCCAAGAGGCCAGCTTCATGACGGAGGCACCCTTCCTTATCGCCCTCAAGATTGGCGGCCGCCATCCTTTCAGCTAAGTATCTCGGTCGCCGGGGAGGTATTGGCAGGCATGTCCGAAAACTTCACAACGCTCGCCCAGGCGTTCGAACATCAGGCGCAAAAGTACCGCTCTCGCACGTTCCTGAAGGACAAGTACGACAAGGCGTGGCACGACCATTCGTGGAGCGAAATAGCCGAAGCCGCCGGGCGGTTGCGCGCGGGACTCAGGAAGATGGGCGTTAGCCCCGGCGATCGCGTCGGGATTCTCTCCGACAACTCGCCCGAATGGGTGATCGTCGACCAGGCGGTTCTCGGACTCGGCGCCATCGTGGTCCCGCTCTACACAACCAGTGGATCCGAGGAAACCCGCCACGTCATCGTGGACTCCGGGGCAAAGGTGGTTGCCGCCAACGGCGCGGATCACGTCAAAAGGCTGCTGGCGCTGGCGCCATCACTGCCTGAGATGAAGACCATCATCGCGATGCATCGCGACGCGACACCGCAGCCTGCGAACAACGGCGGCCCCGCCGTGGTGACAATCGCAACCGCGAGCGAGGCCTCGCCCGCGGCGATCGTCGAGGGATCGCGCGAGGACGTCGCGACGTTCATCTACACCTCCGGCACCACCGGGCCTTCCAAGGGCGTGATGCTCACGCATGGAAACCTGCTTGCCAATTGCGCCGATTCGCAGAAAGCCCTGACGCTTCGGGAATCGGACATGACGCTGTCCTTTCTGCCGGTCGCCCATTCGTTCGAGCGAACCGCCGGATACTACACCGTGATGATCGCGGGCGGGACTATCGCCTACGCCGAGGGGCTCGCGTCGATCGCTTCGAACCTGCTCGAGATTCAGCCGACGATCGTCCTCACCGTGCCGCGCCTGCTCGAAGTGATCTACAGCCGCGTGATGAAAACCGTGGAGTCGAGTCCTCCTCTCCGGCAGAAACTGTTCCGGGCCGCGCTCGCGACTGGAGAGCGCGCAACCGCCTATCGGCATCGCCAGCAGCCGCTTCCGCCACATCTGGCGCTGGCGATGGCGGTTTTTCGACCGCTGGTGTTTCAACGAATTCGCGCCGTGTTCGGCGGGCGGCTCCGATGCCTGATCTCGGGCGGCGCTCCCCTGCCGAAACATATCTTCCGTTTTCTCGCCGCGGCCGAAGTGCCGATCGTGGAAGGATACGGGCTGACCGAGGCATCGCCGGTAGTCTCGGTGAATCCCATCGCCGGACGGATCAAGATCGGCACCGTCGGCCCTCCGCTCGAACACGTCGAGGCGCGGACCGCGCCCGATGGAGAGCTGCTGCTGCGCGGACCCAACATCATGAAGGGCTACTACAACCGCGACGAAGACACGCGCGAGGCGCTGGATTCCGACGGATGGCTTCACACGGGCGACATCGCGTCGATCGATGCGGACGGTTACATCACGATTACCGACCGCAAGAAGGAAATCATCGTGCTCTCGGGTGGCAAGAACATCTCGCCCGCCAACCTGGAGACCCGCCTTACCGCCGATCCGCACATCGCGCAGGCGTGCGTGCTCGGCGACCGCCGCAAACATCTGGCTGCCCTGCTGGTGCCCAACTTCGAAAATCTGGCGGAACACCTGGAAAAGAACTCGCTCAAGGGAAAGCCCGCGGACGAGATCGTGCAGTCTCCCGCGCTCAGGCAGCTCTTTCAGGCCAAGATGCGGGAATTCAACAAACCGCTTTCAGATGTTGAAGCGATCAGCGCATTCACGCTGATCGCGCATCCATTCTCCCAGGAGAACGGCGAGCTCACGCCGACTCTCAAGCTCAGGCGCAAGGTCGTTCAGGAACACTATCGCGATGCGATAGAAGCGATGTATCGGGCATAGCCCTATGAAAGGGGACCGCGATGAAGTGCTTCGGAGGTCGATACCTTCTCATCGCCGCGCTGATGTGGGGATGCGGCGCTTTGCAGCCGCAGCCCGGCACGGTGACCGGCGTGGTGCACGGCGTGAAGCATTACGACTCCACCAGGCTGGGTCCGGTGCTCGCAGGGCGAGAGATCACGCTGATCGACTCGGACACCGGGAATATCACGGCGCGGGCACAGACTGACTCCGACGGCAAGTTCAGCTTCTCCGTACCGCCCGGGAAATATTCCGTATGGGGCGGAGAGCACGCCGAGTATGTAGAGGTGAAGGCGGGCGAGACCAGTACCGTCGACATCACCGCGCCCGAGAAGTAAACCCTCAGCTTTACCTCAATTGACCTCGAGTTGACGGTTGAAAGAGGCCGCTCGAACTCTAGCCGGCTCGAGCGTCAGGCCGGCCGCTATTCCATTGTCGCGGCGGGAAAGCCTGCGGCTGGAACGGGACACTCCCGGCCGCCTGCTTCTCCCGTGGGAGAAGGCCCTTGCGGCAGGCTCGCGGCGCGGGCGGCCCGGGGTCTTCAAGCCTGGCCATTGGCGCTTTCCTGGGCGAGCAGCGCGTGAATCGTGACGAGCTTCTTCACCAGGTAGGAACGCTTGCCCTTGGGCGTCACCACCTCGATGTCGTCCTGCTCGGCCTTGCCGATCAGCGCGCGCCCGAGCGGCGACGACAGCGAGATCTTGTTCTGCCCGCCGTCCACTTCCTCCGGCACGACGATTTCGTACTCGACCGTCCCGCCCTCGTCGAGGTCTTCGAGCTGGACGCGGCTGCCGAGTCCGACCGTATCGCGCGGGATGGACTCGAGATTGATGGTGGTAAGCTCGGCGATGCGCGCCTCCATGTTGGAGACGCGAGCGCGCAGGAATTCCTGGCGCTGCTTCGCCATCGCCCATTCGGCGTTCTCGGAAAGATCCCCGTGTGCGCGCGCGCGTTCGAGTTCCTTGGGAAGATCGACCGTCAGCTCGCGCTTGAGGACTTCGAGTTCCTTCTTAAGCCTTTTGACTACGGGTAGTTCAGCCATGCCGCACAGACTTCCTGAACAAATGAAGTTTCGCCGCTAGTCGGCGACTATCGAGGTCAAGCTTCGGTTCACTCCGCTCACGCTCTGAATCTTCTGCACCACGAGCTCGCCGAGCGCGGTGACGTCGGCGGCTTCAGCAATCGCGATGATGTCGTGGGGGCCGGTCACCGCATGCGCAACCGAGACTCCCTGCACCTGTCTGATTTTGGCAGCGACCTCGCGAGCCTTGCCGGGCGACGTATCGATAAGGATGAAAGCCTTGACCGCCATACGCTCACCTCCCGCGGCGCGTCCGCGCCTGTGGCCGCCCCGGCTCTAGCCGGTCGGCGGGATCGGATTCCCCTGCGCATCGTACTTGTAAAACCCGCGGCCGACCTTGCGGCCGAGATATCCCGCATCGACGTATTTCTTGAGCAGCGGGCAGGGGCGATATTTGTCGTCGCCCAGCACACGCTGCATCACTTCCATTATCGCCAGGCAGGTGTCGAGTCCGATCAGATCCGCCAACTCCAGCGGACCCATCGGTTGATTCGTGCCGAGCTTCATCGCGGTATCGATATCGGTCACGCCTCCCACGCCCTCGTAGAGGGTGTAGATGGCTTCATTGATCATCGGGAGCAGGACGCGATTGACGATAAATCCGGGAAAGTCCTGCGCGGTCATCGTGGTCTTGCCGACCCGCTCGGCCAGCGCCCGGGTCGCCACATAGGTGTCATCGGAAGTGGCAAGCCCCCGGATGATCTCCACCAGCCGCATCGCCGGCACCGGGTTCATGAAGTGCATCCCGATCACGCGATCCGCGCGCGAGGTGCGCGCGCCCATCCGGGTGATCGAGATCGACGAAGTGTTGGAGGCGAAGATCACTTCCGGCGGACAGATCTTGTCGAGCTTCTGGAGCAGCGCGATCTTCGCGTCTTCGTTCTCGACCACGGCTTCGATGACGAAGTCGGCGCGCCCGAGATCCTCGAGAGCCGTGGTGGTTTCGATCCGTGACACGATGCGGTCGCGCTCCTCGGGCTTGAAGCGTCCGCGCTGAACCATCCGGTCGAGATTGCGGCCGATCGATTCGAGCCCGTGCTTGCACATCTCATCGGAGATATCGCTCATCAGCACTTTCAGACCCGCCTGCGCCGTCACCTGGGCGATACCGGAGCCCATCTGGCCCGCGCCCACAACTCCTACCGTGCTTATCGCCATCCGAATTTCTCCACTCTCCGAAGCTAGATGAAGGGAATGTAATTCCTGAGAGAGCTCAGCAGTGCCGCGACGTCGGCCTCGTCGGCGAGCTCGCGGCACAGGATTTCATAGTAGCCTTTGATGCGTCGGCGCTCCTGCATTTCGGGCGGATCGGCAAGCAGCGCCTGGAACTCTTTCAGGATCGCCTGGGTCTCGAGCTTTTTCTTGACCGGAATCGTCTCGTCATCCACCGCGATGAGCAGCCGGATATGATCGATCATCCGATTCATCACGGCGAAGTCGCTGCGATCCTTTTCCATAGGCCGGCGCTCTTGCCGCGCAATTTTCAGCGGGCCCATCCTGGCGGCGTTTCGCCTTTTACCCAGGTTCCCGCCCCGCCGCTTTTCATCGCCTCGCGCACCTTCTTCACGTCCTCGGGCGATTGCCGCCCGGGCATCCCCAGACCGCGCATCAGGGCATTGGCCATGTTGGCCGTGAGCCGATCGCGCAAGGTCGGCTGCCCGTCAATCTGCGCATCGAGGACGACGTCAACCCGCTCGCGGGTAAGTCCCTCGGCCATGAACAGGTCCACCAGGCCTGCCATCCCGACGTCCCCGCCGGCGTGCTCAACGACCGCAATGACCTTGCCGCACGAATCGCACACCTTGCGAATCAGACCTGCCCGTTCGTGACAATAGATGCAGCGCATCAACCCTCACCAGACCCGTGGGCGCCGATTCGCATCCCCATAAAAACGGATGAAGCGGGGGTTCGCTCCAAGGCGGCCTCGCTTCAGATGGGAAAATACTCCGGGCGGCAAAAGGCCGCAAGGCGGGCTCCTTACGGTTGCAGGTTCGAAGAGGAGGCGGATGCGGATTGACAAGGGGCTCGGATGCAACTACTCTCGCAATTGAGAATCATTCTCAAAATTATGAGCCACGCTGCTGCCCCCTACTTCCTCTACTCTTTCGGCATCCTGCTGCGCGAAGGACTCGAGGCGCTGCTGGTGATAATCGCACTCGCGGCGGGCGCACGAAATATCGGCGGGCGCGATCGCTCCAACGATGTCTATCTCGGCGCGCTCGCGGCGGTCGTCGCCAGCATCCTGCTCGCGTGGGCGGTCAATCATCTGATCGGCGACGACGCGAGCGACACGCTGGAGGGAACGTTCCAGTTTCTCGCGGCGGCAACCCTCTTTTACGTCAGCTCGTGGCTTACCTCGAAGAGCCAGTCCGACCGCTGGAGCAGATTCATCACCGAGAAAGTGCATGGCGCGGAACGCAGCGCCGTGCCTGCGATGGCGCTGGGCATCACGGCGTTCATGGCTGTAATTCGCGAAGGCGGCGAAACCATCGTCTTTTTCCAGGGCCTGACCGCCGGAGCCACGGAAGTGGCGGAGCGGCACGCGATCTTCGCCGGCCTGGTCGCCGCGAGCATCGCGCTCGGTATCGTGTTCTGGATTCTCACGCGCGCCGCCTACCGAATTCCGCTCGGCACGTTCTTTTCGATGACGTCGATCCTGCTGTACGCACTCGCGGTGATCTTCGTCGGTCAGGGCGTAGGAAGCTGGCAGGAAGCGAACGTGCTGCCCGCGACTTTTATCGATCACATCCCGCAGATCCCGGCGATCGGCCTGTTCCCCACGATGGAATCGGTCGGAGCCCAGTTCCTGCTGATCCTGCTCGCGATGGCGGCGCTGCTCAAGCCGCGGACCGCGGCGCGCAGGATTAAGGTTGCTCAGCGGGCGCAGGCCCCGCGTCTAACCTGACCGGTCCTTCCGGCAGCGAAGCCTCCCCGCTCTCGCGGCTGCGCAGAAGTTCTTCCACATTGGTGGTCAGCTTCTCCGCTTCCACCAGGGCGTGATAGCCCATCTTCGTACACTGCTCGACCCGCGAATCTCGCGGAGAGGACTTGTCTCGCACCTGGCGAAGCACGTTGCGCAGCCGCCGCGTTCGATCCAGCACGGTCGCAAGCCGCGCCTCGATTATCGTCGTCGAACTTCCGGGCGTTGACGCGAGACTCAGGGCGAATGCCTCGGCGCGCTCCGCCTTGGCCAGATCGTTCAGCGCCGTGCGAATCGACGCGCAGGCCTCCTCTGCGGTCTCGGAGGGGCCGGGAGTATCAAGGTGTTCGGCGCCATAGCCGGCAGGCGCGAGGACCGCGATGACAAGCCAGACTGCCGCCAGGACCGCCGCTCGAAACAAGAGAGCCGGCCCGCGGGCCGGCTCCATTCCTGTCGAAATTCGGCCGCGCCTGGCCGAAATCAGGCGGCATCTTCGGCCGCGCTGGAATAACCGAGCGAATTGAGAAAGTCCTCTTTCCGGCCGGACGGCATGATGTAGATTCCGTCCCATCCGCAAACCTCTTCGCAGAGCAGGCATCCCACGCAGGTCTTTTCGTTGACGTGCACACGCCCCAGGTACACCGCGTTGTTTTCGGGCGAAGGCGAGATGCACTCGAACGGGCACACATCGACGCAAACGCCGCATCCGTTGCAGTTGTCCGGATGGACCACGGCGATGGGACGCTCGGCGCGCTTCAGCACATGGGTTAGGACGTTCTTGTTGTTGAGAATCGCCTCGTCGGGACAAATCACGCCGCAGGCGCCACAATCGATGCAGTGGCTCGGTTCGATGAAATAGACTTTTTTGGAAATGCCCGAGATCGCGCCGGTGGGACACCGCTTTTCACAGGCGCTGCATCCGGTGCAGTTTTCCGCGATGATCGTGTATGGCATTCGAACTACCTTTCGAGCGCCAGGGGCTGGAAGGCCGGCTTATCGGCGCATTTCTTCGATAATCTTGTCGCGCTGGCCGTGCTCGATTAGCTGGTCGTTGCGCCGCGCTTGCTTGAGGGCGACGTAAGTGAAAAACAGCACCAGAATCATCATCCCGATAATCGGAATATTGTCGGGCTGAATCAGGATGCTTACGAATTGCTGGAAGCCGGTGATGTGTCCTTCCATCGCGTCCCCTCGACATGACCGCGCCGGGCACGCCTGCCCGCCCATCGGTCCATCTAAATTTCAAGTATCAGTCACATTAGAGGAAGTCAACGTGAAGTTCCCGCCGCCGCTTATCACGCCCGATCGGCTGAGCGCGTGCCGCGTTCAACGCGGGCCGCTATAATGCGAGGCCAATGTCGAACCAGGTCGAAACCGCTTCGCTCGCGTCAGCCTCGCCCGCGCGTCTTCTCAAAACCGTGTGGGGCGCGATCGCGACTCTCATCTGCGTACTGGTGACGGCGGTTCTCGCCGTTCCGACGGCGATCTGCGCGCGGATGGGGCAGCTGGGCGCGGTGACTTTCCTCAGCACGATTTGGGCCCGCGCGCTCATCAATATCTGCGGCGTCAAGGTCGATATCGTGGGACTCGAGAATCTTCGCGGCATCGGCTCTTATATCCTCGTCTGCAACCATCAGAGCTTCTTCGACATCTTCGCGGTCGCCGCCTATATGCCCGGACCAATTCGATTTGTCGCCAAGAAGGAGCTGCTCAAAATTCCCCTGGTCGGCTACGCGATGAAGCATGGCGGCCACGTGATCATCGACCGCCAGGGCGGCGGAAGGGAGATTCGCAAAGCGGTCGAGATCGCGCGAATGGGCTACAACCTGTGTGTCTTCGCCGAGGGGCATCGCTTCAGCGACAACCGCGTTCATGAGTTCGAAGACGGCGCCGCATGGCTGGCGGCTCTGACCAAGCTCCCGGCCGTGCCGATGGCAATAAGCGGCTCCGGGGCGTTCTTTCCCCGCCTGGCAAAGGTTGTCGTTCCAGGCGGAAGGATGCGGATGACGATCGGCCGGCCGATTCCAACCTCGAACCTCAACAGCAAGGATCGCGCACCCCTTACTCGCCAGCTTGAAGATGCCGTGCGCGACATGTTCGTCGAGGAAGTGTAGTCCCCGTGAATCCCCGGGTTCCGCACATCGGAACTTACCGCCGCGAGCTGCCCGTCAGCCTCGAACGGATGTATGAAAACGCGGTCGATTGGGAGCATCTGCCCTACCTGCATCGGTCGACTTTCTCGCGCATCGCGCCGATCGATGCGGGCGCGTGGGGGTTTCGCGCTCGACTCTGGGGCAATCCTTACGACGAGCCTCGTTCCTTCGTGATCGAACTCAAACTCGACCGCGATTGCCGGCGATGGATCACGACCACGGTCGAAGGCCCGGGCGCCGGCACCGAGATCTGGACGCACGCTTTTTCGCTCGCCGAACGAACCACTCTGGTTGTCGTCGATTTCTTCGTGCCCGATGCGAAAAAGGACTCAAGCGCGCGGCTTGCCGAACATTACCGGACCCTCTACGCGCGCCTGTATGACGAAGACGTGCGGATGATGACCACGCGGCAACACGCGCTGGACCGCGTTCGCGCCACCTCCTCGCACGCGACGCCGGGCAGGATCGTGCTCGGCCACATCGCCGACGTCCGCCGGCGCCTGCCGCTCGATGTCGAGTTGAACGGCTCGCACTTCAAAGTGATGGACCTCGATGGCAGGCTGATCGCCTACTCCACCGTATGCCCGCATCTGCTCGGTCCCCTCGAAGATGCGCGCGCCGAAGGCGGTATCATCGAGTGCCCGTGGCACGGCTACCGCTTCGACCTCCGCACCCGCCGATGCATCAGCGGCGCGTCGTGTAATCTCGCCCCCGCACCTGAGGTGCGCATCGACCCGTCCGGCAGCGTCATCGTCGAACAGGACTGAATATCCCGCAAAGCCGCAGTTTGAGTTTGCACCCGGCCGAAGCGGCGAGTTAAAGCGAGAATGCACGATGCTTTTCCCTGCGCGGGGGCATTCTGGATGGAAACGATGAAGGACAAGGCCGCAATCGTCGGAGTCGGCCACACGGAATATTCGAAAGACTCCGGCCGCAGCGAGATGAGTCTCGCGGTCGAGGCAATTCGCAATGCCATCAGCGACGCGGGACTCAAACCATCAGACATCGACGGTATCGCGAAATTCACGATGGACAACAACGACCACGTGCTTCTCGCGGCGAACCTGGGCATCACCGCCCTGCGATTCTTCGCGGAGGCGCCGTGGGGCGGCGGCGGTGGTCCCGTAGGCTCGGTGCTGCTGGGCGCGATGGCTGTGGCGACCGGGATGGCTGATTGCGTGGTGGCGTTTCGCGCGATGAATGAGCGGTCGGGCCGCGGAACGCAGCGTTTCGGCCGCGCTATGGTGCGCGAAGGCGCAGCCGGTCCGCGCGCCTACATGGAACCCTTCGGGCTGTTCAGCCCGGCGCAATCGGTAGCGCTCAGCGCCCGCCGCCATATGCATCTGTACGGCACCAGGAGCGAACACTTCGGCGCTATCGCGGTCGCGTGCCGCGCGCACGCCCAGACCAATCCCAACGCCGTCATGCGCGGACGCCCGCTTACCATCCAAGACCATCAACAATCGCGGATGATCGCCGACCCTCTGCGGCTGCACGACTGCTGCCTCGAAACTGACGGCGGCGCGGCGGTGATAATCACGAGCGCGGAGCGCGCGCGAGATCTGAAACAGAAACCCGTTTACATCATGGCGGGAGCCTTCGGCGCGACCGACCGCCAGACGCAATCGGTGGTTAAGTTTCTCGAACAGCCTCGCTCGGAAACATCGGTGGCGGCCAAGGATCTGTTCGCCCGCGCCGGAATTGCCCACAAGGACATCGACGCCTGCTTCCTCTATGACCATTTCACTCCGCTGGTCCTGATGGCGTTCGAGGAGCTGGGCTTCTGCGAGCGCGGCGAAGGAGGACCGTTCGTATCGGACGGCAAGCTCTTGTGGCCGAATGGATCGCTGCCGCTCAACACCAGCGGCGGAAATCTCTCAGAGGGTTACATCCACGGGATGCAAAATATCGTCGAGGCGGTGCGCCAACTGCGCGGACAGGCAATCAATCAGGTCGAGGATGCGGAAATTGCCCTGGTCACCTCCGGCAACGCCGTGCCGACGACCGCGATGATCCTGCATCGCTAGCTGAGCGCGGGAGAAATGCTCATGGCTGCAACTTCCAATTTTCCGGCTCCGGTTCCGGAATTCGGCGCGGAAGAGTTCTGGCGGGGATGCAACCGCGGAGAACTGATGATGCAACGCTGCGCGCGGTGCGGGAAATTCCGCTGGCTGCCTCAGCCGATGTGCCCAGTGTGCAATTCGATGGAAAGCGAATGGATCAAGGTCAGCGGCCGGGGCACAGTCTATTCCTACACGATCATCACCCATCCGGTTCATCCCGCCGCGGCAGGCCGGGTGCCCTACAACGTCGCGCAGGTCCAGCTCGATGAGGACCCCGACCTGATTCTGATCACGAACCTTGTCGGCGTCAAAAATGAGGACATCCGAATCGGGATGCCGGTGCGGGTGGTGTTCGTCGATCACGAGCCGGGCGTGAAGCTCGCGAAGTTTGAACCCGCATGAACCGCGCCTGAGCTTCTCGGCGCGGGCTCAAGCCTTGCGGTCGAAGATGAAAAGAGGCACCTGGTTGGCACTCTTCGGATCGACTGCGAGAATACGGCGGCCCTGCTCCTTTCGGATGGGTGCGGGCTCGATGCCCGATCTGCCGAGCGCCGCCGCCACCTTCTCAACATCGTCAGCCTCAAGCCACAGTCCGAACATCCCCTCCCCGGCTCCGGCAATGGCGCGCGCGGCGGCATCGTCGGCGGCAAGGCGGATTTCCGAGTCGCCGATTTTCATGGAAGCGGTTTTTCCATCCGCTGAACGGGTCACCTTGAAGCCGAAATTCTTCTCGTAAACCGCGGCGGCATCGGCGAGGTCCGCCGTAGCCACATCGAGATGATCGAGTCGCTTGAGAATCGCCATGGATCGATCTTTATCAGAAATTCGCTTTCGTCGCCGATTTCGGGGCGCAAAAAAACTCGCCGCGCATTGCGTGCGCGGCGAGTTTCCGTAATCCGCGTGATCCCTGAACTTCGGCCTCAGCTCTTCGGCTTCATCGCGAAGTTCGCGGTCGCGGTCGCGCCCGACTTCACGTCAACCTTCTGATCCTGGGTGCCGAGCTTTTCCTGCCACACTTCGATCGTGTAGTTGCCCGGCGGAACATCCTTGATGGTGAAGTTGCCGTTCTCATCGGTCACCGCGAAGTACGGAGTGTCGGTCACATACCACCATCCATGCATCCACCCGTGCGCATCGCAGCTCACCTTGATGACCTCGGGCTTGGCGATCGTCTGCTTGATCTCCTTCTTGAACTTGGGCTGCGCCATGTTGAAGGGAGGATTCACCTTCGAGTAGGTGTGGATGTTATGCAGGATGCCGTCGTCGTTCATGATGTCGACGGTCGATCCGGCGGGAAACGCCAGCACGTGCGGCGTGTAGTCGCATCCCTTCTGATCGAATTTCACTTCCTCGGGCTTCGCGGTGCCCTTGGCATCCTTCAGCACGACCACCGCATTGGCGATTCCGCCGCCGCTGCTGACCACCAGGTCCTCGTCGAAGTGGGGCTTCAACCCGCACACTTCCTTGTCCTTGGTGACCTCGACCTTTTTGGGCGCCGGCGCCGTGCCGTCGTACTTGACGGTACCGCTGATCGTGCCGCCATTGTCGGCCGCGGCCTGAAAAGCCGCAATGCCAAGTCCGATGGCGATGGCCGCGCATCCCGCGGTCAAAACCGCAAACCTCTTCATTTGAGTGCCTCCTGAAAGTCCAAGCGTATATTGCGTTGCGTCTCTATTTTCTTGTCACCTTGACCGGCGTGGCCGATGGCAGCGCCTGCCCGGGGTGAGTTCCGAACCAGAAGATATAGTCGCGTATCGCTTTGATCTGTTGCTCCTCGTTGCCGCCCAGGATGTCGTCGGGACCGCCGGGATAGAACGACGGCATCTTGGTTCCCGGCTGCACCGCCTGCGGATTCTTCAGCCAGATCGGAATCCATTCCGGGTTGAGCCGGCTGTGCGCCAGCGCAAGATCGGGCGCCCATCCCGACGGCGGGCCTTCCGGCTTTTTGTCGCCCTGCTGATGGCAGCTAAAGCAGTTGAAGTAATCCTTCGACATCAGCTTGGCGCCGGCTTCCAGGGTCGGCACGGCGATCAGATTGGTATTCAGGAACTCGTAGGGAACTTGAACGTCCGAGAGCGACGTGAAGTAGTTCACCAGGGTGTCGTCATCCTTGTTGCTGAAATGGAACGTGGGCATCCGCACTTTCAGCCACGGACGAATCGGAGTCGGCCCCTGCAGGAAGGTGAACAGCCAGTCGGGCTGCACCTTCAATCCTTCGCCGTTCAGAATCGGCGGCGCGAAATTGATATCATCTTCCGCATAGAAGCGGCGGATGTAACCGCCGCGGTTTTCCACGATGTGGCATCCGACGCAGTTGTAGTAGTTGACCATCCTGCGCCCGGAGACGATTTCTTCCTGCTTCTCGGTTCCCGGCGCCCGGTATCTCTCCAGAACCTTCCCGTCGGTCAGGCTCGCCAGGAACACGCGGAGATTTTTGATGTCCGCGTCCTGGAAATCGAAGTTCGGCATCAACTGCTCGACATCCTTGGTCGCATAGATGCGCGGATCCTGCAGCTTGTGGAAGGTCCAGTCGTTCCAGGTCTCCGGAATGTCCTCGCGGTTGCCGAAAAACAGCTCATCGAGATGCTTGGAGCCAAACGCGGTCAGCTCGACGCCGATTCTCGACTCCTTGTCCATGCCCTCGATTTCGTGGCACCCGAAGCATCCGTACTTCCGCACCAGCGACTCGCCCTGGCTGATATTCACGGGATCGTGCAGCGCCTGTTCGACTCCGGGGTCTTCCTTCTTTTGACCGTGAGTCATCAGGAAGGCGGTCAGCGCCTCCGCC
Source organism: Pseudomonadota bacterium (assembly GCA_021323675.1). Taxonomy (GTDB): domain Bacteria; phylum Desulfobacterota; class Binatia; order Binatales; family Binataceae; genus JAFAHS01. The sequence continues at coordinate 7,064 of JAJPKP010000061.1, read as the reverse complement.
TCATGGTCCGACAGCCTGAGCGAAGGCATCGCCGTGTGCGGCGAGAAGTCCCGCGGGTTCTTCAGCCACAGGTAAACCCAGCTCGCGCTGGTCTTCTCGGCGATTCGGCTCAGGTTGGGGGCGAAGTCCTTGGTGGTGCGCGTCGCGGTCGGGATGAAATGCGCGTAGTCGCCCACCGGCGTGCCATATTGATCGGGATCGATCGCGTGGCAGCCCTTGCATCCCACCGACTCGAACAGACCCTTGCCTTCCTCGATGAGGCCCGGGGATTTGATGTCCTGTTCAAGGGTGGGAGGAGCGGGATGGCTCTTCAGCCATTCCTGCGACTGCTTGCTCGAACTCGAGAACAGGTAGGCGGCAATCCTGGTCGCCTCCGCGGTGTTAAACATGAAGTTCGGCATGCGGGTATGCGGCCGAAACTCGTGCGGATCGGTGATCCAGCGCACCGTCCATGACGGATCAAGCTTGGCGCTGGCCAGTTTCAGATACGGGCCAATCTTGGGCATGTCTTCGTAGCCCGTCACCAGATGGCATCCGTGACATCCCATCTGCTCGAAGAGCCGCTCGCCCTCGACCCAGTTTGCGGCGATCTGCTCGCCGTCCTTGTTGCGCAGCGACCCGACATCGATATGGCACTTGATGCAGCGCGACTGCTGCTCCGCCCCCCGGAGCAGCGGATGCTCCCAGTGCTCGACGTCGCCATGCGCCATCGCGACCGAATTGACCGCGGGCCCCTGCCCTTCGTGACAGGGAGTGCAGCCGAGCTTGTCGGAAGGATGGTTGCCGATGATCGCTTCGTAGTTCGAATGGGTGCGAAAAGGCTGCGGCGCATCCTCGAAGCCGTGCTTGTCGATTCCCATATGGCACGACTGGCAGCGGTCCACGCGTGCGACCGCCTCGTCGAAGGCGTTGCGATCGAAGTCGTCGATCGCGGTCTGCTGGATCTTCGGAATTTTCGGATAGCGGAACAGCACGTGACCGCCCAGAGAAACGGGGATCATGTACATGTTGGCCTTGTCGATGTCGTCGTCGCGCTTCTTAGTGATCTGGATGAGCTTCTGGGTCAGATCGAAGACCTTGGAATTGATAGCGTCGATCTGGTCCTTAAGACCCTGGACCTGCGCCTTGGACGCATCGGAGATCTTCTGCTCGACAGCGAGTTCCGCGTTGAGCTGGTTGATCTCCGCCATGTACTTCGACGGATCCTGTTTCTCCTGGATAGCGTGATTGTAGTCGTACCATCGTTCGGTCAGGAACGACTTGGTAAAGCGAACCGCCTGCTCCTTGTCATCGGCGGTTTCCTTCATGGTTTTCAATTGCGCGCGAAGATCGTCGAGCTTCTTCGCGGTGGCGCCGGAGTCGAGTTCGGCCTTCGCCTGGGCGAGTTCTTTCGTGGCCTTTTGATATTCGGGGTCGGCGTCGAGCACCTTTTGCTCTTGCGCCGCGTCCTTCATGTACTTGTTATAGGCAAGGCGGTCGAATTCGACCTGGTACTCCTTCCACGGGCGGCGCGAGATGTTGTCGTCCCAGATGGACCACACCGCCGCACCCAGCAGCAGCGCGACCATCAGCACGAACAGCGCGCTGTAGGACTTCGCTTCTTCGGTGGGATCAAGTCCCGGTCTGCCAGCCATCTAACCTTTACCCCGCCCTCGGTAGCCGTCGGTCAAGCTCCGCCTGCGCGGCCGAATCACGATCGCTTCCCCGACAGATTCTCGACAATGTAGCCCGCCAGGAACACCAAAATTCCGATCCCGGTCAGCTTGAACTCGTTGCCCATGCCATGCGGCTGCGTAATTCCGACGTAGAGCGCGAACCCCACATCGGCGCATCCGAGCGCCTCCAGCACTTTGCCCAGGATGAACACACTTCGGCTTCGTCACGCGTCAGATGTTAATCCACGGAGTAACCATGATGTACTTGATGTTCAGTGCGTGACGCAGCGCCATCTTGATGAACACCCCCAGCATCGCGAGCAGCAGAAAGCCGGTAATCCCGAAGCGCACCGGGCCCCATTTTTCCAGCAGCTCGGGACCCCCGCCCGGAAATGCCGACCATGGATCGTTGGCGGGCCTCCGATAGACCCACCAATAGAACAGCGCCATCCCAATCACGAAATATCCGCCGATCAACGAAAGCCCGAACAGCGCGGACAGGGTGTAATCGCGAAATCCGAACATGTAGGGAAGGTCCACGTTGGTCAGCGCTTCCACCATGTGCGGGTCCCAGTATTGCCCGGGCCAAAACCAGTTCCATCCCGGACCCCGAAAGAACGTGCCGATGATGATGAACGACACCCACAACACGTGAAATCCGACGAAGAACGTCAGAATTTCAAACATCCGCTCCCGAAACGTGTAGTACCCGTTCCCCTTGGGATTGATGTCGATATACGGGATGAGCATGAGGCCGACGATGATGAAGCTCGGCAGGACCACTCCCGCATACCAGGGGTCGAAGAAAACCAGCATCTCCTGAAGGCCGAGAAAGTACCAGGGAGCCTTCGACGGATTGGGCGTGCGAGTCGGATTCGACGGCTCTTCGAGCGGCGCATTGATGGTCAGCGACCACACCGCGAGCAGCACGATTACCGCGCACGCGACGAGGAACTCATTGCGCACCAGGAACGGCCAGGTGTGCAGCTTCTCCTCGACGCCCTGACCGGCCTTTTTGATCGACACCTCGATACGCTTCGTGGCCGGCGCCGACGGACCTTTGGGGGCGCGGGCAGCGCCGGAGGCGCCGCCGGCCGCAGCCGCCATCATCATCGGTGCCCTTGAAGAGCCGCTTCCTTCTTCGCTCGCCATGATCAATCCCTCGCCCAAACCGAAGGCGAACCGTTGCGTAATCGTCCTCGCGCGTCAGCCGTGGTTGCCGTCATTCTCCCACGGCGGGGGCGCAGCCAGCCTCCACATCCAGTAAATCGCCAACGCCATCAAAACAGGTACCGAAAGCACGCGCACGATACCCATGTGCGCCAGGTACGAAATAACTTCACCCATAGCCGCTACCGCGTTCTCTTAGAGAGGTCCCGACATCCCGTCGCGCCGAATTCGCCAGAAATGCACCGCCATAAAGAGGCTGGCGAGCAGCGGGAAAAAGATGCAGTGAAGGATATAAAAGCGAAGCAGCGTGTGCGGACCGATTTCGGCGCCGCCGAACAGGAATGCGCGCGCGTCGTAGATGGGGTTGACGCCCAGCATCTCATGGAACGGACCGCCGTGCCCCAAAAGCGGCGTGGCTCGCGCCATGTTCGATCCGACCGTGACCGCCCAGATGGAAAGCTGGTCCCACGGCAGCAGGTATCCGGTAAATGAAAGGAGCAGCGTAAGCACCAGCAGAATAACGCCCACGACCCAGTTGAATTCGCGCGGCGGTTTGTACGAACCGGTCATAAAGACGCGGAACATGTGCAGCCACACGGCGATCACCATGCCATGCGCGGCCCATCGATGCATGTTGCGCATCAGCATCCCGAACGGCATGTCAAATTCCAGATACTTCATGTCCGCGTACGCATACTCCGCGGTCGGCCGGTAATAGAACATCAGGTAGATTCCCGTGACAACGGTCACCAGGAACAAGAGGAAGGTGATTCCTCCCATGCACCAGGTAAAGCGCAGCCGCACCGCGTGCTTCTGCACCTTGGAGGGATGCAGATGCAACCAGACGTTGCCGGAAACCATCAGGATGCGGTTGCGCGGCGTGTCTTCGTAGCCGTGGCGGAAAATCGATTGCCAGGCTTGAGATTCGGTGATTTGGCGCTTGACTTCGTTCCAGTCCAACTTCGCCATCTAACCCAACTCCCGGGCGGCCCAGCCGCCTGCCCCACAAACTGAATTGCTACTCTAGCCGTCCGCATCCGCGCAAGTGCGCGGCACATAAACTTAAACTGCGGACCGGCGTAAGGCTACCTAATTATAATACGACTCCGCAAGAAGTAGGGCTGATTCCATGCGTGATCGCTGCTAACTTTCCTCTTCCGTCCTTTTCCCCTCTTTACCCCCGCGCGAGAAAAGCGACACCACAATGCCGTACAAGACCATAATCACCGCGATTCCCATGACCCCGAGGCCGGGACCCGCAAGAATCCCGGTGGCCATCAACACCGCGCCGATCACGAACAGCGGAATTCCGAATGCAATCGGATTGAACGGATCGCCCCGCTGGGCTTTGGCCTTGCTGTCGCGCGCCAGTTCCGCCTGGTCTGCGTCCTCGTTGCTCTCGCGCAGAAGCGAAACGGCATAGTCCGTCATTTCCTGCCGGTTTGGCATCGAGCGCAGTCGCTCAGCCAGCGTGCGGGCCATCTCCTCCACACTGCGATCGTTGGCCTGGGCCTGCGTTTCGCGAACGTCTCGTTCCGAATCGGACACTGCTGCGGATGCCTCGCGGCGACCAATAGCCGACTAGGGCAAAGAGATCAAATCCGCGGACCGCCGACCGACTCGGATTTGGAACGCGCGCCGTTTCGGTGAAACCCGCGCGCTCAGCGTGTCAGGCGTTTTTGCGCGCGATTATGAGAGTGTGAATGGAAAAGCGCGTGACGGGTTCGAGCCGCTCGACGGTGATATTGAATCCGCTCAGCACGTCGCGCGCGCGCAGCCGCGTCGTCCATCCCAGAAGCTTTGTGATCGGATTAACGACGGTGTTGAGGAAATACAGGATTGGGTTCGGGCTGGCGAAGTGATTGACGATCACAATCCGGCCGCCCGGCTTACACACCCGCACCATCTCGCTCATCATCCGGAGCGGATCGGGCACGACCGTGATTACGTGAAATGTAACCACGTCGTCGAAGCTGTTGTCGGGGAAATCCAGGCTCAGCGCGTCGCCCTGGCGCACCTCGACATGGCTCCATCCGTTGTCGCGAATCTTGCCCCGAGCGTGCGCGAGCATCGCTTCGGACGGATCGATTCCCACCACATGAACGTACGGCGGAAACGCATCGAGTGACATTCCCGTTCCCACGCCGACTTCCAGCACCTGCTGGCCGGGGCGCAGGTTGAGCGACTCGATGACCTCGTGCTCGTGGTCCTCGAACGCGCGGCCAAAGACCGCATCGTAAAAATGCGAGAGATCGGAATAGATGCGACTCTCGTGCGGTTCAGCCATTGAAAGAAATCCTTATGGATAATGGAAATCCGGGCGGCGTGAGACCGCATCTCCCCCGCGTGTACCGTACCGCCAGGGAGCCGATTACCGCCCTACGCGGCAGCGTTAATCCCCCGAAGTTGGCGCTTTACCATCGCGATGTCGCGCTTGCGAAAGCGCCACTGCCGCCCCTTCTTAAAGGCCGGAATGATGTTCCGGCGCGCAAACTCGTTGACCGTGTCCGGACTGAGATCGAGCAAAAAAGCGACCTCACGAGAATTCAGCAAAACGTCATCTTTTTCGGCCATCTTCCAGTCCAAAAGACGCTTTTCTCGTTTTGTGAGCTAGAACGGGAATTTCTAACGCGCCGACCCGATCCAAGTCAAGTTTACCCTCCCGGCGCACTTATGACGAATAGCTCCGCCCGGCCCCCGCCCTCACACGCTGATCGTGTTAAGCTTGCGCGCCGCAATCAGGTAATCGTACCACGCCCTGGTCACCACGATGCAGGAAAAGAGGCCGGTCAGAACCCCCACGCACAGCGTAACCGCGAATCCTTTGACCGGTCCGGTTCCGAATTGAAACAGGATCAATCCGGCCACGAAGGTCGAGATATTCGAGTCCCGGATTGCCGACCATGCCCGCTCGTATCCGATCCGCACGGCCTCGCGCGGCGTCTTTCCCGCCCTCAATTCCTCGCGCATGCGCTCGTTCACGAGCACGTTCGCATCCACCGACATTCCCAGGGTCAGGACGATTCCCGCGATGCCCGGAAGGGTGAGCGTCGCCTGCATCGCCGCCATCACACACAGCAAAAGCAGGATATTCAGCGTCAGGCCGAAGTCCGCCAGCAGCCCGGCGCCGTTGTAGTACACTGCCATGAACACCAGCACCGCAACCGCGCCGATGACGAAGGACAGTTCGCCCTGTCGAATCGAATCGCGCCCCAGCGACGGTCCCACGGTGCGTTCTTCCTCGAAGTCGACGGGCGCCGGCAGCGAACCCGATCGCAGCACGATCGCGAGATCGTGGGCTTCATCGATCGAAAAGCGCCCGGTGATCTGGACGTGTCCGCCCGGAATTCGCTCTTTGATGACGGGATCGGAATAAACCGTGCCGTCCAGGACGATGGCGAGCCGCCGGCCAACGTTCGCCGCCGTGAGCGCGTCGAAGATCTCCGCGCCGTGGGAATCGAGATCCACGGATACGTACGGGCCCTCGAGCCTTCCGCCCGGCCGCACCCGCGCATCCGTGACCACATCGCCCTTCATCAGCACCGGCGACTCGACCAGATATGGCGTACGGCCGCCGCGGCCCGGCGGTCCGTAGAGAATTTCGTCGCCCGGGGGCGGTCCGTTCTGGATCGCATCCTGCACGCTGTGCGAATCGTCGATCAGCTTGAACTCGAGGACGGCCGTCTTGCCAATCAGTTCCTTGGCGCGCTGAGGATCCTGGATGCCGGGCAGTTGCACCAGGATTTCGTTATCGCCTTCGCGCACGACCGTGGTCTCGCGCACGCCGAGCTGGTCGATACGGTTGCGAATCGTATCGAGCGCCTTGTCCATCACGTCCGCCTTCATCTGCGCAAGGTCGCGCGGCTTGAAGCCGAGGCTGAAGGCGGGACCGCCCGTTCCGGAAGCCGCGGTTACGGCGAGGTCCGGAAACGACTTCGAGGCCAAATCCAGAAAGGCCGATCGTTCGTCGCTGCTTTTGAGCTTCACGATGATGTTTCCGGACGCATCCTGCGAGACATCGTCGTAGTCCAGCTTGTTCTCCTTGAGCTCGCGTTTGATGTCCTCGGCGCGGCGGCCGAGCTGGGTGCGGATGGCCTCGTCGATCTTCACCCCCATCAGCAGATGCGTCCCACCCTGAAGGTCGAGTCCAAGCTGAATTTTGGTTGCGCCGATCAGCGATCCCATCCAGTCCGGCAGGTCGAGGTTAAAACTGGGCAGCAGGATGACCACAGCGGCGAT
>JAJPKP010000045.1 GCA_021323675.1 Pseudomonadota bacterium | reverse complement strand
GTTTCTTCGTCTCGCTCTTCCCAACCGGTTTTCGCAAGCAACCAGACGGTCAGCACCGGCAACAGGGTGGCAGTCAACAGATAGGAGGCAATCATCGAAAACCCCACGGCCAGCGCGAGCGGAGGGAACAGGGCGCGGCCGATGCCGACCATGAAAAACGAGGGAATGAAGACGGCCAGGACGCAAAGCATAGCCAGAAAGCGCGGTTCAATAACTTCCGCCATCGCATCGACAACGGCCCGCGCAGTCTTTTTCTTGAGTGCCAAGTGAGTGTGGATGTTCTCGATCGCAACGGTGGCTTCATCCACCAGGACCCCGACCGCGAGCGCAAGCCCTCCGAGGGTCATGATGTTGATGGATTCGCGCGCAAGCCGGAGCGCCACCACGGCTGCAAGAATCGAAAACGGTATGGTCAGGATGACGATGGCCCCGGAGCGCCAATCGCGCAGGAAGACCAAAACCATCAGGCCCGTAAGCAAGGCCCCGAGGATACCCTCCAACATCAGGTCAGTGATCGCGCTCTTCACGTAGATCGACTGGTCGAACTCAAATCCGATGTGAATGTCAGGCGGTATCAGCGCACGCATCTTCGGCAGTGCGCCCTTCACGGCGTTCACAACATCAAGCGTGGAAGCGTCGGCGCGCATGATTACCGGCATGTAAACCGTGCGCCTGCCGTTCACCAGCGCGCTCTGGTAGACGACGTCCGCGCCATCAACCACGCGCCCAACATCGCGAATGAACACCGTTGGCCCGGCGCCGGTGCGTAGCGGCACGTCTTGTAGTTCTCGAGGATCTCTGACTACGGCGTTAACGGAAACGATCGCCGCGTAATCTCCGACCCGTACATTGCCGGAAGGAAGCGTGAGGTTGGCCTTGGCAAGCGCGACCGCCACGTCGCGCGGCGAGACGCGGTAGGCCTGCATACGGTTGGGGTCGAGGTCGACCACAATCGTGCGAACCTTGCCGCCGAACGGCGGGGGCGCGGAAACCCCCGGAAGTGTCGCGAGCAGCGGGCGGGCGCGATAAAGTGCGAGGTCCTGGATCTCAGACTGGCTCCGCGTGTCGCTGGAAAAAACCAGCTGCCCCACAGGGATCGAACCGGCGTCGTAACGCAGAATGAACGCGGGCAGTGTTCCGGCGGGCATGAAGGCGGTCGCCCGAAAGGTCAGCGCCACCACCTGCGACATCGACTGTGACATGTCGGTGCCCGGACGAAAGTACAGCTCGAGCATCGCGGCGCCCTGGATTGACTGCGATTCGATGCGTTCCAGACCGGCGACATAAAGGAAGTGATACTCGTAGTAGGTGATGAAGTAGCTCTCCATCTGGCTCGGAGTCATACCTGCGTACGGCTGGACCACGTAGATCACAGGCACGCCGAGGCTAGGAAAAATGTTGACGGGAGCGCGCCGGATGGCGAGCCACGCCGCCAGCATGGTCGCGAGCGCGAGGACCACGATTGTGATGGGGCGCCTAAGCGCCACCCTCACGAGCCACATCGCTAACGATCCTCCCCGTTCGCTTCATCGATGCTTTTAAGCAACGGCCCCATGTCGCCAACCGCGCGCGCCAACAACAGCTTTGCGCGCCAGACATCGACCCGGGCTACAGCATCGTCTGCCTCCGCCTGCGCGCGCAGTCGAAGAGACTCCGCCACTGGATCGACACCATAGAGCCCCGCCCTGTATCTGGCCTCCGCCTGGTCCACCGCCGCATGGCTTGAGTCGAGTTCGATTTGCGCCTCTTTTGCGGCTCGAAAAGCGGCCTTCAGGATGGTGCGGGCCGAGTCAACTTGGGTCTGAATCTGCTGAACGACCTCGCTGCGGTGGGCTGACGCTATTTTCTTTTCAGCCTTGGCCAGATCGGCTTGCGCACGAATTTCCGGGTATTCGAGAATGGGTATGGTGATCACCACGCCGGCCGCCCAGTTCGGTGTGTCAGGAACGAGGCCTTGGGCGAAACCCAGGTTGGCGCCACCGGGGAACAGTCCGTTCCCACGGCCGAAGAGCGCCGTTGCTATCTCGATTCGCGGAATATATTCGAGTATCGCTGCGTGCTCACGGTCATGCGCGGCGAGCACGGATTGCTTCGCGGCAATGACCGATGGATTGTGAACCGAAATCGACACCGCGGAGGCTTCTTCAGGCGGCACGCGGCTGGCCAGCCGGCCAGGCGCAATCCGAACAGATTGGCCAGCCGCTCCCAACGCCTCGGCCAGCTGCTCTTCGCTGAGTCCATTTAGCTCTTCGCTTTTGATCAGATTTCGCTCTGCCGCGGCCGTCTCAGCCGCAGCTCGTGCCGCGTCAGCGCCCGGGCGCAGACCGCTGCGAACGAGAGCGCCCACAGTGCTCTGGAACACTTGGGCTCGCTTGAGCGAGGCATGTGCCGCTGCGAGTTGCCGGTCGGCTTGGACCGCGGCCGCGAAGGCATCGGCCGCACCAAACGCCACCGACAACAGCCGTGCATCGACGTCTGCTTGCGTGCCACGCCGGTCAGCGAGGGAGGCATCGACCAGCGCCATCTTTTGCGTCAGATGGGCGATATCATACGAGAGAGAAAGGCCTGCGGTGCTACCCCACACGCCGGAATCGAATACTCGGTCGCGCGGCGGACCGGCGATCGGCGGGATTCCCTCCATGTTGAAATGCGCACCCGGCACGACGTTTCCCGTCGCACGGTTTTCCTGAAAGCCGACGTAGCCTCTGGGGATATATTCCGACCGCGCTATGTCGAGTTTCGCTGCTGCCGCCTCTTCGGCTCCGATTTGAGCCTTGAGGCTGGGATGGTGCGCGAGCGCATAGTTGACAGCCTCTTTGAGCGTCAGCGGTTGCGGAAGCTGCTCGTCCGGTGTCCGCGCCAGAGCGACAGTCGTCCAGAAAAGCGCGGCCGCGAAAAGCACGCTTGGCAAGCGTTGCAACATTATCGGCTCCGTCTTGCAAACGATTCGTGGAGATCGTCGAAGAGTGCGACGGCTCGCGCGAGCCTGGTGTCGTCATCTTTGTGAGCAGTGCATATGCCGGTAATGAGCCGATCGATGCCTGCGACCTCAGGGCGCCCGAACTTTGTATCCTTCAAGTCAATATCGTGGATGATCTCCCCGATCGCGTGCAGAGGAGCCGTGCTCAGCGCCATTCGATCGAGTAGAACCTCGAAGGTGCACCGGTCACCCTGATGGGTGAACTCGGCTTCGAACATGTCGAAGCGGATCTCGTCCTTCTGTGGCCGATAGCCTCGCGCAGCCACAAACCTGAACTCCGCCTTCGGGTCGATGAAGCGGCGAATCAGCCACGCGGACGCCATACGGTCCACGTGGATCCCCTTGCGCGTCACCCAGACCCGGCCTCGAAACTCTTGGGCGTTGGCGCGGGAAGCGGCCTGGTCTCTGGCAGACGCGCCAAAGCGTGCCTCCAGTTCGGAAACTAGCTCCTCGGCAGCTTGGCGCCCGAGGGCATCGAAGAAATCGATCGCAACCACTTCGGAAAGGCGCCGACGTAAACGTTCAACCGCAGTTTGCAGGTTCGGTCCCTCATCGACATTGGATTTGCCGCGCAGCTGCAGCGCCCGCGCGAGCTCGCGGGCCTCCTCTGCGATCGCCGCGTAGTCCGCATCGCGTGCGGCTCTGAACAGCGCCTCGACTTGATCGTTCGACAGGCCATCGATGAAATCGGCCTCGCATATCGAACCTTCAGCCCCACCTTCCGTGATCTCGCGCAACGTCCACTGGAAATCCTCAAGCGCCTGATCGTTCTTCGGCAGAACATAGACCGAGTTTTTGATCGCGACTGCGCCTATCTTTTGCAGGCGACGCCAGACCTTGACCCGGAAGTAGTCCGGCTTGGGCGGGATCTGATGGATGAGCAGCAGCCAGCGCGGTTCGCCCGTCTCAGCCATAGGCTCAAGATCGGCGTTCATCGATACAATTGCAAGACTTCTTGTACCAACTGAATCAAGAACCCGGATCTTGTAGCTTCTCTCAGACGCGTCGAGCGGCTGCTGGAGACGCCCACCGACGGCGTTGATGAAGACCTTCGCTCAGGTCAGTGCCGGTGGCGGTGGTGCAGATCGGGGGTGTGAGAGTGAGCGTGGGTCAATGGTTCATGTAGGTGTTCATGCGAATGTGGCTCGGCCACGAATTCGTCGTGCTCGTGCTGGTGATGCTCGTCATGCACGTGCAGATGTTTGTCAACGCCGGTTGAATGTTGACCCGGTTTACCGCGAGCTCGCCGATCTAAAACTGACCCACCCTGCTGGTGTCTGGCAGGGGGAGAGCGAGGGGGACCTTCCCC
>JAJPKP010000057.1 GCA_021323675.1 Pseudomonadota bacterium | reverse complement strand
CCACCACCCTGTCGCCGACCACCGGCAAGGGCTCGCTGGGGCGGGGCAGCGCGCTGGGGATGTTCAACGGGCTGGGCTCGGGGATGGCCGGCGGGATGGGCGGCGGCATGTCCGGCGGCTACGGCGGCCTCGGCGGCGGAGTGATGGGATCCTCCTTCGGCAGCGGCGGATCTTCATCGGGCGCGATGCGCGGCGGCAATGGATTTGGATCGAATGGCGCTTCGATGAGCGTGTCTTCGGGAGGATCCAGCTCGGGTGAAAAGAATCCCGACTTCGCCAATCCCGTGAATATCACCGCCGACCCCGCGACCAACGCGCTGGTGGTAAGCGCGGCGCCGCAGGACTGGCAGACGCTCAAGCAGATTATCGACGAGCTCGACGTTCCCCGCGTCCAGATTTTCGTCCAGGCGATCGTCGCGGAAGTTGATGTGCAGAAACAAAAAGATCTTGGCGTGAACTTCCAATCGGCTACCGGCCTGAGCGGCAGCACGATCGGACTTGGGTCATTCAACACCGGCACGCTGGAGAATGCGCTCACCAATCCGCTCGGCCTGACTGGATTGAACCTGGGTCTCGCGTCCGGATCCAAATGCTCGATCCCGGTGACCAGTTCTTCGAGTTCGAGCAGCAGTAGCAGCACCAGCTATGTGACGGTCCCGTGCGATATCGCGCTCATCAGCGCGCTGCAGACCGACACTCATGCCAACATCCTCTCGGCGCCAACCCTGCTGACCGCGGACAATGAAGAGGCAATGATCGTTGTGGGCGAAAACCTGCCGTTCGTGGGGTCGGCGGCGGCAAACTCGGGCCTGCCGGGGCAAATCTTCAACTCTGTCGATCGGCAAAACGTCGGCATCACGCTCGATATCGTTCCGCAGGTCTCTGAAGGCGACTACGTCAAGCTCGATTTGTACGAAGAAGTGTCCAACGTGGTGGCGGGAACGCAGAACAATACGCTGGGGCCGACGACCACCATTCGGTCCGCATCGACCGAGGTGTTCGTGCAGGACCATCGCACGGCGGTAATCGGCGGGCTGATATCGGCGGACGATGAAAACAGCAATCAGGGAGTCCCGTTCATCTCGAATGTCCCTGTCCTGGGAAATCTGTTCAGCGATCTGTCTCAGAGCCATCAGAAACAGAATCTGCTGGTGTTCCTGACGCCGCACGTCATCCGAAGCCGCAACGAGTTGCGCGCGCTGGCTCTCGATGAGCGGCAGAAGTTCATCAACTCGCTGGGGCGCCGCGAGATGCGCGAGATGCCGGCTTCGCAGATTCACGAACTCTACAAGCCGAGCTTCTCAATCGCGGTGCCGCCTGAAAAAGATTTCAATGCGGACGCCGCGGGCTCATCGAATACCGAGGAAATCGGCCCGATACATTGATGAGCAGGACCGGGGGACGCGGCGCCATCCAGATGCTAGCGGAGCCTCTGGATCAGCCGACTTTTGAGAAGAAAGTTGAAAAGCGGGCTTGTGCTCAGTGGGCCGACGCCTGCACCTTGGATGCGGCCGCGCCGCCCAAGTAGCGGGCGAAGAAGGCGAGAGTGCGCGCCCACGCATCCTGCGCGTCGGAGGCGTTGTACCAGACCGGGATGTGGAAGTTGAAGGCGTGGTTCGCGCCTGGATAGATATGGATTTCGTGCGGGCGCCCGGTTTCCGTCAACAATTTGTCGAGTTCTCGCGCCTGTGCGACCGGCACGAGCTGATCGGCATCGCCATGCAGGATGAGGGTGGGCGGCAGGTTGGCCGCCATCGGTTCGAGGGCCGCGGGCAGGCCGCCGTAATACTCGACGATCGCGGCGATCTTGCCCGGGTCAGTGGCGCCTGTTGCGAGCGAGAGAAACGCCCCCAGCGAAAAGCCCATCATTCCGATCCGCCGAGGATCGATCCGGCGGTCTGAGTCCAGCGCGTCTATTCCAGCCCGAATCTCGCCCATCCAAACGGGGAAATATTCTCTCATTTTCGCACGCTGGCCCGGGGTCACGTCGTCGGTCTGGCTGTAGTATTCGATGTATTCGGCGTAATAGCCGGCCGATGCCAGCTCTTCACACATGTCTTCCATCGGGTTGTGGGCCCTGATGCGAGGACCGGACCCATGCAGGATGATCACAGCGGGAAATGGCGGCTTGTTGGCCGGCACGCAATGGAACTCGCCAACCGGCTTGCCGTTGTAGGTGTACTCGCCCTGGACCCAGTCCGCTCGGGCGCTGGTGGACAGGAAGATAATCAGGATCGCGGCAGCGCAACCGATAAAACTGAGCAGCGCGCGCGGCATGCGAGTTGGGGCGGCGCCCGCGACTAACCTCGCATCAGTTCCGCTTCATCGGCCGCAAGCGTCGCATAGACCTCGCGATCGATTTGGCGGAAGCGCTCGAGCGCGCGGTCCGCGTGCTCGGCGCATCCCTGCTGTTCGGCCAGCTCCCGCATCTTCTTCTCGATCCACGACAGATGCCAACTTTCGTCCTCGGTGACGGACTTGAGGACTTCGCGCGTTTCGGGATCGATGTTGGGCAGAGCCGAGTGGGCGTTGTAACGGCTTTGGGCACGCTCCTCGACAACTACGGTGAGGGCAAGGAGGTCAACGACGGTCTTCGGAACGCCGACGCGCAGGCCGAGGCGGCGCTGATAGCCGTCCTCGATCAGGATGGGAGCGCCGCCGAGGTCGGCTATCCGTTTGGTCCAAAGCCATGCGTGCCGGGTCTCATCGGACAGATGCTTGGCCATCTTGAGTTGAGCATCAGCATCCTTAAGATGATTCAGAAGCTTGAAAAGGAGGTTTGCACCCCTGAGCTCGGCATCGCGGTAGAAGCTGAAAATGATAATCTGCTTCTCCGTAGCCGATTTTCCTCTAAAATCCATTAGCTCTCCTGCTCCTCAGCCATCGCAACCGTATGGGGGAAATGATCGAAGCCGGACTTGTAACAATTTCGCTGCATCTCGAGAGCGCAGCGAGCCAAAAGCGGTTGGGTGAACAGTATTTGATTCGCTTGGGGCGGTCAAGAAAGCGGCCGTCATCTGTGAATTAAACTTCGATCATCGGATATCATTAAGAACAGCTTATCAAGGAAGACGTTTCAGACTCGTTAATCGTCGCATCTCAACAAGGGGGGGAAACGATGGGCCAATCGCCCGATGCGTGCTGGCTTGCTCTCACGCGTGTTCATGGGGTAGGTCCGCGGACCTGCAAGCTCTTGCTCGATAACTTCGCAACGGCGGAAAGGATCTTTGCCGCGTCGCCTGCGGAACTGGCCGCGGTCGGTATTCCGGGGCGCGTCGCCCGCGCAATCGCGGAGTTTAACGACTTCGATTCGCTGGAACGGGAGCTCTGTGAGTTGCCGCGCTTCGCCGCCCGGCTTATCCGATGGAGCGACTCCGATTATCCGCCGAATCTCCGGCACATCGCGGACCCACCGCCGTGTTTCTTCGTTCGCGGCGACGCGCCGCTCGCCGATCCGCATTGTGTCGCGGTCGTGGGCGCTCGGGCCGCAAGCGAAGCCGGCCTCCGGATGGCCGAACGGCTCGGCTTCGAGCTGGCCGCCAAGGGATTTACGGTCGTCAGCGGATTGGCGCGCGGCATCGACGGCGCCGCGCATCGGGGAGCCCTGTCGGCGGGCGGGCGCACCATCGCCGCGATGGGCTGCGGTATCGACGTTGTCTATCCGCCCGAGCATCGTGAGCTTGCGGATGCGATATTGTCCCAGGGCGGAGCGCTCATATCGGAGCTGCCGCTCGGCAGCCCGCCACTGGCGGAAAACTTCCCCGCCCGCAACCGCATCCTTTCCGGCCTGTGCCTCGGCGTTATCGTGGTCGAGGCGGCGGAAAGGAGCGGTTCGCTAATCACCGCCCGGATGGCGCTGGAACAAAACCGCCAGGTTTTTGCCGTACCCGGCAGCCCGCTTAGCGGGAAGGCTCGGGGTAGCAACCGGCTTTTGAAGCAGGGGGCTATCCTGATCGATTGCGTCGAAGACGTAATCGAGGAACTGTCACCGCAGCTTCAGGGGCAAATTTCCAAGGGTGCCGTCCGCCAGAGCGATGCCGCCAACAAAGGAACACCAGCCACGTCAGTTAGAATAAGCAGCAAGGAGCGTCCGAATCCTGCGGAAGAAAACCTCACAAAAGATGCAAAATCCATCTTAAAGGTCCTTAAAGATGGTCAGAGGCTTCACGTCGATGCCATCATTGAGGCTTCGCAGCTCGATGCACAGACCGTGCTTAGGTTATTGCTTGAGATGGAGCTACACGGCATAGTCGCCCAACATCCTGGCAAGCTTTTCTCGCTAGCGTGATTGGCGAGACTTGGGCAGGATTAATGCACACAGCCATCTACACCAAAATGGATGGGTTGAGAGGAAGTCTCCCCGGTGGCAAAGAACCTCGTAATTGTTGAATCTCCCGCTAAGGCCAAGACCATAAAGCGCTATCTGGGCTCCGCCTATGAGGTTACGCCGTCAGTCGGCCATGTGGTTGACCTGCCGAAGAGCAAGCTCGGCGTGGACATCAAGAAGAACTTCGAGCCCGAGTATCACGTAATTCCCGGCAAGACCAAGGTAATCGAGGGAATCAAGAAGGCCGCCAAGGGCAAAGAGAACATCTACCTGGCCACGGACCCCGACCGGGAGGGCGAGGCAATCGCGTGGCATTTGTCGCAGCGGTTAGGGAAGGTCAACGGCAGCAAAATCCATCGGATTTTGCTCCATGAAATCACGGCGAATGCGGTCAAGGAGGCGATCGCGCACCCTGCCGCCCTGGACAATCATCTATATGACGCGCAGCAGGCCCGCCGTGTCCTGGACCGGCTGGTCGGCTACCAGATAAGCCCCCTGCTTTGGGACAAGGTCAAACGCGGACTGAGCGCGGGCCGGGTTCAATCGGTCGCCCTGCGGATAATCGTCGAACGCGAGCGCGAGCGGGAAGCGTTCCGAGCAGAGGAATACTGGACGCTGGATGCGCGGTTGCTGGCCGCCAATCCTCCTCCGTTCAAAGCGCGGCTCTATAGCTGGAAAGACCAGCGGATCGATAACAAGGCCTACAAGCTGCCGGAAAGCCAGGCGCGCGAGATCATGGCCGCGGTCGAGAAGGCGCCTTTCGTGGTCCGCTCGATCGAGCGCAAGGAAGTCCGCCGCAGCCCCGCTCCCCCGTTCATCACTTCCCGGCTGCAGCAGGAAGCTTCGCGCAAGCTCTATTTCCAGCCGTCGCGGACGATGCGTATCGCGCAGCGCCTGTACGAGGGCGTCGAGCTGGGCGACCAGGGAGCGGTCGGACTTATCACTTATATGCGAACCGACTCGCCGCGGGTGTCCGATCAGGCGCTCGCCGCCGTGCGTTCGCATATCGAGAGCAAGTACGGCAAAAAGTACCTGCCCGAGAAGCCGATTCAGTATCGATCGTCGAAATCCGCCCAGGATGCGCACGAGGCGATTCGTCCGACCGCCCTCGAACGCGACCCGGAATCGCTCTCGCGTTATCTGCAGAAGGACGAACTGGCCCTGTACAAGCTCATCTATGACCGGTTCGTATCCAGCCAGATGAACCCCGCAGTGTACGACCGGACGACCGTCGATATCGACGCCGCCGACGCCGTGTTTCGGGCGACGGGACAGGTGATGAAATTCGACGGCTTCATGCGCGTGTATATCGAGGGCCAGGACGACACGCCCTTGGAAGACGACGCGGAAGCGCTGCCGGCGATGACCGAGGGCGAAACGCTCAAACTGCTCGGACTGGATCCGGAGCAGCATTTCACTCAGCCTCCTCCCCGTTTCACCCAGGCGACGCTCATCAAGGAGCTGGAAGAAAAAGGGATCGGGCGCCCATCGACCTACGCGGCGATCATGACCAGCATCCTGAACCGCGAATACGTCGAAGAGGACGAAAGCAAGCGCATCCGCCCGACGATGCTCGGCCGGACGGTCAGCGACCTGCTCGTACAGGCCTTCCCCGACATCATCGAGGTTGGTTTTACGGCCCAGATGGAAGAAGACCTCGACAAGGTCGAGGAAGGGAAAGAGAACTGGGTCAAGACGCTCAAGCGCTTCTATGGGCCGTTCGAGAAGCGGCTCGGCGAGGCGAAGAAAAAGATGCCCACCGTCAAGCGCACCGGGCTCCCCACCGGCATCAAGTGCGAAGTCGATAGCGGAGAGATGGTCATCAAGTGGGGGCGCAACGGCGAATTCCTTGCCTGCTCGAACTATCCGAAATGCACCAACACCAAGGAGTTCACACACGACGAACAGGGCGAAATCCAGATCAAGGAACCGACCACGCCGGCTCCCACCGATCAGGTTTGCGACAAGTGCGGCAAGCCGATGGTGCTGAAGCGGTCGCGCTTCGGAGAGTTTCTGGGATGCTCGGGCTATCCGGATTGCGACGGTATCAAGCGGCTTAAAGCCGAGCCGGTAAAGACCGGCGTGCCATGTCCGGATTGCAAGGAAGGCGAGATCCTCGAGCGGCGCAGCCGCCGCGGCAAGATTTTCTACGGATGCGGCCGGTACCCGAAGTGCAAGTTCGCGTCGTGGGACAAGCTGGTCGCCCAGAAATGTCCGCAATGCGGCGCTCCGTACCTTCTCGAAAAGACCACCAAGCGCGAAGGCACGACCTGGCGATGCGCCAAGGCGGAGGAATGCGGCTACAAGGCTCCCGCCCCGGAAAAAGCTGCCGCGCCTGAGCAACCGACCGCATCGCAGCCCGGCGCGTAGCCGGACTACGCGGGCGTAATCGATTGTGCGGGGTCCGCGCGACTGGCGGATCCTGGTGGTTCCTGCCCGTGTTATATCCGCCCCGATACGGGGTTGTAGCAAACGATGACCGCGTTTGATTTGCGCTTTCGTCCGCCTTATGACTGGCGCGCGATGCTGTCCTTTCTGGATGCGCGAGCGGTTGGCGGCGTCGAGCAGGTTGACGGAGACTCCTACCGGCGGACGGTGCGGGTGTCTCATCGCGGCCGCGAATACCGCGGATGGATCGATCTGTCGATCGTGAAGCGTGCTTCGGCGCTTCGCGTCGCGGCGTCATCGTCGCTCGAAAGCGCGCTTGCGGAAGTGTCGGAAAGAGTGAAGTGGCTGATGGACCTGTCGTCGAATCCGATCGCGGTGGCGCGTGCGCTCGGGAGGCTTGCCGAGCCGAACCCGGGGCTGCGCGTGCCCGGCGCGTTCGATGGGTTTGAAGTCGGCGTTCGCGCGATCCTGGGGCAGCAGGTCACGGTCGCGGCGGCGCGCACGTTCGCCGGCCGCTTCGCGGCCGCTTTCGGTTCGCCGCTCGGCTCGCCGCCATCCGCTTCGCTTTCGGTTGTCTTTCCCTCTCCCGAGAAGGTCGCGAAATTGAAGATCGATCAAATCGCGCGCCTCGGCGTGATCGCCTCGCGCGCGCGTTCGATTGTCGCCCTGGCGCGAGCGATCGTCGATGGAACGATTCGCCTCGAACCAACCGCCGACGCCGCATCGGAAATGAAAAAGCTTCGCGCCCTGCCGGGAATTGGAGAATGGACCGCGCAGTACATCGCGATGCGCGCGCTCGGATGGCGCGACGCGTTTCCGCATACCGATTTCGGCGTGATGAAGGCGCTCGGAGAAACCAGTCCCAGACGCGTGCTCGAAGCCGGCGAAGCATGGCGGCCGTGGCGCTCATACGCGGTGATGCATCTGTGGCATTCGCTGCACCAATAGAGGTCCAAAGATGCGCTACTTCGACTTTTACGAAAGCCCGATGGGACGGATGCTGATCGTCGCGGGCCCGGATGCTCTGACAGGGTTGTATTTCATCGACCAGAAGTACTATCGCGAGGTCGAGCCCGATTGGGTGCGCAGCCCCGCCCACAGCGTCGTTCACTCGACCGCGCGGCAGATGGCGGAATACTTCGAGGGCAAGCGGCGCGAATTTGACCTTCCGATCGCGCCCGAGGGAACTCCGTTTCAGTCCGCGATTTGGACAGCGATCGCTTCGGTAAAATATGGAGACCTAATCACGTATTCGGAGCTCGCGCGCCGCGCGGGCCATCCCGGCGCGATACGCGCCGCCGGAGCGGCAACCGGCCGCAATCCGATCACGATCATCGTCCCGTGCCATCGAATCGTCGGATCGAACGGAAGCCTGACCGGCTATGCGGGCGGCCTGGACCGCAAGCGCGCCCTGCAGGAGTTGGAAAGCGGGGCGCGCCCGCTCTTTCGCGCAAGCGCAGGATCGTAGACACGCCGGCGCCGCCGCATTGACGCGGCCCTTTGATTCCGCTTGACTCTGCGACGTAAACAGAAATTCGCATCGAGCATGCAATTTTATTGGATGCGGAGTGAGGGTCATATGCCTGCAAAATTCGCTCGCCGCGCGTGCGCGGGTCTCTTTATCGCCCTGCTCCTCGCCGTCGCCGGATGCAACGGCAGCGGAAGCTCGGGAGCGATTCCCGGACCGGTTCCGACCGCCTTCGTCCCCAACACCTTCAAGTTCTGGAACAATCCCAAGAACTTCACGACCAGCTTCGGTCCCGCATACGCGGACATCTCGCTGGCTTCGACCAACTTTCTGCCCTGCCGCGGCGGCCCGTACGCGCTCTGCTATTACTCGGGGCCCGATCCGGATAGCTGCGACCTCGTCAAGAACGACAAATTCGCAGATTGCCAGTGCTTTGAGATTCCTTACGGCGTGTACTTCGTCGACATCAACGCGATTCTGAACCACCAGGTCTATGAACAAACGGTGGCGCAGTGCGGCGCCGACGGCAGCAAATGCCAGAGTACCAATTCCGCCCCCATCTGCCAGGCCATCAACCAGAACACCCTCATTCCGGGCGCCGCGTTGTACTCGACCTTCAGCTTCGATTGCATCCCAACCAACGGACTTGGCGAAACCAGTTGCACCACGGCGAAATACGCGGGATGCATGACCGCGCCGTGTTTCGACACCGGAAACGGCAACGGCCTTGTGACCTGCCAATGTCCGATATTCAACGGACCGTATCAGATCGGACAGACGCTGCCGGCCGATCAGTGCACACTGGGCGGCGGGCTGGTCTGGTCGGCCGCCTATGCTCCTCCCGCGAGTCCGACCCCCGCATCCGCATCAACACAATCCGCGGTGTCGGCGCCGGACCAGACGCGTCCGACGCCGCCTTCGTGTGTTCCTGACGCGCCGCAACCGGTGGGATGTCCTCTGTACGTGCCGGGGCAAACTCTGCCGCCGAACAGCGGTGTCGATTGCAATAAGGTATGCACGGAATACAACACCTGTATCGCCGGCGCGGGGACACAGGCGGGCTATACCTGCGATTCCACTTTGTGCACCGACGAATGCAACGATCGCGACCTGGTGCAAACCGCCTGCGGCGGGCTCACGGGATGCGACATCTCCGAGGTAATCAAAGCCGAGGAAGCGGCGAGTTGCAGTTGCTGCGCAAGCCAGCTATGCGGATGCGCTCCGGACCCCGCGACCAACACGGCGATCGCGGCCCTGAATCAGGCGCAGCGCAATCGCGGAATCACGCCGCAGTGCGACATCAACGGCACGCTATGCGGCGACTAGAAAATCGGCCGCGGCTCCCGCTTCTCCAGCGAGCGCCGCGGCCGATTTCAGCATCGAGAGAGTTGGACGCCGGCCTTCGCTTCTACTTGTAGCTGCGCGATTTCTGGAGCGCGGGACGGCCCAGGCACTTGTCGAGCCATGCCTTGGCGGCTGGGACTCCGGACAGGTCCACGCCCACCATCGACGCCAGCATCATCACGGACGCGACGTTGAGGTCGGCGATCGTGAAATCCGCACCGAGCAGATAGGCGCGACTTTTCAGGTGATCGTCGAGCACCCTGAAGGGAGCTTTCAGCGCTTCGAGCGCATTCGACACGGCCTGTTCGCTGCGCTGCTCCTTGGGCAGCATCACGCGGTTCAGGAAGACCGCGATGAGATGAGGTTCGACTTCGGTCATGCCCCAGAAGCTCCACTGATAGGCGTGGCCGTGGTCCTCGACTTTCGCGGGCCACATCGGAGCCTTCCCGTACTTCTCGGCGAGGTACAGGTTTATCGCCATCGATTCCCATACGATCGTGCCGTCATCATCGATCGCCGGCACGTGTCCGTTCGGATTGATTTTCAGATAGTCGGGCTTTCTGCTTCCGTTCGCTCCGATCGCGGTGGGGATGTGTTCAAACTTAAGGCCAAGTTCCTCGGCCGCCCACAAGGCGCGATTGGCGCGGGACATCGAAGTGCCGTAAATCTTGAGCATAAAAACTCCTACCTCCACTCTGGTGGCAATTTGAAACTCACTACTTCTAGCGCGACCGGATGAATCCGCCAAGCGGATTTGCTTTGAGGTGATTGTGGCGGCTTACGAAGACACTTGGGCAAGGCGCCGCCTGAGGAAACTCCGTTCCGGCTCCGATCCGGCGAGCTCGAGAGCGCGCCGATAGCAACGCTCCGCGTCCCCGAAACGCGCGCTTCGTCTCAGCAGGTCCGCCTTCGCCGACCACATCAGGTAGTAGCCGTTCAGATCGCCGCGCGCCTCCAGTTCTTCGATTAGCTTGAGCCCGGCTTCCGGCCCTTCATCCATCGCAATCGCCACGGCGCGATTCAACTCGATAACCGGATTCGGGCGCCGCTCCAGCAGCATCGAATAGAGACGCGCGATCTTCGCCCAATCGGTGTCGCCGGGATGCGCCGCGCGCCCATGCTCGGCCGCGATTGCCCCCTGGATCGCGTAAGGTCCGGGCGAAGGCGTGTTGAAGGCCGCCTGCGCCTGAATCAGTCCATCCTCGATCTGGGCGCGATGCCATCGGCTGCGGTCCTGCTCATCCAGCAGCACCAGTTCGCCCGCCTCATCGACGCGAGCGTCGCGGCGCGCATCGTGAAGCAGCATCATCGCGAGCAATCCGCGCGGTTCCGCCTCATCCGGCATCAACTCGACCAGCATCCTCCCGAGGCGTATCGCCTCTGAGGCAAGCTCGCGCCTTATCAATTCGCTGCCGGCGGTCGCGGAGTATCCCTCGTTGAACACCAGGTAGATAACGGTCATTACCGCATCAAGGCGCTCGGCAAGCCGATCGCGCCGAGGAGTTTCGTAGGGAATCTTTGCCGCGGCGATCTTGCGCTTCGCGCGCACCAGCCGCTGCGCCATCGTGGCGGGCGGCACCAGGAACGCGCGCGCTATTTCATCGGTGGTAAGGCCGCACAGCGTGCGCAGTGAGAGCGCGATCTGAGCCTCCTGGGCAAGCGCGGGATGACAGCAGGTGAAAATCAGGCTCAGGCGTTCGTCGGGGATTGCGCTGTCGGCAAGCGATGCCATCGTGGAGTCACGGTCGCTTTCGATCATCCGGCGCACTTCGTCGCTGCGCTCCGAGAATCGCGACTGCCGCCGAATGCGATCGATCGCCTTGTTGCGCGCGACGCCCGCGATCCACGCGCGCGGATTGTCGGGCGTGCCGTCGCGGGGCCATTGCTCGAGCGCGGCGGCAAACGCTTCCTGGACGGCATCTTCAGCCAGCTCGAAGTTGCCGACGGCGCGAATGACCGTGGACAGGATTCGTCCGAATTCGTCGCGATAGAATTTTTCGAATGCCGCCGTTTCCATCCTGCCGCTCGCACAAAGCTATTCGCCCGGCAAGCGGCAACGCAAACCCCGAATGCGCCACTACATCTCCCAGACCTGGCGCACTTCGATCTGAAAATACGGCGGGAACTTCTTTGCCCATTCGAGCGCGTCCGCCTCGGAGACGCAGTCGATCATGTAGTAGCCGCCGACCGCCTCCTTGGTCTCGGTGAATGGTCCGTCAACGATGGTGCGCGATCCGTCTCGATTCACCTTGACGGTCTTGGCTTCGGCATTTGGACGCAGCCGCGCCGAATGCACCAGCTTGCCTTGCGCGGCCAGGTCGGCAGTGAGCTGCTGGAACTGCGCCATAACGGGCCTCATCTGCTCTTCGCTCGGCGGTGTCTGGCCCGGATTTACGATCAACAGCATGTACTTCATCGCCACTCTCCTTTTTCTATTCGTGATGGATCCACCAGAAGCCATCAGCGTGCCTGATTTCGATTGCATCGCCGTCGCAAATCACCAGCTTGCAAGCCCATTCGGATGCCTCGGCGATCGAATCGCACGCGATCAGATACAATCCTCCCGCCACTTCCCTGGTTTCGGCGAAGGGACCGTCGATGACGACCGAGTTTCCATTGGCGCGCCGGATGGTGGTTCGGCGGCGGAATTGAGCCGCAAGCCGACCCACAGCCCGGGTTGTCCGCTGGTCATCGCGCGTTTGTCGAGGTATTCAGCGCCGACCTCCCAGTGTTGTCGCATAATCCGCTTCCGCTCGGCATCGGAGCGCGCAAGCGTCACGCGCTCATCTTCAAGCGCCGTGAGAACAAAGATGTTCGAGGGGCACAGGCGGGGAACGTGGGAAATCCACCAGAATTCGCGGATCGGTCTGATTTCTTCGACATGGCTTTCGTGAATTTCCTTGATCTTCGCGAATAGTTTCCGGACTGGCGAATATCCTCGGTAAACCGGACATATTCATTGAATTCGGCGCGCTGCTCATCCTCGCTCAGTGCCTTCCATTCCGCCTCGCTCTCATAGATGAGCAGCATGTATTTCATCGCATCCTCGTACTGCTTAGTCGAACGAGACCCCGCCAGATCGACACTCGTCGTTCACGCCAATGCGATTAAAGACGTCACGATGTAGACAATCGTGATGATGCCGAAGGCCAGCCCGGGCAGTTCGCTAAGCCATCCGTACCGCGCGGCCCTGACGGCCTCTGTCCAGTCCTCTCGCGCAACGGTTCCATATTTTCGAAGTCCCGACCGTCCGATTGCAGCATCCATTGTCCTTGCCTCCCGAATTGTTGCGCTTGCCTCTGCTGTATAGTCGAACAGAGACCGGCCGGATCGACACGGTTTACATGACTCGGAAAACGGGGCACGATCTTCGTCTCTCATTGGCGTGGATAAGCCTGTTGTCAGCGTTATCGGGGCGGGATTGGCCGGCAGCGAAGCGGCGTGGCAGCTCGCGCGCAGAGGCATTCGCGTGCGCCTGTTCGAGATGCGGCCGGCCACGATGACGGAGGCGCATCAGACCGCAAACTTCGCGGAACTGGTCTGCTCGAACTCGCTGCGCAACGCCTCGCTTGAAACCGCGGTCGGAGTGCTGAAGGAAGAGATGCGCCGGCTCGGATCGCTCGTGATGCTGGCGGCCGATCGCGCGCGCGTTCCCGCCGGAGCGGCGCTGGCTGTCGATCGCGAGGACTTCTCCGGGTTCATCACCGCGACCCTGAAAGCGCATCCGACGGTCGAGACGATATGCGGCGAAGTCGCGGCAATCCCCTCGGGCCCGGCGATTATCGCGACCGGCCCGCTGACCAGCCCGGCGCTCGGTGAGGCGCTCAATTCGCTAATCGGCCCTCGAAATCTCTATTTCTATGACGCAATCGCGCCAATTGTCGCGGCGGATTCGATTGATATGCAGATTGCCTTTCGCGCCTCGCGCTACGGGCACGGCGGCGACGATTACATCAACTGCCCGATGACCGAAGCTGAATACCGCGCGTTCGTCGAGGCGGTCGTCGCGGCCGAAAAGGTTGCGCCGCATCCGTTCGAAAAGCCGGTATATTTCGAAGGATGCATGCCGATCGAGGAGATGGCGCGGCGCGGCCCGATGACACTGGCCTTCGGCCCGATGCGCCCGGTTGGCCTGATCGATCCGCGCACGGGTCGTCGTCCGTTTGCGGTTGTGCAGCTTCGCCAGGATGATCGCGAGGGGCGCCTGTACAATATCGTCGGTTTCCAGACCAAGATGACTTATCCCGAGCAGCGGCGCGTGCTTAGGATGTTCCCGGGCTCGGACGCGCGGAGTTCGTTCGCCTCGGCTCGCTTCATCGCAACACCTTCATCGATTCCCCGCGCCTGCTGCGCCCGACCATGCAGCTTCGCGGGCGTGATGACCTGTTTCTGGCCGGGCAGATGGTGGGGGTCGAGGGATACGTCGAGTCGGCGGCCGCGGGACTGCTCGCCGCGATCAATGCCGCACGGATGATCGAGTCGCGCCCGCTGGCGGTTCCTCCGCGCGAGACCGCGCTCGGGTCCCTGATCGCCTACATCACCGATGCGACGCGCAAGGAGTTTCAGCCGATGAACGCCAACCACGGGTTGATGCCCGATCTGCCGGGACGCGTCCGAGGACGGCAGAAGAAAGCCGCCATGGGCGAGCGCGCGCTCAGCGCGATCGACTCGTGGATCGCGGCCAACCAAATCGAACCCGCCGCCGCATCGCGCGCATCGGCGGCCGCGGGCTGATCGCATGAAAATCGCCACTTTTGATATCGGCTCGAACACCGTCCTGATGCTCGCGGTGGAGGCCGACGAGCGCAGGCGGCCTCGCGTACTCGCCGAGCTTTCGCGCATCACGCGGATGGGGCGCGGCGTGGACAAGAACGGCCGTCTCGATCCGAACTCGGCCGCGCTGACGCTTTCGACCCTCGAGGAATTTGCCGAAAAGGCGCGTGAAGCCGGCGCCGAGCGCATCGTCGCCGCCGCGACGGCCGCGCTGCGCGATGCCGCCGACGGCCCCGAGTTCATCGCGCGAGTGAAAGAACGCACCGGACTCGATCTCCAGATCATTCCTGGCGCCGAGGAAGCCGCGTTGTCTCATCTCGCCGTAATCCGCGGTCTCGACATCGATCCGTCGCTGCCCCTGCTTATCGTCGATATCGGCGGAGGCTCGACCGAGTTGATCTTCGCCGCACCCGGCCGCGATCTCGAGATGGTGAGCCTGCAGATCGGTTCGGTGCGCCTTACCGAACGATGCGTTCGCAGCGACCCTCCATCCGATGCCGACGCGGCGGCGCTGCGCGCGACGATCGATCAAGCGCTCGACGCTCTCGGATGGAGCCATAGGCCGGCCAGGCTCGTCGGGATTGCCGGTACGGTGACCACGCTGTGTGCCGTGGCGCTCGGGCTTGGCACCTACGATTCCACCATCGTCCACGGACATCGCCTGCCGCGAGGCGAGATCGACCGCGTGGTTTCTCTTCTTCGTTCGCTGCCGCTTGCGGAACGCCTCAAGCTTCCAGGCCTGCCGGCGGGCCGCGCAGACGTAATTTTTGCCGGCGCGACCATCCTCGAGCGCATCATGACGCGGTTCGGAGCCGGCGAGGTGATCGTCAGCGATCAGGGCGTGCGATGGGGCCTGATGTGGCGTGAAATCGATCGCCTCTATCCGCCGCACTGACCCAGGCATCGAGCGTTTTTCGCATGGGGAGGACAGTTCCATGACCAAAGCGGAGCTGATCGAGGCAGTTGCAAAGAGCGTTCACCAGCCCAAGAAGACCGTCTCCGACACGCTGGATGCCGCCTTCGAGCAAATCGCGCGTTCGATTCGGCGCGACAAGCGGTTCTGGGTGCCCGGCTTCGGCACCTTCACCGTGCGCCGACGCAGGGCCCGCCCCGGATTCAACCCGCGCACCAATGCGCCGATGACGATACCGGCGGCGCGCACCGTCGGCTTTCGTCCGGCGCCCCAGCTCAAGAAGGGACTGTGAGGGTGCCCGCGCGACCGGACTTCGGCCCCACCGAGCAGAACACGGCGCATCGCGCGCCGGATAAGGGTTTCTCGCAAGCGGTTGCGCTGTCGGCGCGCACGACCCGCAATATCGCGTTTCTGCTTTTTCTCGTCGCGATTCTCTTGGGCGGGTTTCTTCGCTTTTCCGATCTCGGCCGGCTCGAGATGTCCGACGATGAAGGCGCGTCGTGGGCCGCCGCCGCAGCGCCCACGATCCACGAGGTCATCTCGCTCCAGGCTCGGCTCAATCCGGGCAAGATGGCCGTCCATGAGGTGCTGCTCCACGAATGGATGGCGTTGTTTGGCGATAGTATCGGCACCCAGCGCGCGCTTTCCGCCACGCTCGGCACCATAACGATTGCGATCGTGTTCTGGATCGGATGGGGACTCTGCGCGCCATTGCCGCGGGATCGCGCCAAGGATACCGCCCGCTCGGATGGAGCCATGATGGTCGCGGCGCTCGGCGCGCTCATCTACGCGACCAATCTCGTCACCATGAAGTACACGCGCGAGGCGCGGATGTACCCGGTGATGCTGACAGCGACGCTGGCGCAGGTGGGATGCTTTGTGCGGGCGAGCCGCCGCGGCGGCCTGTTCAGCTACGCCGGCACCGCATTCTTCGCCGTGGTAGCGATCGCCGCTCACTTCGCCGCCGCCCTGGTCCCCGCAAGCGAAGGCTTGTGGATTCTCATGATGCTCGCGCGGTCGGGAATGCGCCCCATCAGCGAAGAATCGCGCAGGGCCTGGCGGCTTGTGGCGGCGCTGGCGGTTGCCGCAATCGCATTCTTCCCGCTGGCGACGTCGGCGCTGCGCGGAGCGGCGAGCGCGGTTGAAGGCGGCGCGATCAATTGGATCAAGCGTCCGCCCATATGGGCGCCGGTCGCTCTGTTCAACAAGGCGACCGGAAGCTTCGGCTTTCCGGTGCTTTTCGTCGCAGCCGCGTACGGCACGGTTCGAGGATGGCGCCGTGAACGCGATGCCGTCGCGTTTTGCCTCATCTGGATGTGGGGGCCACCGATATTAATGGTCGTCGCCTCGTACGCCGCAGCCCCGCTGTTCGTGGAACGCTACGCGCTCTCATCTTTCGCGCCGTTTTTCATGCTGGCGGGTATCGGAGTATGGGAGCTCGGCTCGCCGCGATTGCGCGCGATCGGACTTGCGATGGTCGTCGCGGTGTCGCTCGGCCATGTCGTCGTGTTCAATCGCAAACCGCACGATGCGGAGTGGCGCGAAGCCGCCCTGCTCGGCGCCGCGAATCTTCATCCGGGTGAGACGATGACGACTGTGCCGGCGTACTCGATCTCGGTGGTGCGGTTCTACCTGCCACCTTCCGATCGCGATCGGACCATCGCATTCGTGCGCGGCCATGAGGACGCCGCTGTGGTGCTGCTGCGCGATCATGGGGTGTCGCCTTCGGTGGAAGCGACCATTCATCGGCAATACCCCATCGAGCTGGCCCATCTGCGCGGCGTCATCGTTCTGCGAAAATGAGCTCCTTCCTTTTCAGCGCAGTCATTCCTGACTAGGGTGGTTGGCAACGCAAAGGAGAACGGGTCGATGCCTGATTCCGAAAGCCAGAAGCGCGAACAGCGCCAGATGTGGGATGAATCCGCGGCCGGATGGAACAAATGGTGGCCTGTCTTCGAGCGCGCCGCGCAACCGGTCAACGATCGCCTCGTCGTGTTGGCCAAAATCAAGCCGGGGAACCGCGTGCTGGATATCGCCACCGGCACGGGCGAACCCGCCGTCACTGCGGCGCGCACCGTCGGCGCCTCGGGCTGCGTAGTCGCCGTCGATCAATCGCCCGGGATGCTTGCCCTTGGACGGGAACGGGCCAGGACGCTCGGCCTGCGCAACCTCGAGTTCATCGAGTCCGATGCCGAATCGATGGCGTTTGAAGATCGGAGCTTCGATGCGGCGGTTTGCCGATGGGGCCTGATGTTCATGCCCAACCTGGGCGCAACGGTCGCCAAGGTCCGCCGCGCGCTCAAGCCCGGTGCGAGCTTTGCCACCGCGGTGTGGAATACGGGCGACAAGGTTCCGATGATCTTTCTCGCCGGAGATGCCATTCGGCAGATTACCAATCAACCGCCCCAGCCTCCCGATGCGCTCGTGCCGACGCGCCTGGCGGACACCTCGATTCTCAAGGCGGCGCTCGAAGGAGCGGGCTTTTCCGCGGTCACAATCGAACCGATGACGGTGACGTTCGAGTTCGAATCACCCGACCAGTTCGTGCAATTCCGCAGTGAGATCGGATCTTCGCAGTCGATGATGGCGAAGCTTACGCAGGATCAGCGCGACCGGGTAAGAGCCGCTCTCAGGGAAGCGGTGGGAAGGTTTCAGGGATCCGACGGCCGCGTCCGTCTGCCAAACGAGACCATCTGCTTTTCCGCCCGCGCCTGACGCGCTCGGCTAGCCATCGCGGCGCAAAAGTTACTGCGACTCCTCAGGTTCCTGCTCTTCCGGCTGCGGCTCGATGACGTTGGCGCCGTTGAGCATCCGGAGAATGCGAATCGCGATTCGGGCGACGCGCACCTTGCGATTTGCGATCACCACCACGCCGGTGCCGGTCTCCTTGACGAATCCGATATAGCTGAAGAACCCCGATGCGGCCCCGTTTTTCCAAATGACGGTGTGATCCGTTCCCCGCATCGGGAACATCTGCCACGCCAGCCCCACGTGGGTTCCGGGCATTCCGCCCGCGCGCCATTCCCGCTGCAGATCCGGCAACAGGGAACTTAACGGCGTGTTCATCTGTCCCATGTTGTACGCCAGGTAGCCCATCATGTCGTCCATCGTCGAGCGCAGCGCCCCAGCGCCATTGAATGCGGGCCACGTCGGGTTGTCGTGCGGACGCGGCCGCCCTCCGGGACCATAGCCCTGCGCCTGCCGCGCATCCTCATCGGGGGTCAGCTTGATTCGCGTGTCGCTGAGGGCGAGCGGATTGCAGATGTCGCCCTCGACGAGTTGCTCGTAATCCGCACCCATCGCGCGCATCAGCGCATGGGCAAGCAGCGCAAACCCCCAATTCGAATACTCGAATTGGGCGCCCGGCGCGCGCGTGAGCCGGTATGCGCTCGTCATCCGATACATCTCCTCGACGCTCAGATGGCGTATCCCGTCGAGATTCGGATCCTTCGGCAATCCGGAGGTGTGCGTCGCCAGATCGATAAGCTCGATCTGCCGGCCGCCATAGCTCGGCACGGTCACCCAGCCGGGAACGTACTTCTGGAGCGGATCGTGGTAGTGCACGATTCCTCGCTGCACATAGAGCGCCAGCAGCATCGCGGTGAAGGTCTTGGTGATCGAGCCGATCTCCCACACGGTCGTCGGGCCCGGACGGACATCCGTTCCCTCGATGATCTCGCCGTACCCGCGCACCATCCGGTCGCTTCCCTGCATCACGCCGACGATCAACGCGGGGACTTCGCCGTTGCGCACCGGCGCCGAGGCGATCTCGTCGATGCGCGCGCGGGTCTCGGGAGCTATTTCCGCGCAGGCAGGCCCGGCAACCGCGAGGATGCATCCAAAGGAGGCAGCGACCAGACGGCACATGGAAATGAGGCGAAGCGAGCGGGGAAAGATCGACATACAGAAGGAGCTACCGGGCGGCTCACGCGGATGCAAAGCCGGAGGCGGCGCCGATTCGCCCCTGCGCCCGTGGCATTGGCGGGCCAATGTGGTAGTAAAAAGGGCGCAAGTGCCCGCCCGCGTTAGCGCGCGCAGAGCACCCGCTCAATTCTGCCGGATAAGGAGCATTTGGAATGAAAGCCGCCGTGTTTCATGGCCCCAAACAGCCGCTGAGCATCGAGGACGTCGAGATCGACAAGCCGCAGGATCGTGAGGTCCTGGTTCGCACCGTCGCCAGCGGCGTATGCCACAGCGATCTGCATTTCGTCGATGGTTTCTATCCCTAC
Organism: Pseudomonadota bacterium; assembly: GCA_021323675.1. GTDB lineage: Bacteria > Desulfobacterota > Binatia > Binatales > Binataceae > JAFAHS01. The sequence goes on along the minus strand of JAJPKP010000057.1, from coordinate 11,551 downwards.
GCCGCGCCCGCGGTGCTGGGCCATGAGGCCGCCGGAATTGTCGAGGAAGTCGGCCGCCAGGTCACTTACCTGAAGCCGGGCGATCACGTGATCGCCTGCCTCAGCGTGTTCTGCGGATACTGCGAACAGTGCATGGCCGGCCATCCGAATCGATGCTCGAACAAGGCGGCCACTCAGCGCGATCCCAAGGACAAGCCCCGCATCTCGCAGAAAGGCAAACCGATCAACCAGTTCCTCGATCTCTCATCGTATTGCGAGAAGATGCTGGTGCATGAGAACGCGCTGGTGAAAATCCGCGAGGACATCCCCCTCGATCGCGCCGCGCTGGTCGGATGCGGCGTTACGACCGGAGTTGGCGCCGTGCTGAATACCGCCAAGGTCGAGCCCGGTTCGACCGTCGCGGTATTCGGATGCGGCGGCGTTGGCCTTGCGGCAATCCAGGGAGCCCGAATCGCGGGCGCACGAAAGATCATCGCGGTCGATATGTTCGAGGGCAAGCTCGCGATGGCGAAGCGGCTCGGCGCGACCGACTCCGTCGATGCGTCGGCGAGCGATCCGATCGACGAAATCAAAAAGCTGACCGGCGGCTCCGGCGTCGATTACGCTTTCGAGGCTATCGGCCTCAAGAAAGCCGCCGAGCAGGCTTTCAATGCGCTGAAACCGGGCGGCACCGCCACCGTGATCGGCATGATTCCCGTCGGCCAGAAGGTCGAGATCGACGGCTTCATGTTCCTGACCGAACGCAAGCTGCAAGGCAGCAACATGGGATCGAACCGCTTCCGAATCGACATGCCCCGCTACCTCGACTTCTATCTGCAAGGCCGGCTCAAGCTCGACGAGATGATCAGCAAGCGCGGCAAGCTTGAAGACGTAAACGAGGCATTCCGCGCCATGAAGGCCGGCGAAGTCGCCCGCACCGTCCTGATGTTCCAGTAAGGCGCGGAAGGAGAATTGAAATGAAAGCAGCAATCTATCACGGACCGAATCAACCGCTCACGATCGAACAGGTCGATATCGACGATCCCAAGGAACGCGAAGTCCTGGTGTGCACCGTCGCAAGCGGCGTATGCCACAGCGATCTGCATTTCGTGGACGGACTTTACATGTGGCCCACCCCGGCGATCCTGGGACACGAAGCCGCCGGCATCGTCGAGAAAGTCGGCTCGCAGGTGAGCTACCTGAAACCGGGCGACCACGTGATCGCGTGCCTCAGCGTCTTTTGCGGGTACTGCGAGGAATGCATGTCGGGCCATCCCAACCTGTGCTCGAACAAGGCGGCCACTCAGCGCGGCGCAAGCGACAAGCCGCGCCTGTCGCAGAAGGGCAAGCTCGTCAATCAGTTCGCCGATCTCTCCGGCTACGCCGAAAAGATGCTGGTGCATGAGAACGCGCTGGTGAAAATCGAAAACGACGTGCCGCTCGACCGCGCCGCGCTGATCGGATGCGGCGTGATGACCGGCGTCGGTGCCGCGCTCCATACCGCGAAGGTTTCCCCCGGATCCCAGGTGGCGGTGTTCGGCGCGGGCGGCGTCGGCCTTGCCATCATCCAGGGCGCGCGCGTCGCCGGCGCCCGGATGATAATCGCGGTGGACAAGTTCAAGAGCAAGCTCGATCTCGCTCTCAAGCTCGGCGCAACCCACGCCGTGGATGCGTCCCAGGGCGACCCGGTCGCAAAGATTCGCGAGCTGACCGGCGACGGCGCCGATTACTCATTCGAAGCGATCGGTCTCAAGGTCGCGGCCGAGCAGGCCTACGAATGCATCCGTCCCGGCGGCATCGCCACCATCGTGGGAATGGTGCCGCTCGGCCAGAAGGTCGAAGTGGACGGCTTCTCGCTCCTGTTCGAAAAGCGAATCCAGGGATGCTTCATGGGCTCGAACCGCTTCCGCATCGATATGCCGCGGATTATCGAGCTCTACCGCCAGGGCCGTATCGATCTCGACGACATGATCACGCGGCGCGGCAAGCTCGAGGACGTGAACGAGGCGTTCCGCGCGATGAAGGCCGGCGAGGTTGCGCGCACGGTGTTGATGTTCGAATAGCGCGGCTTCGTCACACGGTTAGCCAGAAGGCACAAAACGGCGGCGTTCGGAAAATCCGGACGCCGCCGTTTTCTTGCTGCGATGGATTCCTCCGGCTCTGCTGACGCATCACCGCTGTAGGCGCCTGGACATGTGCTTCAACCTTTCGATACGCAGATCGTCGCACCATCGCTCGAAGCGAGTATGAGGCACCCCGCGATAGCGAAGGTCATCGAGCGAGCAACCCAGCTCCACCGTGTCCACCAGGGTGGCGAGCCGCCGATACAGGAGCGCCTCGTCCCGGCGCTCAACCAATCGCGCGGCGAGTTGAGCCGATCCGCGCGGCCTGACCTTCCATTGGCTCGGATCGGCAGGAATTTGCTCCAGATGCTCATAGACCCCAATCAGCATCGCCGCGCTTTTGGCGCCGAACCCCGGAAGGCCCGGAAAGCCGTCAGCCGAATCGCCGGCGAGGGCCAGAAAATCCGGCATACTGGCGGGACCGAAACCCCATTTGCCGCGGAACTCGGTTTCGTCGATGACCCGGCGGTTGCGCCGATCGACCTGAACCACGCGATCGCCAATCAGACATTGGCCGAGGTCCTTGTCCGGCGTGAGGATGCGCACCTGATCGGCCTGGTCGCGGAAGCGGCGCGCCGCGCTCGCGAGCGCATCGTCGGCCTCGTATTCGCGCATTGGCCAGACCGTCACGCCGACCGCGCGAACCGCGTCTTCGGCCGCATCGAACTGAGCGTGCAATTCCGGAGGAACGCCTTCGTCGCTTTTGTAACCAGGAAAAAGATCGTTGCGAAAGGACCGGATCGGATTGTCGAACGCGACCGCGATATGGGTGATCGCCTCCGCCGAGTCATTCAGCAGAGCCAGCAACGATTCCACGATGCCGACGGTGGCCTTCGCGTCACGCCCTGCCGCGTCAAGATGCCCCGGGCGGGGCGCGTAGTGAGCGCGATAGAGCTCGTACGTTCCATCGACCAAATGGACTCTCATGCACCAACCAGTCCGGGCCGGAGCGAAGCGGTCTTTCGGCCGTCGGGCGAGGAGTTTAAATCAGCCTGAGATCTTTCATCGCCGCCTTGAGTTTCTCGGCGGCCGGCGCGGTCATGGGGACCAGGGGCAAGCGCAGTTCGTTGCAGCATCGGCCCATCAGAGCGAGCGCCTGCTTTACGCAGATCGGATTGGTCTCGATGAACAAGGCGCGCATCAGGGGCAGCATCTTGTAGTGGATCTGCCGGGCGCGCTCGAAGTCGCCTGCCAGTCCGGCGGCCGCCAGATCATGCATCTCGCGCGGCATCACGTTGCCGATCGTGGCGATTACGCCTTTCGCGCCGATCGCCATCAACGGCACCGTCAGCGCATCGTCTCCGGACAAAATCGTGAGCTTGTCGCCGCACAACCGCAGGATATCGGACGTCTGGTCCATCGAACCCGACGCTTCTTTGACACCGACGATATTTTTGACTTCGGCGAGGCGGGCGAAGGTCTCGGGAGCGATATTCGAGCCGGTGCGGCCCGGGATGTTGTAAACGAGCAGCGGCAGATCGACGCTGGTCGCGATCATCTTGTAGTGCTTGAAGATGCCGTCCTGGGTGGGCTTGTTGTAGTAGGGCGAAATCAGCAGCGCCCCGTCCGCTCCCATCTCCCGCGCGGATGCCGTCAAGCGAATCGCTTCCGCGGTGGAATTTGAGCCGGTGCCCGCCACTACCGGAACGCGCCTGCGCGTTTGTTCGACGGTTATCTTGACGACGCGTTCGTGCTCGGCATGGGTGAGCGTGGCCGATTCCCCTGTGGAACCGCAGGGAACCAGGCCGTCGATTCCGCTCTGGATCTGCCATTCGATATGATCGCGCAGCGCTTTCTCATCGACTTCACCGTCGCGGAAAGGCGTGATAATCGCCGTCAATGTACCCTTGAACATGCGCGGAATCCTCCCGGGCTAGTCCGTGACCGCGACCATCTCGGCGTCGCCCAGGTCAACCCGCCCGCTGAACACCTCGATGGCCTCGCCTGTCATAAAGACGTGATTCGCCCCCTCACCGTTATCACGCCATTCGATTTCCAGATTTCCTCCGCGCAACTCCACGCTGGCGCCGCGGTCGGCCCGCCCGGTCAAAACCGCCGCCACCAGCGACGCGCAAGCTCCCGTGCCGCAGGCAAGCGTTTCACCGGAACCGCGCTCCCATACGCGCATTCTTAGGCGGGTCCGCGAGACGGGAAGGATAAACTCGGTATTCACGCGGCGGGGAAAAAACGGATGCTCCTCGAACTGCCGCCCGAGCCGCGCGAACTCGAACCCATCGAGCTTGAAGACCGAATCGTCGTTGACGAACACGACGCAATGCGGATTTCCCATCGACACCGCCGTAATTTTTTCGACGCGGCCGGCGACTTCGAGAGGATAGTCGATAATGCGGCCGGCGGCGGCAACCGGAATCTGGCGTCCTTCCAAAATCGGTTCGCCCATGTCCACCGTCGCGCCGATAACGCTGTCGCCCGCGAGCCGGAGCCGGATCGTCTTAAGGCCGGCATCGGTCTCAACCACCATCGGATTCCTGCGCACGATCCCGCGATCGTACGCGAGCCGCGCGACGCATCGGATTCCGTTGCCGCACATGTCGCCGCGGCTGCCGTCGGCGTTGTACATCTCCATCCGGATGTCGCCGGCGCGCGACGGTGCGAGCATGATCAACCCGTCGCCACCGACGCCGAAATGGCGATCGGAGAGGCGCCGTGCAAGCCCGGCCGGGTCGGCGGGCCGGGCCTTGAGCGCAACGACGTACACATAGTCGTTGCCGCATCCGTGCATCTTGGTGAATTCCAGCGTCGCCATCGCGCGGCTACCGAGCCTTGAGCTCGACGATCTTCTCGCCGCGGATGATGTCTTCGAAGTTTTCGCGCTCGCGAATGACGTGGACGTCGGCGTCATCGATCAGCAGCTCGGGCACGCGCGGCCTGCTGTTGTAGTTCGACGACATTACAAAGCCGTACGCTCCCGCGCTCATCACGGCCAGCAGATCGCCTGCCTTCGGCTCCGGCATCTCGCGCTCCCGGGCGAGGAAATCTCCGCTCTCGCAAACCGGGCCGACCACGTCGGCTACAACCCGTTTGCCAACCGAGCGCCGATCGACGAGGCGAATCTCGTGATAGGCCTCGTACAGGACGGGGCGGATAAGATCGTTCATCGCGCCATCAACGACAATGAAGCGCTTGACGTCGGTTTCCTTGACGTAAACCACCCGGGTCACGAATACGCCCGCGTTGCCGACGATCACGCGGCCGGGCTCGGTGATTATCCTGAGGCCGAGGTCGCGAATCGGTTTCAGCAGGACTTTCGCGTATTCGGCCGGAGGAGGCGGTTCCTCCTGGTAAGGAATTCCAAGGCCTCCGCCCAGGTCCAGGTACTTGAGGGCGATGCCGTTTGCGCGCAGCTCGCTGACAATCGCGCGCACCTTTTCCGCGACCTCGTTGAACGGCATCGTGTCGGTGATCTGCGAGCCGATATGCGTGCTCAGACCGACCAGCTCGAGGTTCGGCAGGCCGCGCGCGGCAGCGTAGTATTCATGCACTTGCGACAGCGGCACTCCGAACTTACTGTCGCGATGGCCGGTCGAGATGTGGGGATGAGTTCCCGGGTCGAGGTCGGGATTCACGCGCAGGCTCACCGGTGCGCGCCGTTTCATGCGGCCGGCAACCTGGTTGATGCGGTCGAGCTCGGGCCGCGATTCCGCGTTGATCATCAGGATGCCGGCTTCGAGCGCGGCCGCGATCTCTTCATCGGTCTTGCCGACGCCGGAGAACACGATTTTCGCGGGATCCGCGCCCACTCTCAGGCATCGCATCAGCTCGCCGACCGACACAATATCGAATCCCGATCCCATCGAGGCGAACAACTTGAGGATGCTCAAGTTCGACAACGCCTTCATCGCGAAGCAGACCAGATGGTCGGTGCCGGCGAAAGCCTCATCGAAAACGCGAAAATGGCGCTTCAGAGTGCGGGCGCTGTAAGCGTAAAAGGGAGTGCCGAAGCGTCTCGCCAGATCTGCAATCGAAACGTCTTCCGCGTAAAGCTGGTCGTCCTTGTATTCAAAATAGTTCATGGTCGATGGCGGCGGCGGGCGGTCCGGGCCTGCGCGCGATGGTGAAAATGGTTTTTATCATAGCGCGCGCGAATGAATAAACGGGGTGAACGCCAACCGCAACGCGTTCCTGCCCCGAATGCTTTATGCTTTATTGCAGCTTGCAATGAAACCCCGCCGATGGAGCATCATCGAGACCGAAGTCGTTTACCGGACCCCGATTTTTGACCTGCATCGCCGCCACTCCGGCCATCCCCATCGCGGCCGCCGCGACTTTTTCATCCTTGACGCGCCGCACTGGGTGAACATCATCCCCCTTACCCGCGATAACGACGTGGTAATGGTGAAGCAGTTCCGGCACGGAATTCGCGGGTTTACCCTCGAAATCCCGGGCGGGATGGTCGATCCCGAAGACGAGACACCCCGGCACGCGGCGCGGCGCGAGATGGTCGAAGAGACCGGCTACGACTCCAAGCGCATCGCGTACATCGGGCGCGTCCACCCCAATCCCGCAATCGAAGCGAACTACTGCTACACGTACCTCGCGCGCGATGTGCACGTAGTCGGCAAACCCGAGCTCGACGGCAGTGAAGAAACCGATGTCGTCCTGGTGCCGGTGCGCAAGATCCCGAAGCTGATCGCTTCGGAAAAGATCACGCACGCGCTGGTGATCGCGGCGTTCTCGTTCTTCCACGTGTACAATCCGCCGCGCCGATGATTTCCTTCATCGTCAGCGGGCGAACCGCGAATGGCGCTCGAAAGAAGCGAAAGGCCTATGCGAGCAGTTCAAGCGCGTGCTCGAACATCGTCGGCGCGGACGTCCCGATCTTCTCCCATTCCGGATCGTGGCGTTTGCCGCGCCGATGCAGCATCAGGTTGAAGCAGGTGATGACGCCGAACCGGTAGCCGGCGAATGCCCGGAACCATCGCACCTGGTCCGCCGCAACCGGAAAGCCTGCGGCTGCGGAATAGATCTCCACGATCTCGTCGGCCGTGAGCGGCGCCGGCGTCGTCTCGGTGCGATCGTGAACGAAGCTGGCGGGATCTGCGAAGAAACAGATCCATCCGAGGTCGAGCAGCGTCGGACCGAGCAGGGATATCTCCCAGTCGATCACGGCGACCACGCGGCCGTGATTGAACATGATGTTGGAGAATTGGAAGTCGCCGTGCACGATCCCGATTCGCGCATCGGGAATGGTCGCGCGGAGTTTCTCCCTTAGCTCCGGCGCGCGTGCCACCGTGGCAGGATCGAGCGTCGGGCGGTCCAGCAGATGGTCGAGACGCTTCATCTCCTCGCTCAACGGCGTGGGATCGCCGCCCCATGCGGCCCGGCGCGGTTTCCAGTCCACGCGATGCAGAGCGGCGAGCGTCTCGACTCCGGCGCGCGCAAGCTGGCGCATCTCCTCGCGCGGCATCGTGGGCACATCGACCAGCCGGAACCCCTCGACAAATCCGGCCACAAAGTACGGCCGTCCAAAAAACTCCGCCTCGTCGCCGTACCATATGATGGGCGGCACCGGCACTTCCGTGTCGGCGAGCGACTCCATGATGCACGCCTGGCGCACGACGTCAGCGGGGCCGGCGATACGCGTTCCTTCCGGCGCCACCCGCAGCACCAGCTTGCCGCTGATGCCGCCCGCAGTGGTGCGATCGAGCACGAAGCTGTATCCGAAGCCGGCGTGGCCGGGCAGCGGGGAGATGTCACGCACCCCCGCGCCCGAATCGCCGGTTTTCGCCCGCACCAGCGTCGTAAGCTGCCGGACTATTTCTTCTGTTGAAGCCGCCATTGGTCCCTGGAGCGGAGCCGCACGGGCCGCGATTACCCTGTTATCCCTTCATTCCGGTTTGCGCGGAAGCGGGATGCAGGCTGGCTTTCGCGCTCGGCCGCGAATCAACCCGCTTGAACCATGCGTTCACGTTTTTCAGCGACGGATCGATTTTCTGTCCGACGCCGGCGCCGAAGTCGAGCGCGCAGTACAGGATGATATCGGCGATGGTGAACCGTTTGCCGGCGATCCATTCCTTGCCCTCAAGCTGCCCATCGAGCCACTTGAGGTTGTCCTGGACGGTCGCCTTCATGCCGGCGGCGCCCTCCGGAATCAGGCGCATCCGACCCTGGAAAATGGCGGCGCCTTCCGCGAAGCGAAACCCGTTGTAAAGAAACTCGGTGATCTTGAGTTCGATGCGCCGCTGCCACTGGCGCGCCTCGGCGCGCTCTTCGGCGGTGGTTCCGATCAGGGCGGGAGTGGGATGCTTCTCCTCCAGGTATTCCCAGATCGCTACGGTTTCGCCGAGGCATTGTCCGTTGTCGAGTTCAAGTGCGGGGAGTTGCCCACCGGGATTGCGGTCGGTGTACGGAGGGCGGCGGTTTTCGGCCTTCATCAGGTCGATCTGTTTGGCAGGGATAGTGATTCCCTTCTCCAGCAGGAACATCCGCATGGCGCGTGGATTTGGTCCGAATGAATCGTACAGTTGCATCGCAGTCTCTCCTGGAAAATTCGCCGAACACCCTCGGCGGCGCGACTATACAACATCGCGCCCGCCCGCATAAACCCGCGCGTGACCGTGTTGCCGGACCCGGCCACGTCGGATAGGAATCTGACGATGCGATTTTGTCCGCAATGTGGTGCGTCCCTGATGCCGGGGGCGAAATTTTGCGTCGAGTGCGGCGCCTCTCTGACCTCCGCGGCCCCGTCCGCCGAACCCGCCATCAGCCAGACCATCCGCAACATGCCGCTCACAACCGCCTTCGTCGGCGTGTTCCTGGCCATTTTGATCGTTGGCCTGCTCGCGGCGGGATGGGTGATGCTGCGAAAGCCGGTCCAAACCGCCTCCGAATCCGGCGGTTCCATCGCGCCGGGCTCCGGGGTGAATTCGATGGGCGGAACGGCGGGCAATGCCGCGCCGGGACAACTCCCGCCCGGGCACCCAAAGGTCGAGCTTCCCCCTGAGGCCCTGTCGTTCATAGAAAAGATGGAAAAGGACGCCGCGGCGCATCCGAATGACATCGCGACCTGGAACAAGCTGGGCGGCGTGGTGACGCGCGCGGCAATGTTCGATCCCTCGTATTACCCCAAGGCCGCTGAAGCTTACGGCCACGTGCTGAAGATCGATCCCGACAATCTCGAGGCGCTGCGCGGCATCGGCGACGTGGACTACGACACGGAAAAGTACGACCAGGCGATCGCCGCATACGAACACTACCTGAAGAAGAAGCCGGCGGATCCGGAGGTGATCACCGATCTCGGGACGATGTACCTGTACACCGGCAATGCCGATCAGGCGATCGCGCAGTATCGCAAGGCGCTCGCCATCCGGCCCGACATGTTCCAGGCGTATTTCAACCTGGGCATCGCATACGCGCAGCAGAACAAGCCATCGGATGCGCAGGCGGCGCTCAAGAAGGCGGCGGAACTGGCGCCGGACGACAACGCGCGCAACCAGGTTAAAGAAGTGATCGCGAAAATTGCCGGAATATCTCCGGCCGGCGGCCCCGCCCCCGGAGCGCCATCCGCCGCAACTCCCTCTACCTTCCAGGGCCAGATTGAACAGGTCGTGCGCGACCTTCCGATCGCCGGTCCCAAGGTCGGCGCCATCCAATGGCCCGACAAAACCACCGCAAGAGTGATGATGAACAACTTTCCGATGGATCAGATGCCGCCGTTCGCGAAGGACAAGTTCATGAATGATCTGAAATCCGGAATCGACTCCGCAAAAAAGAACTACAAGATCTCCGGCAAGGTGGAAGTCGACCTGGTGGACAGCGCGAGCGGCCGCGTGATGGAAACGATCACGGAATAGTCCTGTCCCACGGGAAGAGGATACCGAGCAGGACAGGGTCGGAGGCGCCGGCCTCGGCCGGCGATGCAATACCGATGGGAGATGCGACAGCCGACAGGCTACAAACGGTTTCGCGCATCAGCACCCTCCAGCTCACCCACGTCGGGCGCAAATCCGGCAAGCCGCATCAGGTGACGATCTGGTTCGTGGTGGACGGGGAAAAAATTCTTCTTCCGACCGCGAACATCGGCCGCAACTGGGTGCGCAATGTCAGAAAAACCCCGCATGTCGAGATGACGATCGGTCCGGAGAAATTTTCGGGCGAGGCGCGATTCCTCGAAAGCCAGCCCGATCGCGATCAGGTGCTTGCCAAGGTTCGCCAGAAATACTGGATCGCAACTCCAATGATGGCGATAGCGGGCCTGCTCGCGTCAATCGGAATCGGCCAGGTAAATTTCGGCGCCTTCGAAGTGACGCTCTCCTCCTGAAGGACGCGGGCCGCCGATCCGCGAAATCCGCCGATTCCGATCCTTCAGGGGTCGCCCGCTTCGGCTTTTCGCTTCAAACTCTCGACCCAGTTCTGATGGCCGCGCTCGAGCATCGGGCGCAGGTACCACCATGCGAGTTTCGGCACGATGCCGTTCTGCGTCTCCTCCGTGATGACGCGGCATCCCGCTCCGTCGGGCTCAATGAGCCATCCGTGATAGGCGCTGAGCACGCCGTGCGCGTCCCAACCAAGCTCGCGCGGAGGATCGAACACGATCACCCGGCTGGTTACGGATGCTCCGAAGGTCTTCCATCGAAACTGAGTTCCGGCAGCGAGGTCGGGAGAATTGCCGGAGAGAAAGGTGACATCGGCGCTGTTGCTGTACCATTCGGGCCATCGGGCCGCGCGAACCAGCCATCGCCATACCCGATCCGGCGCGGCAGCAATTGTGATCTCATTGTGCGCGAAGACGGATGATCGATTCGGCTCGAACCCGACGGGCCACTTCACAATAAGGCACCCTTTGCGTCAGTCGCGCGCCATGCAGGGCGCATAAATCGGAGGGGCGGTGTTTCCACCGCCCCTCCACGTCACCACATCCGCCGCCCCACCACCACACTTCGTGAGCGGAGCCGAAGCTCCGTTCCTTCCTGGGTGGGCTCTGGAGGACCTCATCCTCCAGCCGTGATCGGAAACCGTCTCAAACTTGTCACCACCGCCGAGTCCGCCTGTCCCCCCCGGATACAGTTGCCGATTTTGCCTCTCCTTCCTCCAGAGCCCTTGTATCGAACGCGCCGCTACGCGGTCGCCAAAGCCTTGTCCTGAGCCGGATGGCCGAAGGCGCCAGCGGCCACATCATCGATCAATTGCCATCTTCCGTCACTGTAGAACTCAAACGTTTCTCCACACTTCGAGCACTGCACCCACGCACGATCGGGATCGTCGCCTCTGCCCGCGACGATCGCGACGATGCTGAGCGCGGTGCCGCGATGCCGATCCGCCAGCAGTCCGAACGCCTGCGATTCGCACAGCTTCTCCGTCTGCTTCATAGCCTGGGTCCTCCCCGCTCATGAGCATCCGCTGGTCGCTCCGCAATTCATGCATTTGTAGCAAGCGCCGTTGCGCACCATTATCGAGCCGCAATCCGGGCACGGAGGCGCGTCGGCCTG
>JAJPKP010000015.1 GCA_021323675.1 Pseudomonadota bacterium | reverse complement strand
GTAAGTTTCGCACCAGCCTCGAAGTTCCCCGGAAGGTTCCACTAAATGGAGAAAGTTTTGTCCGATAAGCTCGGAGGAGAAAATGATTTTGAGTCGCTGATGGAAGAGAGCCTGAAGGCCCCGCGCCCGGGCGATGTCCTGGTCGGCCGGGTCATGCTTATTACGCGCGACAACGTCATCATCGACATCAACTACAAGTGCGAAGGGCAGGTCCCCCTCACCGAGTTCCTCGACGCCAACGGCAACGTGTCCGTCAAGGAAGGCGATGAAGTGGACGTGTATTTCGAAGGCACCGAGACCGAAAACGGTACGGTGATGCTTTCGCACGCCAAAGCCGAGAAATTCAAAATCTGGCGAGAGCTGGATCGCGCGTTTCAGACCGAGACCCCTGTCGAAGGGGTGGTGCTGGGCAAGGTCAAGGGCGGACTCAAGGTCGATATCGGAGTGCCCGCGTTTCTGCCGGGATCGCACGTGGATATCCGGCCGGCTCGCAACCTGGATCGCTACGTCGGACAGCGCGGCCGCTTTCAGATCCTCAAGTTCAACCGCGCCCGCGGCAACGTGGTCGTGTCGCGCCGCAGCGTGCTCGAACGCGAACGCGCTTCGCTCAAGGAGCAGACCCTCAAGGTCCTCGAGGAGGGCGTGATCCTCGAAGGCACCGTCAAGAACATCACGGACTACGGCGCCTTTATCGATCTCGGCGGAATCGACGGCCTGCTCCATATCACGGACATGTCATGGGGCCGCCTGTCCCATCCCTCGGAAGTTCTCAAGGTCGGCGAGAAGGTCAAGGTCGTCGTTCTGAAGTACGACCCGCAGCGCGAGCGCGTCTCGCTCGGCATGAAGCAGATCAAGCCCGATCCCTGGACCAAGGTTGCCGAGACTTATCCTCCCGGCACGCGGGTGCAGGGCAAGGTGGTCAGCGTGACCGATTACGGCGCATTCGTTGAACTGGAAAAAGGCGTCGAAGGCCTGATCCACGTCTCCGAAATGAGCTGGTCGAAGCGCGCGGTCCATCCCTCGAAGGTCGTCAACGAAGGCGACTCGGTCGAGGTGCAGGTGCTCGGAGTCGACGAAGCGAACCGGCGCATCTCGCTGGGCCTCAAGCAGACCGAACCGAATCCGTGGGTGGCGCTGGCCGAGAAGCATCCGGTGGGCACCCGGGTAAAGGGCAAGGTCAAATCGATCACCGACTTCGGCGCGTTCATCGAAATCGAGCCCGGAATCGACGGACTCGTCCACATCTCCGACCTCTCCTGGACCAAGAAGATTCGCCATCCCTCGGAACTGGTGAAGAAGGGCGACGAAGTCGAGGCGGTCGTGCTCGGAATCGACGCGGAGAACGAGCGCGTAAGCCTGGGCGTAAAGCAGCTTACCGCCGATCCCTGGAACACGATTTCGGAGCGCTATCCGCTCAACACCCGGGTGCACGGCAAGGTCAGCTCGGTCGCCGACTTCGGCGTGTTCGTCGAGATCGAAGAAGGCATCGAAGGCCTGATCCACATCTCGCAGCTTTCCTCCGAACGCGTCGACAAGCCGTCGTCGCTGTTCAAGGTGGGCGACGAGGTGGATGCGCTGGTCGTGCAGCTCGATCCCAAGGAACGCCGGATCGGGCTCTCGGTGAAGGCGCTCAAGGCGCACGAAGAGCGGGAAGAGATGCAGGAGTATCTGCGCCGCGAGCACGAAAAGGCGCGGTTCTCGATGGAAGACATCCTTAATGAAGAGTTGCGCCTCGACCGCGAGGACGGCGAACGCCGCGCATCGCGCGGCGGACGCGGAGGCGATCGCTAATATTTGTCTGGCTCCGCCCGGGTCATGACCAAGAGGGGAATCATCGAGGAGCTGCTGGCTCGCCACCGCAACTTTTCGCATCGCCAGTCGGAAACCATCGTGAACGCGATGTTCGACGCGATGTCGAACGTGCTGGCGGGCGGAAAGCGGATCGAAATCCGCGGCTTCGGCAGTTTTGGCGTAAAGACGCGCCGCGCCCGGCAGGGCCGCAATCCGAAGACCGGCGAAATCGTCGAGGTCGACGCCAAGCGGATTCCGTTCTTCCGCGCCGGCAAGGAACTCCGAATCGAAGTTAATGGCGCCGGCACCCCGGAACGCTAGGAAATCCTCCCCGGGCGTGGCCGCGCCGGCAGCCGGGCATCGACTGTGGGCGCCCTGGCGCTACGCCTACCTGCGCAACGCGGGCAAACAATCCGGATGCATCTTCTGTTTCGGCGCGCTCGATGCCGGCGAGCGCCGCGAGCGTCTGATCCTGCACGCGGGCAAGCACGCGCTCGTGATGCTGAATGCCTACCCATACAACAACGGGCACCTGATGGTCGCGCCGCGCCGGCATATCGCCGCGCCGGACCTGCTAAGGCGCGGCGAGCGGGCGGAACTCAACGAGCTGGTGACCCGAACCATCACCATCCTGCGCAAGGCGCTCAATCCCGAAGGATTCAATGTCGGCGCGAATCTCGGCCGCGTGGCCGGCGCGGGTTTCGCCGATCATCTTCACTGGCACATAGTTCCGCGATGGGCGGGAGACAACAACTTTATGCCTGTTCTTGCTTCCACGCGCGTGCTATCGCAGAGTCTCAAGGACAGCTACGATCAGTTGCATCCCCTGTTCAAAGCGATCAAGGCTGGTCTATCCTGAATCAGGGTCAAGCGCTTCGGGACATCGCGATGAATCAAACGTTCAGCCACATACACACCCTCGGTGAGCTAAAGGCTGCCGGTTATCAAACGCTGTCGGTCCGGGCGGAGATGCGCAAGAACCTGCTGGCGCGGCTGCGTTCGGGCGAAAAGCTGATGTCCGGGATCGTCGGCTACGACGAAACCGTGATTCCGGAGATCGAAAACGGCGTGCTCGCCGGGCATCACATGATCTTCCTGGGCGAGCGCGGGCAGGCAAAATCGCGAATCATCCGGGCCCTTGTCCAGTTGCTCGACGAGCATGTTCCGGCGGTCAAGGGCTGCGAGATCAACGACGATCCTTACGCGCCGATTTGCCGCCAATGCCGCCGGCTGCTCGCGGAAAAGGGCGATCAGCTCGAAATCGAGTGGATCGAACGCGACCATCGCTATGCTGAAAAGCTGGCCACCCCGGACGTCTCGGTGGCGGACCTTATCGGCGAGATCGATCCAATCAAGGTAGCCGAAGGACGCTACCTCGCCGACGAGGAAACCATCCACTACGGACTCATTCCGCGCACCAATCGAGGCATCTTCGCCATCAATGAGCTCCCCGACCTGACGGAAAAGGTGCAGGTGGGTTTGTTCAACCTGATGGAAGAGAAGGACGTCCAGATCAAAGGCTACAAGATCAGGCTGCCGGTCGACGTGGTGTTTGTCGCGAGCGCCAATCCCGAGGACTACACCTCCCGCGGCCGCATCATCACCCCGCTCAAGGACCGGTTCGATATCCAGATCCGGACGCACTATCCGAAGAAGCTGGAAGATGAAATCGCGATCATGGAGCAGGAGGTGGTTCATCCGCCGCGCGAGGGCCTCGAGGTGCGGGTGCCGCAGTTCCTCAAGGACATCATCGCGCAGGTCACCTTCGAGGCGCGGGGCTCGAACGAAATCAACCAGAGTTCCGGCGTTTCGGTCCGCGTTACGATTAACAATTTCGAGTCGGTGCTTTCCAACGCCGAGAAACGCGCGGTAATCAACGGCGAGAACGAGATCGTTCCGCGCCTTTCCGATTTGCATTCGGTTTATGCCTCGACCGCGGGCAAGATCGAACTCGAGTACGTCGGCGAGGACAAGAAGGAAGAAGATCTGATCGAGCGTCTCATAAATCGCGCGGTGCTGAAAGTGTTCGACCGGTACCTGAAGCTCGACGACCTCAAACGGATCATCACGTACTTCGAACAGGGATGGGGAGTCGAGGTTTCCGATCGCGCTCCGTCATCCGAATACATGGAGCCGCTGCGCGAGGTTACCGGCCTGCGCGAAGCCATCGCGCTGCTCGGGCCGTTTGAAACGCCGGGATTGATGGCGGCGGCGAGCGAATTCATCTTCGAGGGCCTGCACCTTCATCAGAAACTCAACAAGGATCGCCAGGGCGGCAGGTTCGCGTATCACGCCTGAGCGTTTGCGATGATCACCACGCGCTACACGCAGTGGGACGGCACTCAGAAGCTGAAGCTTGACGCCGACAAGGTGTTCGAGAAGCTGGCCGAGTACATGTCCTACACCGACGACGTCCGCCAGGCGATGGACTGGATGATGCGCCAGGGGATGGACTTCGACGGCGTGCAGGTGATGGGCCTCGAGGAGTTCATCGAGCAGCTTCGCCAGGAGATGCGCCAGCGCTACCGCGAATTCAACCTCAAGAACTCGCTCTCCGAGATGGAGCAGAAACTCCAGGACATCCTCAACCGCGAGCGCAACACGCTGAATTCGCTCAAGGGGCAAAAGCCGGGAATCGAGCAGAAGGAGCGCCAGCTTTCGCAGATGCCGCGGCGGCTTTCCGAGGCGATTC
Organism: Pseudomonadota bacterium; assembly: GCA_021323675.1. Classification (GTDB taxonomy): domain Bacteria; phylum Desulfobacterota; class Binatia; order Binatales; family Binataceae; genus JAFAHS01. The sequence continues at coordinate 23,368 of JAJPKP010000015.1, read as the reverse complement.
GCAAGCTGGAGGACTACGAGTTCGAGGACGAGCAGGCGAAAGCGGATTTCGAGGAGCTGCTCTCGGAGTACGAAAATATCCGCGACTTCGAAAACTTCCGCGACCGCAACCAGCACATGTTCCATGGACCGAAAAGCCTCGGCTACCAGGAATCGCTCGAACTGATGCGCGAAATGGAGCGGATGCGCCAGCTTGAACAGGATTTGATGGCGGGCAACTTCGACACCATCTCGCTCGAAGACCTTCAGCAGATTCTCGGCCAGCAGGCGCTGCGCGATTTCCAGAATCTGAAGCAGGTGATGGTGCTGCTTGCGAACTCCGGCTACGTAATGCCGAAGGGCGAGCATTTCCAGCTCTCGCCCAAAGGCGTGCGCCGCATCGGGCAACTCGCGCTGCGCGACATCTATCAGAACCTGCTCAAGGACCGCTCCGGCTCGCACTCGACCGATCATCGTGGAATCAGCGAGATGCGGCCCGACGAGACCAAGCCCTATTCCTTCGGCGACCCGCTGAACCTCAACCTGGTCGCGACCTTGAAAAAGGCGCTTGCGCGCAAGGCGGGAGTGCCTCTGCAGCTCAACCCCGACGACTTCGAGATATACGAGAACGACTACGCCAGCAGCTCATCGACGGTGCTGTGCCTCGATATGTCGTGGTCGATGAGCTGGGAGGGGCGGTTCGCGGCGGCAAAGAAGGTCGCGATGGCGATGGAGACGCTGATCCGCTCGAAGTTTCCGCGCGACTTCTTCTCGATCGTCGGCTTCTTCACCCGCGCGGTCGAGCTCAAGCTCAAGGATCTGCCGGAAGCGTCCTGGAACATGGGCGATCCGTTCACCAATCTGCAGGACGGGCTGCGCCTGGCCTCGGACCTTCTGGCGCGCCATCCGTCGCGCAACCAGCACATCATAGTGATCACCGACGGACAGCCGACCGCGTACTTTCTGAACAAGCGGCTCTATTGCGAATGGCCGCTGTCGTTCGGCGGCATCAGCATGCGCGCCGCGCAGGAAACCCTGAAAGAAGTCGAGCGCATCACGCGCAAGGGAATCACGATCAACACCTTTATGCTCGACGATTCGCCGAGCCTGCGCGCCTTCGTGGAAAAAATGACTCAGATCAATCACGGGCGCGCGCTATACACGCGCCCGGACCACCTCGGCGAATACATGCTCGTCGACTATCTCTCCAAAAAGCGCAAGCGCGGCTGAATCTGCCGCTCGCGGTTCGTTCAGACAAGCTGGCACACAAGAAACGCCATCGAGCGCGGCGCGACCGTGTATGCCGCCTCGAGCACGGCCGGCGCGCTTTCCCAGGCGCGAATATCGTCCGGAGCCGGAAGCGACGTATCAATCCATCGCAGCCACTTGCGGCCTGCCGCGCCGGCCGCGGGTAATTGGAAGGTCAAGGGCTCCCAATACGCGTTAAGCATCGCGTGCACGGAAAATCGCCCGCGCAGGCTTCGCACCGTGGCGGCGATCGAATGCGAATCTTCGCTCCAATCCGGCGAATCGAGCGCAACTCCATGCCATCTGACGTGCGCCTGTTTCAAAAGCCGGTTGAGCGTAAACGCCTCGTTCTGTATCGCCACGTCCCGGCGGCTGCGAAAGTCCAGCAGCATCTTGACGAAGCGATGGAGGTCCGCGTGGTCGCGCATCAGGTTCCAGTCCAGCCAGCTAATCTCGTTGTCCTGGCAGTACGCATTGTTGTTCCCGCGCTGGGTGCGCCTGACCTCGTCGCCCATCAGCAGCATCGGCGTTCCAAGCGACAACAGTGTCGCGGCGAGAAAGTTTCGGATCTGGCGCGCGCGCAGTTGCTCGATCGCCGGATCATCGGTGGGCCCTTCCACGCCGCAGTTCCAGCCAAGGTTCTCGTTGGCGCCGTCGCGGTTCGCTTCGCCGTTTTCTTCGTTGTGCTTGCGGTTGTACGAGACCAGATCGTTGAGGGTGAATCCGTCGTGGCAGGCAACGAAATTGACGCTTTGCTCGGGCTCCCGCTCTTCATGACCATAGATGTCGGGGCTGCCCAGCAGCCTCATCGCCATTTTCGATACCGTGCCGCGATCGCCCTTGAGAAATCGCCGCACATCGTCGCGGAACTGTCCATTCCACTCCTGCCAGCTATCGCCGACAAAGCTGCCCACCTGGTAAAGGCCCGCGGCGTCCCACGCTTCCGCGATAATCTTCGTGCCGGCGAGCATCGGGTCGGATTCGATATCGAGGATGATCGGCGGATTGGGTATCGGCGATCCGGTCTCGTCGCGGGCCAGAACGGATGCGAGATCGAATCGGAATCCGTCGACGTGCATGTGAATGACCCAATGGCGCAGGCTCTCCAGAATCATCCGGCGCACCACTGGATGATTGGCGTTCAGCGTGTTCCCGGTGCCGGTATAGTTTGCGTAGCGGGCGTGATCGGGCGCGAGCAGATAATACGCGCTGTTCTCAAGGCCGCGAAAACAGAAGGTGGGACCCAGATGGTCGCCTTCCGCCGTGTGGTTGTAGACGACATCGAGAATCACCTCGATGCCGGCGCGATGAAGCGCTTTGACCATGTCGCGGAACTCATCCATCGGTCCGAGCCGGTCCTGTCGCGAGCTGTACTGCCGATGCGGCGCGAAGAACGAAACGGGGTTGTACCCCCAGTAGTTCGCCCGGCCCCCCGGCGTACCTGCGCCGTCGAATTGAAACACCGGCATCAACTCCACAGCGGTTATTCCGAGATCGCGCAGATAGGGAATTTTCCCGACCAGACCCGCGTAAGTACCCGCCTTCGCGGCATCGATTCCTGAGCTCGGATGCCGGGTGAAGCCGCGCACGTGCAACTCGTAGATGACCGTCTCGACGAACGGTCGTTTCAGCGGCGCATCGCCCTCCCAATCGTAGGAACCGGGATCCGCAACGATGCTTTTCATTGCGGCATCGCGGCTCCCAATGGCAACCGCCAAGCCGTAAGGATCGAGCAGCACCTTGTTCCCATCGAAGCGCAGCCCCTTCTCGGGCTTGAACGGCCCGACCGCCCTGAAGCCGTAGAGTTGGCCCGGGCCAAGCCCCGGAACAAAAACGTGCCAGTAGTGGTAGGTGCGATGCCTTCGCGCGTCGAGCGGGATTGCCCGCGCCGGCTTCGTATCATCCTCGTGGTCGAACAGCAGCAATTCCATAAAGGAGGCGCTCTTCGAATACACGCTGAAGTTCACGCCTCCAGCCCGGACAGACGCTCCCAGCGGAGAACTCGAACCAGTTGCAATATCGGAAATGCGCATGTCGATGAACACAGCGAGCAAGAGTGGTTCCGCGCCAGATTCCGCGGCGGGGACGAGAAGCCGAAAGAGATCGGGACGCGGGCGCGGCGGCCTCTATTGTCGCCTATCGCGACAGGGGCTTATTGGAGTGGCTCTTCGGGAACCACGGTTCCGCTTACCGCGCCACCGCACGCATCGGAACTGCCGCCGGAAGCGTCCAGGTTGCGCCGATCTCTCGCACCACGATGCGGTCGGATTGGTCCCCGGCCGCTGCCACCAGGCGCGCAATCGGTTCCATCATTGGCTCGTTGGAGAGCTTGAAGGTTCCCCAGTGAATCGGCACCAGATACTTCGCGCCCGTCTCCTGGAACATCTTCCAGACCTGCTCGGGGTTGGCGTGGTTCCAAATCCAGGGGTCGTATGCGCCGATCGAAAACGCTGCCACTTCAGGCGGGTCTGCCGCCAGGCCGGCAAAGAGCTCCGTGTTGGCGCTGTCGCACGCAAGCAGCATCCGATGCCCATTCTTTTCCAGAACGTAGCTGTTGAAGCCGTAGGTGGCGCCGTACGGAGGCCATCGCTTGCCCCAGTGCGCGGCTCCCATCGCGCGCACTTTCAGGCCCTGGATTTCCGTCGCCTCACCCCATCGGAGTTCGCGAATGTCAGTGAAGCCGAGCGGAGCGATCAATCGCGAACATTTTTCGCACGCGATCACCACGATGTCCTTTGGCAGAGCCTTCAGGGACGGGATGTCGAGATGATCCATATGCGCGTGCGTGACGAGAAGCACATCGACATGTCCAAGCCGGGATGGGGCGAGCGGCGCCGGGGTCCGGCGTTGCGGTCCGATGGTAAAAACAGAGTCGAAAGACAACCCAACCCGCTTGAAGAAGGAAGGATCGCTCAGCACTCGAACGCCGAAGTAATTCATCAGCAGCGAGGCATGTCCGAGGTACGCAATCGTGAGGGAATCGTCGGGCCACGCCTCGGGATTCGGCGCCGAGGCGACGGGGATGACGTTCTGATCCATGGCGAAAGCGTACGGCGTCGCGAGGCTGCGCGCCAGAGAGAGAATGATAGCCACCGCAGGAAGGAATCGCAGCGGTAGTTTTCTCGAAAGATGCGCCGCTTTTTCAGCCAGAACGAATGGATGAAGCGGATGCTTCATTGCTCCGCGGGAAAGCACGGAAGCTGGGGAACCAGTACGTAGCCGTAGGTCTTCCCGCGCCACTGAAAAGTACCGGTTGGCGGGCCGAATGCCTCGGTCACGCTTGTCATCTGGCGGCTGTCGTCGATGTTGTCGAGGTCGTTGGGCGCGTACGCCAGAAAAGCGCTCTTCTTGTAATCGAGCTGATCGGACAACGGCGGCGAGAAATTGAGCCTGCTGATCGTTCGTGACCTCGCCTCCCAGGCATCGACCGGCGCATTCTTGCCCCGCACGATCATCCAATGAGGATTTCCGGGGTCAATCAGCCGCCACTGACGGCTCTCGATCGTGTCGTCTTTTCGTTTGCGCACTTCCTCGACGCCGGGCGCGGCGCCGATGAGCGCATCGCAGCGTTCTTCCTGATCATCGATGGCGCCCGGGGTGTGCCGGTCGGCCTTGGCCTCTCCCGCCTTGATGGCGCTGTAGCCGGCCACGGCAACCCCTCCCTGGGCCAGCGTGGCCGCAGCCGGAATCGCCGCCGCGCCGCACGCCACCAACCCGAATGGAAGGAGGGCCGTCGCCATCAGGCCAAGCGCAGCAGTTGTCAGCGAAAAGACTCGGTTCACTGCTTGTGTGCGATCACGAGCGAAGAAGTATACGGCGGGCTCGGGAGCGTCTTCAAATTTATATCAACAAAGCCTGCCGCGGCCAGCCATCCGCAGATTTCATCGAAGGAATAGTCCCGTCCCCGCGTCATCAACAGTAAGTATAACGAAAATAGAGCTCCCGCGCGCGGCTCGGTCAAATCGCGATTCATCACGTGGTCCTTGATGACAATCAAGCCGCCCGGCTCGAGTGCCCTGAAGCATTTGGTGATCAACGCCGCGTTGTCGGACTCATCCTCGCTGTGCAGGATATTCGACATAAAGAGCGCGCCCACGGGCCCGGGCAGCGATTCTTTGGCGTAATCCGCCTCGACCAGCTCGATTCGGGAAGCGAGGTCCGGCTCGCGTTCCTCCAGAATTCTGCGCGCCACCTTCAGCGTCGCTGGCAAATCCCAGACCGCCCCCCGCATCGAGGGCCATCTGCGCAAAATCGCGGCCAGATAGGTGCCCGGGCCTCCGCCAAGATCAGCGATGCTGTCGATGCCGCCAAGGTCGAGATGCTCGCTGACCCACACGGCATCGCCTCTGGCTCGCGTCAGACTGTCCATCGCACGGATGAATCGCTCGGTGTCTTCCGGATCCGATTGGAACATGTCGGGCGACCGCGCCGGCCTTCCGGTACGGATCGCATCTTCGAGCTTCGCCCAATAGGGAAAGATCGCCTCGTCAAACAGGATCATCCCACCCAGGTATTCTGCCGAGGTCCTTAACAGAAATCGCCGGCTCGTCTCGGTCAGGCAGTAGGAACCTTGATCGATCGCGAGAAGCCCCAACGCCGCCATCGCGTTGGCAAGCAATGCGGTTGCGCGGGTGTCTGCCCCTAAAGACCGCGCCAGTGCATAGGCATCCCGCGGCTGATCGCCTAACAGTTCGAAGATTCCCAGTTTGAGTGCGGTCTGGATGGCGCGCGCCTCGGCGTGGCCACCCGCCAGGGCGGCAAGCTCAGCAAAGTTCATCGATGTGTCGGCGGTTAGTGGATAAAATCCTGCGTGACGTAAGTCTTGCCGTCGTCAGAGCGTGCGACACCGATGCCCGTTTCGGTGAACTTGTCCGAAAGCAAGTTGGCGCGATGCTCCGCGCTCTTGAGCCATCCGGCCAGAGCGCGCTCGGCGAGATGCTCCAGATCGGCGTAATCGTCGGCATAGATGTTCTCGGCAGCGGCGGTAAAGGTGAACCCCTCGCCTCGCAGGCGTTCGGCCGGTCCGATTCCCTCGGGGCTGGTATGCGAAAAGTAGTGCCGCAGCGCCATGTCGAAGCTGTGGCCGCGCGCGACGACCGCGGCGCGCGCCGAAAGCTTAAGCGGCTTTAATCCCGATCGCGCCCGCTCGGCGTTCACCCTTTGCAGAATAGCGCTTTCCTGAAGGCTCAGCCCCGCCGCCTGCTCAGCGGTGGGCGCTTCCGAAGAAAGGATGTAAATGCGCAGGACGGCAGCGGTCATCAGAGAGAGCGCCAGAAGGCCCATCCCCGCTTTAATCGCGCGGCGGCGCCGGACCACTTTCGGCGTGGGCATCCGGATTATCTTGGCTGGACCGCGGCTGACCCGTGGTGCTCCGCGGCGAGTGGCCGATCTTCCGCCCATATGGAACCCGGCTAGCGAGGTCTGAATTTTCAGAGTCGGGCGAGCCGTTGCTTTTCCGACGGCTGCGCGCTCAAGTCTCTCCAAGGGCTTTGCTATCGCGGGATAATGGACTTGTCAACGCGAAACCGGTTTGCGTGCGCAATTGTGTTCTGCTGCCTCGCTTTTTTCGCGGCAATCAGCGCTTCAAACGCATCGAGCTCAAACGCCGGCGCGGCCGATGCGTTGCCTGCTGAAGCGCTCAGGAATTCCCAAAGCCGCTACCTGCGCGAAGCAGCAAGCGGACCGGTCCGATGGCAGCCGTGGGGCGCCGCCGCGTTTGCGCTGGCAAGCAAGCTCAAGCGCCCGATGCTGATCGATGTCGGCGCGGTGTGGTGCCATTGGTGCCACGTGATGGACGACAATACCTATTCGAATCCTCAGGTAGCCGCGATCCTCAACGCCCGATTTGTGCCGGTGAAAGTGGACGCGGACGAGCGGCCTGACATCGATTCGTACTTTCAGAACGCCGCAAGCCACCTGACCGGAGCCGGCGGATGGCCTCTTACCTGCCTCATCACGCCATCGGGAAGCTTGATCTACGCGGCGGGGTTTCTGCCGCCGATGCCGCCGCCGGGTGGCGGCGCCGCTTCAGCGATGGTTCCGCTGCTGGAACGAATCGCGGACGCTTACGCAAAAGATCCCGCTGCCGTCGATCGGGAAGCGTTCGCGCTGGCCCGGAAGATCGCCAGTCAATCTTCGCCGGCTCCGGGCTCCGGCGTGAACAGCGCCGATCTGCGCCGGGAGATCATCGCTTCGCTGGCGAAATCTTACGATCCGGAGGCGGGAGGCTTTGGCCGCGGAAGCGGCCCGCGCTTTTATGATTTTCCCGCAATCCGCCTTGCCCTCGCTTACGGTTTTTTCCAGCACGATGCGTTTCGCGAGATGGCCCTGATCAGTCTCGATAAGATTGCGCGCGGAGGAGTGTTCGATCAGCTCGGCGGCGGATTTCATCGTTACTCCACCGACCAGGCGTGGCGCGTGCCACATTTCGAGAAGATGGCCTACGACCAGGCGATGGCGCTGATCGTCTATTCGGAAGCGTACCAGTTCTCGCGCGACTCGAACCTGCTGGAGATCATCGCCGGGATCAGGTCCTACGTTAATCAAACCCTGCTTGACCCGGTAACCCACGCATTCTTCGCCGATCAGGATGCCGACGCGTTCAAGGGCGACGACGGAAGCTACTACACCTGGACTGAGGCCGAGGTGAACAAGACGCTGCCCGCCAACGTGGCTCACGCAGCCGTCATCTTCTACGGGATGTCCGATTCTCCGGCAGTCGCGCCGGACGGCAGAATTGTGCTGCGGCGCCCGCTGACCGACGATCAGCTCGCCCGGCGGCTAAACATGTGGCCCGCCGCCGCGAAGCGGCTGCAGACCCGCGCCAAGCTGCCGATGCTTGCGGCGCGTGAGAAGCGCCCTGCCCCGCCGGTCGACCACGCGATCATGACGGATCGGAACGCGCTGATGGTGTCCGGATATCTGGCCGCATCGAATGCAACCGGCGACCGCATCTCGCGGCAGGCCGCCCTCGCTGCATTGGACTTCGTGCTGACCAGGCTGCGCGATCCGCACGGCGGCTTTTATCATGTCTGGTCGGATGGCCACGCGTCGGTTTCGGGCGTCGTCGCCGATCAGGTCTATCTCATGGAAGCGCTGCTCGATGCGTACCAGGCATCGGGCGATACCCGCTATCTGCGCGAAGCTCGCACGCTCGGAATCCTGATCGCCGACCGATATCGCAATCGGCGTGGATTGCTGGTCAATCGAAGCCCGGACATCGGCCGCGTGCAACCGGCTGAAACGGGCGACGCAGTGGCGATGTACGATCAGCCGATGCCGTCGGTGCAGGCGGTGGCAGCCAGGGCGATGCGGACGCTCGGTGAAATTACGTCCGAACAGAGTTTTCTAAAAATTGCCGATGCCCTCCTGGCGCCGGCGCCGGGGATGGTTGGAGCGGTGGCGGACTCGACCCTGGGCACTCTCGGCCTCGCGCTCGAAGAACGAGCCGATGGCGGCGCTACGGTCACGATCGTCGGGCGCGCCGGCGATCCGATGACGCAATCGATGGTGGAGACCGCGCTTGGCGCGTTTCGGCCGGGTAAGGTGGTCGTCAGAGTCGATCCGTCACAGAAGCGGACCGCGATACCATCGACCATCCGCGCGATGTACGAAGCCGCCGGTCACAACGCACCGCTTGCGTTCGTGTGCGCCGGCACCGCCTGCTCAAAGCCCGCATCCACCACCCAGCAGCTTCGCGAATCCCTGGAGGAATTTCGGGTGGCTGAGATCTCGCACACGCTCGCCCTTCCGGAGGCTCCCGCTACCACTTCTCGGTAAACGGGCGCACGTCCACCTCGTGGCTCCATGCGCTGCGATCCTGATGCGCGAGATGCCAGTAGGTCTCCGCGATCGCAGGGGGCTTGAGCATGTTCTCATCCTTGATGTTTGGAAAGCGCTCGCGGATGAAAGGCATGTCGATTGCTCCGTCCACATTGACGTACGCGACGTGAATCCCTTTGGGTTGAAGATCGCGCGCCATCACCTGGGCCAGTCCGCGGACCGCGAATTTCGCCGGTCCAAATGCGGCCGAAGTCGGAAACGGCTTTATTCCCGCCGTCGCGCCGGTGATGATAATCACTCCGCTTCCCTTCGCGAGCATCGCCGGAACCACTTGCTGGGCGCATAAGAACGCTCCGAACGCGGTGACCCGCCAGGTGTTTTCGAAAGTGCTGGGCTTGGTTTCCATCAACGTGCCAAACGGCCGCATCGCGGCGTTGTACAAGAGCACGTCCACCTCGCCCAGCCTGGAGCGGATGGTGGAAAAGGCCGCCTCGATCTGGTCCGCCTTGCTCACATCGGCAGATACGGGCAAGGCGCGGCCGCCTTCGGCTTCTATTTCCCTGGCGAAACCGGCCAGTTTGTCCGCGCCCCGCGCGACCAAAGCGACCGCGTATTCTCTGGCAAACCTGCGGGCCAGAGCATTGCCGAGTCCGGCCCCTACTCCTACTACGGCGGCGACTCCTTTGACGTCTGCCATACGATTTCTCCTGTTGCGACGCGCCTGATTCGATCCACGCCCATGAAACATCGGCCTCGCGGCAGATGGCGGCGATTGCTTCGGAAGCGTCCTGGATGGCGGGCGCTCCCGCGGATGCTTCGGGGCATCGAAAAAGTCTCCGTGGACGGTGCGACTATCGTGGCCGATCGGGTTTCAAAATGCAACTAAATGCCCGAAGCGAAAGCTCGCACCTCGCGATGCGAGCTTTCGGCTAGCGGCTCCCCAGGTACGTGAAGTCGCCGCGCGGATTTGCGGACAGCGTCGCCGACGACACCCGATGGCGCGGCGCGGCCGTGTCCCCGAACGCCGCCTCGCGTACGGCGGGTTGTCCGAGTTCATGAACGGCGCCGGACCCGTCGCGGACAAAGAGGCCCTCGACATTTCCCACCGCCGCGGGGAAATAGATGCGCGAGCCCGCGACTATCCACGGGTCGCCGAAGCTCGACAATGTGACGTCCGGCGTCAGAGTCTCCCCGCCTTCCGCCATCACCCGCACCGCTCCGGGCGACCACAACAGAATCATTTGATGCTCTCCCGATGCGCCGCGCACCGCGATCGCGCCGCGAGGACCGAGCGACGGACGGGTCTGCGAGAGATAGTTCACGCGGCCAGCGGGGCTCGTGGACCCGTTGCTGAGGACCCGAGTCACTCGCCCGTCGCGGAAAAGGAAGATTGAAGTGCCGCTCGCGCGCCTTTCGGAAAACGCGACGAGCGTCTGGCGCCCATCGCTGGTTGCGGCCGCGGCCGGCGGACCAAAAGATCCGAACACGCCGCCACGCGGCGCCGGCGATCCTTCAACGGCGATTTCCGAAACTCCCTGCTCAGGCGAAACCATCACCACCGCCTGTAGGTCGTCCCGCCACCATACACTTGGCCGGGCCTTGTCCCGCACCGCGCGCCTCAGCGTCACGATCATCGCGATCGAATTTCCCGCGCCGGCCTGCACGGTTCCAAAGGACAGGCCCGCGACCTCGCGGCCGTCGGGCAGGCGGTCGCCGGTGCGCAACAGACAATCCACATGGCCGCCGCGATAGAGAAAGAGCGCGTCTCCGCCCTCGCGGCGAGGAGCCACAAATGCGAGGCCGCCATCGGCGGTCGCTATCGGGTAGGGATCGACCTTCAGGCTCGGCGTGCATCGCCCCGAAAGAGCAAGGGGCATCAGAGCATATGAAATCCGGTCGGGCGCGGGTGCATTCGGATCGGCGGTGAAGATGCTCCATCCGAGCCGCCCGGCGCGATCTTCCACGTTTGCGCCGAATACGACTCGACCGTCGGGAGTTTCCGAGGGAATTCCCAATTCGGCTATCTCTCCGCCGTCGATCGTCAGGTCCCCAACGCGCGCGATCGCAACCGTCGATCCGTCAGCGCGGCTCGCGTATAGAACGGCCACCTGATCCTGGGCGGACGCGGGACCATCGGGTCCGAGGGTCAGCGAAATCGCGCCGGCGGAAGCGGGGAAAATCGAGGCGCAAATCACGATCACAAGAGCGGCAATCCGATTATTCATGGACTGATCCTTTTTTTGAAAGGCGGCGTGGCCGCTGATGGGAGGTTCCGCCGAGTGCAGCGGCGGAACCTCCCGCGGTTTTGGAGGCCGCGTCGGGGAATTTTTACGGGGCCGCCTTCACCATCGCTTGCGTGGTGAAAAACTCGCGGTCAACCGCGCCCATGTTGATGTACCAGCATTCGCGCTCGGGCGTGCCAAGACCGGGCAGGTAGCACATGGTCGCGAAGCCGGACTGCACGTCGGTCGAGACCGCGCCCACCTCGAATTCGCGCTTGAATGGGTAGATCGCAACGCGGGCGTCGGGCACCGGACGGTCGCGATACGCCATCCACCAGATGTGGTTGTACCAGAGCTGTCCGCGCTGATCGTATTCGTCGATATACGGCTCGTACCAGGATTCCGAATCCATATAGACGAGCGTCTTGCCCTGCAGCGCACCTGCGATTCGGTCGCGCCGGGGGGTGGCTTCGACGATGTAGATGTGGCGCATCTCCCATACCTCCGGACACGCGCTCGCACCCCCGTCGGTGGCGCATCGAACTTCGGGCGAATGTTCCGCATGCGCCACTCCCAGCATCTCGCGGTCACCGAGAAAGCGGTAGTTGTATTCCTCGGTCTTCGCGTTGAAGCCGGAGTAATGATCCGGATTCCAGGCGGTCGGGCCGGAAGCCGTGCTCATCAGGTTCTCATCGAGCCGCCGCACTCGCCGCGAGCCGAAAGTCCACGACCAATCGTCATCGCCGCGATCCGGGTCGGCATAGCGATAGCGGATAAAGCCGTCGCCGCGGTTGGTGGCCGGCGCCAGCACCGGATAGAGGCCGAACAGCCAGAGCCGTCCGGTCTTCTTGAAATCCGGATCGGTCGGCATCGGCTCCACTTCGACGCGCCCGACCAGGTCGTAACCGGCGTAATGGCCTATCTGGTAGTACTGAATGGGACTGAACGACTTGTTGCGCCCGCCATACAGGCTATCGCAATCGTAGAAGCGCAGATCGTAGTCATCGGTAAGAAGCGGACGAAACACGTTGTTCCACATGATCTTGGTGGCAACGTACGGATCGTTGGGATCGATCAGCGGAAACGGCTGCCCCGCGACGTAGCCGAGCAGGCTGCGATTGTCCTTGCTCAGCCGGACCTGCGATGAATACTTCTCGGTCGCGTCTTTGTACGGCGGCGGCCAATCGATGCGCGCGGATGGAACGATCTTCATCGTCATCCCATTCAGCACTTTGTAATAAACGCCGGGCGATACGAGGTCCTTCACCTTGGATGCGTTGTCGGCGGTGATGAAATCGCCCGGCTTTACATCGGCACGCGCCGCGCCGGCGCCAATCGCAAGAGCCGCTACGAACGCGATCAGAATCGCAGCCCAGCGCAGAGGTCTGCATATTGCCGCGAGACTCATGGTTCCTCCTCCTTGACCGAAAGAATTCGGCAAGGCACCAGCAATTCTTTTGCCATCGAAAAGGCGGCATGAAGCGCGCTGAACTTCGATCGCGCTCGAGGCTCTCTCTCGCACAATGCGATGGCGCGCGCGCCGCTCTCGGCTTCTCGCCGGATCGGAAAAAAGACGGTGACCGCAAAATCGCGCGCGTTCCACGGCGCCGCGCGATGTTCCATCAAATGGTCTTAAGTGAAGCGGCGCACAACTCCATTTCTTCCTAATAGTTGCGTTTTGCAACTGCTTCGCAACATGTGAGCTACCTTGCAGGTAATGACCGCACGTCAGAGGAGGGTGTTTGCGAGCCTGGTTCGTCCGTCTGGCGCCGAGGGTTTCAAAATGAGACGATATTCGGGTCTCGAAGCGGGCTGTGGGGACAGTGCCGATTCAGGGGCAATTGGCTCGGGGGAGCGTACAAGATCGATGCGATGGCGTTCGGTCGGTGAAGCGAATTGTTCGGTTGCGCGAACGCTGGCCGTAATCGGCGAGCGATGGACGATGCTGATCCTGCGGGAGGCGTTTCTGGGACGCCACCGCTTCGATGAGTTCCAGCGTAATACCGGGATTGCTCGCAATATCCTCGCCGCCCGGCTGCGCGCCCTGGTGGCCGACGAGATTCTCGAACGCGCCGAAGGCGAGGACGAACACGCCCGGGTCGAATACCGCCTGACCAAAAAGGGGATGGACCTGTATCCGGTGATGCTCGCGATGATGCGATGGGGCGACACCTGGCTGTGCGGCGAAAAAGGGCCCCCTCTCACGCTGGTGCATCGCGGATGCGGCGCCAAGGCGATGCCCGCCTTTGTGTGCCCTGGTTGCGGAGAATCCGTCAACGCCCGCGACATGATGGCGATACCGCGGCGCACCGCCCATCCCGCTCGGCGGCCGGAGCGTGGCGGACGCAAGCAGAGCGCCCGCTAGAATCGCCTCCGGTTCCCAAGCAAAATAGATTTTCTGCATGATCGATCTCGTAATGTTCGATGCGGACGGAGTGTTGTTCGATTCCATCGAATCCAACATCGCCTACTACAACGCCATCTTCACCAAAGTTGGCGAACCTCCGCTTTCCGTCGAAGAGGAAGTCCGATCCATTTCCTATGCGGCCGAGGAGATGTTCGTAGCGCGCGCCCGAGGCGACCGCGCGAAGCTCGAAGCGATGAGATCGGTGGCGCGGGCGATGGATGGAACGCGATTTTTCGACATGCTGAGGCCGCCCCTTGAATTGCGTCCCTTCATGCTCGATTTGCGCGGCCGTTACCGCCTTGGTCTCGCCACCAACCGGTCAGCAACCGTCCCCGCCTTGGTAAAGTACCTCGATCTCGACGGGGTCTTTCACGCGATCGCGAGCGTGCTCGACCGAGTTGCTCCAAAGCCCGCGCCGGACATCCTGCATCTCTGCATGAAGCGAGCGGGCGCGACGCCGGAACACACCGTGTACGTCGGCGACAGTCCCATCGACCGTCAGGCGGCGCTCGCCGCCGGCACGCGCTTCATCGCGATCGGCGATCGCGTTGACCACGATCACAAACTCGCGAGTATCGCCGAACTGCCCGCCAAGCTGGAACGCCTCTCCGCGAGTTCGTAGGGCTCTCCCTCGGGAAATGCCCCGCCGAAGACCCTGCTTCCCGGTTGCGGCACAACTAGAGCATCAACTCGATCAGGTTAGGCCCCGGAACCGCGAGTGCGCGTTCCAGCTCACGGCACAACGATTCGGAGTCTTCGACGCGAACGCCGGGCACCCCCATCGACCGCGCAAGCCGGGTCCAATCGAGGTCGGGGTTGGACAGATCGGTCAGCGACTTGGCTTTGCGGCCGGGTTCGGTGATGCCAGCGCGCGCGAGTTCGACCTGCAGAATGCGATAGCTGCGATTGTTGCACAGCAGCGTGGTGACGTTGAGCTGCTCGCGCGCCTGGGTCCAGAACGATTGCTGCGTGTACATCCCGCTGCCATCGGCCTGAAATGCGATCACGCGGCGGTCGGGACACGCCACCGCCGCTCCGGTCGCACAGGGGAGTCCTTGCCCGATCGCTCCTCCGGTAAGCGCCATATAGCTATGGCGCGGCGCGCCGGCTGAAGCGCCAAAGAACGGCAGCCCCGTGGTCGCGGCCTCATCCATTATGATCGCGTTTTCCGGCATCAAGGCGGCAAGTGCAGCGCCGACCGTTGCCGCGTTAAGCTTGCCAGTCGGCCGATTGGGGCGAACCGGTTTTGACGGCAACGCGACAGCGCGCGGCGCACCGATCGCCTCGGCCAATGCTTCGAGCGCCGCGACGGTATCATCAGCCGGCTCGGAAAGCGTCACGACCTTCCGGCCCTCGGGAACAAGGCTTGACGGCATCCTGGCGTAACCAAAAAACGCGACCGGGCTTTTCGCTCCGGCAAGCACGATTGAATCCAAAGCGGAAAGCGCTTCGATCGCCTGCTCGGGAAAGTACGGCAGTCGTTCGAGCGCCGGCAGTCCGGCTCCCCGTTCGATGCGGGCGGGAAAAGTCTCGCAGATAAGGCGGCAATCGACCTTCGCCGCAATTCGAGCAACCGCGTTGAGCCCCTGTTCCGTGAGAGCGGCGGCGCCAAGCAGGAACCCGATCCGCTCTCCCGCGCGCAAAGTCTCCGCCACCCGCCTGATGGCGGTATCGGACGGCTTCGGGAGCGGGGCGGATGCTATCGGTTTCGCCGCGCCTTCGGCCGGATCCCATTGACAATCCGAGGGGATGATCAACGTCGCGACCTGGCCTGGAAAACCACCGGCTGCGGCAACCGCCTCGGCCGTGTCGGCCGCAACGGCTTTTGCCGAACGGACGCTGCGAATCCATCCGGAAACCGGCCGGGCGAGCGAGACGATATCGGAAGCCAGGGGCGCATCGGCGCCGGCATGCCAGGTGGCGTGGTCGCCGATCAAATTCACCACCGGCGATCGCGCGCGGCGTGCGTTGTGCAGATTCGCAATTCCGTTGGCAAAGCCCGGACCGAGATGGAGCAGCGTAAGGGCCGGTTTGCCGCTCATCCGCGCGTATCCGTCAGCCGCACCGGTGCAAACGCCCTCGAATAGCCCGAGTACGGCACGGATGCCGTCGCAGGCATCGAGCGCCGCAACCAGTGGCATCTCGGTGGTGCCAGGGTTTGCGAAGCAAACTTCAACGCCGGCGGCTGCGGCGGTCCGGATCAGGCTTTCTGCTCCATTCATGACGGCATCCTTGAAGAATTCTTCGACCGGTTCACGCGGCCAGACGGGAAGTTGCGCCTTCTACGACAGTTCCGGCAAAGAACTTCGGATTCGCCTTCAGATGCAAACGGGCTGGATAGGTGAAAACGAAGTCGCGATAGTCTTCATCCGTAAGCAGCCCTTTGTCCACCAGCTTGTGGCTTTCGAGGAGCACTGTTTTGATATCGGGGACGTCCCAGTGGCCGATATCGGAGCTGAAGACCGGCTTTAGACGCGTGCGCTTCGGATTGGCGCGCGCATCGAGGGCCCGAAATACGCTGGGATCGTCGGCCTCGCATCCGAAGAAAAAGCTGTCGAAGATTCGGGCGAAGTCGGCCTCGTCGCGAACGCCTGATTCGGCCCATTCGTCGCGATCGGCAAGCCGATCGTGCCGCGCAATTCCTTCGTCGTAGGCGCGCGACATTCCGCCGGCGCGTTCCGCATTGACGAAATCGGCCCCGCCGTACTCGATCAGCAATTGATGAAGGCGCTTACGATCCAGCATCGCGGGATCGTAGTTCTTGAGCCCCTCGAGATTGCGTTTCTCCCAATGCTCTTCGAGCGAATGCAGGAGATCGACGGCCCATCCCGCTCCGCATTCGAGAAATCCGAAGGCAAGCTCGGGAAACCGCGTCGGAACGCCGCCAAAAACGAGCGATCGGCACAGCTCTCCCTGCTGATACGCGTGGCCGCCGATGTGATTGAACATGTAGTTCGAGGGCGACCTGCGGCCGAGCGGCAGATAGCGAAGCCCGACGCCGCCATGCGACGTAATCGCGAAACCCAGCTCCGCGAATTTGCGCCACACTGGATCGTAGTCATAGACGCTGTCGAGGCCGTAGTTGTCGAAGTAGGCGGCGTAAGGAAACGCGGCGGGCGCGTCCTTTTCCAGGGCCGGAATCGGCCGCGCCACGCCCGGCGGAATCATCGCGGCCTTGAGACCGAGCCGCGCGGAGTATTCGAGCTCGGCGATGGCCTCCTCGGGCGTATGCATCGGGATCGCGGCGGCCGGCGCGATCCGATCGCGAAATTGTCCGCAGATCTCCGCATTCATCGTATTCAGCGCGCGGCAGACTGCGCGCCGCACGTCCGTGTCGAAGATCGTAGGCAGCGCAAGTCCCAGCGTCGGATACATGATCGCGAAATCGATTCCGATCTCCTCGAGCCGCTGATGGAGCAATCGGGGCGCCATCACCGTCGCAAGGTCGTACGCATTGTTGCCGACCCCCCACCATGCGCCGCGCATGTCCCCGCTGTCGCGATTGCCGCGCGATCCGGTGGGATGTTCGGCGAGTTCGCGATGGTACCGCTGTACCATCTCCGTTCCGCCGACCTTGCGCAGATACTCATTGAACAGCGGCGCCGATTCGATCAGATGCCCGTCGCCGTCGATCACCGGATGGTCGAGCCTGGCGCGAAGCGCCCGGACTTTGCGAATTTTCTCCGAATCCATGCCGCGCACTCCTTGAATCTGATATTCGTCGGACTAGCGCGCTGCTGCAAAGCTAGTCAAGCTGCGACTGTCTGTTCCGGATGGTTGAGAGCGCTTTTCAGCGTTCAAACCGTCGGTATTTCGGGGTTACGCGCCTGACGGTTGGCTCACCGCTCACTTTCGGCGAATCGGTCCGCAAAGGAAATCGTAACGCTTTGTATCAAGCATTCGTTTGACCAATCATGACGCAGGATGAAAGCATGCGATCATGCCTGGCCGCGGCCGACATCATTTGCCGTCCGGCAGTTTAGCATCCTTGAGTGTTCTGCTTCTTGCGATTGCATCGGCAACGCAGGGGTGCGGCGGAGGCGGGGGCGGCCCTCCGCCGGCGTCCTCGGCACTCTTCGCGCCTAATTCGAGCGCGAACACCGTAACTTCCTATTCCTCGAAAGCCTCTGGCGACCGCAAACCCTCCAAAGCCATCGGCGGCGCAAACACCAACCTGCAAAATCCGCAAGCGGTCGCACTCGATACCCAAAAGCTCATCTACGTCGCGAACAAAGACGACGACAGCATCGTGGTGTTCGCCCGCGGATCCAATGGCGACACGGCTCCGGTTCACAAGATCCAGGGACCGGACACCCGCCTGCTTCATCCTGAAGGCCTGCGCGTTGACGGCTCGGGTCAACTCTATGTAGCCAACGCGGACGGCGACACCATAACTGTGTACGCCCCCGGCAGTGATGGCGATGCGACGCCAATCGCGATTGTCGGCGGTCCGGCAACCGGACTTAAGAAGCCGGAAGACGTGGTGCTCGACGCCGCGGGCAACATCTATGTGGCAAATACCGCCGGCAATTCGATTACCGTGTACCCGCCGAACAGCAACGGCAACGCGGACTTCACCAGGCGGATTCGCGGCAGCAACACCCGCCTGCGCTCGCCGGATGCACTGGCGATGGATTTTGCCGGAACGCTCTACGTGGCCAACGCCGATGGTGACAGCGTTACTTCATATGCGCCCGGAGCGGATGGCGACGTTCAACCGGTAACGCTGATCGGCGGTCCCAGTACGCTGATATCCGCACCAGGCGGTGTCGCACTCGGAAGACATCGCGATCTCTTCGTATCCTCCAGCGGCGCGGACACGATCGTTCGTTTCAATGTACAAAGCGCCGGGGACGTTGCTCCGCTGGCGGTAATTTCAGGTCCCAAGACAGGGCTATCGGTTCCCTACGGCATCACACTCAGCAGCGGAGCTTGACCATTGCTCAGGCCTGCAAGCGCGAGCATAGGCGCGCTTGGCCGACAACGAGAACGGGAGGGCTTTTTGATGCCTTCACGAACAGTGCGCACCACCGGTGCCGCAGCCCTCGCAATCCTGACTTGTCTAGCCATGACAACAGGAGCGCGCGCGGACTCTACTCCGGCCGCCGCACCGACCGCTCACACGGTAATCTTCCAGAACAACTGCACGCAGCCGATTTGGATCGCGGCGAACGGCAATTTCGACATCAGCCCTCCGGTGAAACCCATTTCGAGCTGGGAACTCGCGCCGACTTGCAATGCGACCAATCCCTGCCCGGCAGGATCGAAGTGCCTGGGCGGAGCCTGTACCTGCACGCATCCCAATCAGAGCGATCCTCTGTGTCGAGGCGGGCTTTGCCAAAGTGACAAGATTTGCCAGACATCGGTCGAAGCTCAGATCCCTCTCACCTTCTCCGGACGGTTCTGGGGACGCACCGGATGCAGTTCGAGTGCGACGAATTGCGTGACCGGCGACTGCGGCGCGGCGGACTGTCATGGAACCGGAGCAAACAACGCCACGCTCTGGGAACAGACGTTGTCCGGCACCAACGCGAAATTTCCCGGAACTCCGGACAACTACGACGTGAGCCTGGTCAGCGGATTCAACGTTTCACTCGATGTGCAGGCTGAAATTCCGACTGATACGCCGGGATGGAAAGCGAAGGCACAATACTTCAACGGCCAGTCGCACGTGCCGCAATCGGTCATCGTGGCGCCGGCGGGAAGCTATTCGTGGTTTTTCAATGATGTGGGCCCGAGTTCGAGCGCGACCAGCGGCGCGACTATGCCCAGGTTTTCGACCGCGCTGCGCGGAACCGCGAACGATCCCAACCAGGCCGGAGCCGGAATTGTCTGGAGCACGACCACTTCCGTGTGCCAGACCGGAACCTGCACCAGCGATCTTCGGATCACCTGCCCCCCGCTGCTGCGAATCGACGAACCCAGCCAGAAATGCACCGCGAACAGCCAAAGCGATCCGAAATGCGCCGGAGGACCATGCGACTCAAACGGGACCTGCATCATCGCATGCAGCGTACCGGCGAACTACTGCGCGGAAGCCGGCGCAAGCCCGACGATATGCACGACCTTCAACAAGTCTTTCTATGACTGCCTGAACGAAACTTCGCCTGAGAAGGACCCTTTCGGAAATCCGATCAACCTGGAATCGGCGAACTCGGGCAACGCGGTATGCTTCAACGACTCGGATTGCGAACCCGGAACCACCTGCCTGATGACGCCCACATTCACCGCGGCGAGCAAGGTGACCTGGCCCAAGGGAGCCGGCCTCTGCATCCCCGGCAATGGCGTGGTGACCCAGAACGGCGGTTGCACCTCCAGCAGCATGGACGGGCACCCGTGTCCCGCGGAAAACTACATCTATCCCTTCCCTGCTTATACTTGCGCGACTCTGACCAATGCGGGCCCTGGCGGGGCGCGGGCGTCAACGTGTATTCCGCCGATTGTCGCGAGCAGCACGGGCGCGGCCGCGTTCGGTGTCCTGGTCTGGAACGCGGACAATTTCACGCCGGAGCCAACGAAAAAGTGCACGGCCGACAGCGACTGCGGGGCGGGACATTATTGCCTCGAAACCACGGTGCGCCGCGCAAAGAGCGGAAACACGATCCTCGCGCAGGCGGTCAACGAATGCGCAGGCCAGGGCGACGACTGCGTCTGCAACGAAGTGAAGGACTGCAGCAGCTCTGCGGATTGCACCGCCAGTACCAAGTGCCTCAACAAAAAGGGCGCTCCCTGCTCCAGCGGCGAAGAATGCATCTGCCAGACTGCGGGAATCTACGCGGGCGTATGCGGTCCGACCAACCTGAACTGGACGGCCGCGATTAGCAAATTCCAATCCGGTGGCTCGAACTACCTCGACATCTTCAAGAATGCCTGTCCGTCCGCATACTCGTTTCAGTTCGATGATCAGGCGAGCGACTGGTCGTGCTACGGCACCGCGGATCAGGTGGTGAACTACACGGTGACGTTCTGCGGAATCGGCGGCAAAGGATCATGAGAAAGCACACCGCCCATGGCGGATTACGGCGATAGTGCGGACGCGTGCCGATGCCACGTCCCTGGCACGGAGGCTAGTAAAACCGCGCTTCACCCGGAGGGCGGGTTTTCCATCGGCGATGGATCCAGTTCCAGTGGTCCGGATGCTCGCGGATGGCTTTCTCGATTGCCTTTACGAAGCGCTGCGTGTTCTCCCGAATATCGGATTCGGCATCGCTCGTTTTCACCATCTCGATCGCCGGATTGATCTCGATCTTATGTCGCGTGGTGTCGCCCTCGCGCACCATGAAACAGGGCACCACCGGAGCGCCGGTCGCTCGCGCCAGCCGCGCTACGCCGTCGCTGGTGGAGGCGAGCTTGCCGAAGAAATCGACGAACACTCCCCTGCGCACATCGAGATCGAGCGGCACGCCGACGTGCCAGTTCTTGCGCAAAAGCCGCATCATCTCCATCGCTCCGCCCTTGCGCTCGACAACCCTGTTTCCGGAGCGGATGCGCGCTTCGCGAACCGCCTTGTCGATCAGCGGATTTCTGAGCGGGCGATGAACGACGGCGATTCGGTAGCCATAGATCGAATGCGCCAACGGCAGCAGCTCGAAGTTGCCGAAATGAGCGGTGAGCACGAGCCCGCCGTGCCCGGTTGACATCTTCTCCGCTTCGTCCCAGTACTGCTTGCCTTCGTAGACCGCATATCGCTCGATATTGGAGCGATCGAGCTTGCCCATGTGCGCCCATTCGGCGGCCATCCGCCCCCAGTTGCGGTACATCCCACGGATAATCTTGAGGCGGCCTTCATACGAGAGCTCCGGAAATGCGATTTCGAGATTTTTCATCGCGATCGGCCGGTTGAGCCGATCGATCCTCATCACCATCGCGCCCAGCCGCTCGCCGAGCTTGAAGGCGCGCTCGAGCGGCAATCCTCTCAGGGCGCCAATTGCCGCCGCAACGCCCGCGTATTCGATTCGCGCCTGGACTCCGCTTATCTGTCTCGCCATCGATTGACAAAATAGCGGCGCGCGAACCAGTGTTCGCGCGCCGCATTGGATGACCTAACCAGTCTTCAACCTGCCGTCAGGGGGCCGTGGCGCTGACCGCGGCGCGGCTCGCGCCCAGGGTGCTTCCTCCAGATCCCCCGGCGCCGGAGCTCGAAACCGGGATGCCGGGTTCGGATGACGCCGTAGCGGGCTCCGAAGCGGGATGACTCATGCTGCTCGGCCCGATTTCTTCCGTATTGAACGGAGTCTCCGAACCGCCGGAGGTCGGCGGAGGAGGCGCGGGCGGGACCGCCGTCATGCCGCCACCGCGCGATGCCCCCGGCGCCGCCATCGTGCCGCCAAGATCGGCCTCGGGAGGCACCGAGATCGAGAAGCTCGGTTTGTAGAGCTCGTGAATCTGAGAGGCCGGCATATCGTGCATCTCGCGTCGACCGAGCGAGTTGATGAACTTCTGGCGCTCATCCAGCGCAAGTGCGCGCAACTGCGATCGGTTGCGAACAATATGCGGAGTCAGAAACACCAGCAGATTGTCTTTCTGTCGATCCGAAGCCTTGTCGCTGAACAGGTTGCCTATCACCGGAATATTGGAGATGAAGGGCACGCCCTGGTTCTGAATCGTATCCTGGCTCGAAAGCAATCCGCCGATCACCGCGGTTCGATGGTTCTGCACGAAGACCTCGGTCGATGCGGACCGGATGGTCGTTGTCGGTCCGAGAGGATTGTTCTGCGTGCCAGCGAGCACGTTCGATACTTCTTCGTACAGGTCGAGTTTCACGTAATCGCCTTCAGAAACCTGCGGCACCATGTCGAGCGTAATACCCACGTTCTGGCGATCGACGGAGTTGAAGATCTGGCCCGGAAGGCCGGCGTTGGCCGCGGCCGACCCGACGAACGGCAGGTTCTGCCCGACGATAATCATCGCCTCTTCGTTGTCCGCGGTGAGCAGGGTCGGCGCCGACAGCACGTTCGCATGCGTATCGGTTTCAAGCGCCGTCATCAACGCCACGTCGCAGGGAACCGAAATGGTGCCGCTCGTGCTGCCCCCGGTCGTAGTAGATCCCGTCGCCGCCGCGGCGACTGCGACGGGAATGCTGCACATGCTGCCCGAGGCGAGACCGATCCCAAGACCGGTGAGGCCGAGAGGATTTCCGAGCGCGGTCTGCAACTGTCCAAAGTTCAACTGTCCTAGGCCGAGGGTGCTTCCGCTGATAGCCGTGGAAGCCTGAAAGTTCACCCCGATCTCCTGAGTGCGTTGCGCCTGCACTTCGACGACGATCGCCTGGACGAAAATCTGGACGCGAGGAACGTCGAGCTCGTCGATAATCTGCTTGAGCGTCTGCCAGTCCTGCGGCGCCGCGCTTACCACCAGCGCGTTGGTCGCGGGATCCGCCGTGATATTCACGGGGCTCACGAAGTCTGGATTTTTTCCACCCGGCCCGGTGCCGCCTCCCGAGGATACGCTCAGGCTAGCCCCGGTCGAGCCGAGCCCGGAGCTGCCCCGCATCATGCCCATCCCGGAGCCGAAGCCTCCACCCATGCCGCCGCCGAAGCCGCTGCCGAAGGAGGATCCCATCACTCCGCCGCCGAGGCCGCCGTAACCGGACGTGCCGCCGTAGCCGCCGGACATGCCGCCGTAGCCG
The DNA here is from genome assembly GCA_021323675.1 of Pseudomonadota bacterium. Classification (GTDB taxonomy): domain Bacteria; phylum Desulfobacterota; class Binatia; order Binatales; family Binataceae; genus JAFAHS01. The sequence goes on along the minus strand of JAJPKP010000015.1, from coordinate 103 downwards.
CCGCCCATCCCGCCGGCCATCCCCGAGCCCAGCCCGTTGAACATCCCCAGCGCGCTGCCCCGCCCCAGCGAGCCCTTGCCGGTGGTCGGCGACAGGGTGGTGG
>JAJPKP010000059.1 GCA_021323675.1 Pseudomonadota bacterium | reverse complement strand
TACAACTTAGTGGGCATTGAAAGCCCTCCTTCCGGGCTTGGTCGGGCTGCCCCCAAAACGGAAGACCCTGCGATCATCTAGGCGGGATCTACGAGAAAGGCTGCGGTCCGAGCGTTTGTTCCCTTCATGAGAGTAGCTGCGGGCCGAAGTTGAGTAAAGCCGAATCTCCTCGCGACTACTTTGTCGGAAAAATTGCCAGAATGTAACAGCCTGATTATCGCCGGTTCTCGATAGGCCGGCTCATAAATTCACGCATCCACGCGCTCACCCGCTCCGGCTCTTCCTGCTGCACCCAGTGTCCCGCCTCCGGGACATAACGGATCTCGAAGCGCCCGCTGAACAGCGGCTCCATCCCGCGGGTCAGCTCTTTTCCGAGCGCGAAATCGCGCTCGCCCCAGATGAGCATCGTGGGCGCCGCGATTTTCCGATCGAGCCATTGGTACGCGCTCGGACGGCGCCCGATCCGAAAAGCCGCGCGATAGTAGTTGATTGCCGCGGTGATCGAATAGGGATTCGCGAATGCCGCGCGAAAGTAGCGCATGTCCTCGGCGGTTATCGCATCCTTGCGCACCGTGCCTTCCATCAGCGCCCGGTCCAGCAGCGCGAAGTTGCGCGCGCGAAACATCGCCTCCGGCAGCGCGGGAATCTGGAAGAACAGCATGTACCAACTGCGCAGCATCTGGCGCGGATTGCGCCGCAGCTCTTCGGAAAACCGCTTCGGATGCGGGCAGTTCAGAACGATGAGGCGCTCGACGCACTCGGGGCGCATCAGCGCCGTCGCCCACGCGATTCCTCCGCCCCAATCATGGCCGACCACGATCGCGCGCCGATGGCCGATTGCCTCGATCAGATCGGTGACGTCGCCGACCAGCTTCTCGACAGTGTAGTTTTCGATTCCGACCGGCGCGTCGGTTTCGCCGTAACCGCGCATCTCGGGCGCCACGCAATCGAAGGAATCCGAAAGCTTGCGGAGTTGATGCCGCCAGGAGTACCAGCATTCCGGAAACCCGTGCAGCATCACGACGAGGGGACCGCTACCCGCCCTTGCGACGCGCATTCTGAGCCCGCTCTTGAGGGCAAGATGCTCGAATCGCCAGGGATCAGGCATCGGAGAAAAGCAAATCCGCGGATTTCGCAGGCTTCAAGCGCCAGTGTCTCCGGCGGCCGGCCTGCTCAACCCGCGGATTTTGAGCTGCGCCTCAGGCGGCGACTTTCGTCGTTCCCTGCAGCGCCGGAAGCTCGGGATTGCAGATGTAGCGAATCTTCGGCAGCGTGACGTCGGCGACCGCGAAGCTCGCCATGATCGGATTCATCAGCCGCAGATGCCCATCCGCCCCGAACGCATCGTTGTCGAGCGTCACCACGCTCGGCCTTCCGCGCTCAGCCTTCGAGAACGTATATTCCGGGTCCACCTGCACCAGCACGAGCTTCTGATCGTCGCGGTTGCGCGCCAGATGCATCGAGGCGATGTACTGGATGTCGTTGCCGGAGATCGCGTCGCGATCGATTAGCTCGGCGTGCAGGACAGTTTTCCCGTTGACCGCCACTTTCCCGACGACACGGTCGTGGCGGACCGAGACGCTTACGTCCGCGGGCGCGACCGGAAAACCCCATCGCGCGGCAAGCTCCTTGCGCGCGGCCTCGCTGTCGCAGAAGCTGCGCAGGACGAATCCGCGCGGGCGGACGCCGGTGCGGCCGGCGATTCTGACTTCGCCGATGCTGAAAGGTCCGACCGGGCTGTCCGGCGCGTGCATCACGTTGATGATCGTGTAGGCGGGGATCGCCGGATGCATCGTGCGCGGAATCAGCGCATCGGCGGGATCGTCGTCGATCTCGAGATGAAGCTCGAGAATCTCCGCGCCTTTCAGTTTCCATTCCTCGGTCTTGAAGCCGTTGATCGTGGATGCCATCCGGGCCCACGCGTTCAAATCCAATGTTCCAAAACGCGGCGGCATCAGCGGGCTCCTGCGGCTGCGGCGGCAGCTTCGTGTTTCTGCCCCTCTTTCTTTTCGAAATGCGGCATTACTTCCTTCGCGAACAGGCGCAGCGAATTCAGCACCTGCTCCTGCGGGACGGTTTCGAGCGCGTTCAGCAGGAAGTTGACGCGATCGACTCCGACCGACTCCCACTTCTTGAGTTCGCGCACCAGTCGAGCCGGATTTCCAATCGCGATGCCCTCGGGTGCGCCCGATTCGTCGCCCGGCCCGGCCGCATCGCGGCGCAGCGACGGAAGCAATCCCAACGACGGATACGACTTGGTCGGGTAGGCCTCGCGGGCGGCCAAAAGCTGGGCCGCCAGGTAGTTGAAGGCCCCGGTAAATCGCTTGCCGATCTTCACGCCTTCCGCGTCATCCTCGTGACAGAACAGGAAGTTAACGGTCGAGACGGCTTCGTTGATGAATTCGCCGACCGGCTCGCAACTCCGGATGATCTTGCGGTAGCGTTTGACCTTCTCTTCCTGCTCGGCGAAACCTCCGAAGGTCAGCCCCAGGCTGCCCATCCCGCGCTCAGCCGCATCGATCTCGGTGCCGGGGCTGGTGACCGCCACCCACATCGGCGGATGCGGTTTCTGATAGGGCTTTGGAACGATGGTCCGCTGCGGCATCGACCACGACCGTCCCTGGTAGGAGTATCGCTCCTGCGTCCACATCTTGGGCAGGCAATGCACGATTTCGTCCCAGGTTTTCTTGGTCTCGTCGGGGTTCACGCGAAAGCCGCCCAGCTCCGTCCAGGTAGCCGAGCGTCCGGTGCCGACTTCGAGACGGCCGCCGCTGAGGATGTCGAGGACGGCGGTGCGCTCGGCGATTTTAATCGGATGGTTGAATTCGGGCACGCAAACGACGATTCCATGCCCGACGCGCATCTTCTTCGTCACCATCGCGCAGGCGGTCAGAAACAGTTCCGGCGCGGGGCAATGCGAATATTCTTCGAGGAAATGATGTTCGACCGCCCACACCGAATCGAAACCGAGCTCATCCGCAAGCTTCACCTGCTCGAGGCATCGGTCATACACGGTTTTTTCGGTTTCCCGGCCCCACGGACGGGGGACGGATATTTCGTAGAATAGGCCAAACTTCATGGGTTCACCTCCGGCGGGATGGCGCTCGCCTTCAATACCGGTCGTTTAGCGCAATCCTGAGTTCAGGGAAAGTCCCGCTTATGCGGCGCGGCGGCGCGCCGTACTACGGTCGCCAATGTTTAGCTGGACAATTCCGCGCCGAAGCGTTCGCGGCCAAATGCGATGACAATGACCGTGATTACCATCACAACCGCCGCCGTTCCCGCCATCGCCGCCCCATAGCCGAACCGCTCGGCAAGCAGCGCTTCCCCGAAAGCGGCGAACGACGCGAAGAACACGCCGGATTGATAGGCGACGCCGGAGAAAAGTCCGCGCACCTGGGGCGGAGAGAGTTCGGCCAGATGGGCGGGAACGATGCCCCATGCGCCCTGCACCATGAACTGCATCATGAATGCTCCCGCCGAGAGCATCGCCAGCGATTTCGGATAGATCCAGAACGGCACGATCAGCGCCGCCAGCGTGACCGCGGATCCCATCGCCCAGCGCCGCCCCCATCGGTCGGAAAAGTAGCCAAACATGAGTCCGCCCAGCAGCGCGCCGACATTGTAGATGACCGCGATTGTCGCCACCGTGCGCGCATCGAGTCCGCGCTGCTTCTGCAGAAAGGTGGGGTAAAGATCCTGGGTTCCGTGCGAGACGAAGTTCATCATCGTCATCAGCAGCACCAGGTACCCGAGCGGCGCCAGGTTGGAGCGGATAGCGCGGGCGACGTCGTGGGCTGTAGGCCGCGTGCGCTCCCACGCTTGCGATTCGGGAACCTTGCTGCGGATATAAATCGTCAGAAGCGCGGGCAGGCCGCCGACAAAGAACAGCGCGCGCCATCCGAAGTGGGGAAAGACAAAGAAATAAGCCGCAGCCGCGAGCAGATAGCCCACCGCATAGCCTTCCTGCAGCAGGCCGGAGAAAAATCCGCGCGATTTCGGCCCGACCGCCTCCATCGCCAGCGCCGCCCCCACTCCCCATTCACCGCCCATCCCGATTCCATAGAGCGCGCGCAGGAAGAGGAACACGTGATAGCTGGGCGCAAGTCCGCTGAGCACCTCGATTACGGAATAGAAGATGATGTCGGCCATCAGCGGCGTGCGCCTGCCGTAGCGATCGGCGAGCCATCCAAAGAGGATTGCTCCCAGCGGGCGCATCGCGAGCGTCGCCGTGATCGTGAAGGCGACATCCGCCACGGACCGGTGGTATTCGGCGGCGATGGTTGGAAGGACGAAGACCAGCACAAAGAAGTCGAACGCATCCAGCGTCCATCCGAGGAAGCTGGCGGTGAGAGTATGAGCCGCCTCGCTGCGCGAGATCCTGCGTTCGAGCGAGACGATGGCTGCGGCGGGCGATTTCATGGCGTGCAATGTCTATCGGATAGCGCCCGCGGGTGAAAGATGGCGATCGCTTCGGGCGCGGTCGGGAGAATCGATGACCGCGGTTTGCGGCGGGGTGCGTAACCTTGACTGCCCTTCCTTGCGAAACCTATAGTGGCCGCAAGTAGTCCGGTAATTTGCGCCGCGCCGGCCGTAGCGGCGAAAATCCAATCCTGACAAAGGATTTTTACGCTGGTTTGAGATGAAAAGACGCGAGGAAATGACCTTCTGGGAGAAGATTTACATTCCCGAAATCGTCAAGGGTCTCGCGATCACCAGCTATCATCTCGGGCGCAACCTGGTTATCAACGCGGCCCATCTTTTCGGGCTGGCGAAATCGCGCCGCGCGTTCACCACCGTTCAGTACCCCGAGGAGCGCAAGCGCTACTCCGACCACTATCGCGGAAGCCATCGGCTCACCCTGCGCGAGAACGGCGCCGTGCGATGCACGGCCTGTTACCTGTGCGCGACGGCCTGCCCCGCGCAATGCATCTATATCGAAGCGGGCGAGTCGCCCGATCCTCACGTCGAGAAGTTCCCGGTTCGCTACGAGATCGACACGCTGCGATGCATCTACTGCGGGTTGTGCGTGGAAGCCTGCCCGTGCGACGCAATCCGGATGGACACTTACGTGCATCCGCGCATCTGGGGTTTCGATCGCAAGGACTTCGTCGAGACCAAAGAGATGCTGATGCATCGCTCGCGCGTCATCGCCGAAAAAGGCCGCGAAGGCAACATGGAGGAAATGCAGGCCTGGTACCGCGAACAGGAAGCGCAGGTCTACAACCCCGAACGCCCCGAGCTCAAGACCTACACCGAACGCGCGTTGCCCCGGCATTACGCCCAAACCGAGCCTTCGCCCGAAATTCCGGCGATCGATCGCCATCACGCCCGAAGCGGCAACTAACCCGCCATGACCCGGGTCACGATTGCGCTGACAATCGCCGGTCTTGCGATCCTGTTCGTGGCATACGCCAAAGGCGTCGGCGTGATTCACGGCGGCAGCGTGATTTCCCACATGTATTGGGCTACGGGGGCGATGCTGATGGTGGCGCTGGCGAACTTCATCGCGATCGCGCATCTCGCGCGATCGGAGCGAATGATCCAGCAGCTTCGCGCGCTGTGCGAGAAGCATGGCATCGACTACGGTGAAGACTAAAATATAGAGAAGATTGACGCGGAAACGTGCGTCCGCGGAGGTATTTGCGATGACCCAGATTGAAGCCGCCCGCCAGGGAATCGTCACCCGCGAAATGACCGAGGTGGCCGAGGACGAAGGCTTCGCCCCCGAGGAAATTCGAGCGCTGGTCGCCACCGGCGAGCTTGTCATCCCGCACAATCACCATCATCAGTTCCGCGCGATCGGAATCGGCAAGACGCTGCGCACCAAGGTCAACGCCAACCTCGGCGCCTCGAACTTTCATCAGCTCCTCGGCGAGGAAATCGAAAAGCTCTACACCGCCGTCCGCTACGGCGCGGACTCGGTGATGGATCTGTCGACCGGCACCGACCTGGATCGGATTCGATGCGAGATCGTCTCGCGATGCCCGGTGATCCTCGGGACGGTGCCGATCTACCAGGTCGCCTCCGAGCGCTCGATCATGGACATGGACGCCGCCTTCTTTCTCGAAGTCATCGAGCGCCAGGCTCGCCAGGGCGTTGACTACATGACGCTTCATTGCGGAGTCACGCGGGAGAGCGTGATGCGCCTGCGCCGCCATCAGCGGATCGAAGGAATTGTCTCGCGCGGCGGCGCGCTGCTTGCCTCGTGGATCGAGCGGACCGGCAACGAGAATCCGCTTTACGAACACTTTGACGAAGTATGCGCGATCCTGCGCGAACACGACGTGACCATCTCGCTCGGCGACGGGCTCAGGCCCGGAGCCACCGGTGACGCCACCGATCGGGGACAGCTCGCGGAGCTGCTGATTTTGGGCGAACTGACCGACCGCGCGCGGGCCAACGGCGTGCAGGTTATGATCGAAGGACCCGGCCATGTGCCGCTCGATCAGATCGAGGCCAATGTCAAGCTGGAAAAGCGCGTTTGCTCGGGTGCGCCCTTTTATGTCCTGGGACCGCTCACTTGCGACGTCGCGCCCGGCTACGATCACATCACCGGCGCGATCGGCGGCGCGATTGCCTCCGCCGCCGGCACCGATTTCCTTTGCTACGTGACCCCGGCCGAGCATCTGCGGCTCCCCGATATCGACGACGTGCGCGAAGGAGTGATCGCGACCCGAATCGCGGCGCACTCCGGCGACCTTGTCAAAGGCGTTCGCGCCGCGAAGGTCTGGAACGACGAGATGTCCCGGTATCGGAAGGCGCTCAATTGGGAAGGGATGTACGCGATGGCGATGGATCCGGACAAGGCGCGCCGTTACAAGGAAGAAAGCGAAGCCGCGGGCTCGAACGTGTGCAGCATGTGCGGATCGCTCTGCTCGATCAACGTCGATAACGCCGCAATCAAGTTCACGCGCAAGCGCGCGGCCGCCGAGGCCGAGGCTCATGCTTGAGAATCGCGAAAAGCTGGCCGCGGCGCTGCAGATCGAGCTTCCCGACCAGGGCGGCGAAGGGCGCAAGCTCGCCGATTTTCGCGGCCGCAACGTCGTTCTCTTTTTCTACCCGATGGACGATACGCCGGGATGCACGGTCGAGGGCAAGGAGTTCCGCGAGCTTTACGACCAGTTCCTCTCCCTCGATGCGGTAATCGTCGGGGTGAGCACCGACACCGTCGCGCGCCATCGCGCGTTCGCGGAGAAGCACGCGTTTCCGTTCATCCTGCTCGCCGACACGGAAGGCAAGCTGGCAACCGCCTTCGGCGTGTTCAACGGCGGGCTGGCCAAACGCTCGACCTTTGTCCTCGATCACGATCTTCACGTCCGGCGCGCGTTTCACGAGGTGACGCCTCGCGGCCATGCCCAACAGGTGCTGAACTTCCTGCGCACCCTGGTGGAATCGTACCGGATGCTCGGCGGATGAACGCGGGCGCCCCCTCAGGCATGGGCGCTTCGCGATGGTTACATATGTAGAATGGACGTCCGCCCTCCGGCGGACAGGTGAATGCTATGGCCAAGACTTCCAAAAATATCCTTGACGAGGCGCGCGCGCAGATTAAGCAGGTCGATATCGACGAAGCGCGCCGGATGATGGAAAAGCCGGGCACCGTCCTGATCGACGTCCGCGAACCCGATGAATGGCGCCAGGGACACATCGCGAATGCGATCGGCATCTCGCGCGGATTCCTGGAATTGCGCATCGAGGAGAAGGTTCCCGACCGCAAAACTCCGATTATCGTGCAATGCGCATCCGGAACCCGTTCGCTGCTCGCCGCGCGGACTCTGCACGAGCTCGGCTACGAAAACATCTTCAACCTCACGGGCGGATTCAATGCCTGGAAGGATCGCGGCCTCCCATGGGTGGCCGACCGGCAATTCACGCCTGAAGAGCTCACCCGCTACTCCCGCCACTTTGTAATCCCGGAGGTCGGCGAGAAGGGGCAGGCCAAGCTGCTCGACTCAAAAGTGCTGTTGCTGGGAACCGGAGCGCTCGGATCTCCTTCCTCGCTTTATCTGGCGGCGGCCGGCGTGGGCACCATCGGCCTGGTTGACTTTGACGTGGTCGATCTCTCGAATCTGCAGCGCCAAATCGTGCATACCGCCGATCGGGTCGGGATGCTGAAGACCGAGTCCGCGCAGAAGCAGATCAACGCCCTCAATCCCGGAATCAAGGTGGTTCGCCACGACGTGCGCCTCACGTCGGAAAACGTGATGGACATAATCCGCGACTACGACGTGATCGTAAACTGCGGGGACAACTTCCCCACGCGGTATCTGATCAACGATGCGTGCGTGCTGGCGAAAAAGCCGCTGGTCGATGGCGCGATCTTCCGCTTCGAGGGCCAGGCCACCGTTTTCTACCCTGATGCGGGCGGCCCCTGCTATCGATGCCTCTATCCGGAGCCGGCTCCTCCCGACATGGCGCCGTCGTGCGCCGAAGCCGGAGTGCTGGGCGCGCTGCCTGGGCTGATTGGATCGATCGAGGCGCTGGAGGCAATCAAGCTGCTGCTGGGCGCGGGCGAGCCGCTGATCGGAAAGATGGTTTACTTTGACACGCTCTCCGACCGCGACTACGTGCGAATTCTGAAGATTCGCAAGGACCCCAAGTGCCCGATTTGCAGCGAGCATCCCACCCAGACGGGGCTCATCGACTACGAGGCCTTCTGCGGGCTCGCTCCGAGTAACGGCGCCAACGGCGCCGCATTGGAAAACGGCACGAACGTGAGCGCCGCGGCTCGCTGAGCCGAAAATTGCGATTCGCCTGTAACGAGGCCGCCGGCAAAACCGGCGGCCTTTTTGTTGGCGGCACTCCGAATTTCAAGTTGAAACAACCCCGCTTCGAGAAGATTCTTCGGGGAAATCGGCGATGCGAACTTTTCCGGAGGCTCCGATTTTGCTTAGCTCGTTGCCAGGAATCTTCTCATGGCTCTGGGTCCCTTTTACGTGGCTGAGAAATTGAAGCAGGCAGGCGGAATCAGGGGAATCGCTCTTCTTATGCGCCACGGCGAAACGCCGTGGAATCGCGAAGGGCGGGTGATGGGCCGCAATCCCGTCGAACTCGATGAAGACGGCAGGCGGCAAGTCGAATCGGCGGTGCCGCTTGCGCGCGCGCTCGCTCCTGAATTGATCGTGTCGAGCCCGCTGGTGCGCGCGCGCCAATCCGCTGAAATCATCGCCAGCGGGCTCGGAGTCACCGAGATCGTTGAAGACCCTCGCCTTTCCGAAGTCGAGTACGGTCGATGGGAGGGAATGGTTTACGCCGATCTGCTCAACGATGCTCACTACGTCCATTACCGCGATCGGCCTCTCGATGAACCAACGCCGGGGGGCGAGACGATGTATCAGGTGCAGGCGCGGGGTGTCGAAGCGGTCCGGCAGACGCTGGCCGCGAATCCCGGCAGGCGCGTCCTGTTCGTCTCGCATGGCGACATTATCCGCACGGTGCTCTGCCACTTCATGAAGCTCGGGCTGGAAAACTTCCGGCGAATCCGGATCGACAACGCGACCTTTTTCGGGATCCAGGTCGCCGGAGATTTCGCCGAGATCAAATTTCTGAACCTGACCTCGGATCCGTCGCGGGTCTTTCTGCCTCCGTTCAGGAGCAAGACCCCGGCCGGCGGTTCCGGGGCATCCTGAGCCCGCGGTTTCCGATCGATCCCTGAGCAGCGCCGGCTCTTTGACACCCGTCCGCCGACTGGCTTAGAAAGTAACCAATCAGTTACGCCGGGTTAATGGACCGGTCCGCCGAAAGCCGATGGAGTCCAAGGGGTGGCGCGAAAACGGCTCGCAAACGCATTGAGGCGCGATTCCGCACGCAGCCGCGAACGAATTCTGGCGGCTGCGCTGCGCGAATTCTCTGAACGCGGGCTCGCGGGCGCCCGGGTGGACCGAATCGCGCGCCGTGCGCGGATCAACAAGCGCATGCTCTACAGTTATTTCGGGGCGAAGAACGACCTTTACCGCGAGGTGATGCGCCGGCGTTTCGCTCTGCGCGCCGCGCAGATGGATCGCGCCGCCTACACTACCCCCGAAGACTGCGTCGCATTCTGGTTCCGGTTCGGATGCCGCGATCGGTTCTGGGTGCGGCTGATGGAATGGGAGGCGCTGGATGCGAAAGCGAGCAGACTGATCGCCCGCGCCCAGCGCAAGCGGTCATACGATCGAGCGGTGGGCCAGTTTGCCGATTTTCAGCGCGCATCCCAGCTTCCCTCGGACCTGAATCCGCGGTTGCTGTTGCTGTCCAACATGGCTCTGACCACGTTCCCGCTTGCGTTTCCGCAACTGACCCGGCTGATCACGAAAATGAACCCCGGAGATCCGCGGTTTCAGGCGCGATGGACCGCGTTTGTCCGTTCATTTGTCCGCCGCCTCCGGCCGCGTGACGAACGGATCGTCAAAGCGCCGCGGGCGCGCGCCGCGGGAGGGATGCGAGCGTAATGTGGATCGTACAACTCGCGCTGCGCAGACCGGTTACGGTCGCCGTCATGTCGGCGTTGATGCTGCTTTTGGGCATCGTCGCGCTGACCCGCATGAATTTCGACATCTTCCCCGCGATCGATATCCCGCTGGTCAACATGGTCTGGTACTACCCAGGCCTGTCCGCGCAGGAGATGGAAGAGCGTGTCGTGAATATCAGCGAACGCGCGGCATCCACCACCGTCAACGGCGTGGATCACATCGAATCGATCTCCTACAACGGCATCGGGCTGCTCAAGTTCTATTTCCAGCCCGGATCCGACACCGGGCTTGCGATCGCCCAGCTCAGCGCGGTCTGTGAGGCGATCAAGAACGTCCTGCCCCCCGGAATCAGTCCGCCGAGCGTCATTGACTACAACGCGACCAACGTGCCGATCGCCTTTTTGGTCTTCTCCAGCGACACGCTCTCGCAGCGGCAGATGTACGACTTCGGATTCAACTTCGCCGGCCTGTTTCTGTTCACGATTCCCGGGCTGTCGTCGCCCGCGCCGTTCGGCGGAACCTCGCGCCAGATAATGGTGAATATCGACCCGGAGCGGATGTACGCGCGGCGCGTTTCACCGGCCGAGGTCGTCGCAGCGCTGCAGAACCAGAACGTGATTATCCCCGGCGGCACCGCGAAGATCGGAAACCTCGAGTACAACGTGGTGCTCAACGGCAGCCCGCCCGCGGTCGAGGAACTTAACCGCCTGCCGATCAAGATCGTCAACGGCGCCCCTGTTTACATCGGCGATGTCGCGAAGGTAAGCGACAGCCACTCCGTGCAGACCGACATCGTGCGGGTCAACGGCAAGCTTGCGACCTATCGGCTCATCCTCAAGCATCCGTCCGCGTCGACGCTGACTGTCGTCGATTCGGTGAGGCGGGCGCTCGGGCCGATGATGTCGATCGCTCCGCCGGGGCTGAAAGCGGAGCTCGCCTTCGACCAGTCGCTTTTTGTGCGCCGCGCGCTCAGAGACGTGCTGCAGGAGGGCGCGGTGGCGGCGTTTTTGGTGGCGTTGATGACGCTGCTGTTCCTCGGCTCCATCCGCAGCACCATCATCGTCATCACTTCGATCCCGCTGGCGATCCTGACCTCGATCATCGGCCTCAAGCTTTCCGGGCAGACGATAAACCTGATGACCCTGGGCGGGCTCTCGCTGGCGGTGGGAATGTTGGTTGACGATGCGACCGTCGAAGTCGAGAACATCCACCGCAATCACGCGATGGGCAAGCCGCTGGGGGTCGCGATTCTCGACGGGGCGCGCCAGATCGCCGTCCCGGCGTTTATCGGCACCCTCTCCATCTGCATCGTATTCTCTCCGGTCGTCGCGCTGACCGGCGTCGCCAAATTCCTGTTCACCCCGCTCGCACTCGCGGTGGTTTACGCGATGCTCGCTTCGTATTTTCTGTCGCGGACGCTCGTGCCGAGCATGGCGCTTCATCTGCTGGCCGAGGAGCACGATGCAAATCAGGCGCGCGGAGTACTCGGGCTTGTGACGGGATGGTTCGAGCGCGGTTTCGAGAAGCTTCGCGACCAGTACCGCAATGGACTGGTTCGCGTCATGCAGCATCGAGCTCTGGCACTCGGAAGCATCGCGGTGATCGTGCTTGCGTCGATGGTTCTGCTCAAGGTGGTGGGCGAAGACTTCTTTCCCACCGTCGACAGCGGCATGATCCGCCTGCACGTGCGCGTGCCCGTCGGCACCAGGCTGGAAGAAAGTTCAAGGATTCTTGCCAGCGTCGAGCAGGAGATCCGCGATGTCATCCCGCCGAGCGAGCTCCGGCTGATGACCGATCATGTAGGGCTGCCCGTGTACTGGGCGCTGCTGTTCTATCAGACCGACACGCTGGGTCCGCAGGATGCCGACCTGCAGATTCAGCTCACCGAAAAGCATCACCCCTCCGCCGAATATACGCGCCGAATTCTCGAACGGGTGCGGCGGAGATTCCCGCAGGTAGTCATTTATCCCCAGGCCGCCGATATCGTAAGCCAGGTCCTGAGTTTCGGCCTGTCGGCGCCTATCGACGTTCAAATCACCGGCCGCGACCTCAACCAGTCGTTTGCGATCGCGCAGAAGCTCAAGAGCGAGATCGAAACCATCCCGGGCGCGGCCGACGTGCGAATCGCTCAGGTCCTCGACTATCCGACGCTGGATGTTCAGGTCGATCGGGACAAGGCGCTCGAACTCGGACTTACCCAGCGCGACGTAACCACCAGCGTGCTCACATCGCTCAGTTCAAGTTCGGTAATTTCGCCGAACCAATGGCTCGACCTGCGCAACGGCGTCAACTACACCGTATCGGTCCAGACTCCGCAGCACATCGTGGATTCGATTCAGGCAATCGGCCGTACTCCTCTCACGCCGCAGAACATCGACGGCGGCACGCCCGAACCGCAGTTCCTGGCCAATCTCTCGACCATCCGCCACCAGGTGGAAGCCCAGGGCATCAATCACTACACCGTGCAGCGCGTGCTCGACGTCAACTGCGACACGCAGGGACGCGACCTCGGCGGTGTGAGCGCCGCGGTCCAGGCGAAAGTGGATCAGCTCAAGGACCTGCCGCGGGGCACCAGCGTGAAGATTCTGGGGCAGAGCCAGGCGATGCACGATTCGTTCAGCAGCATGGGCGAAGGGCTCCTGCTTGCGATCGTTCTCGTGTACCTGCTGATGGCCACCAATTTCCAGTCATGGCTCGATCCCTTCATCATCATGATGGCGGTGCCGGGGGCGCTGGCGGGCGTGCTCTGGATCCTGGTGGCTACCCATACCACGCTCAATGTCGAGTCGCTGATGGGAACGATCATGGCGGTGGGCGTGGGTGTGGCAAACGGCAATCTGCTGATTACCTTCGCGGACGATTTGCGCAGCGAAGGCAAGGATGCGATGGAAGCGGCGATCGAGGCCGCCACCGTCCGGATGCGGCCGGTGCTGATGACCGCGCTCGCCATGATTCTTGGTATGCTGCCGATGTCGCTGGCGTTGGGCGCGGGCGGGGAGCAAAACGCGCCGCTCGGCCGCGCCGTCATCGGCGGTTTGATCGCGGCAACCGGAATGACCCTGTTTGTCGTGCCTACCGTGTACTCGCTCTTCACGCAAAAACGGCTCGGCAAGCGCGAACGCGATGCGCTGGTGGGAGCGATGGTCGAACAGGCGGAAAAAGACTGAGGTTCGGCTTCGCCGCACCGCGCGATGGGAAAGACCGATGACTGACAGTTCGCGACATGCTCAATCGGCCACAGGCCCTCTGTTCTACTTCGGATGGTTCGCCAGCGTGATCGTAGTGCTGGTCGCGCTCGCGGGGCTGGTGCTCGCTCGCGAGGTGTGGATGCGCCGGCAGGCCGGCGAGCTGGAGCAGGAAGAGCAGCGTGGTCCGGTCGTTCTCGTGACTCCGGTCCAGCGCGTGCCGCTGAAGCACACCCTCGATTTCCCCGGCGACGTGCACGGATTCTTCGAGAGCCCCATCTATCCGAAAGTCCCCGGCTACATCAAATCGATCTTCGTCGACAAGGGCGCGCGCGTCAAAAAGAACCAGCTTCTCGCCATCCTGGTCTCGCCCGAACTCGACCAGATGGTCGATGATGCTCGCGCGACGTATCAGATGGCGGCGTTGACCGACAGCCGCTACCAGATTCTCGTAAAGCAACACGTCATTTCCCAGGAACAGGCGGATGAGTCGCACGCAACGATGCTGTCGGACGAGGCCAAATGGAAGTCGCTTGCCGCCCAGCAGGCCTACGAACGCGTGCTCGCGCCCTTCGACGGAATTATCACCGAGCGCAACCTCGACCCGGGCGCGCTCGTGGCAACCGCCACGGCCGAGCAGAGCGCGCGGGAAATCTTCAGGATGGCGACGCTCAACCCGGTGCGCGTCTATGTGCATATGCCGCAGGATGACGCCGCGTTCGTCAAAGACGGCGACCTCGCCCGTGTCACCGTAAGCCAACTGCCCGGCAAAAGCTTCGAAGGTGCGGTAACGCGCCATCCGGACGCGTTGATGACCGAAACGCGCACGATGCTGGTTGAAGTCGATCTTCACAACGACAACCTGCTGTTGCTTCCCGGAATGTACGCGCGCGTGGACATATCGGTCAGCGGCTCCTCGGGCGCCCTCCTGGTTCCCGACGATGCGCTCATCTTCGAGAACGGCAAGACCTACGTGCCGGTGGTCAAGGACAACCGCATACATCTGAGAGAAGTGGAGCTCGGGCAGGACGATGGGATCCGATGCCAGGTCGTGAGAGGGCTGCACGGCGATGAACTGGTGGCGATCAACCTTGGGCAAACCGCGACCGACGGAGAAGTCGTGCGCGCCCAGGTAGCCAACCAATAGACCCTGCTCCATCCTTCGGCCCGCCGGCGGGCCGGACCAGTCTTGCGGCTTTGGCCGCCCCCTTTCGAGGCGGTTTGCCGATTGCGACCTGGCGGACCTACAATCTTCGCGTAAGCATCGGAGGTGATCACGCGTGGCCAAGATCGATGGCGGCGAAATGGTGGTTCGCGCTCTCGAGCGCGAGGGCGTGCACGAAATTTTCACCCTTCACGGCGGACATCTGGACGCGATCTACGCGGCCTGCATGCGCCATAACTTCCGGGTAATCGACACGCGCCACGAACAGGCTGCGGCGCACATGGCCGACGGATGGGCGCGAACGACCGGGCGTCCCGGTGTGGCGCTGGTAACCGCCGGTCCGGGCGTTACGGATGCGGTTACGGGCGTCGCAAATGCCTTCATGGATTCGATTCCGATGGTGCTGATCGGGGGGCGCAGTCCGCTCTCCGACGATGACCGCTTGCCGCTGCAGGCGGTGGACCAGATGGGCCTGATGCGTCCGATCACCAAGTGGGCGCGTTCGGTTACCCATACCGATCGAATTCCCGAGTATGTCGCGGCCGCTTTTCGCTACGCGGTGTCGGGGCGGCCGGGACCGGTTTTTCTCGAATTGCCGATCGATGTGCTCTTTGCGCGCGTCGACGAGGCATCGGTTGCCTTCCCTGAGAATTACCGGCCAAAGACCGCTCCCTCCCCCTCGCGCGCCGCGTTGCGCCAGGCACTCGACTGGCTCAAGGAAGCGAAGCGCCCGGCGATACTCGCCGGCGGCGGCGTATGGTTTTCGCAGGCTGCCAGGGAACTGGTGCAGTTCGCCGAATTGACCCATACGCCGGTAATGGCCAACTCAAAGGCTCGCGGTTCTATTCCGGAAGATCACGACCTTTGCTTCGGCGGCTTTGGCGCGATTCATCCCGCCATTCATGCCAAAAACGGCGGCAGCGCCGATCTGGTTCTCCTGCTCGGCACGCGAATCGGCCTGTTCACCGGAGGACGCAACTCGGTGATTCCGGCGGATGCGAATGTGGTGCAGGTGGATATCGAGCCGGAAGAAATCGGCCGCAATCGCGGCATCGAACTCGGCGTCGTCTCAGATTGCCGCGAGTTCCTGCGCGACGCGATCGAAGCCGCCAAAGGCGTCAAGTTCGATGAGCATCGTGAATGGCGCGAACGGCTCGGCGCGATTCGTCATGCCGGACGAAGCCGTTTTCAAGACGCCCTTAAATCCGCAACCGGCCCGATTCATCCCGCGCGGATGGCGCATGAGATCGCCAATCTGCTCGATCCCGAGGCGATCGTCACCGCCGACGGAGGTGAGACCGCGGCCTGGATGGGAGGGGCGTGGACAGCGCGCCATCCCGGCCGCTTTCTAAGCCACGGCTACCTCGGATGCCTCGGCGTAGGCATCCCGTTTGCGCTTGCCGCAAAAGCCGCTCATCCCGATCGCCAGGTGTTCTGCATCATCGGCGACGGTTCGGTCGGGCTTAACTTCGCGGAGTTTCATACCGCCGCCAAAAACAATCTGCCGATCACGGTGGTCGTCAACAACGACAAGCAATGGGGGATGTCGAAGCACGGGCAGGAATTGATGTGGGGCAAAGGACGGCATATGGCGACCGAACTCGGCATGGTGCACTACGAGCGCGCCGCGGAAGGACTCGGCGCGCACGGAGAACTGGTCGAGCGCGTCGAGGACATCGCACCCGCGATGAAGCGGGCGCTGGGATGCGGCCGCGTCGCGTGCGTCAATATCGTCACCGATCCGGACATAATCGAGCCAGGCACTCTCGCGCTCTACAGCGCGGCGTCATCACGGCCGCGTAAGGAAGAAGCCGCGGAAGAGAAGCAAGCGGAGGGGACGACCCTGCCCTACTACGGGAAACGCAAGCTCGAGTAGGCCGAAAGGGACTCGGAGAAAAGCGCTAGCGAACCGGAGCGCTGTAGGGTTCGGAGGCGTACGCCGCCGGCCCTCCGATCTCGACGCCCTTGCGGACCCGGACGGTGTCGTCCGGATGATTTGGCGATTCGACGCGGACGCTGCGGTACCCTCCGGAGTGCGCGTCGGGCGCGACGAATCCCAGGGTGTACTGCTCGCGAAGCTCGAGGCTTATCTGTTCGCAGGCCCTTCTAAGCGCCGCGCCATCGCCCACCTGGCGGATGATGTAGGTTTTGGCGCCGGTCTCGGTCGATAGAGTGCGAAGCGTTTCCGCATCGACGCGTTCGGTCAATCCGCCGCCTAAGACAAAGGGGCCGATTGCGATGCTGGCGCCACCGCCGGCGTTTGGATCGCCGATGCCGATCGAATAGACGAGCACGCCCATCTTGCGCGCCAGAGCGACCACGTCTTCCACTCGCGACATGCTCGTATTGTCCATCCCATCCGTAACCACCAGGAGCGCCTTCTTGTCGTAGCGTCCGGTTGTGACCATCCTGAGCCCGGCGATGATCACGTCGAACAGCGAAGTCTGTCCATTCGCCGCCAGATATTTGAGTTTGTTCGCGACCAGTACGTGATTGGTGGTAAAGGGCTGAAGCAGGTAGGGCCGGCTCGAGAAGGCGAACAGAAACACGTCATCACGCGCATTCAGCTCGTTGAGAAAATCGAGGATTGCAAGCCGGGCCTGCGGGATTTTCGACTGCATACTGCCGGATGTATCGACCAGGATTCCGACCGAAACGGGAGTGTTCAGGTCCTGCCGAAAGAACTCGATCGGACGCTGCCGGCCGTCGAGAAACAGCTTGAAATCGTCCTTCTGAAGCCCGGTGACATAGCCGCCGTCGGGTCCGGTCACGGTGACCGTGACCTGGGCGTAGCCCGGCTGCTCGCGCAGCTCGCGCGATGGAATGGTCAGCTCCTGTCCTTCCTGCGGCGCCGGTGCCGGCGGCGGAATGACAAGCTCGCCGCCCTGCTTCCCCGGAGTCGACGGGAGCTCGAGAGTCGAGCTCTGCGAGCCTTGATTGCCCGGAATCACCAACGGAGGCGGGGCGTTGCGCTGGCCGGCCAAAACAATCCCGGGCGCAAGAAAAATCGCCGCCGTCGCGACGATCGCCCAGAACAATCCGACTGCGTGGTGTTTTCGGTTCGTTTGCATCACAGTTCCCGCATCGCCAGAAACTCGTGGATAAATCGATCTTCCTATTTGCAGGGGCGTGGCACAAGCACACCTTCTTTCGAGCGCGTCATCGCCCGGAAATGATTTCCAGGCGTCGCGCAAAAGGCTCCGATTAACGCCAACCAGCCCGGTTCCCTGATTCGCGAAGCGCGACCGCATGCCTGGGCGCGGCGTTGCCCACGACAGCCCCGCCTGCTGACTCGAAGCGCCGCTCTCTTTACTATCTGTTAAAAATAATTTCAATGAGTTGTGCGCGATTCCGCTCACTCCCCTCGTGCATCCTGCTCCCGCGGACGTTTTCCATCCGCAACTCCCTTTAACTCGAGGAAAGGAGAAGTTCCGAATGTCGAGAAACAAGCAACGCAGGAAGTGGATCGCGACGATTGCGATCGGGACGATGCTGGCGAGCCAGAGCACGCCTCCACTGGCGCTGGCATCCGAAGGCCGGGCCGCCGCAGCAGGGTCGAGACACGAACGGCGCGTGGACGATCACAGCGCTGAGACTCGCACCCCCATCAAGCACGTGATTCTGATCATCGGAGAGAACCGGACCTTCGATCATCTGTTCGCCACCTACACACCGCCAAAGGGTCAAACGGTGCGGAATCTTCTCTCCGAAGGGATCGTGAACGCGGACGGAACGCCGGGTCCGAACTTCAGCAAGGCTCAGCAATGGCAAGCGAGCGACACCACCGTGTACTCGCCGAGCCCGACAAAGACGGCGCCGTACTCGACGCTTCCGGACATCAACACCGACGGCGCGCCGACCAATCCGCCGTTCGCTACCGCGCAATTGGCCGAGATGGTCGAACCGGCGCTTCCGGTGTCGGTCTACCCCAGCCTGGCCGACGGCGGAACGGGGCTTCCGAACCGGACGATCGATACCCGCTTTCCTTCGAATTTGCCCAACGGACCGATAGATCTGCACGCATCGATTTCCTACGACGACTATGCAAGCAGCCCGGTGCATCGGTTCTTCCAGATGTGGCAGCAGCTCGATTGCAGCGCGGCTTCATCGACTCCGGCGAACCCGAGCGGATGCCTTAGCGACCTCTTTCCGTGGGTTGAAACCAGTGTGGGAGCGGGCAGCAACGGTGCGCCGCAACCGGCGGGGTTCAACGATGAGTCGACCGGAGAGGGCGCGACCGCGATGGAGTTTTACAACGTCGCCAAAGGAGACGTTCCCTACTTCACGCAGTTAGCGAAGCAGTACGCGCTCTCGGACAACTATCATCAGGCGGTGATGGGAGGGACCGGCGCCAACCACCTGATTATCGGTTTCGGCAGCCTTGTGTACTACGCGGACAGCAACGGCAATCCCGCGACTCCTCCGCCGGGACAAATCGAAAATCCCAATCCGCAGCCTGGCACCAACAACTTCTACACCCAGGACGGATATGGCAGCACGACAACGGGAGGAGGCGGATCGTACGTCGACTGCTCCGATCAGAATCAGCCAGGCGTCGCGCCGATTATGGCGTACCTGAATTCTCTCCCCTACCACCCGTTCCGCAATGGCGACTGCCTCACGAACGCCTACTACCTCGTCAACAACTATAACCCCGGCTACCTGGGCGACGGGACGCCGGCACCGCTCGGACCGACCCAGTTCACCATCCCTCCCACCCGGCAGAACAACCTCGGTCTGGTGCTCGCGCAGCATCATGTCTCATGGAGGTACTACGGCGAGGGATGGGACGGCGGCAAGGAGGACGGAGAGAACGGCAGCTTCTGCAACATCTGCAACCCGTTCCTTTACTCCACGCAGATCATGACCAATCCGGCTCTGCGCGCCAACAACAAGGACATCCAGGATCTGTACTCCGACATCCAGAACGACACGCTGCCGGCGGTTTCGATCGTGAAGCCCGACGGCTATCTGGACGGGCATCCGGCTTCATCGAAGTTCGGACTGTTCGAGGGCTTCTGCCAGAAGATCATCGAGATGGCGCAGGCAAATCCGAAGGTATGGGAAGACACCGCGATCATGATCACGGTCGATGAAGGCGGCGGATACTGGGATTCGGGCTACGTCCAGCCGATCGATTTCTTCGGCGACGGGTCGCGAATTCCGCTTCTGGTGGTCTCGCGCTTTTCGACCGGCGGCCGCGTGGTGCACACCTACTATGACCACGTGTCATTCGACAAGTTTGTCGAATTCAACTGGGGCCTGCCGCGGATTTCGAGCTTCAGCCGCGACAACCTGCCTAATCCGGTCTCGTCGGCGAGCAATCCGTACGTTCCGCTCAACCAGCCAGCTATCGGCGATCTGATGGATATGTTCAACTTCCATCAACACGAGCATTCGCGCGACTAAGCGGGATCGTCGAAAAAACAGCGGGGCGGCGACTCCGATATCGGAGCCGCCGCTCCGTTTCATCTCGTCCTTCGAGTCCCGCCGCCCTGTTCTTTCACGCGGCGGGC
Organism: Pseudomonadota bacterium; assembly: GCA_021323675.1. Lineage (GTDB taxonomy): Bacteria > Desulfobacterota > Binatia > Binatales > Binataceae > JAFAHS01. The sequence goes on along the minus strand of JAJPKP010000059.1, from coordinate 21,687 downwards.
GCGAGTCAGCGCCAGCGCGCGGGCCGGAAAATCGGTGAAGAGACCGTCAACCCCGCAGTCGAGAAGCTGGTTCATCTCGCTTTCGTCGTTCACGGTCCATGCATGGACCTCGATACCGAGGCGATGGGCAAAATCGACGGTCTCGGGGGACACCAGCTTCCAGCCTTCATATTCAGGGGGAATTTGCAGAGCGTCGCCGCGCGGCCGATAGCCGGGACGGTTGCCGGCCATCGCCTGCAGAAATTCGGCGACTTCGCTGTATGGAAAATTGGTGGGAATTTGCGGAACCAGGTTGCGAACTTCTTCAACTACCCGATCGTTCTCCGAGGCGATCAGCACGCGCCGGCGCATCGCGGTTGCATCGATCACCCCCATCAGCGCCGGCACCACGCTCGGCTCCGTCTGCTTGATCTCGATTACGTAGTTGACGCCCAGAAACGAACCGAGCACATCGATCAGGCGCGGAACGCGGATCGCCCTGCCACGAAACGGAAACGTTTCCCCGCCATCGGTCGTGAACAGGTAGCCCGCGTCGGCGGTCTGGAGCTCCGCCCACGTCATGTCGCGGATGCACTCGTCGCGGCCGCAGGTTCGGGCGAGGTTGCCGTCGTGAGATACGACAACCTCGCCGTCGCGGGTCATATGCACGTCGAGTTCAAGATAGATCGCGCCGGCGCGCACCGCTCGCTCGAACGAAGCCGTCGTGTTCTCGGGAAATTCTCCGGCCGCACCGCGATGTCCGAAGATGCGCGGCCGGGGTGGAGCAAAGAAGTCGGTATCGATATCGCGGCGCATGGGGGAGTGAAGAAATCAGGTTTGCGGAAAATACGGAAGAGACGGCGGCCCGAATTTCCACACGCTGCGGCCTGGCAGATGCCTCCGGCACACCCGATCACCGCGGTAAAGCACGGCGACAACGCGGGCAATGATCTTCGATGGAAAAGCTGGGCGGAACCCGAACGCGGGCGCGGGCTACATCGCGCCTTCGTCCGCACCTGAAGCGGACGGCGTAGAGTCGCTGGTCTGGCGAAGTGAAGCTCGCCTGCTATGACGGCGCGACCGGCCGAGTGTGAGATGGTACCCGTTCGAGTGCGCTTCGTGTTCGCGTCCCGCTACGGGAGCGAAGTGTCCGCCGAAGTCCGGGAGCTTGGCAAGCGCCATCTCATAGCGCTGGCGAAGATTGTCGAACAACGCGCGCATCCGCGGCGAAACCTGATGATTAACACCAATCTTCTCGGTCAGCGGGTTGACATAGTTGCCCTCTTTTTCGAGAGCGAAATGCAGATGGGGACCAGTCGACAGTCCGGTCGATCCAACCCATCCGATAACCTGGCCCATGTGAACCCACGCATCCGGATGGACGTCCGGACTGATTCGGGACAGATGCCCGTAGATGCTGACCATGCCGCGCTGATGCTCGATGCGAATGGCGTTGCCGAGCTCGCCCGCCCATCCCGCCTGCTCGACCCGGCCGTCGGCGACCGCCTTTACCGGCGTGCCATATTGCGCAACGAGATCGACTCCGACGTGCGGACGATAGGTGTGAAGCAGCGGATGGTAGCGGTGGAAAGTGAACCCGGACGAAATGTACTTGAAATTGAGCGGAAAACGCAGGAATTGCGGCCCGAGCGCGTGTCCGTGCTCGTCATACAGATGCGCGGTGCCGTGCTCATCGCGAAAGGCGAATGCGCTTAGCGTACGTGACCCGAAACGAATTTGCGCAGCCTCGACGTCGCCAACCAGATGGTAAGTCCCGTCGCGGCTGATCTTCTCCTGGTAGATGAGCTTGACGCCGGACCCCGGCTTCAATTGCTCCAGCGCATGGCGATCGCTGAACGCATCGAGCAGCGATTCGACAATCGGGGACGGAACACCATGGCGCGCCGCCGTGCGTTTGAAGTCCTCTTTGACCTCGAACGCCATCTGCACCGGCTTGATATAGTATTCGATGGGCTGGGTGGCGGCCTTGATGACCATGTTGCCAAGGTTGGCGACCGTCACACTGGTCTTCAGATCGATATCGTACTTGAGCCCGCGCAGTTCTCCCGTTTCGGGATCTTTATACAGCGTCAGAGGATGATCGCGAGAAAGCAGCCGTGTTGCCGCCACGCTTTGAAAGACAAATCCCCACCGCCGTGCTTCATCTCGGTCGATGCCGGCATCTTGGAGATATTCACTTACAGGAGCGGTCCGATCGAGTGTAAAACTGATCGTGATAGAGGCGGGAGCGGGATCGGCGGTTTCGGGCACTTCGAAAGTCGGCGTGTCCGTCTGGCCCGCCGGAAGGTTATCGGTCAACGGTGGCGCTGGCTGCGCTTCCGGACGGATAAACAGGTGCAAGGCCGCAAGCGTAGCCAGAACGCCGACCACCAGTGCCGTCAAGGCACGAAAAAGCGCCTCGCTGCTTCTCCCCCGAGAATGCATCGCGCGCCAAGTTAAGGGATTTCCTCAATGAAAGCAACCACTTAGAGCAATTTCTTTGCACAGGAAATTCCAGCGCTTGCCGCTTATGACCATTTTGAGAATTTATGGCTTCATTCTTATGGCTATTCTTGCTGTCGATTTTGGAAAACGCCGAATTGGCCTGGCGATCGCCGAGTCTGCGAATTCGGCTGCCTATCCGCTAGGCACCTTCGAACGCGTCTCGATGGAACGCGACCTCAGCCACATTGCGGCGCGAATCGAGTCGCGAGGAGTAACCCAAATCGTGGTCGGGTTGCCGCTCAACATGGATGGCACCGAGGGACCATCGGCCCGCGCGGCGCGCAGCTTCGGAGCGAAGGTCGGGGAGCATCTGCGATTGCCCGTCGATTACGCCGATGAGCGTCTGACCAGTTTCGAGGCGCGCGAACGGCTGGCTGGCCAGACCCGGCTCAGGCGCAAACGCGGCGCTGTCGATGCTGTAGCCGCGACGATAATCCTGGAGGAATGGCTCGCGGCGCATCGCGACTCGTAGTATTCATCCCAAAACTCTACGAATTGCACCAGCATTCTAATGCGAACACCCGCGAAACTTGCCCTCCTGATCGCACTGTTGGTTGCGATAGCGGGCGCAGTGACGGCCTACCATTTCTATTGGGTCGCTCCGGGCAAGATTCTTCCCGCTCCTCGCGAGATCACCATCGAAAAAGGAGAGTCCTTCCGCGCCGTCGCCCATCAGCTTGCCGCCGCAGGAATCGTCAGAAGCGCGACCGCGATGCTGCTATACGGCCAGTTCACCGGTGATGCGCGCCGAATCAAGCCGGGCGACTACGAGTTCAAGGGCGGCGAGCGCATTGCCGAGGTGATGCATCACCTTGTCGCCGGCGATTTCAAGGTGATTACTGTCGTGATACCCGAGGGCCTGACGGTCCATCAGATTGCCGAACGGCTGGAGGCTGCCGGGCTGGTTTGCCAGGGCAATTTCGAAGAAGCCGCCCGCCATGGCTCCCTGGTGCGGGCGCTCGGACTTATGCCACTTGGCGCAGAGGGCTATCTGTTTCCGGCAACCTATCGATTCTCACCGCGCGCGACCTCAGATGACATCCTGCTCGCGATGCTCACGAGATTCTTTCGGGTGCTGACCCCGCAGGTGGAGCAGCGGATGTTCGAGATGGGTCTGACGGCGCGGCAGATGGTTACGATGGCATCGATCGTCGAAAAGGAGGCCAAGGTGCCTGGGGAGCGGCCGCTAATCGCGGGAGTCTTTTACAATCGGCTGCGGCTTGGAATGCCGCTTCAATCCGATCCGACCGCTGAGTATAGTCTCGACGGAACCGTCGATAGACCGGCGATCGCGGTGAGAACCGCGAGCGCATTCAACACCTACGAAAGAGCCGGACTGCCGCCGGGACCGATTGCAAACCCGGGTTTGAACTCTATCGAAGCGGCGTTATATCCCGCGCGGACGGATTTTTTGTATTTCGTGGCGCGCGATGACGGAACTCATGTCTTTTCCAAAACGTTCAATGAGCACAAACGAGCCATCGCGACGGCGAGCAAAATTCGCGCATCCGGCCACCCGACAGGCTCTCGCCGCACACCATAGCTAATAGGTTATAATCGAACGTCGTGCCCAATCCGGTTGAGACTCTCGTCCGCACCAGCCGTCGTATCGCCCAGGTAACGGCAGCTCGAACTCTGGCTTATGCGATTTTGCCCGCGCTGGTGGCTGCCGCTCTTGCCGCCTCGCTTCGTCCGCTCGGACATGCGACCTGGGAGCGATGGGGATACGTTTTGGGCGCCGCGCAGGCTGCCATTCTGGCCGATTCGCTGATTACCGTCGCTATCGTCGCACTGGTAGCGGGCGCGGCCTTTGCCCTCCGCGAGTATCAGCGAGCGCGCGACTTCGTCGCGGCGGCCGAGAAAGTCGATGACGCCGTAGGGAGCCATCAACAGATTCTTACCTTTGCGACCCTGGCGGATCCTGCCGCACCGGAGACGGCCAAGGCCAAACGAAGCCCGCTATTTCCGCTACTTTGGAAAAGCGCCGCCTCATTTCTGGAGTCTTTCGATCCCAACCGCGCATTCCCGTTGCGGTTGGGCCGATCGATCACACGATCGTCGGTGCTCGCGTTCGTGGTTGCGCTCGCAACCGCGCTCGCGACGTTTGGTCTGATTCATCCGCCCACTCCGCTCGAGGCACAGGCCGCCCGCTTGCGCGAAATTGCCAACGAAATCGAGAAGTCATCGACGAGCCCCGATGACCTCGCGCTCGCCACCAGCGTGCGCGATGCCGCCGATGCGCTTGAGAATCCCAATCTTCCGCCTGAAGCGAAAAAGCAGCGGCTTGAACAAGTGATGCAACAAATGGCATCGCACGCCGATCAGAAGCAGGGCGGAGGCAAGGAAAAAGGCGGCGGCTCAGGCTCGGGCGGCTCTTCGAAAGTGGCCAAGGGTTCGGGACAGCCCGGGCAAGGCGCGGGAACATCGAATGCCTCCGGCAACAACGGCGGCGGTGGCGGCTCGGGACAAAATCAGCAGGCCAAGGGCGCCGGCTCAAACGACAACGGAAACCAGGGCAAGGACAAGCAGTCGATCGAGCTTCAAAACGAGATCGCCAAGGCCGAGGCCCAGTTGGAATCAGAAGGCGCAAAGAGCCCCAATAACGGCTCAGGACCGGGCAAGGACCAGACCAAGGAAGACAATCAGCAGGCCGGCAACAAGCCGAATGAAAAGATGGCCGGTAACGAGCCGAATCCGAGCCAGCCGGGCAACCTCCCGAAACAAGGCGAAGGCAACCGCAACTTGCCTCAAACGGGCGGCAATCAGCAGCAGGCGGCAAAAGATCAAGGCTCGAACATGGGCGATACTCATCTCGGCGAGTTTCCGACGCCGGTTAAAACCCAGCGCTTCCTCAAGCCGGGCGAAAAGGGCGAAGCGCTTGATATCCACGATGCGCGGTACGTGATGTTCCGGCTGCCGGGAGCGACGCCGGTCGGACCTGGCGGCATCACGGTGATCGACCCGAACCGGGCCAAGGCGAGCACGCCATACGTCAATGCCCCCCTCAAGGAGACCAGCAACGACGCGCCTCCGGATGAGCGACAACTGGTTCCACCGCGCTATCGCGATCTGATTCACTAACAGGGAGAGTCGAGGACAAGGGATGGGAGCGGCACCGCAAGCATCAGCCGACCAGCGAGTGGCTGAGTTCCGGAGAGTGTTTCAGCGCGCCGAGCAGGAAGTCGCGCGCGTAATCGTGGGGCATCAGGACGTGATCCGCAAACTGCTGACCGCGTTGTTCTGCGGCGGCCACATCCTGATCGAGGGCGTGCCCGGACTGGGAAAGACGCTGATGTGCAAGACGGCGGCGGACACGCTCGGGTTGACCTTCAAGCGCATCCAGTTCACGCCGGACCTGATGCCGTCGGACATCATCGGCACGCAGGTGCTCACCGAGCACGACGGCAAGCGCGAGTTCCAGTTCAAGCCAGGTCCGATCTTCGCGCACATGGTGCTGGGCGACGAAGTCAATCGCGCGACGCCCAAGACCCAGTCCGCGGTGCTGGAGGCGATGGAAGAGCGGCAGGTCACGGTGTTCGGCGTGACTTATCATCTGGAACCGCCGTACATCGTGCTTGCCACCCAAAACCCGATCGAGCTCGAAGGCACCTATCCGCTGCCGGAAGCGCAGATGGACCGCTTCCTGTTCAAGGTCATCATGAATCCGCCCAAGCCCGATGAGCTGCGCGAGATTCTGAACCGCACAACCGGCAGCGATCGGCGCAAGGCCGAACCTATTTTCAAGCCTCAGGAAGCGCCGGCTGCGATCGAAGCACTCAAGGAACTGGTGCGCGACGTGATGGTCGCCGAGCCGCTGGAACGCTATGTGATCGGAATAATCAGCGCCTGCACTCCCGGAAGTCCCGGAGCGGTTCCGGAAGTTTCGCAGTACCTGCGTTTCGGACCGAGTCCGCGCGGCGCCCAGGCAATCATTCTTTGCTCGAAGGTGAACGCGCTGCTGGCGGGACGCGTGAGCGTCAGCTACGAGGACATCGACGACGCAATCGTCCCCTGCCTGCGCCATCGTCTGCTGCGCAACTTTCAGGCTGAGGCGGAGAACGTCACGACCGAATCGATCCTGGAGCAGGTGCAAAAGCGCCTCAAGCGGCCGCGCGCCTAGGCGATGTTCGATCTTCCAGACGAATTCACCCCCCAGTTTCTCGCACGGCTCGAGGAACTCCGCATCCGCACCCGCCGCCAATACGCCGGCATGGGCAAAGGGGCGCATCTGTCGCCCAAGCGGGGCTCATCGCTGGAGTTCAGCGACTACCGCCATTATTCGACGGGCGACGACTTTCGGCACATCGACTGGGGCCTGTATGGGCGCACCGACAAGTACTACATCAAGCTCTTCAAGGAAGAAGAGGATCTGCTGACGTACATCTTCCTCGATGCGAGCGCCTCGATGATGTACCCGGCGGCGGATCGCAAGTTCGAGCGCGCGGTTGCAATCGCGCTGGCGCTGGCTTACGTCGCGCTCACATCGGGCGACCGCGTAATGATCAGGGTGCTGGCCGGGTCGGGCCAGAAACTGGAGCCCGCGTTCGTGTACGGACGGCATCGGATCGTGGAGCTGGCGCGCAAGCTGCGCGAGATTAAGCCCGGCGGCCAGTATGACTTTGCCCAGGCGCTCGCGCGCGAGATGCTGTCGATTCGGCGCGCGGGCAAGGTTTTCGTGGTCTCAGACTTCCTGATGATGCTGAATTCCGTGACTAAAGGACTCGGGCTGTTTCTCGCCGCCTCGATGGATCTGACGGCGGTGCAGATTCTGGGGGGCCGCGAAATTCAGGGGCAGGGACTCGAAGGCGACGTGGAGGTTGTCGATTCGGAATCGGGCGAACGCATGCGGGTAACCGTCGGCTCGCGCGAACGCGAGCAGTACAAGCAGACCCTGATGCGGCTTACGCGCGAGATCAAATCGTTCTGCCTCAAACGCGGCCTGCACTACTCGCTGCATCTTACCGATCAGGAGTTTCAATCGTTTTTTCTGCGCGCCGTGACCGACCTCGGCCTGGCGCATTGAGCCATGGGACTGCTGTACCCCGGAGCGCTGATTTTCTTCGCGATCGTTCCCGCGCTGGTGCTGGCCTATCTCGCGCGGGAGCGGCCGGTTCGCGTTACGGTTTCGAGCGTGCTCGCGTTCCGCGCGCTGCGCGGACTTCGCAAGGAACGCTTCGGCGGCCTGCCGCGCTTCAACTGGATGTTCCTGGTCGAGTTGATCCTGCTGTCGATGGCGGTGCTGGCGATGGCGGGTCCTTACATCGTTCGCAAGAGCTATCCGATCGCGGTCGTAATCGACAACTCGGCCGCGATGCAGGCGAAGCTCGATTCGGGGGCAACCCGTTTCGAGGACGCGATCGGCAAGATCAGCCGCAGGATCGCGGCTACCGATGCGAACGGGCAGATCACGGTTTTCGCCACCGCCCCCACGCCTCATCGCATCGCCGCCCCGTTCGATTCGAATACCGAGGCCCTGATCGCTATCCGCGCGATGAAACCGACGGATGCGCCCAACGACGGCAACTCGGTCGCGTCGCTTTTGGGTTCGCTTCTCTCCGAAGGGCGCTTCAGCAAGGTGATTTTCGTGGGCAGCCAGGCGGTGGCCGATCCCGTGCCGCCGGGACTCGACACAATCCTGGTCGATGACGCGATCGCGAACCTTGCGCTCGGCTCATTCGAGCTGCGCCGCGAGATGTTCGGCGAAGAAGCGCTGCACGCCAGAATCGCGGTCGCGAACTTTTCCTCGCAACCGAAGCAGATCGAGGTCGTCGTCGAAGGCGATGGGCGGCGGCTTGGGGATGCGCACGAAACGCTGGCAGCCGGAGAAAGCGGATCGCTGGAGTTTCGCGCCTTGACACCCGCGTCGGTCTATCGGGCGACGCTGATGCCCGACGATGCGTTCCCGCTCGACAACGTCGCGTACGCAACCGGCGGATCGGTAAAGAAGGTATCGATCCTTTTCATAACGCCGATGCCCGCCGATGCCGCCGGACTGGATTCGATTCCCGGCGTTTCCGTTCGGACCGTCGCGCCGGGCTCGTTTGCCCCCGAAGATCTGAGAAACGCCGACCTCGCGGTGTTCGAATACTCCGCACCCAAGGAACTGCCCGGCGTGAATTCGCTGATCGTGATGCCGCCGCCGGGGGACCCGGTCTTCGACTTCCAGACCACTCCCGCCACTGCGATTCAGATTGCCGGATGGCGCAGCACGGATCAGCTTACCGATTCGGTCAATTTCCGGATGCTGAATTTTGGGCAGGGAGAGTTTCTGGGCGTGCATCCGTGGATGGCGGCTGTCGTATCGGGACAGGGCGGCGGCTTGCTGCTGCGCGGAGAACGGCAGGGCCATCGCTTCATCGCGACCGGCTTCAACCCGTTCCCCTATCTCGGACGGCGCAACCTGCCGATGTCGGTGCTGACGCTGAACATCCTCAGCTACCTTGCCGGCCTCGGCGCGAGCAGCGGCGGATACCATACGGGCCAGCCGTGGCTCGTGCCGGCGGGAGTGGAAACCGTCATGCTGCCATCGGGCCGAAAGGTAAAGGCGACGCCCGGGACGCTGTTCACTGAAGTGAGCGCCCAGGGAATCTACGAGCTGTCCGGTCCGGATGTTCCGGCGACGCCGCGCCCGGTGAATCTGGACGACTTTGCCGTGTCGGATTTCCAGAGCACGCCGATGCTGAAGGTCGAGACGCATCGTGCTTTCGCATCGCGCGAGGGTTTGACGGAAAAGGCGCCGCTGAGCGCGATGGTTCTGGCGGCGATCCTTGCCATCGGAGCGCTCGAGGCGATGGTGGTTTACCGGCGCCGGCGCAAGCCGCTCGAGGCATAGGGGATGGACCTGCGCGCATTCTGGAGCGAACTCACGCTCGCCCGCCCCGCGGCGCTCTACCTGCTTGCGGTGCCCGCGGCGGTGCTTTTGTGGTCGCTGATCAACGCGCGCGAATGGGTCAAGATCTGGGCGCCGCTGATGCGCGCGATTGCGCTTGCGTTGATCGTGCTGGCAATCGCCAGCCCGGAGACGGTGATGCGCTATGAAGGCGCGTCTCAACCCGCGCTTGTCGACGTCTCGGCGAGCATCACGCCGGAGATGCGCACCTGGACCGCGCATCTGTTGAAAAACGAACTCAAGCTGCGATCCGGTGACCCGGCGATGATTTTCGCCGCATCAACAGTGCCGGGCACGATCGGCGCCGTGATTTCGCAACTGGACTCGACGGGATGCGACGGCTGCAACCCCGACCATACCAACCTCGAGACGGCGCTGGCGCGACTGGCCGCCGACCCGGAAGCGGAAGGCGGACCGGCCATGCTGGTAACCGACGGATGGGAGAACGTCGGAGATTCGACGCGCGCGGTCAACGCGCTTTACGCCGCGCGCATCCGCCTCGACATCTTTACTCCCCCCGGCGCAACTTCGATTCCCAACGTCGCGATGACGGAGCTGTCGCTGCCGCCCGCACTCGAAAAGGCCGCGCCCTTCGCCCTTGGCGTTACGATGGACAACTTCAATCCGCAGCCTGTGACCGGCACCATCTCGGTCTATCGCGGCGATTCGCTGATCGCGGAGCGCAAAGTGACACTGGGCCGGGGCGCGCAGCGGATCGATTTTCCGGTGCACAACGAAGCAAGCGGGCTCGCTTCCTATCGCGCAACGTTCAAGGCTGACAATCCCGCCCTCGACAAATATCTCGAAGACGATTCGCTCCAGGGATGGGTCGGAGTGGGCGCGCAGCGCAAGGTGCTGATCCTGACCGACTCGGGCGAGGATGCTTCCTACCTGCAGACCGTGGCCGAGCGGCGCGGCTTTGACGCCTCGGTTGTTCCGGTCACGTCGGGACAATGGAATGGAAGCCTCGCGGGCTACGACGCGGTGTTTTTGAATAACCTGCCCGAGGATCACTTCTCCGCGGCCGCGCAGAACGCGTTGGTCACCTATGTTGAACGCGGCGGGTCGCTGGCAATGATCGGAGGCGACGCGAGCTTTGGGCTGGGGCAATGGCAATCGAGCCCGGTGGCAAAGACGATGCCGGTGGTGATGAAACCGCCCGAGCGCAAGGAATTCAAACGCGCGCTGGTGCTGATTATCGACAAATCGGGATCGATGGGCCGCAACGACAAGCTGACCTACGCGAAGGCCGCCGCCGAAACCGTCAGCAAAACGCTCAAGGACTCGGACCTTATCGCCGTCATCGGTTTCGATTCGCAGCCCTTCGTCGTGGTGCCGCTGCAAACGATGGCCAAAAACCGGCCCTACATGGATCAGATGATCAATCGGCTGGCCGCGCACGGTACCACCTACCTGCTGCCGTCGCTCCAGGAAGCGGAGCGGATGCTGGCAACCAGCGGCGCGCAACTCCAGCACGTCGTGATTCTCACCGACGGCGAGACCGGCGGAACGCCCGCGATGTATTACGACATCGTCTCGCGGATGCATCGCGAGGGCGGGGCGACAATTTCCACCATCGCCGTGGGCAACGAGGCGAACGTCGCACTGCTTCAATCAATCAGCCAATACGGCGGTGGAGCTTTCTATCAGACCAGCAGCCCCAAGAACCTGCCCGAGCTTTTCGTATCGGACTTCCGCCAGCATGGTGGCGAGACCACGATGCAGGAGGCGAAGGATTTCACGCCGCATACCGTCAGCCCCGATCCCGTCCTCAAGGATTTCGCCGGCAAGCAGCTCCCGCCGCTGAAGGGATATGTATCCACGCAGATCAAGCCGGACGCCGACTTGAGCGCCTACATCGACCGGGGCGATCACAAGGAACCGCTAATCGCAAGCTGGAAGTACGGATCGGGCAAAACCCTCGCGGTAACCACCGATGCGAACGGCAGATGGTCCGGAAGCTGGGTCAAGGCGAATGTCTTCGGGCCGCTGTGGGACCGGTTGTTCAATTGGCTCACGCCCGAAACGCAAGCCGAACAGAAGTTTGATGTGGAACTCGGCTACCAGGGCGGAAGAATCAATATCCGCCTTAACGACTACTCGCCCGATGTCGGCAAAGCGATGAGCGTGCTCGCGGTGACCGCCACCGGCCCGGGCGATACCCGCTACGAGACCACGCTATCCCAGCAAGTGCCGGGCGAGTTCTCAGGATCGATCGAGGCGCCCACTCCCGGGACCTACTACATCGCGCTGCGCGGTCCCGCGGGAGCCAAGACGCCCACCTTCCCGCCTCTTGCCTACACCGTGAGTCCCGCGGTGCTGGCGGAGTTGCCGAGGCCCGCACCCAACTACGGCCTGCTCGAACGGATCGCATCGGCGACCGGCGGCAGGCTTAATCCGAGCGTTTCGGAGGTGGGGTTGTCGCGCCCGACGCTCGAGCGGCGCGAGTCCGTCAATTCGTTTATCATCATCGCCGCGATGCTAATCTTGATCGGAGAGGCTCTGGTCCGCCGCCTGACGGCGTGATGTCGATTTCCGATGAAAAAAGACCCCGTCCACGCCAACCATCACGTGCAGCATCGCTTCCCGAAGGAAGTTCGTTTCTGCGCGCTCTGCGGCGGCGAAATGGAGCACCGGCCCGTGCTGCCGGATCGCAACGAATATCCGGTCTGCGGGCGCTGCGGCTTCGTCTTCTTTCCTTCTCCGAAGCTGGTCGTCGGATGTCTGGTGGTTGAAAGCGGCCGTGTTCTGCTCCTGAGACGCGGCTTCGAGCCCGCGATGGGTAAATGGACGTTCCCGGGCGGATTCGTCGAGTTCGCCGAGCGCGCGATCGATGCGGCGGTGCGCGAGACAGCCGAAGAGGTCGGGCTTCGCGCACGAGTCGAGCGAGTGCTCGGCGTTTACACCGACCCGTCCAACCATAACGCGCAGTTGGTGGCGTACCTGGCAAGGCCGGAAGCAGGGTCGCCAACCCAATCGGCGGAAGCGCTGGAAGTGCGTTATTTCGCGCCCGAGGAAATTCCCTGGGACGAGATCGCGTTTCGGAGCACACGCGATGCGCTGACCGATTGGCTCGAATTGGTCAGGCACGGTCAATAGTTGGTCTTATTCCATAACTGTCTGAAAATTAGGCTTTTTCCGCTCATTATCATTAGCGCATCTGCGCGGATCGTGCTAATTTTTTAATGTCACGGCCGCCAACGACCATGGCACTTTCGTTTCGGAGGTAGCCCTATGGAGCGGGTGGAAGTGGTGAGCGGCAACATCCTGGTGCTGCGGACCAGGCAACTCGGTCCCCAGTCATGGTGTTGCGATGTCTTCGAACGGCGCGGCGATGAATCGTCGGAGTTGTTCGTCTTCGAGGATTTCGGCGAGAGCGAGATGGAAGCGATTGCGATGGCGCTGCACGATGCGCACGAACCGCAGTACCTGAACCATCACTGATTCCGGAGCCAGTCCCACCGTCGGTTTCATCTCAATCCCGACTCAAAGTCGCTAAGCGAACCGCGATGATCTGCGCCGCGACAATGCCGGAGCGCAGGCCGGTGAAGATCCCTCGGTCTCGATGATTCTCAGACTTTGGCCGCGAGCGGTTTCACCAGTTGGCGTTCGAAATCGCGCGCGACCGATTCGATCGTATCTGCTTCGTGCGGGCCCTTGTCGTCACGGATACGGACGATTCGCGCAAACCGCAGAGCCATGCCCGCCTCGTACTGCGGGCTGCGCTGGATATCGTTATACCCGACCTCGACCACCACTTGCGGCCGCACCACGACGGTCCCGTGCGCTTCGCTGACTTTGAGCGCGATCAGCCTCTCCGTCATCTCACGGAATTGATCATCAGTCAGTCCCTTGAAGGTCTTGCCGACTTCGGTGTAGCCGCCGGTTTGTTCGTTTCGCGCGGCAAGATGATAGTTCGACAGCCATCCGTGGCGGCGGCCGTAACCCCAGTCCGCGGCGACGATCACGAGATCGAGCGTGCGCGCGTGCTTGACCTTGACCCATCCGCGGCCGCGGACGCCCGGCATATACGCACTGCCAAGCGCCTTGGCGACCACTCCCTCGTAACCCGCCGCTATCGCATCGCGAAAAAACCGCTCGGCTTCAGGCAGCGTTGGTTTGATCACTCGGCGCACGGTCTCCAGGCCGGCTGACTGTGTGGCTTCGTCGAGAATTGCGATGCGTTCGGAGTACGGGCGGTCGATCGTCAATGCCCCGTCGATCGCGAGCACATCGAACAGGTACAACCTGATTGGCTGCTCGATACGGAGGCGGTCGATGTCCCGGACGCGGCCGAACCGCCGCATCAATTCCTGGAACGCAAGCGGACGCCCAGCCGGATCGACCGCGACCACTTCGCCATCGAGGATGGCGGAACGGTCGCCAAGCCGCGCAATCATCTCCGCGACTTCGGGCAGGCTCGGCGTAATCTCGTTCATCCGGCGCGAGAAGATTCGCGTCGCACCCGCAGCATGATGAATCTGCACGCGTGCACCGTCGAGCTTGTGCTCGAAGGCGATGTCCGGACCAAGCATCGCGAATGCTTCCGCAACGTCGGCAGCCGGCTGCGCAAGCATCGGCTTGAGCGGCTTCACGGCCGGCGACGGCTTCGCCGCCGGGATGGGCGACGCCGCCGCGCCGCCGCGCAAGATCCGCACGGTGCGGCCCAAATCGGCCTCGAGCATATGAACACGCCGGACCTCGGCGAGTGGCCGATTCGCCATCCGCGCGATCGCCTCGAGCATCATCCCTTCGCTCACGCCGTGGCGCATTTCGCGCACGAGAATCTTGGCGAGATACTTGCCCTCGATCGCCGAGCATCGCTCGAACAGCGCGTGCAACGCGTCGAGCTTGCGGTTGCTCGCGTGGCGGCCTTCGATCTCCGCGATTTCGTGAAAGATGCGATCGACCTCGGCGATGGTCAGAGACGGCTCGGGATCGGACGCACGCAGCCGCAGCGCGGTTGCGACCGCCTCGCCGAAATCCTCGGCGGCGGCAAAGATGTCCTCGCTCTGGTCCATCGCGCCGGTCATCTCGGCCACGATTTTCCAGATCGCGCGCCCGCTTATCTGAAGCCGTTTTTCCTCGCCCTGCTCGATCGCGCGTCCGACCATGAAGCGCGCGGCAATTTCCGCTTCATCGATCGGCAGAGCGGCGAGAAACGTCCCGACCGCCTCCGCCATCTGCAGACGGCTCTGGGTCTGCCCAAGTTCCTGGCATACAAGCGCAAAGTCGTAGAAGGAAGCCACGCAGTCGAATTAAACCCGTGCAGGCATCAACACGGCAAGCCGGCGGACGGAGGCCGGCGATGCCGGGTCCTAGGACCCCATCGAATTCGACTTCACGAACGGAACAAACACTTGCAGGAATTCATCGCGGGCTTCGGTCGTAAAGCCATGGCCGGCGTTGGGAATCAGATGAAGCCTTGCGCCGGGAATCCGCTCGGCAAGGAGCTCCGAGTTGCGCGCCGGAATGAGTACATCCCTGGCGCCCGTTATTACCAGGGTCGGCGCTTTGATCTGAGGCAGCCGATCCCAGGTTTTGAGGGTGTATGTCCCCTCGAGCTGGCGCTTGAAGGCAAACGGGGGCGTCGGATACTCGAGCATCCGGGGAATGCGCGCTTCCAGCTCATCGCGATGCGATCGGATGTATTCGGGCGTGAAGGAAAGCGGCCATCCGCGGCGAATGATCTCCTCCGGCGGAACTCCTTCGCGCGGCGCGGTCAGCACCTTGAGCGATTCGGGCGGAGGCGGCACCGAATGCGCTCCGCCCGCGGTGGTGCATCCCAACGTCAGGCTGCCGGTGCGGTTCGCATGGCGCAGCGCGAATTCCTGCGAGATCATTCCTCCCATCGACACCCCGAAAATATGCGCGCGGCGGATGTTCAGCGCATCAAGCAGCGCCGCCGCGTCGTCCGCGAACATCTCTATCGAGTACGGCACATCCGGTTTGTCGCTCTGACCCGTGCCGCGGTTGTCGAAGGTGACAGTGCGAAACGACCGGGCAAGCTCCTCGACCAGCTCCGGATCCCATGCCGCAGAACTTGCGCCCAGCCCCATGATCATCAGGAGCGGTTCTCCGGAGCCGTGAACGTCGTAATGAAGTTGAACATCGCCTGCTTTGATCCGGGGCATCGTCGTTCCTCCAAAAGAGTCAACTGGGTTTTCCGTTGTCGGGCTCTGCGCGTTGCGGGCGCACGCCGAATGACCATCGCGATTCATCGCCTTCCACGGTCAAGAACACTTCGCAATTGGCGCCGGGCTTGATCGGAGCGCGCGGAATCAGCAGCACGGCCGCATCGTTCGCCAGCAGCCGGCGCGCGTGTTCCTGGGTTTTCGGGTCCGGGTTCGCATAGTTGTCGGCGGTTACCACGCAATGTTCGACCGGCGCTCCGTCGCAGGTAAGTTCCTCCGATTGCGGCTTTGCGGCGAAGCCCCGCCCGAACGAAGCAAAGATGACGGCTCCGGTCGGCGGCTTGTAACCTTTGCACGCGGTCAAAGGATCCGGCCATTCGCGATCGGCAAACGCGCCGCTGGACAGCATCATTCCCGGCGCGGGCCATCTGACCGGAGTTTCAAGCTCGACGCGGTTCGCTTTTTCGGGCGCATCGCTGTCGTAATCGAACACGTCGCGCTGCCTGACTTTGGCAACGCCGCGCAATTCCTGCGGATGTCCTATGCTCGACACCGCTGCGCACCAGTTCCCTTCGCAATAGCTGCCAAACCCGGAGCTTCGCAGGTCCGGCGCCAGGATCGCAAGGCCGTGGAACGGCGCGCTGATCCATCTTTCGATCGCCGCGGACTCCGATATCTCGTTCGTCGCGATCACCACATCCCCAGTCTGCGCCGCCCAGTATCCGCTGCTCGTGTACCACCGGTTGGATTTGTCTTCGCTGTGCATTCCGGCGCCGGCGCTGAAGGTGACATGGTTTTTGACCAGGTAGCGAGCGTGGTTCAGGTCCGCCGCGCCAAGGTCGGGATCTTCCACCACAGGCAGCAAACCATCGGCGCGCCGGTAGCGATTCATCGTCGCCAGCCACTCGGGTTCCTGCTTCGCCGCGGGCGCCTGAGCGGCAGAAGGCGCGCCCGAAGGCCGCATCGCAAGCGAAGCGCAGGCCGCGACAGCAAGGGCAAGACCGCAGGCGAGCGCCGCCGGATACTTCATCGCTGTGCGTATGAGATCACGGATTCGAGCAGTAGCCTTTGCTCTTCAAGTATCCGACCGCGCTCTGATCGAGCGCGGTCGATGACGTCCAGTCGCTTTTCGCAAGGGACGTATGCTGCGGATTGTAATAGCACATCACCTGCACGGTGGGGCCGTTCGGTATCGCGATGCGCGCGGTGTCGGGCATGGTCGATTGCGACGCCACGTAACCCATCGGCGCCGGCGGGGGCTCGAGCGTTCCCCCGTTCTGCGCGTCACCGCAAATTTTGACAGTATTCACCGCGCAATCGGCCGCACCCGCCGCGGGAGCCGAGTTTCGCGACACGCCGGCGGTCTGGCCGGCGCATCCCGCTATCAGCAGCATCGTGCAGTAAACAGCGATCAGCTTTTGCGTGCACATATAAAGAGCCTCCGGCTCAAGCCGCGCTGGATTGCCGTATGGTTGCCCGCTCGGGTGCGGGAAGAGTCTGCTTGCGGCATCGCATGATAAGCTCGCTGCGCACCACGTAAGCCACCTGCTCGATCGCGAAGCCGTGGCGCTGAAGAATCTCGCCGAGCTTCTCGCGCGTGTAGTGCGTGATGTGCTCGTCGGCGTACCCGCCGGGCAGCAGAAACCCGTATGCCGGTTCGATGACGCGCCATCCGATGGTCGCGTAGTCGGGCGTTCCAAGTATCAGCATCCCGCCCGGCCGCAGAATCCGCCGCATCTCCGAAAACAGGACTTCATCGTAGGGAATGTGCTCGATGACTTGAGAGCTGATGACGCAATCGAAGCTCGCGTCCTTGAACGGCAGCGCGAACGAGGACCCGCGCGCCAGCGGTATGCCGCAACGGCGCAGAAACCGCAGCTTGGCGAAGTTGAAATCCATGCCAACGGCGTTGTTGAGGCTTTGGATAATCAGGCTGGAACCGCATCCCGCATCCAGGATGCGCCCGGCACCGCGCGCCCACGATACGGTGATGTGATGCCGGCGGCGCTGCCAGTAGCGCTGCATCGGGATGATGCTGTAATAGGCGCGTTCGTCGTAGTCGGCCGATTCGAGCGAGTTGCGCAGCTTCCACATCCGGGCCGCCGACCGCAGTTGATCCATCCCGAACCGAAACAGCCTTACGTGCGAGCGGCCGGCCTCGCGCGGAAAATAGGTGAACGGAACTTCGGCGACGCTGTAGCCCTTCGCGTAGAGGCGCACGAGAATTTCGCCAAGGACCTCGAAATTGGTCGATTGAAATTTGAGCCCTTCCAGCGCCGCCCGCCGGTAAAGCCGGTAGCCGCTGGAGACATCGCGAACCGGCAGGGAAAGAAGGCGGCGCAAAAACACGTTCAGAAGACGGCTCAGAAACCGGCGGAAAAAGCCGGTGTAAGCGACGCCGCCCCGCGCATAGCGCGAGGCGATCACGATGTCACCGCGCTCCCGCGCCCGCCACATCTTGGCGACAAAATCAGGATCGTGCGACAGGTCGGCATCGAGCGTCAGCACCCAGTCGCCGCGGGCCTCTTCGAACCCGGTCGAGAGCGCCGCCGCATAGCCCTTGCCCCGCTCCGCGACCACCCGCGCTCCGAGCGATGCGGCGGCATCGCGCGTGCCGTCGGTGGATCCGCCATCCACGACGATGATTTCCGACTGAAGCCGCGCGCCGCTCAGCAGAGCCGTCAGGCGCGGGATCAGAACTTCGAGGTTCTCCCGCTCGTTGACGACCGGAAGGATTACGGAAATGTCCATGCAATCGACTATCCTGATTTATTCGCAAAGCCGGGCCAAGGGAATATAGTTGATGGCGCTCTTGCGGTCGCGAGCGGCGCGCCGTAGGTTCGATCCGGGCGGAGGTGGAGCGGATCGCAATGCGTTCGCGGCTTATCGGCTATAGAAGTCTGGCCTTCGGCATTTTCTCGCTCGCTTTCCTCATCGCCGCCGTTCCCGTTATGGCGGCAAGGCAGAAGCCGCACCCCAGGGAAACCCCGCCGGCACTTCCGCTTTCCGGAATTCACGTGCTTGGCGATCGCCCGGCCCCGTTCGCGCTGGATGCCAAGGCGGCGATGATGATCGACGAGCACACCGGCGCCGTCCTTTACGCCTACAACGAGCATCAGCGGATGCAGCCGGCGAGCCTCGCGAAGATCATGACCTTCTACATGGTGCTCGACGCGCTCGAACAGAAGCGCATCACCCTCGACACCATGATGCCGATCAGCGAGCAAGCCTGGCGCCTTTCGATGGACCAGAGCGTCTCGCGGATGTTCCTCGGAGTCGGCCAGAAGGTTGCGGTACGCGACCTGCTGTACGGCCTGATGGTGTCATCGGGAAATGATGCCGCGGTGGCGCTCGCCGAATACCTCGGCGGCAGCGCCGAAGGATTTACCGCGCAGATGAATGCGAAGGCCAAGGAGCTGGGGCTCGAGGAAACGCACTTCACCAATCCCGACGGACTTCCGGCCGAAGACGAATACACCACCGCGTTCGACATGGTCAGGCTCGGCCGGATGCTCGTCACCAATCATCCGGAAGCGCTGACTTACACGGGCGCAAAGGAATTCACCTTCGACAAGATCAAGCAGCCCAACTTCAACTCGCTGCTCTTTTACGATTCGCGGGTCGATGGAATAAAAACCGGCCATGTCGAAGAAGCCGGCTATCACCTCGTCGCGACGGCGAGATCGAATGGCACGCGCCTGGTGTCGGCGGTGATGGGAACGCCGAGTTCGGAGAAGCGGCGGGTCGAAACGGAGAAGCTTCTCGACTGGGGCTTTCGCACGTTTGTGACCGCAAAGCCCGACGCGCACAAGGTGATGCCTTCAACTATTCCGGTCTTTTACGGAGTCGCGGATTCGGTCGCGATCGCGCCCGCGCATGACACGTTTGTAACGGTCGGCAAGGGAGAAGAAGGCAAGATCAGCGTCGCGTGGAATCCGTCCGCAAGGTTCCTGAGCGCTCCGGTCACCAAGGGCGCGGAAGTGGGGCAACTTCTCGTCACCGAGGACGGCAAGCAGATCGACGCCGTTCCAGTCGTGACCCAGGCCACCGTCGCAAGAGCCGGGTTCTTCAAGCGCCTGGCCGATCACTTTCGCCGCGTGAAGTAGCACGAGGCGCCGGCCGCGAGAATCAAGCCAGTTTGTCGAGCAGAGTCCTGGCGAGGGTCAGATCTCCGGTAGTGAAACCTTCGGTGAACCAATCATAGACCGGAGCGAGCGCGCTGCGCGCCTGATCGATTTTGTCCTGCGACGCCAGCATCCGCGCCAAACTGGTTGCGGCGCGAAGTTCCCACGATTTGGCCCGCTGGGCCCGCGCGATTTCGATCGCGCGATGAAAGTACGCGGCCGCGTCCGATTCCTGATGCTTGGCGAGCATGAATTCGCCGCGCAGCCGCCATATTTCCGCCTCTTGAAAGTGCTGGTCATCCGACTCGATACCCTCGGCTGATTCGTCGAGCAGACGCAAGCCTTCATCGATGATGCCGGCCCGGAGCATCGCTCCCGCCATCAGCAGAGCGCCGTAGCGAAAAACCGGCAGGGTTCCCGACTTTCGCGTACCCTCGAGGCCCTCGCGCAGCAGCGTCATTCCTCGGTCGAAATCCTCCGTTTCGACGATCAGCGCGCCCATCGACATGCGTCCCGAAGCAAGCCAATGCGGATAGCCGTGTTCCTGCGACAGTTCGATCAGCGCCTCGGATTGGCGGCGCACGTCGCCGATCTCTCCGCGCAAGTCGCCCATCGCGATCGCGAATTGTAGAGCGAACGCCATGCTGTAAGGGCGATTGAGCCGTAGCGCGAACTGCTGGACCTCATCGACGAGGCGCTTCGCCCGGTCCGGATAGCCGAGCGCCCACATCGTCCACGAAAAATGACATCGCCCCGGAATAACCGCCGCATACGGCATCGGGAGGTAGGTTTCGAGGTCGCAGTCGTAGATTTCAAGCGAGCGTTCGAAATGAGCGCGCGACTTCTCCAGATTGCCGCGCCACATCTCGGTTGCGCCGACCGCCGCGTGGCCGCCGGCGATCGCCGCTTCGCTGCGAGTCGCCTCGCCAATCGCAAGCATCCGCTCGGCGACTTCCGCGGCCTCCCTGAAACGGCCGCGCGAAAATTCGACGCCCCACACCCCGTTAAGAACCAGCAGAACCTCCGGCGACTCGCCAACCTTCTGCAGCAGATCGCGCGAGCGCTGCGTATGATATTCGAGCTCGGGCGCGGCAAATCCGTGGATCGTCACGAATGCCTGCCCGTAGGCGACACGAAGTTCGACCTCGCGCCGCGCTCGCTCCGGACTGTCGGGCAGGGTCATAACCAGGTCGATCGCCGCGCTCAGATAGCGCACCGCCTCTTCGTACGCCGACCGCAATCGCGCTTGCTGAGCGGCTCGCGTCAGGTAGTCGATCGCCTTCGCCACATTGCCGCTGCGGCGATAATGATTGGCCAGCTCGTCGATATGCTCCTCGAGCCGGCCCTCGTAGAGATGCTCGATGCCCTCGGCGGTCCGTTCGTGGATGGCCTTGCGGCGGTCGGCCAGCACCGAATCGTAAGCGACTTCCTGGGTCAGGGCGTGCTTGAAGGTGTACTCGGGCTCGGGCGCCGCGGGCTGCTCGTAGATGAATTCGCCCAACTGGAGATTCGCAAGCAGCGGGACCAGCGTTTGCGTCGATTTGCCCGACGCGTATCGCACGAGTCCCAGCGGAAACTCTTTTCCGATCACGGACAGAGTCTGGAGAAGTTCCTTCTCAGGCGCGCCGAGTCTGTCGATTCGCGCGCCGATGATGCCTTTGACGGTGGCGGGAATTTTTATCGATGAAAGCGGTTTGGCGAGCTTGACCGATCCGTCGCGCACCAGAACGCCCTCGTCGAACAGCACCTGGACCATCTCTTCCATAAAGAAGGGATTGCCTTCGGTGCGCTGGATGATCATCTCTTCGAGCGGCTTGAGTTCCGCCGCGCCGCCCAAAAGCCCATCGAGCAGTTCGCACGCGATCCGGGAACCGAGAGGATCGAGGCGAAGCTGCGTGTAGTAAGTCTTGTTGCTCCACTGATGATGGTATTCGGGACGGTAGTTGACCATCAGCAGGATTCGCGCGGTCCCAATCGAATCCGCCAGCACGTCGAGCACCGCGCGCGAGTCGTCATCGATCCAATGCAGGTCCTCGAAGATGACCATCAGCGGCTG